>JBKEDE010000005.1:0-92532 GCA_047975265.1 Flavobacteriales bacterium
CAACTGTAATTCAGTATTAATAGACATATATTCTGCTGTAAGATTTAGGGCAACTAATTCCATATTACTCATTTTTGGTTTTCTAATTTGAGTAAAACTATCAATATCGTTACAAGTATTTTTAAGATTATTCAAAATAATTTCGTAATTTTCAATCAGATTGTTCATGATATTTAATTGTTTGAAAGTCAAATAAATATACGATTTTTTAATCACTTGAACAATCTTTTTTTAAATGCACAACAGGTAATATAAGTAATTTTATAATTAAAAAATATTTATTATTCATTAATGGTGTTTCTTTGAGTATTTCATTGGAAGTACCTTTATATAATTTTTGAATAGCTGTACTATTAAAAGTATAGTTTTCATTTCATAAAATTAAACAATTATTTTTAAAATAGAATTTCCCTATTTACATTATAACTATACCGTAATTTAGATTAAGGATAACATTAATTTTTTCTTTATAATTTTCCCTATCTTTGGTAAAATTTAATCATAAATTCTACAAAAGAATGCCGGGATTCGAATTATTTGGAGATGCAGAACGCAAAGAAGTAAACGACGTTTTGCAATCAGGAGTTTTGATGCGTTATGGATTTGACGGAATGCGTAACGGACACTGGAAAGCTAAAGAATTAGAAATCGAATTACAAAATAAATTAGGTGTAAAGCACGTACAATTGACATCAAGCGGAACAGCTTCCCTCAATGTAGCATTAGCTGTATTAGGTGTTGGAGCTGGTGATGAGGTAATTATGCCAACCTTTACATTTGTAGCCAGTTTTGAATCTATTTTAACAGCAGGAGCTACCCCTATTTTGGTAGAAATTGATGACACACTTACACTTGATCCAAAAGCAGTTGAAAAAGCCATTACACCAAAAACAAAAGTGATTATGCCGGTTCACATGTGTGGAGCTATGGCAGATTTAGATGCTTTGAAAGATCTCTGTGATAAGCATAATATTTTTTTATTGGAAGATGCTTGTCAGGCTTATGCGGGAACTTATAAAGGAAAATTTTTAGGGACTATAGGTCATGTAGGTTGTTTTTCATTTGATTATGTAAAAACCATCACTTGTGGGGAAGGAGGTGCCGTAATTACAAATAATAGCATTTTAGCAAAACATGCCGATCATTATTCTGATCACGGGCATGACCATATTGGAAATGATAGAGGTGCTGAAAACCATCCTTTTATAGGGTATAATTACCGTATTTCGGAATTGAACGCTGCTGTTGGATTAGCTCAAATACGCAGAACGGATGAATTTCTATCTATACAGCGAAAAAATAAAAAAATACTTAAAGATAGTCTATCAAGTATTCCTCAAGTGAGTTTTAGACGTATTCCTGACGAAGAAGGTGACAGTGCAACTTTTCTATCCTTTTTTATGCCGACAGAAGAATTAACCAAAAAAGTGGTTGCTGCTTTTAAAGAATACGGTATAGATGCTTATTGGAATTATTATGAAAATAATTGGCATTATATCCGAAAATGGAATCATTTAAAAGATATGAATTCTTTATTTCCTATTTCTGAACAGATTAAAAAAGGAATGCAAGACCTTAATAATACATCTTTTCCACAATCGGATGATTATATAGCACGAAATATTTCATGTTTAATCAAACTATCGTGGACAGAAGACGAAGTAAAAGAACGTGCAACAAAAATGATAGAAGCAATACATTCGGTTTTATAATAAAAATATTTTTCAGAAGCCAAAATAGTATATGAAAATTATAGCAATGATACCCGCCCGTTACGGAGCAACACGTTTTCCCGGAAAATTGATGGCAGATTTGGGAGGAAAACCTGTAATCGTCAGAACTTATGAAGCAACGGTAGCGACCAAGCTCTTTGATGATGTGTATGTAGTTACAGATAGTCAAACCATAAAAGATGAATTGGAAAAGTACGGCGGTAAAGCAATAATGAGTATAAAGGAGCATGACTGCGGAAGTGATCGAATAGCTGAAGCCGTTGAAAATATGGATATTGATATTGTGGTTAATGTTCAGGGAGACGAACCCTTTGTAAAAAAAGATTCGCTTAAAAAAGTTGTTTCTGTTTTTAAAGAATTTGGAGCGGAAGAAATAGATGTAGCCTCTTTAATGCAGGAAATGACCGATTGGAAAGATATTACAGATCCTAATTACGTAAAAGTAATTGTAGATAAAAATAATTTTGCATTGTATTTTTCACGTTCTCCAATTCCTTATCCGCGAGATAAAGATGCCGGAGCTCGTTATTTTGAACATATTGGCGTTTATGCTTTCAGAAAACAAGCTATTTTAGATTTTTATCATCTGCCTATACGTTCATTAGAAGCTACTGAAAAAATAGAATGCATACGTTATCTGGAATACGGTAAAAAAATAAAGATGATTGAAACCGATTATATGGGGATTGAAATTGATACTCCCGAAGATTTGGTTAAAGCAAAAAAATATTTTAATAAATAAAAAAACAAATACAACTATGAGTTTTAAGAATTTTCCTATGGTTCCTCGTGTAGTATTCGGCAGAGGAAGTTTCAATCAATTGGATGATATTTTAGCTCCAAAAAGAAGAAACGAAAAAACACCGTTTATATTTATAGTGGATGATGTATTTAAAGGAAATGAGTTGCTTATAAACCGAATTCCTTTACATTACAACGATAAAATTATTTTTGTAAGTGCAAAAGAAGAACCTAAAACGAAATACGTTGACCAATTCAGAGATGATATTATAAATGAATTTGGAGAAACTCCTTCAGGAATTATTGGAATTGGAGGAGGAACTATGTTAGATTACGCAAAGGCAATTGCTCTGATGTTAACCAATTCCGGTTCTTCAGCCGATTATCAAGGATGGGATTTAGTTAAGAATCAAGGGGTTTATCATGTAGGAATACCAACCATTTCAGGAACGGGAGCAGAAGTTTCAAGAACAACGGTTTTAACAGGTCCTGAACGTAAATTAGGAATGAATTCCGATTATACACCTTTTGATCAGGTGGTTTTAGATCCGGAATTAACCGAAGGTGTACCTAAAAACCAATGGTTTTATACAGGGATGGATTGTTACATTCATTGTATTGAATCTTTGACAGGGACGTATTTAAACGCTTTCTCTGAAAGTTATGGAGAAAAAGCGTTAGAACTTTGTCGTGAAGTATATTTAAAAAAAGATGAAATTGATGATGAAGCTCAAGATAAATTAATGATGGCTTCGTGGCATGGCGGGATGAGTATTGCTTATTCTCAAGTAGGCGTTGCTCACGCTATGAGTTACGGGCTTTCTTACCTATTAGGAACTAAACACGGCATCGGCAATTGTATTGTATTTGACCAACTTGAAGAATTCTATCCGGAAGGTGTTGCAGAATTTAAACAAATGGTTCAAAAACACGCTATTCATATTCCAAAAGGTTTGTGTAAAGATTTAACAGACGAACAATTTAACACCATGATTGATGTGGCTTTAAGTTTAGCCCCGTTATGGGAAAATGCTTTAGGAAAAAATTGGCAAAAGACCATTACACGCAAGAAATTACGTGAAATGTATGAAAAAATGTAATTTTGTCTTTACAACTCATTCAAAAGAACAAATAAAATGGTTTGGTTTAGACGAAGTAAAAAAAAATATACCGACACCTACTGAAGAGAAAAAAGATTTACCAAAAGGATTATGGTACAAAACGCCCAGTGGAAAAATTATTGATACAGAAGAACTGCAAAACAAGTTGTATGTAAGTCCTGAAGACGGATATCATGTAAAAATTGGAAGTAAAGAATATTTTGAAATTCTTCCTCTTTTCGAGGTTGGTTAGCTTTGGACGTTTTGTCCATTTATCAAAATACTTCTTCGTTTTGTCCGCCAATATTATGTTTTATTTTTTGTCCCATATTATTAGTAACATAATCTGCAACATTTTCTTCTTTTCGTTGTCCGTCTACTAAGTAGTCAATATATATTGTGCAATCACCTATTATGTCAACCCACACCGTCTTGCTTTGTCCGGCATCTAATTTGTCAATGTGCTCCATCTCACAACCAATAATGTTAATGTCTGTCAGAGTTGTCTGTGTTGCGTTTGTAAATGTAATTCTCATTGTGTTCAGCAGAATAATTACTACCCCACAATAAACAAGCATAACAGGAATATTCAATAGCATTAGTCCGCAAGCCGTCAATAACCTCTTTCTGTTTTCTGTGTCCTTAGTAGCTTTTAATAGAATTAAGATTATTATTCCAATATTTATCAAACCTATCAGAGCGATAAAACCATAGCCAACGAAAAGTAATTCAAACGATGAGGTCAGGAAGTAAAGTCCGAAAATAGCTGTCCCAAGCAAAAATGAAATCAACGCTGTTTGTCGTCCGAGTTTTATGTGTCGTTCTGTCGTCATACGCTTGGTGTTAATACTTTGCTAAATGCAGTAACATTCTATGCTTTATTATTGGATAAATTTATTAAAAAAATAGCAGAAATACAAATTGCTTCCAAATGGCTTTTAGCGAGTTGTTTTTATAATTTTTTATCAATCTGTTCTCCAATTTTAAGAAATATAAATGCTAAAAAAACACCTATTATTCCACCACTTAATATTGAGATTATAAGTTGCTCAATTGTTAAAATTCGGAAATTTCTTAATGAAATTAGAATCCATGTAGTTAAAGGAAGATTAATTAACAATCCTGAGATTACTCCGGGGGCATATTTTCTTAAAAACATAGTTGCGAATAAATGTGGTAGAAATACGTTTAAAAGCATCATTCCGGAAAATCCGGCAATAACGAAATAATAATATTTTTCTGTTTGATAAATATCTTTTGTTAAAGTAACCACAAATCCCAATATCGAGAATATTAATACAGCTATTCCGAATTGTCTTGTGGTTACAGGTTTATGAATGTAAGAAGGAACTGATTTTGTCCATTTTTCCATTCCTAAAACTTCTTCAAGATTGTGAAGTGTAAAAGCAAATGGAAGTAGGATTATCAGCGTATTTAATTCCATAGGTAGTTTTACTATTGAAATTCAAGATGTTACTTGTTTTTCCTAAACAATTCTATCAACAGTTATGACTCTATAGGTGTTTTTGTTTAAGGTTATTTTGATGTTTTTTTCTGTATTTATCACATAAATATTTTTACCCATTCTCTGAAAAAAAGATTCCGGAGTTTCTTTTATAATTTCAAAGAGCATTTTTTCTATTTCTAATTTTGAAAAATTGCTCTTCAATTTTTTATTTATTCTACCGTAAACTAGTTCTGTATAACAGATTTTGTTAAGAATTTCGTTTTTATACACCTGTTTCATTTGATTATGACTACCTAATGTACAACTTTTCTGAAAAAGAATAAAACGTTCTTAAACAAAAAAACTCAGCCCAAAATGTTTACTCTACTTTTTTTACTTCAATATCGTTCAACCAATAAACATGACGTGCCCCTGTTTTTATATCGTTTTTACAAATAAGAATCATTTCACCTTGAGCTTTGATAGGCTGACCGTTTTCTTCAAAGAGAACATACACATTGTCTCCGGTGGGATTATTAAATATTTCTGCCCAAGAGAAAGTAGCTTTATAATTGTCAGTAGCACGTGCAACAATATAAAAGTTTCGATCTTTGTGATTTTGTTGTTTTATTTTTGCCTTTTCGAGTATATCTCTCAGTAGCACTCCTTTACATGTCTTATTCGTTTTCATGTTAGCACCGCTTTGACACACTACCTGAAAATTTTCAATAGTTGCTACATTCATCTTTTTCAATGAATCAACGGTTAATGATAATGACCGTTCAACATCTCCTTTTACCAGTAGCTTTTTACTGATATATTTTATACTATCTTCAGAAGAAAGCGGCTTCATACACGTATCTTTACTCATTTGATCATTCTCTGAAGAAACTAAATTTTCAGTTAGATTGACTTTTTCTGAATGGGTTTTACGTTCTTTATTACACATGATGGAAGTAAGTGCAATAGCAACGGTCAAAATAATACATGATATTTTTTTCATGACTTTTAAATTTTAATTATTATTCTATTTCTTTTTATTTTTTTTCAGATTTAATGAATATTGGTTTTGTCTTAATGATTAAAAAACCGAAATGTTACAAAAAAATTTCTTCCTTCTTCAGGATAGCCTTCCGTTAGCATATAATTTTTATCAAAAATATTATTTACGCCTGCTTCAACACTCATATATTTTAAAATCTGTCCAGAAATTAAGGTGTTTACCAATATAAATTCCGGTGCTTTTGTTCCATAATCCGTACTGTATCGTAATGAATTATATTCCATATTCACCATGATTCTCATTCGTTTTACAGGCTCGTATTGTACATAAGAAAACACTTTGGTATAAGGCACATCTGTAAATAAAATTTCAGGATCGGCTAAATTATCTCGTTCAATGTAAGAATAATTAGCTCCCAACAAAAGATTGTGCCGAATATTATATTGTGCAGCCACTTCAACTCCTTTAAACTCTGCCAAACCTGCATTCTGCATTTGTGATTTTCCCGGCTGTACATTACTAACACTAATTATTGCATCTGTAAGGTGGCTGTAAAACAAAGAAGTTTGAAAGGATAATTTTTTAAAAAACTTTCCGGAATAGGTTAAATCATAATTATCCGAAGTTTCGGGTTTAAGATCAGGATTGGGAACCGCTCGTCCCATTCTGTAAGAATAGCGGTCTTTAATGGTTGCAAAGCGTGTTTTTCGTGAGGCCGTAATACCAACTTTATGATTTTTTTTGAATTGATAAAATACCCCAAGCTGACCATTAAAAGTATTGCTGGCTTTTCCTTTATCATAATCTGAAACCGTATTGGTCGAACTATCATAATCTTCCGCTCTTACATTTTTTCTGGAGCTGTAACTCACTCCCGGAATGATCATTAATTTATCATTGAGCTTATAAATATTCTCAAGTGCAAAATCAAACGTGTTGTCTTCAAAATTTCTAACCGGTTCTCCCAAGTTATTTTCTCTGTGTACATCTTTTTTATAATGTGCTGAAAATTTCAATTCATTTTTTGGAATGATGGTTGTTCCGTACTCCAAACTTCCCCCATAAGTATAATCATTATACCGACTTTGAAAAGCATACGACTTATCTTGTGTTGTGTAGGTTTCATCATCAAAACTGTATAACGAATTTTTGAAACGATCATAATAAAACCGTGTTTTAATATAATTTTTATCATTCCATGCTGTATTGGATAAAAAGTAGTAGGTTTCTTTATCCCAATCCGGCCATTGCCAATAACGAGGTCTCTTAGAAAGTGAATTTGACTCATCTTCTCCTGCATAAACAGGAGAGCCTTTTTCACCTTGTTGATTGATATAACCCAAAACATATTCCTGGTTTTCATTCGGAGTCCATCCTATCTTGAGATTAATTTTTTGGTCTGTTCGGTATGAATTTTCTCGCTCACCACCATCTTCGTAAGCATGCGGGACAAACTTATCAGACAATGTATAAGACGCCCGATATAAATACGAATAACCTCCTTGCACAAAAAAATTACCCCAATTTGAACCGATATTTATATTACTTCTGTAACCGTTTGCATTAATAATTCCAAAAGAACCGTCGTACTCTAATTTTTCCACAGGCTTTCGGGAAATTAAGTTTATAGCTCCGCCCAGTGAATTAGGTCCGTAAAGCATGGATGAAAAGCCTTTTGAAACATCAATGGCTGCTAAATCAAAAGTAGTGAATCTTCCTAAATCTACATAACCGTCGTAAGGTACATAAACCGGAATCCCATCCATATATACTGGAACTGCACGCAAATCAAAACCTCTTACAGAAACTGTAGATTCATTTCGCGAACCGGAAGAAGATAAGCTCACGCCGGGCAGCATATTTACAGAACGAGAAACTTCAAACCTGTTTTGATTTTCCATGTCTTTTGTTGATATTCTTCCGGTTATTTCATCTCTTTGTGAGGCTATTAAATTAACTTCTCCAAGCCGAAACGTTTTAGTTGTCAGACTATCCACATCATTAATTACTATTTTTTGACTTTTTAAAAGTCCCATAAAAGATATTACAGTGGTTAAGATTAAGAGTTTTCGTTTCACCATTTTATTTTATATTTTTAATTATTCGATATGTTTTTAAATGAATAGCGATTATTAAAAAAATTACAGCTCTATTTTTTTTGATTCAGTTTTAATAAAATCACGCACTTTGTTTTCCAATTTATGAAAAGTTTCAATGGCTTTATATCCGGCTTCGGTTACTTTTGTTCCACCACCACTTTTTCCACCAAGTTGCTTTTTTACAAGAGGTAAATTAGATCGTTCGTTGATTTCTTTTACCATTTGCCAAGCTTGCCTGTAAGACATTTTCATTTCTTTTGCCGCAACCGAAATGGAGCCTGTGTTATGAATCCTTTCAAGAAGTTCTACACGACCTTTTCCAAGAAACTTATCATCACCCGAGTAAAGCCAAATTCTAAAACTTACATCGTATTTCATTTCTTTATGTTTTTAAAAACATATTGCAAATAACGTAAATTATTCTGTGTTTTTACAGGTGATTTATATCATATTTAAAAACAATTTATTCTAATTGGTTTAATGTTTAAACTAAATGAAAATATTTTATTAGATATTTTTTTTATTATTGTTTAATTAATATCTTTAGCAAAAAATTAATTATGATCATTAAAAAAATTGAAAAAGCATTAAATGCACAAATAAAATTGGAGGGAATGGCTTCGTTACAATATTTGGCAATGTCTTCTTGGGCAGAGAATAAAGGGTATAACGGTGTAGCGAAGTTTTTTTACAGGCATGCAGAAGAGGAACGTGAGCATATGGTAAAGTTAATGGTTTTTGTAAATGAAAGAGGAGGAAAAGCTGAAGTTCCCGCTTTTGAAAAACCAAAAGAGGATTTTGACTCTTTAAACCATTTATTCCAGTTCTTTTTAGAAAAGGAACAAATCGTAACCAATCATGTTAACGAAATTGTATATAATTGTTTACAAGTAAAAGATTATACTGTACACAATTTTATGCAATGGTATGTGGCTGAGCAGATTGAAGAAGAATCTTTGGTAACAAGTTTATTAGATAAGCTAAAAATTATAGGAGATGATAAAGGTGGGTTGTATATGTTTGACCGTGATATAGAATCTTTTTCACCTGAAGACAATGCAGAATAATTTTTTTATTTAGAATATTTAAAAATAATTTGGTTTGCTCTGATTCAAAACCTATATTTGTGTTTATTTAGAATAAATACAAATATGAATCTAGCGACTACTTTAGCTATTGATGTTTTAATTATTGAGGATGCCTCTATAAAACCATTACGGCATCTTTCTTTTAAAAAGAAATGTTGTGATAAAGTAGCCAAAGGAAAACAATGCAAACGTTGCCCTTTATTAGATATAGTATAAACGCATTAAAAATTAATGCGTTTTTTAGTTTTTAACCCAATTTTCAATAATTTTTTCACCAAGCGGAGTTAAAACAGATTCCGGGTGAAATTGAACACCACAAACATCAAATGTTTTATGTCGTAAAGCCATAATTTCATTTTCAGAGTCTATGGCTGTAATTTCCAATTCATTTGAAAAATTTTTAGAATCAACTACCCATGAATGGTAACGCCCAACTTCAATATTTTTAGGCAATCCTTTAAATAAAATATCATCCTCGGCAAGAATCGTTGCTTGAGAAGAAACACCGTGATACACTTTTTGTGTGTTTAATAATTGACAACCAAAAACTTCTCCGATAGCCTGTTGTCCCAAACATACTCCAAAAATACTTTTTGTAGTGGCATAATGTTGAATCAACGGTTTTAAAATATTCGCCTCATCAGGAACTCCCGGACCGGGAGAAAGAAGAATTTTATCATACGAATTAACTTGTTCTAATGTAATTTCATCGTTTCTGCGTACAACGACCCCGGCTTCTGTAAACTTATGAATCGCATGAACTAAGTTGTACGTAAATGAATCATAATTATCTAAAACTAATATTTTCATATTTTTTATTTAAAAAATTTAAGTATTGGATATTTTTTCAGCTTTTATAATGGCTTTATTTAAAGCCTCTAATTTATTATTAACTTCCTGTAATTCATTTTCTTCCTCAGATTTTGCAACGACTCCGGCTCCCGCTTGAAAATAGAGTGTATTATTTTTAGAAATAAATGTCCGGATAATAATTGCGGTATTAATATCACCGTTTAACCCAATAAAACCAATACCGCCGCCATAAGCTCCACGACGTTGGTTTTCAAACCGATCAATCAACTGCATGGCTTTGTATTTTGGAGCTCCGGTTAACGTTCCAGCAGGAAAAGTATCACCAAAAACTTTTATGGAATTAGCTGTCTTGGGTAATTTTGCTGTTACGCGGGACACCATGTGTAAAACATGTGAAAAATATTGAATTTCCTTATAGTTTTTAACCTCTACTTCTTGTGAATTTCTACTTAAATCATTTCGTGCCAGATCAACCAGCATAACATGTTCGGCATTTTCTTTAGGGTCTTGAGCCAATATTTGTGCTAATTCTGCATCTTTTGCAGGATTTCCTGATCTTTTTATGGTTCCTGCAATCGGATCAATATAAGCTTCACTATTTTTAATAACCAGTTGAGCTTCAGGCGAAGATCCAAATATTTTAAATCTTCCGTAATCAAAATAGAAAAGATAAGGCGATGGATTAATAGATCTTAATGCTCTATAAACATTAAAATCATCGCCTTTGAATTTTTGTTGGAATTGTCGCGAAGGAACTATTTGAAAGACATCCCCTCGATAACAAGATTTTTTTCCTTTGATAACCATGTTTTTATATTCTTCATCGGTTAAATTAGACGTGGATTTTCCATCGGTTTTAAAAGGAAATGTTTGAAACTGATGACTGTTAATCAATCCTTTTATCTTGGCAATGGCTGAAGTTTCTTTATCAATGATATTCTCCAGTATGGTTATTTCATTATAATAATGATTAAAAATTATAATATTTTGATAAAGAGCATAGTACAACTCAGGAATATCGCTTGAATCGGTTCTTGGAGTACTTAGTTGAATATTTTCAAAATACTCTATTGAATCATAAGAAGAATACCCAAAAAAACCGTTAATGCTATAATCTGAATCACTTTTAAATTGGTGAATGAAATCATCAAACAATTGAGCAAAATCCGTTTTATTTTCTAAATGAACGTCTTCTATCTTTTCATTGGGGTAACGTTTGGTAATCTTTCCGTTATATGCCTCAATATCAGCTATCGGATTACAACAAATAAAGGAGAAGCTGTTTTCTTTAGAACTGTAATCAGAACTTTCAAGTAAAATAGAATTGGGAAATTGATCCCTAATTTTAAAATACAGTTGTACAGGTGTAATAATATCTCCCAACAAATGGATTGATTTCGTTTTGATATTAAAATTCATTCTTCAAGTTTTAAAATAAAAAAGCCTGTCAATAGACAAGCCAATCTTATATTTGATTTCTATTGATACTCCCAATTATTATATAATCCACCAAAAATTCATCTGTGTAATTTGACGTAAATATAATAAAAAATAAAAAACGGTATTATAATTGACGTTATTTTATTGAAAATAATCAAAAAAATATGTATCTTGTAAATTTTAAATAAATTTAATACAACAAAAATGGAAGAAATTTTAGGACTATTAAGTTCGCAGCAAGGGCAACAGTTAATTGACGGAGCCAGTTCAAAATTAGGATTAAAAGAAAATCAAGTACAGAGCGTGTTATCAATGGCTTTACCGGCTTTAGTAAGCGGGCTGAATAATAACACCAACAAACCGGGAGGAGCAGACAGCCTGATGAATGCTTTAGGTTCTCACGATGGTTCGATATTGAATAATATTACAGGATTTTTAAGTCAGGGGAATTTTTCGGATGGGTCAAAAATCATCAGTCATATTTTAGGAGGTTCTCAAGGCAATGTTGAAAATGCATTAAGCAAATCCTCCGGAATTGACTCGGGAAGCATAAGCCAATTATTGTCTATGGCAGCTCCTGTATTAATGGGTGCTTTAGGAAAGCAAACCAAACAACAAGGTCTTGACTCAAACGGATTATCCAGTATGTTAACTCAAGTAATAAGTGGAGCACAGCAAAACCACGGACAAGAAATGAGTTTGGTTGAAAAGTTGTTAGATAAAGATAATGACGGATCTGTAATCGATGATGTTGCTTCAATGGGAATGTCTTTATTCAAATCTTTTATGAAGAAGTAATTTGCAAACTAAAATTTATATGAAACAGTCATCTTAAATTTTTATATTTGAGATGATTTTTTTATCCAAATAATTTTAAAAATGCGGGCAATTATACTACATATAAGTTTATTAGGAATTCTTCTTTCATGCCAAAAACAAGACCCTATAATAGGCAATTGGAGAATAGAAAGAGATTTAATTAACGAAGAAACGGTTGATTTTTTAGAATGTAGCAAAAAAACTGTAAACTCTTTTACAAAAGACTCTCTTTTTATTTTTGAGAATTATGTTATGGATGAAACAGGAAACTGCCAATCATTAGGAAAAGTAACCGGTTTTTGGAGAAAGAAAAATGATTCGGTGTATTTACTGAGTAAAGGAAAATATATTGATACCATTCGTCTTCGTTTTTTAAAAAATAATACCACGATGATTTTGAAGAATAAATACGAAGAAGATATTTTTCAGTTACAAAAGATAACGGTAAATTAGTGTAACAATGGTTTTATTTTTTCCATTCCCTTTACAGCTGTTTCAGAAATACATACAATGTTTTGAGGCAATCCTTCGGTTTGATGAGCTTTTGGGTCAATGTAATAAACAGGAATGCTTGATTTTGCATAATGCATTAATCCGGAAGCAGGATATACTTGAAGCGACGTACCGATAATAAGCATTATATCTGCCTTTTCAACCTGCTGAATAGCTTTTGAAATCATGGGAACATCTTCGCCAAACCAAACAATATGAGGACGAAGCTGAGCCTGGTCTTCTCCTAAATCACCTAAAAACAAATCTTTTTTCCACTCATAAATCAAAGAAGAATTTTTTACACTACGAACCTTCATTAGCTCTCCGTGTAAATGCAAAACAGAAGAAGATCCGGCACGTTCATGCAAATCATCAACATTTTGAGTGATAATGTGTACATTAAATACTTTTTCAAGCTCCTTTAACGCTAAATGAGCATCATTGGGCTGTACTGAAAAAAGTTGAGTACGGCGTTCATTATAAAAATTTAAAACCAATTCAGGATTTTTATCCCAACCTATTGGAGAGGCAACTTCCATAATATCATGCCCTTCCCATAAACCATCTGCATCACGAAATGTACGGATTCCACTTTCAGCACTTATTCCGGCTCCGGTTAAAACCACTAAATTTTTCATCTCTTTTCTATTTTAAATCATTTATTTTCATGGAATTAGATCAAAAAAAAAGAGAACACCTATTCGATATTCTCTTCTATAAAAAATTCATATAATAAACGGATGTATCAGATTACTTTTACATCCACCGCATTTAATCCTTTTTTACCTTCTTTTAGTTCAAATTCCACTTCGTCACCTTCTTTAATTTCATCTACTAAACCTGTTGCATGCACGAAGTATTCATTTCCTGAACCTTCTTCTACAATAAAACCGAAACCTTTGGCATTGTTGTAGAATTTTACTGTTCCTTTATTCATTTTAAAAATTTTGGTAAAACTACATCTAAAAAATGAGAAAACAGCTATTTTAACGATTTTTATATTAATTAAATATCTTGGCTGGATTTTTGCTCTAATATACCAACATACGAAACAGCTCATATGAAAACATCTTTTTTGGTCTTACTATTGACTTTCGGAATCATCAGTTGTGGCATGCATTCAGATAAAAGGCAAACAACAGATTTAAAAAAAGTTACAATCAACGGTTTTTTTTTATTGATTGGTTTTGATCAAGGAGAATTTCCCGTTCCGGCAGATAAATCACATCCTACGTTTAAATTAAACAGCAAAGAAAAAACCATAACAGGATTTGCCGGATGCAACGATATAAGAGGAACTTTTTCTATTACAAACACTGAAATCCATTTCAAGCAGATGGTAACAACACGAAAAGCCTGTTTTGATGATGAATACGAACCTAAAGTATTGAAAGCCTTTCAAGAGGCTACCCGTTACACTTTAAACGGAGACCGACTAATTTTGAGAAAAGGAAATAATACTTTGATGATTTTAAGAAAATTAGATGTATAAAAATCATAGAAAAGATTATTTGAATCCTGCTTTGAAAAGAGTGGGATTTTTTAGTTAGCTTTGCTTTTATGATTGATCTAAACGAATTATTTACCGCTATTCAAACCAGTTTTGACCAAAATAATTTTGTAAAACTAACTTTCAGCAAGCCTATTCGGAAAAGTGAAGAATTGATAAACGTTTACGTCCGGTTGATTTACATTAAGGAGAAGCCTCGGCTATCATTTACTTATCGGTATAAAACTAAAGACCGGGTTAAAAATTATTCGTTTGAAGAAGCAAAAAAAATAATGGAACTACTTTTAAAAGATTCTTTTCGTTTGGTCACTTTTTTTTCTTTAGAGAATGATTTGCTGGTTTTTGTATCAAAAAAACGTAAAATATCGTATAAAAAAAACCCGCCAAGTTTCAAAAATAAACCTCCTGAGGCACATGACCGACCTAAAAAAAAGTATCTACAAAATATTCATTTTTTAACTTATTTGGGTATTTTGGATGAACAGGGTGAAGTAATTCCTAAGAAAGCTGATAAATACAAACAAATTAATAAGTTTTTGGAAATTATTGAAAATCAATTAAAAAAAATAACCTTACCTGAAAAAACACGAATAGTCGATATGGGTTCCGGAAAAGGCTATTTGACTTTTGCTTTATATGATTATTTGGTTAATCAAAAAAAGATAAATGCAACCATTACCGGAATAGAATTACGCCAAAATTTAGTAGATTTTTGTAATGAAACTGCCATAAACTGTGGTTTTGAACATTTGAGTTTTGAAGCCAAACCCATTGAGGAATATCGTAACGACTCTATTGATATTTTAATTGCATTACACGCTTGTGATACAGCAACTGATTTGGCTATAGCTAAAGGAATAAAGGCCTGTGCTTCTTTAATTATGTGTGCTCCGTGTTGTCATAAACAAATCCGACAACAATTAAAAGGAAAGGTATTTAAAAATCCTGTTTTAAAATATGGTATTTTTAAGGAACGATCGTTTGAAATGGTTACAGACACAATTAGAGCTCTAATTTTAGAACAGAACCGATATAACACACAGGTTTTTGAATTTGTAACTACTGAACATACAGCAAAAAATATCATGATAACGGCAGTAAAACACTCCAGAAAAGTAGATCAAGAAAAAATACAACGTAAAATCAAACAGCTTAAAGAAATGTTTGAGATTGAATACCACGAATTGGAAAATATTTTAGATCACTGATTATCAATTAAATTTTATTAAATGCTTGTTCTAAATCTTCTTTAATATCTTCAAAATCTTCTAACCCCACAGACAACCGGAGCGTTCCGTCATAAATCTTCATTTCTTGGCGTTCTTGGTCTGAATAATCACAATAAATTGTAGATGCCAGATGAATAATCATCGATTTATTATCGCAGAAATTTGTACCTCTCCGAATCATCTGTAAAGCATTGGAGAAATCAAATGCTTGTTGCTTATTTTCCAATTCTAGTTTAATTAAGCATCCTCCCGTGTTTTCTTTAAAATATTTTTTTGTACGTTGATAATAAGGCGAAGTTTCCAATAAGGTATAAGAAACATCGTTTACTTTAGGATGTTTTTGTAAAAATTGAGCTGTTTTTAACGCATTACTACATATTCTATCAATTCGTAAGGAAAGGGTTTCCAATCCCAATAATTTTAGATACGCATTTCCGGGAGCCATGCATCCTCCTATATTTCTAAAAATTTCTGTGGTCACTTTTTTAATAAATGCATCCTCTCCAAAGTTTTCAAATTCGTTTTTCAATTTGGGAATATGCTGCCACTTGGTGTTTTTATGAACCAAGACAGCTCCTCCTATAGAAGTGGCTCCTCCCGAAACAAATTTAGACGTTGAAATAACTTCAATATCAATATCATACTGATGACAAGGAAAACCGTAAGAAGTCAAAACGGTATTATCTGCAATTAGAGGAATCTTCTTTGCATGAGCAATGGCAGCTATTTTTTCAAAATCATAAACAATTAATTGAGGATTGGTTACAATCTCCATAAATACGACCCGTGTACGGGAATCCATATTCTGCTCTACTTCTTTTAGATTCTCAAAATCAACAAAACGGGTATTTATCCCAAAAGATTTAATGGTTCTAATGAATAAAGAATAGGTATTACCAAATAAATATTTAGAAGCTACGATATTGTCTCCGCTATCACAAAGACTTAAAATAACACTCGAAATAGCGAACATTCCTGAACTTACACACAAACAATGCTTTGCATTAGACAAGGTTTTTAAACGATTTTGTAATTCTGTTACGGTGGGGTTGGTTGTTCGAGAATATGCAAAATGGTTTCCTCTTCCATGAAAAGCATCTTCCAGTTCTTCTGCATTTTTAAAATCATAAGAAACCGTTTCATAAACAGGTGTTTTTAGGCTTCTAAAATTTTTATCTGATTGATTATCAATTTTCCCGTGTATTAATTTTGAGCTAAGTCCTTTCATATCATCTTTATTTAACGAGGAAAGTTAAGCATTAATCACGATAAAAACTTTTTATTTTTTGTCTAATGTGTTAAGTAAATGTTAAAATACAAGTTATTATTAAAAAAATGTAACTTTTTACCGTTTTATATCGTATATATAATTGCGGACTAAAATACTATAAGGATATAATATATGAGACAACTTAAAATTACCAAACAGGTTACCAATCGTGAAACGGCTTCATTAGATAAATACCTACAAGAGATTGGAAAAGTTGATTTAATTACAGCAGAAGAAGAAGTAGAATTAGCACAGCGAATCAAAGCAGGAGATAAAATTGCTCTGGAAAAACTAACAAAAGCTAATTTGCGTTTTGTGGTTTCTGTTGCTAAACAATATCAAAATCAAGGGTTAAGTTTACCGGATTTGATTAATGAAGGAAATTTAGGATTGATAAAAGCAGCCAAACGATTTGATGAAACACGTGGATTCAAATTCATATCGTATGCGGTTTGGTGGATTCGTCAATCTATCTTACAGGCTCTGGCAGAACAATCTCGTATTGTACGGTTACCTTTGAATAAAATCGGTTCGATTAACAAAATCAATAAAGCTTTTGCTCAATTGGAACAAGAACACGAACGCGTTCCATCAGCTAAAGAAATTGCAGATTTGTTGGAAATGAGCGAAACGGACGTAAAAGAATCCATGAAAAATTCCGGTCGCCATGTTTCGATGGATGCTCCGTTAGTAGAAGGTGAAGATTCTAATTTATATGATGTTGTTCGTTCAGGAGAATCACCAAGTCCGGACAAAGACTTATTAATAGAATCATTGCGTGTTGAAATAGAACGTTCTTTAAATACATTAACTCCTCGCGAGGCAGATGTAATTCGTTTGTATTTTGGGTTAAACGGAAACCATGCCATGACATTGGAAGAAATAGGTGAGACATTTGACTTAACTCGCGAACGCGTTCGTCAAATTAAAGAAAAAGCCATCCGAAGAATGAAACATACCTCAAGAAGTAAAATATTAAAAACCTATTTAGGTAAATAACTAAAATTTTGAAAATAATTTTTATGGCGTAAGACTGTAATTTTTTTTGTGATCTTATGCCATATCTTGTTTAAAATGTCAAGCAAAAAACGAATTATATCCATTGATATTCTACGAGGTTTCGTCATGGTCATTATGCTACTCGACCATGTGCGTGAACGTTTTTTCTATCATATGCCCATTGGCGACCCCATGGACATATATACGATATCTCCTGATTTATTTTTCACCCGATTACCTGCACATTTATGTGCTCCCATTTTCATTTTTTTGACAGGTTTGTCCGCATGGCTTTATTCCCACCCATCAGGAGGTAAACAACGTTCAGCAAGTTCGTTTCTACTTAAACGAGGACTCTTTATAATTTCGATAGAAGTAACACTTATAAACTTCTCATGGTTTGGATCCTATCATACACTTTATTTACAAGTTATGTGGGCAATAGGTTTAAGCATGATTGCATTGGCTGTTATATCAAAACTTCCTCATGGATTGGTTGGATTTATTGGTTTTTTAATTATTTTTGGACATAATGCTCTTACTCCTATCAACTTTCAGCCTAACGAAACGGGATATACTTTGTGGACTATTCTTCATGATCGAGGGTTTTTAATAAACGAAGGACTTATAAAAATAAAAGTATCCTACCCCGTTTTATCATGGATTGGACTTATTTGTGTAGGATACTTTACAGGTCCTTTATTCTCTCCCAAAACATTACCAACCATTCGTAAAAAAACACTATGTTGGTCAGGAATGGCATGCTTAACTCTTTTAGTAGTTCTTAGAGGATTTAATATTTATGGAGAAGCCGAACCATGGGAAATACACAATAACTTCATACAGACTTTTATGAGCTTTTTAAATTATACCAAATATCCTGCTTCACTTGATTTTATGCTTTTTACAATGGGAATAGCATTACCTCTTTTAGTCCTTTTTGAAAAGTATGATAACCCTTTTAAAGCACTTCGTGTATATGGTTCAGCACCCTTGTTTTTTTATGTACTCCATTTATACGTATTGCTCATATTGTATAAAATTTGTTTTGCTGTTTGGGGAGAAACACATGACGGATATTTTTGTCTTCAAAGTATTGGAACGGTATGGCTACTTACAGCCACCTTAGCAGTATTATTATACTTCCCCACTCAACGGTTTGCTACATTCAAGCATAACAGTCGTTCACCATGGATAAAATATTTTTAATAACAATGATGTTAGTAGATTTTCTTACTTTTAATTAAAATAAAAGTGGTTAAAAAACAGTTGCTATTCCTTTCTGATTTTTGATAGAATATAGTTTAATGCTTTGTACTCCATTTCATCTTTTAATAAACGATCTATTAGAAAATAGCTGTTTGCTTTCTTTAAAGGAAGTACTTTTCTAAACTCCTTATAATATTTTACCCCTAATTTTCGCTCTTTATTTTCAATTGTTCTCAGCCTTTTATTATTAGAAATCACATCTTTATCTGTAAAATACTGATAATTATTTGCATACCTTGTTAAGATTTGTATTCTTTCAGAATGAACTTCTTGTTTTTTTACCAAATATTTATTAAAAACAGGTTCAAAATCAGCTATTTCTTTCTTTGTAAGATCAAGATTTTCAAAAACAAAAGTCTTATATCGTGTTTTTATTTGTTGATCTGCCAATTCCTGCAAATCCTCCGTTATTTGACCGTTTACAAATAAAGTAGAAAAAACCAGAACAATGTTTAAGCAATATTTAATCATCTTTTATAAAATTTATACGCAAAGATAATAAAGTATATTTTCAATTTGTATTTTACATGTATTTTACCTCAAAACAACTACTATATTATTCTGAATCGAATAAAGCATTTTTCGCATGATTGTATTCGTGTATTAATTCATTCATAAGTTCTCGAACAGATTGAATCTTATCAAATTGAGCACAAACTTGCCCCACTTCTAACATTCCCTGTTCAACATCTCCTTCAAACATTCCTCTTTTAGGACGTCCTGAACCTTTGAGTTTTTTTAATTCCTCAACAGATATTTTATTTATATAGGCTTCTTCTACTTCTTTATAAAAATGATTTTTCATCAATCTTACAGGAATGATTTCTTTCAATGTCAGTATAGTCGATTGTTCATCGGCTTTTTTTAAATATTCCTTAAAATTAATATGGCATGAGGCTTCGTGGCTCATCAAAAACCGTGACCCTATCTGAACCCCGTCTGCACCCAATACCTGAGCTGCCAACACAGCTTCTCCCGAACCAATTCCGCCCGCTGCTAAAATTGGAATTTGAATGTTTTTTTTCAACAAAGGAATTAAGCACAAGGTTGTAATTTCTTCTTTACCATTATGTCCTCCTGCTTCAAAACCTTCTCCTACAATTGCATCAACACCTGCTTCCTGTGCTTTTAATGCAAACTTCAAACTGGAAATGACATGCACTACTTTTATTCCTTTTTCATGCAAAAACGAGGTCCAGATTTTAGGGTTACCTGCTGAGGTAAAAACAATCTTAACGTCTTCTTCCACCATAATACTCATGATTTCTTCTACATTGGGATACATTAAAGGAATATTTACACCAAAAGGGTTTTTAGTAGCTGTTTTTGTTTTTTTAATATGTTCACGCAAAATGTTCGGATACATGCTTCCTGCTCCTATTAAACCAAGTCCTCCTGCATTTGATACGGCAGAGGCTAACTCCCAGCCACTTGCCCAGATCATGCCTCCTTGAATTATAGGATACTTTATCGAGAAAAGTTTTGTTATTCTATTTGGGTTCATATTTTACAATTATAGTTTATAAAAATACCATTTTATATTGGATCTCTTCTTAATTTAAGTAATATTTCATGAGATATCCTTATTTTTGATAACAAATTTTATAAAATGCAGGAATACGTTGTTTTGGTTAATGAAAAAGACGAACCTTTAGGTTTGATGGAAAAACAAGAAGCTCATATAAATGGAGTTCTGCATCGTGCTTTTTCTGTTTTTATTTTTAATAAAAAAAACGAAATGCTTTTACAACAGCGTGCAGCAAATAAATACCATTCTCCTTTACTTTGGACGAACACCTGCTGTAGCCACCCTCGTGAAAATGAAACCTATTTGGAAGGTGCTAAAAGACGTTTGAAAGAAGAAATGGGAATATTTTGTGAGTTGGAAGAAGCGTTTAATTTTATTTATAAAGCCCCTGTTGGTCAAGGTTTAATTGAGCATGAACTCGATCGTGTTTTTATAGGATATTACAACGATACACCGCTTCCTAACCCTCAGGAAGTAGCTCGGTTTAAATGGTTAACGATTGAAGAGGTTCAACAGGAAATTCAAAGACATCCGAAAAACTATACCGAGTGGTTTAAAATTATTTTTGACGAATATTTACATCACTTATAAAAAATCTAAAATTATTTCCAATTTCATCCCACGAGAGCCTTTGATTAGAATTTTAGGGTTTACGGTATGACTCTTTAGATAGTCTATAACCTCGTGAGTTGTACAAAACCGAAGAACCTCTTTTTCTGTTGCATGAAAATGGTTTCCAACCACAATAATTTGATCAAATTTACTTTCCAATGCACTATCGACTATCTTTTGATGTTCTTCAGGAGCATATTCTCCCAGTTCAAACATATCTCCTAAAATCACCGTTTTTTTACCCTCCGACTTTGAAAAATTTTCTAAAGCCGCCTGCATACTGCTCGGATTGGCATTATAAGCATCCAACAAAATTTGTTTCCCATGCTTTTCAATGAGTTGTGAACGGTTGTTCTCAGGAATGTACTCTTCAATAGCTTCCTTGATTTTTTCCTTATCTATTCCAAAATAATTACCCAAAGCTATTGCACCGGCTACATTGGTATAATTATAATCTCCAACTAAATGGGTTTGGATTTCCAGTTCTTTATACCATACTTTTATAAAAGCCGTTGGACTGTCTATAGGCTTGATAATAACATCACCCTTCTCTTTTCCAAACGAATAAATATTCATACCTTTTGATTTTTCTACTTGAATCGGGTCATCTAAATTAACCAATACTTTTTTATGTGTTTCTTTTAAGTATTGGTACAACTCTGTTTTACCTTGTATCACGCCTTCTATTCCTCCAAACCCTTCCAAATGTGCTTTCCCGAAATTGGTAATATACCCGTAATCGGGTTCAGCTGTGTGGCACAACATTTCAATTTCTTTTTGATGATTGGCTCCCATCTCAACAACAGCCATTTCATGATGAGGTAAAACAGAAAGCAACGTTAAAGGAACGCCTATATGGTTATTCAAATTTCCTTGAGTTGCTTGTATGTTGTATTTTTTTGATAGTACGCGGATAATCAGTTCTTTGGTCGTTGTTTTTCCGTTACTTCCCGTTAAACCAATTACGGGCAACCCCAGCTTTCTTCTATGGTAACGGGCTAAATTTTGTAATGTTTCCAAAACATCATCTACTAAAATCGTCTTCTCTGATGTGGCATAATCTGCCTCATCTATTATGGCATAGCCCGCCCCTTTTTCAAGAGCCTCTTGAGCAAACTTATTTCCGTTAAAACGAGCTCCTTTTAAAGCAAAAAAAAGACTTTCTTTTTCTATGTTTCTTGTATCGGTTGAAACCTTATAGGTTTTACAGTATAAAGCATATAGATTCTCTACGGTCATATTCTATAAAATAAAACAGTATAATATTTTTGGTAATTTACAATATTCCGATGACACTGCCAATCGTATAAAAATTTCCTTCCTCCTAAAGGAAGCGTCTGCCCCTCCCGTACGGAAGTTTTACGCGATGGACATCGCGTGATTACACAATAGGCATTGCGTAGCACCTCCTTCTAAACGCCTTGTACATGCGGGTTGCAGAAGGTAGTTTTTGGATAGGGTTGTATCATGTTACTCCCTTTTTTCATTTATCATTTGTTGGTATTCCTCTTCTATTTGCGGTGAATAACTATCCTTGCAAATTAATTATAAATCTTTAGTTTTCAAAATTATATCTCTTAAGTACTTGTAAGCATATAAAACCCGTCTTAAAGATTTATTCAAGACGGGTTTAATAAGGATAATTATGAAAAGGGTTACTCTTTAAGACGTAACCTTCCTAATTCAATATTAATGGCTATCTTGGCTAAGGCGGAGAAAATAAAAGCTCCCATTGCCCAAATGCCTATTGTAACAAATATTTCAACCATGGTAGGGGTGTATTCTTTAATCACACCATAAGGTCCGGGAAGGAATCCGGGTATGATTAACCCCATTCCTTTTTCAATCCATATTCCAACGAAAAGAATCAGACAGGATAGATATAATAGCTTCTTGGATTTTACATAACGGTTAGCTGTTAAGGCGATGGTTGCAAAAACGTTCATAGCAACAGCTGTCCATACCCAAGGAACTAATCCGTCTTTACCATCTAATCCAAAGTATAAATATTGAGCACTAATTCCGTGATGTGTAGGAAAATAGAACTCTTTAAATAACTCGGAGATTAACATTACCAAATTGATTTGTGCAGCAACGGTTACAATTAAAGCAATTTTATCTAATGTATTATCGCCTATTTTAAAGTTGGTAAACCGACGAACCATCGAAAGCACGATAATAATCATTGCCGGTCCTGCAGCAAAAGCAGAGGCTAAGAATTTAGGTCCTAACAAAGACGTATTCCAAAAAGGCTTGGCTGGTAGTCCGGCATATAAGAAAGCAGTTACCATATGAATCCCTATTGCCCAAACAATGGATAAAAATACTCCTGGTAAATAAAAATTTTTACTGGGTTCTTTACCTTGATAATGATTAAATAAAATATAGAAAGGAATCGTTAAATTGATAAACAAATAACCGTTTAAGACTAATACGTCCCATGATAGCATAGAATCCGGCCAGTTAAATATTCCAATAAGAGGGATTAAATGCCAGGCTCTTCCCGGTCCTCCCAAATCAGCCACTACAAAAGCCAAACACATGCATAGTGCGGCAACGGCTAATCCTTCTCCTATTAAAACGGCTTGTTTGAAATCGACATCTTTAAACACATAAGCAGGTAATACCAACATCACTGCTGCTGCTGCCAAGCCGACCAAAAAGGTAAAATTAGATATGTATAATCCCCAACTTACCCTGTCATGCATTCCGGTTGCTGACAGACCTTCATCTAATTGAATAGAATAAGCATACGCTCCTACAATCATAAAAAAAGTAAGAACAGCCATCCAAATATTATAACGCTTGCTACCTATTGTAGCGGTTTTTAGTGCGTCTTTAAAAAAACTTATTAATGCCATAATTACTATTTTTTAATCCATATAATACCAAAACTTAGGTTCTGTACCTAAATCTTCTTTTAAACGAAATACTTTTTTATTCTCTAATACCCAACGAATTTCACTTTTGGGGTCTAATAAGTTTCCAAAAACACGAGCTCCGGTAGGACACGCATCAGCACAAGCCGGCAATTGTCCTTTTCGGGAACGCTGTATGCAGAAAGTACATTTTTCCATAACGCCTTTCATTCGAGGGCGATTTCCTAAATAATGTTGTTCTTTGTTGAGTTCTTCTTCAGGAATTTCAGGAGTTGACCAATTAAAACGTCTTCCGTCGTAAGGGCATGCAGCCATGCAATAACGACATCCGATACACCAGTTATAATCAACCACTACAATTCCATCTTTTTCTTTCCATGTGGCTTTTACCGGACAAACGTCTACACAAGGAGGATTTTCGCAATGAAAACATTGCGTTCCCATATAGAAACTTCCTTCGGCAGGAACCATGTGGTAATAGTTGTCATCAGCATATTCAAAATCCATAGAACCATTGGGTTGCTCATGTATTCTGATGTATTGCATATTGGATTTTCGGTCTTGATTATTTTCTTTGATACAAGCATTGATACAATCCATATAACCTTGACATTTTGAGATGTTAAAGGCATAACCATACAGTACGTTATCTAAAGGAGCCACATCTGAAATATCAATTTTCACATTATGTTGTAATTCATAACTTCTTTCCAAGCGTTTAACGGTTTCTCGTTTCTCTTCCGGCGTCATGACCCGATAATTTTTCTGGAAATACTCTTCCCATTTTAATCCGGCAACTTCTTTATCTTTATCGCTGGATACCGAGCTACATGAAGTTGCCGCAAAACCTGTTCCTGCCAATAAACCTGCGGTTAATCCTTTAATAGCATTTCTTCGGTCTACTTTTTGGCTTAAGGTTCGGTCTAACTTTGTTTCTTCAAGATTTTGTGAAGCTTCTTGGGTCAGATCAACCGAATCAGGAATTGATTTTTTATTTTTAAATATACTTTTAAACATGTTTTCCTTCATTTTTTAATGTTTTTCATTTAATGTTTGATCTTCATCCGAAACATTCAAATAGCGGGAAGGCATTCGTTGTTCAAATTTAGGACTGTGCGGATTATGACATTCTACACAAGTATAAGAAACTCTCGGCGGAGCCCATGATGATAAACGTTTTCCGTGTGCTCCTCCTTTCCAATCTTCAAATTGAGAGGAATGACATTGTGAACACAGTTGGTAACTATGGTCAAAATCTATCGGAGTGCCGTTAACATCTTTTAGTTGGTTAAGATTTCCTCCGGTGTCATGACAAGAAGAACAAGCCATGATATCAGCATGATTTAGTTTTACGTTCCAATGTGAGTTTTTCTTTCCTCCCTGATTACTTGCTATATTTTCCAAAGGTTCGGAATGACACTTTGCACATTCAAACGAGATGATTTCTGCTTTACGGTCTCTTAAATAGATTTCATGATCAGGAATCTTAGCTAATACTAAACTGTCTTCTGCAATAAAATTTTCAGACGATACGGTATATTTGATAGGAACCTTGTGTTTAGTTACTTTGCTAATGTTAGATTCATGATGTTTTCCTTGACAACCTATTATTAATAAGGTTGTTAAAAAAAATATGTAGGGTATAAATTTCATAATATTATTCATTTTTAGTACGATGCCATGATGGAACTTGATTTTTATCTACTCCATTAAGAGCATGACATTGCAAGCAGTTTGCTCGTTCAGGATGATCAAAAGAAAGCTCTTTTGGTGTTGCAGGACCTGCATGACATGCCAAACAATTACCTCTTAACTCCAATCCGTGAGGTATCGTAGGAGGACTTGCTACTAATGCGTTATTATTCAGCTTTACCTTTACAGGCTCAAAATCATTGGAAACAAATAATTGTTCTGTTTTTTCAGGCACATGACATTGACGACAATTCAAATAGTTTGGATGCGGTGTTCTGGGAGCAAAGTTTTTAAACTCTGCAACATATCCACCGTTTTCATGACATTGTAAACAATCTTTTCCTCCCATAGATAAATCACTTTCAACGGTATGTGGTATATAAGGAGGAGCTCCTTCAAAAGCACGGGTACTTATATATTCGTCATAAGTTCGTCGATTGGGATTATCAGGAGCATTATCTTGGTATTCATTAGCTAATTCAAGTTCTTCAAAAGCACTAATTTGTGTATCTAACTTTTTGTCTTTCAGTTCTTGTTGAGGATTGACGGCTTTAACCACGTGTGCATCATCATTGGAAGAAATAGCTCTTCCTATGATGATGACAGCTACCAGCATTAGTAATGAAATTAATATAATCTGCGTAATTTTTTTCATAAAGCATTATACTTTTTCGATTTTAACGGCACATTTCTTAAAGTCCGGTTCTTTTGAAATAGGACAAAAAGCATCAAGTGTTACGTCATTAATCAGCATATTTTCATCAAAAAACGGAACAAAAACCTGTCCTTTAGTTGGAAGACCTCTCTGATTAATAGTAGCAGGTAAAGTCATAGATCCTCTTCTTGAAGTAACTTTTACAGGACTTCCATTAACTACACCAATTTTCTTAGCATCATCAGGATGCAACTCTACATAAGCATTAGGAACTGCTCTATGAAGCACAGGGATACGTCTTGTCATAGATCCTGTATGCCAATGTTCAATAATACGTCCGGTATTCAACCAGAAAGGATATTCTTGATCCGGTGATTCGGCAGGTGCTTCATACGGTCTTTGCCAAATGATAGCCTTTCCATCAGGTTTTCCATAGAAGTGAAAATCTTTTCCATTATCACATGCCGGGTCATATTTGGCATTATAACGCCATTGTGTTGATTTTCCTCCGGCAGGATTGTCTTTATCTTCCACAAAAGGCCAAAGTACTCCTGATTCTCGTTTAAGTACTTCTAAGGGAGCCATGTTGTGTTTTTTTCCTGCATGGAATTGTCGGTATTCATTATAAATTTCTTCGTGATGATTTTCTTTTGAATAAGGGAATAATTTACCGTATCCCATACGTTTAGCAACTTCGATAAACATCCATGCGTCAGGAGTTGCATCACCCGGAGCTTCAACCATTTTATCCCAGTATTGCGTTCTACGCTCTGAGTTACCGTACATTCCACTTTTTTCAATATGCCATGCTGAAGGTAAAATAACGTCGGCTACATCTGTTGTTGGTGTAGGGAATACATCCGATACAACAATAAAACGTCCGTCTTTTTTTGCTCCGGCTCTAAATCGTCGGAGGTTTGGTAACGATACCATTGGGTTTGTTGCCTGAATCCATATAAATTTAATATCTCCTCGGTCTAAAGCACGGAACATTTCGGTTGCATGATACGTTGGCTTTGGAGGAATATTTTCTACGGGTACTTTCCATATTTTGGCAGCCAGTTCTCTGTCTTTTTCATTGGCTACAACGCCATGAGGTAATTTATGTGTAAACGTACCTACCTCCCGAGCTGTACCACAGGCACTTGGTTGTCCTGTTAAAGAAAAAGGGCTATTACCCGGAGAGGAAATTTTACCGGTTAATAAATGAATATTATAAACAAGGTTGTTAATCCAAGTTCCTCGTGTGTGCTGGTTCATTCCCATACACCAAAAAGAAATAACTTTTTTGTTAGGATTTCCGTAAAGAGAAGCTAAATATTTAATATCTTTTACAGAAACACCGGATAATTTGGATACTTTTTCCGGAGTATAATCTTCTAAGAATTTTTTATAATCTTCAAAAGTAATCGGTTTTGGTTCATCTTTAAATTTAAAGTGATCTTCAGTCCCGTATCCTATATTGGTTTTTCCTTTTTTGAAATTACAATGTTCTTCGACAAAACGAGCATTTACCCAACCATTTTTTATAATTTCGTAAGCAATGGCATTAGCTACTGCCAAATCGGTTTGAGGTTTAAACATAATCGACTTATCAGAGGCTGCACTGGAACGAGTTTTTCTTGTTGCAAAATCAATAATTTCTAAATTACGTTTTTGTTTTTGATCTAACAATCTGGAGAATAAAACCGGATGCATTTCAGCCATGTTATTCCCCCATGTTACAACAACGTCTGCATGATCCATATCTTCATAACATCCCATCGGTTCGTCAGCTCCGAAAGTGGTTAAGAAACCGGTAACAGCACTCGCCATACATAATCGGGCATTACAATCTAAATTATTAGTTCCAATGACCCCTTTCATTAATTTAGAAGCAACATATCCTTCCGGAATGGTTGATTGCCCTGAAGTAAACATGGCAACGGAATCTTTCCCATGTTCCTTTATAGTTCCTTTCATTTTGGAAGCCACTAAATCTAAAGCTTCTTCCAAAGAGGTTTCAACCATGACACCGTTTTTCTTTACTAAGGCTTTTGTAAATCGGTCTTTTGCATTGGTACACATCGTTTGATGGTATCCTTTCACACAAAGTAATCCTTTATTTACTTCACAATTAGGGTCTCCTTTAACGCCTACGGCTTTTCCGTTTTGGGTTCCTACTAAAATTCCGCATCCTGTTCCACAGAATCGGCAAGGTCCTTTTATCCATTTAATATCTCCCGAAGGTAAATTAGCATTTTGCTCTTCTGCAAAAATAATTCCGGGAACAAGAGCTGCTGCGGCAGTCATTGCTGACATTACCGCCATTTTCTTTAAAAACTCTCGTCTATTTGTTTTTTTATCAAACATTGTTGTTATTGTTTTTCTTTATTTTCAGTATCAAATCCTGCTACGATTGTTAATAATCGTAAACTTTTTATGGCATGTATTTTATCTTCCAATTCTTTATCTTCCAATTCAGAAAAGGTATCAGTCACTATAATAATTATATCGTGTGATTGTGAAGGAATTATTTCACAATTTTCCAATTTATTTAAAGCTTTTTCAAGTTCTGCTTTCTTATTCGTATGCGGATGTGCTAAATAGCTTTTTATAGGCATGTTAAAAATATCTTAATTTACTGAACTCAGTTTTACTTTCCAATAAATTTAATGAGAATTCGCTAAAGTGAGTAACATGATTAAAATCATTTTTCCTTAATTTATGTAAAAAAAAGTTAAAATTTTAACTATCTACATAAAAATCAATATATTATGTATAATTTTTAATGATTTTAAATAAGAGACGACATGATTCGAATCATTTTTTGTAATGTAATTTTTTTCGTTATATTTGCTGAGAAATAACGATTTTTGGATAATAGAACTATGGTGTCAGTAGAGCAAGCGTTAAGCTGTATTAATGAAGTAAAATGTATTTCAGAAGAAGTAGAAGTGTTGGTTTCCTCAGAAATAACAGGTTGTATTTTATCCAAAGAGGTGTATGCCACAAACAATCTTCCTTTATTCTCACAATCAGCTATAGATGGCTACGCCGTTTGTTTTGGAACAGAGTCTCACTTTAAGATATTAAATGACGAAATAAAAGCAGGCGATACTAAAGAATTTTCATTAAAAAAAGGAGAAGCCATTCGTATTTTTACAGGAGCTGCGGTACCTTATAATACAGATGCTGTTGTAATGCAGGAAAAAGTGAAAATCAAAAAAAACATTTTATATGTTGATGAACAGTTAAAAAAAGAACAAAATATTCGTCATAAAGGAGAAGAAATACAAGTAAACCAAAAAATATTTAGTTCAGGAGGTAAAATCACACCGGCGACGGTTGGTCTTTTAGCAAGTTTGGGTATTTCCAAAGTGAAAATATACAGAAAACCCACAATGGCTGTTATCGTAACAGGAAATGAACTGTTATCCTTAAATGAAAAATTGACTTACGGAAAAATATACGATTCAAACAGTTATACTTTGGGTTCTTTTCTGTTAGAGCAGAAGATTGAAGTGATTCAATATTATTATGTAAAAGATCATTTGGAAGAAACTCAAAAAACCATTTCAGAAACATTAAGAAAACACGATATTATACTAATCACAGGGGGAATTTCGGTTGGAGATTACGATTTCGTAAAAAAATCACTTGAAGAAAATGGAGTTGAAGAAATTTTTTATAAGGTAAAACAAAAACCCGGAAAACCGTTATTTTTTGGAAAAAAAGAAAATGCGTTTGTGTTCGGATTACCGGGAAATCCGGCAGCAGCATTAACTTGTGCTTATGTGTATGTTTTGCCTTTGATCAATCGTTTTAAAGGAGAGAAAGAAATTCATCTAAAACGTGCAAAAGGAGTTGCTTTAAATCATTATGAAAAGAAAAATGATCGAGCTCAATTTTTGAAAGCCGTTTTTAGAAATAATCAAGTTCAGATTTTACAAGGACAAGGGTCAGGAATGATGCACTCGTTTGCAAAGTGCAATGCATTGGTTTTTATGCCCGAAAGTAAAACAGAAATACAAGAAAAAGAAGAAATTGATGATGTGCTGTTGTTGTTTTAATTTCAAGACCGACTAAAATAGTTTAAAGGAATTTTTCAGATGAAATTTAAAATCAAAAGCAGAGTTTGGATTGAAACAGAAAAAGGAGTATTTTTGGGAGAAGGAAGAGTACGGTTGCTTAAATTAGTAGACGAATTAGGCTCTATAAGTAGAGCAGCAAAAAAACTGAATATGTCATACAAAAAAGCTTGGTTTTTATTGGACTCGATGAATAAGCAGGCACCCATGCTCATCTTGATAAAAAAAACAGGAGGGAAAAACGGCGGTGGAGCTGAATTGACTAAATACGGAAAAAAAATAGTCCGTGATTTTGAGTTGCTTAACGGCTCGTGTTGGGACTTTTTGGATGATGAATTTGAACGAATCGATTTTACAAAATATTAAAAACAAATAAAAAAGGATTATTTAATTTATTAAATCATAAAAATTATGGAAATTTCAAAAGAAAAAACAGTTGCAGAGTTTGTAAGAGAAAATATAAAAACAACGGATATTTTTTATCGATACGGTATTGATTATTGCTGTGGAGGAGGTATTTCGATAGAAGAAGCATGTAAACGGAAAAATATTGGCGTAGAGGAATTGCTCAAACAGTTAGAAATCGTAAATAAAGAGGTTATTCAGGAAGATGTTGATTATAAAAGCTGGGCGTTGGATGATTTGATTAACCATATCGTACAAAAGCACCATCAGTATGTCAGAGAATCGATTCCGGTTATTATTCAATATTCCGATAAGGTGGCTAAAGTACACGGAAAAAGCCATCCGGAAGTTATAAAAATCAATAAACTTTTTCACGAAGTAGCTAAAGAATTAACGTCGCACATGCAAAAAGAAGAGAATATTCTATTCCCTTATATTGCAGACTTGTTAAAAGTTCAAGAAGGAACAAAAGAGAACCAAATTCCTCCTTTCGGAACGGTTAATAATCCTATTCGAATGATGATAGCCGAACATGAAGAAGCAGGCTCTCTTTTAAGTGAAATTGCTCGACTGAGTTCAAATTACACTCCTCATGAAGAAGCCTGTAATACTTTTAGAGCGTTGTACAGCAAATTAAAAGAATTTGAGCAAGATTTGCATATTCACATTCATCTTGAAAACAACATATTGTTTATCAGAGCGATAGAATTAGAAGAGCAATTATCCGGAAAATAAATCTATTGATATAGAAGAAATGAAAGAAATCATAGAAAATCTGCAGGAAAATCATCCTGTCAAAGTATATTTTGAAGAAAAAGAATGGATAGAAAAAATGATTGCAGATTTAAAAAATACAGATGTAGAAAATGAATTTCAAAAATATTTCAATCTGTTTAACCAATTATCGGAAATAGAAAAACGCTTTGCCCGAAAGGAAAACCAACTGTTTCCTTATTTGGAAAAGCACGGATGGAACGGACCAAGTCAAGGCATGTGGTCTTTTCATGATAATCTAAGAGACCAAATACGTTTGTTAAAACAATTTAATGAAGTAAAAGATACAGAAAAAATCAATCAAAATTTAGGTTTCTTAATTGATGGTATTCAACGCTTAATGATGATTGAAGAACTAAAATTATTCCCCACTTCGTTACAACTGCTCACGCAAGAAGATTGGCAGGAAATGGAGAAAGGAGAAGAAGAAATAGGCTGGATGCACAAAAAAGCGGTTTTGGAAGATCATAAAGAAAACTACATTCATCCAAGTCAGGATTTTACTAAACGTGATTTATCATTCTCGACGGAAAACACGTATCATTACGATGAAGGCTACATGACACTGGAACAAGTAAATTTATTGCTGAAAACCATGCCGGTTGATTTAACTTATGTGGATGAAAATGATAAAGTTATTTTCTACAACAGAGGTGAAGAACGCGTTTTCCCGAGAAGTGCAGGTATTATAGGGCGGGAAGTAAAATTTTGCCATCCACCAAAAAGTGTCGGAACAGTTTTAAAAATATTAGAAGAATTTAAAAAAGGAACTCAAAATACGGCCGATTTTTGGATTCAATTTAAAGGACAATTCATCTTAATACGCTATTTTGCTGTTCGTGATGAAAATAAAAATTACAGAGGTGTGATCGAAATGTCGCAAGACATCACGAATATTAAAAAATTAGAAGGAGAGCAAAGATTGTTGGATTGGGAATAACAGCATTCATATTGGCAGGTGGAAAAAGTACTCGAATGGGTGTAAATAAAGGGTTATGCATTGTACATAATGATAATTTTATTGATGTAATAATTAATAGTTTAAAAAATATATCTGAAAAAATAATTTTAGTATCTTCTGTGGAAGAATATGACATTTTTAGCATAAAAAGAATAGAGGATGTTATGCCTGATAAAGGACCTGTTGGTGGAATTTATACTGCACTGAACAAAAGTGAAACAGAGGATAATATTATCATAAGTTGTGATGTTCCTTTAATAACTTCAAAAGTATTGAATTTATTAGTAAACGATTCTTCAAATGCAGATGTTGTGCAATTGGCAGACCAAAATAGAAATATGCCTTTAATTGCAAAATATAAAAAAAGATTAACGCCTTTTTTTAGAAAAAAAATAGATAATAATGAATTAAAATTAAATCGGATATTAAAAGAATTGAATGTTAAAACCATTCGTGTTTCAGCAGAACAAGAAAAACAATTGCAAAACATCAATACGCCGGAAGAATTAAAACAAATTCAAAGTGAAAGTAAAAGTTAAGTATTTGGGGCTAATTGCAGACCACACAAGAGTTGAAGAAGAAACCTTTGAATTGGAAAAAGCCACGTTTGAAGATTTAGAAAATCGATTGGTTTCAAAATATGCTTTTCTATATGAAATTTCATATAAAATCACCGTCAATCATGCGTTTGGAGAAAAAGGAATGATTTTAAATGAAAAAGATGAAATAGCCGTTTTACCACCTTTTGCAGGAGGATAATGGATGATGTTACAAATCATCAAAATTAGTACGAATGGACAAAGAAAGGTATAGCCGAAATATAAAACTTGCTGAAATAGGCGAAGCAGGACAACAAAAATTGTTAAAAACAAAAGTGTTGGTTATCGGTGCCGGTGGATTAGGATGTCCTGTATTGCATTATTTAACGGCAGCCGGTGTGGGAACAATAGGAATCGTAGATGATGATGAAGTAGAAAAATCCAATCTACAACGTCAGGTTTTATACAAGACGTCAGATATAGGTCTGAATAAAGCCAAAGCTGCGAAAAAACACTTGCGTGATTTGAATCCGGATGTGCAAATTGAGGCGATTTCGGAAAGATTAACACCCAAGAATGCACTTCGTCTATTTGAAAAATACGATATTATTGTAGATGGAACGGATAATTTTTCCACACGATACATGGTTAATGACGCCTGTATTTTAACTGATAAACCGCTCGTTTCAGGAGCTATTTATAAATTTGAAGGGCAAGTAGCTGTTTTAAATTATCAAAAATCAGCAAGTTATCGCTGTTTATTTCCTAAACCGCCCAAACAAGACTTGATACCAAATTGCAATGAAATAGGTGTTTTGGGAATATTACCGGGAATTATAGGTTCTTTACAGGCAAATGAAGTGCTGAAAATGATTTTAGGATTGAAGAATGTATTAAAAGGGCAGTTATTGGTATATTCGGCTTTAAAAAATACAATGAATGTATTTGAGATAACTAAAAATGAGCAAGAAATACAACAAATAAAAGATAGAAAAACTTTTTTTGAAAATACGGATTATGAGGTTTTATGCGGAGTGAAAGATATATTTGTAGAAGAAATCACCGTAACTGATTTTCTGAAAAATATAGATAAAAATACCGCCCAGATAATTGATGTTCGAGAAAAGGAGGAATTAGAACAAGATCCAATTACTTTGGATTTCAAAGTTGAACATATTCCTTTAGGAAAAATACAAGAATCTTTAGATAGAATAGAAAAAGAAAAAAAGAAAATTATTTTTTGCCAAAAAGGGATGAGAAGTTTAAAAGCGGTTAAAATTTTAAGAGATCATAAAATTGAAAACAGTGTAAGCCTGCAAGGTGGAGCAAGCAGATTATTTAATGTATTAATGAAAAAATAATGATGGAAAAGAAGATAAAAAATGTATTTGTACAAGGAGCAATTCCTCCTGAAAAAATAGCCCAATCGGTAGCAAACCATCAAATAAAAACAAACATAGGAGCTCATAATATTTTTTTAGGTCAAGTCAGAGCCGACTTAGTTGAAGGAAAAGAGATAAAAGCCATAGAATACACAGCTTATGAAGAGATGGCTCTCAAAGAATTTCATAAAATTCGAGAAACCGCTTTTGAAAAATTTGATCTGACCTGTATGCATATTTATCACAGTTTAGGCATCGTAAAAGCAGGCGAATTATGTCTTTTTGTCTTTGTTTCTTCCTCTCGAAGAAAAGAAGTGTTTAAAGCCTTAGAATTTATAGTAGAAGAAATTAAAGCGAAGGTTCCTATATTTGGAAAAGAACTTTTTGAAGATGATTCTTACCAATGGAAAATAAATAGTTAAATTTTATACAAAATAAAATGGTCGATATCACACATAAATCCAACACATTACGAATAGCAACCGCACAAGCTGTTGTAAAAGTAAGTCAAAAAGAAACCATCGAGGCAGTTCAAAACAATACCGTTCCAAAAGGAAATGTTTTTGCCATGTCTAAAGCAGTAGGATTGTTGGCTGTAAAAAAAACACCTGATATTTTGGCTGATTGTCATCCATTGCCAATTGAATCTACAAGTATTGACTATCAAATAAACGATTTGGAAATTATCATAAACGTAACGGTAAAAACCATTTATAAAACAGGTGTGGAAGTTGAAGCCATGCACGGAGCCGGTGCTGTAGCTTTAAATATCTATGATATGTTAAAACCCATTGATAAACAAATTGAAATACAAAATATTAGATTGCTTAAAAAGAAAGGAGGAAAATCAGATTTTAAAGATCGGTTTGATCAAAATTTAACTGCACTAGTCATTGTTTGCTCCGACTCTATTTCTGCCAGAAAAAAAGAAGATAGAGCTGGAAAAGCCATTATCAAAAAACTAAAGGAATGTAATGCAACCATTTCAGATTATATAATTATCCCGGATGAACCCATTGATATTCAACAACAAATAAACAAAGCTCTTGAAGAAAAAACGAATATGGTAATTTTTACGGGAGGAACGGGTTTATCACCACGTGATACCACACCCGAAACGGTAATTCCGCTATTGGATGTCCGTATTCCTGGAATTGAAGAAGCCATTCGGAGTTATGGTCAAAACCGAACGCCTTATTCCATGTTGTCGAGAAGTGTAGTCGGATTAAAGAAAAATACATTAATTTTAGCCTTACCGGGTTCAACCAAAGGAGCAGAAGAATCAATGGAAGCTATTTTCCCTTTTGTGATGCATATTTTTAATGTCATCAAAGGAACTCAACATGAGCAACAAAGAGGATGAAATAATTTATAAGAAAAAAGTGAATTTAACAGACCGACATAATCGAAAACATAATTATCTAAGAATCTCGCTTACCGACCGATGTAATTTTAGGTGTATGTATTGCATGCCTGATGAAAAAATCAAATTTACACCTCAAGAAAGTCAAATGAATGCAGAGGAATTACTGACTATTACAAAAGAATTTGTAGAAGCCGGCGTTCAAAAAATTCGCTTAACGGGTGGAGAACCTCTGATTAGAAAAGACATTCAAACTATTTTAAAAGGATTGTCTCAAATGCCTGTAGAATTGGCAATGACGAGTAACGGATTATTATTAAATGATTATTTTGATTTATTAAAAGAAGTAAACTTAAAAGTGCTTAACGTTAGTTTGGATACTTTAAAACCTGAAAAATTTTATCAAATGACAAAACGTAATGAATTTGATAAAGTATGGCATAATATTTTATTAGCAATTGAAAAAGGATTTAAAGTAAAACTCAATACGGTTTTAATAAAAGATTTTAACGATGATGAAATTTTGGATTTGGCTGAATTATCATTACACCATAATTTACAAGTCCGTTTTATCGAATTTATGCCTTTCGATGGAAACTGTTGGGATTTTACTAAAATGATTACCGAAAAAGAAATTTTGGCTTCGGTTTATTATAAATATCCAAAAAATACTGTAAAAAAATTATCACTGAAAAAACATGCAACAGCAAAAAATTATAAATTATCAGGAAGTAAAGGAAGTTTCGGAATAATCAGCTCGGTAACCAACCCGTTTTGTGATACCTGCAACCGCTTACGACTAACTTCTGACGGAAGGATGAAAAACTGTCTTTTCTCCAATGATGAAGCCGACCTTCTTACTTTATTCAGGCAAGGAAAATCAATCAAAGAAACAGTTAATTTACTGGTTTTAAAAAAATACGCCATTCGTGCCGGAATGGAAAAACTAAGTGATTTTAAGACTTCAAACCAACACAGCTTAAACCGAAGTATGGTTCGAATCGGTGGATAATGAAAAGTACTGTTGTAATTATTTAAATGTTCCGTAAAGCATTTTTATTGCAGCAAAAAGCATAATACATCCAAAAATACGTTTTACCATTTTTTCGTCAATGGTTAGTGCTATTTTTGATCCTAAAAAACCTCCTAATACAAAAGAAAAAGCCATAATAAGAGCAAATTTCCAATTGATTTGTCCTTCAGTATGATAGTTGTATGCTGCCAGTATTCCTATGGGGAAAAGTAATGTAGCCGTTGAAGTTCCTTGAGCATTTACTTGAGAAAATCCGAAAAGAAAAACCAACGTGGGAACAATAATAATTCCGCCGCCTAATCCGGTCATTCCTCCAACAATTCCGGCACAAATTCCGACTATAGTTAAAATAATAAATTCTTGCATCGTTTAATTTTTTTTATAAAAATACTTAATTCATAGGATATCCTCCAAAAAAGGAAATTGTTTTCTAAATTTAAGTAGATTTTCTTTACTCAACGAAGATTGAATCATCTGAGTTTTTCCTTTTTGAGCTTTATTTAAAACAATTCCGTCAAAACTAATTATTTGCGAATCTCCCGAGTGAAAAATACCATTTCTATCTTTTCCCACACGATTGCAAGCAATGGTATAGACCAAATTTTCAATCGCACGAGCTTTTAACAAAGTATTCCATGCATAAGAGCGTACCTCCGGCCAGTTGGAGACATAAAGAAGAAGATCATAATTTGACTTGTTTCTTGCTGATTCAGGAAAACGGAGATCATAACAAATCTGAGGAAGAATTTTCCAATTTTTGTAATGAATTATGGGCTCCGGATTGATGCCTTTTTGGTATATTTTTTCTTCACCGACCAATGAAAAAAGATGGACTTTATCATAAAAAATAGTTTGTCCGGTTTCGTCCATCCATATAAAGCGATTGTAGTAAACGTTATGCTCTTTAAAAATAATGCTTCCGCAAACAGCACATTTTTTGGTTTCTATAATATTTTGCATCCATTGCATTACTTTTTTTTGATGTTGTGTGTCAAACAATTGAGGTTTCATGGAAAAACCCGTTGAAAACATTTCGGGTAAAACAATAACATCTGTTTGGTCAATCGTTGCAATAAACCGAGAAAGCAACATTAAATTTTGATCAGGATTTTCCCAAACTATATCAAATTGAATTACAGCAATATTTAAAAAAATTTCCATTATTGTAAAAATTGAAAATAATTCTTCAAAATGGTTGCATTTTCAACCTTTCGAGTATCAATTTCCAACAAAGTCGGTTGATTGCTCAAAAATACAGCTGGTAATTGTTTTTGTAAATCTTCTAAATGATTGACCTTCGCATAATGATAACCATGCATTTGAGCCAAGTATTGAGCTGTGAGAGAATGTTCTGTTACAAAATATTGTTTTAAAGCATCAGTTTTATCAGGTCCCGGAATAAACTTGAATATTTCGCCGCCACCGTTATTAATTAAAATAATAACAAAATTCTGTGGCGTATAAGAATTCCATAAGGCATTTGAATCGTAAAAAAAACTAATATCGCCTGTAATAAAAACAGTCTGTTTTGAAGTCATCATAGCAGAGCCTATTGCTGTACTCATGCTTCCGTCAATACCGCTTGTTCCACGGTTACAATAATGTTCAATAGTAGAATTTATATCGAATAATTGTGCATAACGAACAATGGAGCTGTTGCTTAAATGTAAATCAATATCGGAAGGTAATTGTTTAAGAATGGTTTCAAATACTTTTAGATCTGAAAATTCACATTGAGTTAAAAAAGCAGTATGTTTTTTCTGTTTTTCTTGTTTCAGATTTAACCAAATATCTTGATAATCAGAAGAAATGAATTTAGTTAAATAAAAAAATTGTGAAAAAAATAACTCAGGAGTTGTCTCAAAATTATGAGTTAAACTTGAAAACGTATCAATAACATCTCCATTGAAATTTATATTGGCATGATATTTTGCTGGATATTTTTCTAAAAAATTTTTAATTTTTTTTGAAATAATATTTTTTTCTACCGTAATTAAAATTTCGGGTTTTATTCTTTCAAAATCAGCATCGGATAACGAAAAAATAATTTTATCAATACTATTAATAGCTTTTTTATGATAAATATTGGATGTTGTTTCATGCAAAATAATAACAGACGGGTCTTTTAACAGATGATCGATTTGTTCTTGAAAAAGCGTTGTTTTGGGTAATTGTCCTATAAGAACCATTTTTTGTTTAGAACAGTTCCATATTTTTGAAAAATTTTCTAACTCATTAACATTAAGAATCTTATCAAACGATGAATGCTGAATAATTTTAGGTGATACGGAAATAAATTTCTCCAAACCATAAAAAGGTTCTGAAAAAGGAATATTGATGTGAACAGGTAATTGTTTTTGAACGGCAATATTTAAAGCTTCGTTGATGAGTCGTTCGTTATACCTCAATCCTTTTTCAGATGAATCTTCAACTAAATTGGCAGAAAAACCGATGTGATTTTTAAAAACATTCTCTTGACGAACAGTCTGCCCAAAAGATTGGTCTATTTTTTCTTTAGGACGATCAGCAGAAATAATAATCAGCGGTTTGTTTTGGTAAAATGCTTCGCTTACCGCAGGATAATAATTTAATAATGCCGAACCTGATGTACAACAAGCCACCACCGGTTTTTTTATTTTTTGAATCATTCCCAAAGCAACAAAAGCAGCACTCCGCTCATCAACCACGCTATAAGGTTTTACAGCAGGATGCGAGTAAAAAGTTGTTGTTAGAGGAGCATTGCGCGAGCCCGGTGAAATTACAATATGGTCAATTTGTTTTGAAACCAAGATTTCAGTAAGACTCTGTGCTGTTTTTTCAGAACTGTATTTCATACCATAATTAAAAAATTAAAAGCAAAACAATATTTTTACTTTGAATATAGACAAAGATAATCGTTTTATAGAAACTAAAAATAAAACCACAACTTGATAAAATAAACAAATACAGACCTAATTAAGCCACTTTCATTTTCTTTTCATTTTTTAACTCAAAATATAAGTATATTTGTAATTCAAAATTAAAAATATGTCAGTAGAAAGATTAAAAACACTTATTATAGGTTCCGGTCCAGCAGGATATACTGCAGCAATTTATGCTTCAAGAGCTGATTTGAGTCCGGTGATGTACACAGGAATGCAAATGGGAGGACAACTAACGACCACCACAGAAGTAGATAATTTTCCCGGTTATCCGACAGGAATTACAGGAACAGAATTAATGGAAGATTTGAAGCAACAAGCCGAACGTTTTGGAACGGAAGTTCGTTTTGGAGTAGTAACAAAAGTTAATCTTTCTAAAGAAAGAGGGGGAGTTCATAAAATCACGGTGAATGACGGAGCAGAAGAAAAGATAATTGAAACAAAAACGGTTATTATTTCTACCGGAGCTTCCGCTAAATATTTGGGATTAGAAAGTGAAACACGCCTTATGGGAGGAGGTGTATCAGCCTGTGCCACTTGTGATGGATTTTTTTACAAAGGAAAAGATGTCATTGTTGTAGGTGGAGGAGATACTGCCGCAGAAGAAGCAACGTATTTGGCTAATATGTGTAACAAAGTATATTTAGCTGTTCGCCGTGATGAGTTCCGTGCTTCAAAAGCAATGGTACACCGCGTTAAAACTACGCAAAATATAGAAATATTATTTAATACCGAAGTTGAAGAAATTTTGGGAGAATCTGTAGTTGAAGGTGTTCGTGTTGTGAATAATCAGACGGGTGAAAAAAAGGAAATAAAAGTAGATGGGTATTTTTCAGCCATTGGTCATAAACCCAATACAGAATTATTCGTAGGTCAGTTAAATTTAGATAAAACAGGTTATATTATAACCGAAGCAGATAATTCAAAAACAGGTGTTCCGGGCGTTTTTGCAGCAGGCGACGTGCAAGATCATGTTTATCGTCAGGCTATAACAGCAGCAGGAAGTGGGTGTATAGCAGCTATTGATGCAGAGCGTTATATTGCTGAGTTAGATCATTAAAAATAAAAAAATAACATATTTTTATATAAAAACCTGTTCTGTTTTGAGCAGGTTTTTTATATATTTGGAGCGATTAAGTATTTACAATTACAGTTATAAATTATATGAAACGATTAAAAAAGGTACAGGGCTTGTTATTTCTATTTTGTATTTTACCACTTTTAGGGCAAGAAACTACCGCCGATCAAGAAACACCGGAAATTAATTTGAATAACGGAACGATTGAACAACGCATAGACTACCTTATTTCTTCATCTAATAATTATCAAAACTATAAAGTTGTCAAAAAAACAGCATTAAATTCAATAAAAAACACCATTCTCGATACGATAAAAGGGTTAGAGAGTTCTTTAGATAAATCCAATAAAACGATTAAAGAAAAATCAAAAGAAATTATAACCTTGCAGACTGATTTGAAAAAAACCAATGAAGATCTTAAAAAAGTAACCGATGAAAAAGACAGCTTTTCCTTTTTTGGATTATTGATTGGTAAAAGTTTGTACAGCATTATACTGTGGGGAATAATCATAGCTCTATTGGTGGGGCTTTTCATGGTTTTTGGAATGTTCAAAAGAGCCAATGTTATTACGCTGAAAACAAAAAAAGAATTTAACAATATTGAGGAAGAATTTGATAATTATCGTAAATCTTCTTTAGAGCGGGAACAAAAAATCAAACGAGAACTTCAAGACTATAAGAACAAAGAAAAGTACGAGAAGCAAAAGAAAAGTAAAACAAAGTAGTTAAATAAAAATAAGTGTTTTTTAACAAATTTTTGCTTTCACTTCCAAAATCACTTTTGACTCATTTTCAGTACGGATTAAATTAGAATCTGCCAATTTTTCTAAAGCCTTGATAATGTTATTTTTTGCAGGTTTTTTTAGCTTTTTTAGAATCTCAAAAGCTTCAGATCGACTTAGTTCATTGGGTTCAATCAAAATCATCTCGTCAAAACCAAATTTTTGAATCAACAATTCTTCAAATCGGGATTCTACCAGGTCAATCTGTTGGTCGGCAACAATCACCATATCAAATAATCTTAAGATAGCCTGCTGTTGTTGAATAGTTAACTGATTTTTCATGACTGTCTAATTTAAAATAGATTTCTAAAAGTACTAAAAAAGTACAGAAAAACCAAAAGATAATCATCTTCCTTTATGTATTTTTGCGATATGGGAAGAAAAAAGAATCAAATTATTGAAAATATAGAACTTATTGATGCCGGAGCAAAAGGCATTGCGGTGGGAAAAAATGATGAAGGGCGTGTTGTTTTTGTAAAAAATGCGGTACCCGGAGATGTTGTGGATGTACAAATCAGAAAACGAAAGAAAAATTATTGGGAAGGAATCCCTATAAATTTTCACCACTATTCTGATAAAAGAGTTACTTCAAAGTGTAAACATTTTGGTATTTGCGGGGGATGTAAATGGCAAAACTTAGAATACAAATATCAACTCTATTATAAACAAAAAGAAGTTGAAAATAATTTGAAACGATTAGGAGGAATCCAACTTCCGGAGATTATGCCTATTAAAGGTTCTGACGAAATTTATCTGTACCGTAACAAAATGGAGTTTTCGTTTTCTAACAAAAGATGGATTACAGAAGAAGAAATAAAAAGTGGAAAAGAACTTAAAGATACCAATGCTTTAGGATTTCATATTCCCGGAATGTGGAGTAAAATTTTAGATTTGGAAGAATGTTATTTACAAGCAGAACCTTCTAATTCAATTCGTTTAGCGGTAAAGGAATATGCTGAGGAGCATTCGTTAAATTTTTTTGATTTATACAATCAACAAGGATTTTTACGTACTTTAATGATTCGAACTTCTTCATTAGGAGAATTGATGGTACTAATTCAGTTTTATCAAGAAAATAAGACACAACGTGAAGGGTTGCTTCATTTTTTAAAAGAAACGTTTAATATAACATCCTTGTTATATGCTATCAATTCTAAAGGAAATGATTCGCTTTATGATTTAGACATCAAACTCTTTAACGGGCGAGATTATATTTTTGAGGAAATGGAAGGTTTACGTTTTAAAATTGGAGCAAAATCATTTTATCAAACCAATTCATCCCAAGCATATGAATTGTATAAAATAACACATGAATTTGCTGATTTAAAAGGTGATGAATTAATTTATGATTTATACACCGGAACGGGAACTATTGCACAATTTGTAAGTAAAAAAGCTCATAAAGTAATTGGAATAGAAGCTGTTTCTGAGGCTATTGAAGCAGCTAAAGAAAATGCCCGACAAAACGGTATTGAAAACTGTACGTTCTACTGTGGTGATATGAAAGATATTTTTACAGAAGAATTTATAAAACAAAACGGATATCCTGATGTGATTATTACAGATCCTCCTCGTGATGGAATGCACAAAAAAGTAGTAGAGCAAATTTTGAAAATAGCTCCTAAAAAAATAGTTTATGTAAGTTGTAATTCAGCAACTCAAGCTCGTGATTTAGCTTTGATGAATGAATTATACAAAGTAACAAAAGTACAACCTGTTGATATGTTTCCACAAACGCATCATGTAGAAAATATTGTTTTGCTTGAGAAAAGATAAATGTTGAACTTAGTACTTCACCCGTTATTGCATATACACGATGATGTATGCAGTGTTTTTTTTCAAAACCAATTCCGTTTATATTCAATTTTTTTTGTTGCATCATTGGGAAATGTTATTATTTCATAATAATACTCTTTGCCTTTTAAATCTTTTTCAAGTTGAAACTTACCTTTATTGTCCATTGAGTAAACTCTACTAATAAAATGGATAGGTGTTGCTCCATGAAAATCTCCTTGATATTCTGTTGATATATAATTTAGTTTTTTGTCAAATGGAAAGTTATAAAAGTCCAAATTAGCTGTTCTAAAGTTTCCAAATAGATTGACTTGATTATTCTTTATATCATATATTAAATAATCCGAAACACTACATCCAAGACCATTACAAGGATGAGAAGTGAATTCTAAAAAGATAATTTCGTCATTATTGAAATTATATAATTTAATTTTTTGAATGCTATTACAAAACATATCTTCTATTTTACCATCAACTCTGGGATTAATTATTTTGAGATTCTCAATAGTGATTTTGTTAGAGTTTATTTTAATCCAATCAATATTCAAACTGTCTTTTTTGAAAATTTGGATAGTGTTTTTTCCTATTTTGTAGCTTTCTAATTGTTTAACATTATACCCAACCTCTAAGGTATCGATTGGTTGAATTTTAAATGTTTTGATTGAATCTAAGAATTGATTAAAAAAAAATTCTCGTTGTGATATTTCGACGACCATAGCTAAATTCATTTTCTCAATTAAAGCTGATTGTTCCTGAATTGTATTATTTTCAGATAGATTATTTTTTTTGTTCTCAGAACAAGAAAATAGTAGAAAGATGATTGGTATGGATAGTGCTTTCATCATATTGTATACAATGCCCTGCCAAACGCAGTGGCATCCTTGATTTGTATTATTTGGAAATTTATTCATAAAATAGTAAAAATGAAAATAAAACGTTACCCAAGTCATCTTAAATCAGAATTTTATTATGAATTCATCAACTCTTCGAGTTCTTCTATTTCAATGGGAATATTTTTCATTAAATTAAGTGGTTCTCCTGCGTTTTTCACTACATAATCATCTTCCAAACGAATTCCCATATTTTCTTTCGGGATATAAATTCCCGGTTCAATAGTAAAGATCATATTTTCAGTGAAAGGCATTCTTAAATCACCGTAATCATGGGTATCCAAGCCCATGTGATGTGATGTTCCGTGCATAAAATATTTTTTATAAGCAGGCCAATCCGGGTTTTCGTTTTGAATGTCTGCTTTATCAATTAATCCTAATTTCAATAACTCTGAAGTCATTATTTTGCCTACCTCTACATGATAATCATGCCAATTGTTACCTACAGTTAAAATTTTAGCAGCTTCATTTTTAACTCGTAAAACGGCATTGTAAACGGTCTTTTGCCGTTCTGTAAATTTTCCGGAAACAGGAATTGTTCGGGTCATATCTGAAGAGTAATTAGCATATTCAGCTCCTACATCCATTAAAATTAAATCGCCGGCTTTACATTCCCGATTATTTTCAATATAATGCAAAACACAAGCATTATAACCACCGCCTATAATTGGCGTATATGCAAATCCTTTTGAACGATTTCGAAGAAATTCGTGTGCAAACTCAGCTTCAATTTCATATTCCATTATGCCCGGTTTTACAAAACCAAGCACGCGTCTAAACCCTTTATTAGTAATATCGCATGCCTGTTGGATTAAATCAATTTCCTGTTGTTCTTTAATTCCTCTTATTTTTTGCAAAATTGGATTACTGCGTTGAATTTCATGTAGAGGATATTGTACTTTAAACTTTTTAGTAAAGCGGTCTTCTCTGGTTTCTACCTCATTTGAAGCACGATAATGTTCATTTTTATTAAAATAAATCGTTGAAGCTTCTCGCATTAATCCGTACATAATTTTATCAAAGTCATCCAACCAATAAACGGTTTGAACACCCGATGTTTGAAAGGCTTTCTCTTTTGTTAGTTTTTCTCCTTCCCAAACAGCAATGTGCTCGTTGGTTTCTCTTAAAAATAATATCTCACGATGTTTTTTATCAATAGAATCCGGAAACAAGACTAAAATGGATTCCTCTTGGTCAACTCCTGACAAATAAAAAATATCACGGTGCTGTTCAAACGGTAATGTACTGTCGGCACTTATCGGATAAATATCGTTTGAATTGAATATGGCTATTGAACCTGTCTTTAATTCCTTAATAAATTTAGCTCTGTTTTTAATAAATAATGAACTGTCAATAGGTGTATATTTCATTTTAAAATTTTTATACTGTTAAATAATTTTCTAAAGATAAAGATTATGGAAAGAAAATACCTGAAAGTTTGAAAAAAGTCATAAAAAACTCCGTAAGCAAAACACTTACGGAGTAAAACCTAACTAATTTAAACCATGAAAAAGTTACCTTACTGTTGTATAACTTCTGGTCAAACTTAAAAAAATAGTATCTAACACATCTTCCTATTTAGATAAAATAATATTTTTTATCGATAAACAACCATATTATATGATTGAAATGCATAAAAAATCTCCGCAAAAACTTGCGGAGAAACTCTAACTAATCTAAACTATGAAAAAGCTACCTTATATAGAACTTTTGTGCTAAACTAAGATAAAACGATTTCATGTGCAAGTCATTTTACATTATTTAACTTATTTTTAACGTTTTTTATATATAATTATATAAAAACAAACTCCACAAGTAAAAAAGTACTTGTGGAGAAAAACTCTAACTAACTTAAACCATGAAAAGCTATACCTATACAGCTTTGTTAAGAACAAAGATACAATATAATCAAATACGATTATGCACATAAATAAAATTTAACATATTTTTATATAATTTTGGGGTTAGAATTAAAAATACACTGTAATTTGTTGAAAGTTTTACTATTTTCCGGTTACCAACTGAGTAATGGTTATAATCACTCCCGTAGCTTTTATCATAGATTCTACAGGAACGTATTCAAAACGCCCGTGAAAATTATGCCCTCCTGCAAAAATATTAGGACACGGTAAGCCCTTGAAAGATAATTGAGAGCCGTCTGTTCCTCCCCGAATGGCTTTTATATTTGGTTTTATCCCCACAGTTTTAATTGCTTCTTCGGCAATATCCACAATATGCTTTACCGGTTCAATTTTTTCACGCATATTATAATATTGGTCTTTAATTTCCACTTGTATTAAATCTTTTCCTAAATCATTGTTAAGTTTATTCCCGATTTCAACCATCAGTTTTTTTCGTGCTTCAAATTGATTACGGTCGTGATCACGGATAATATATTCTAAAGTTGTTTCTTCAATAGAACCGTTGGTTCGCATCAAATGAAAAAACCCTTCATAGCCTTCTGTATGTTCCGGAACTTCATCAAAAGGCAATTCATCTGCAAACTGTCTGGCTATAGTATTAGAATTAATCATTTTATTTTTAGCAGAACCGGGATGAACCATTTTTCCTTTAATTATGATTTTGGCATACGCAGCATTGAAATTTTCATATTCTAATTCTCCAATTTCGCTTCCGTCTAAAGTATAAGCCCATTGAGCTCCAAATTTTTCTACATCAAATAGCTCCGCTCCTCTTCCTACTTCTTCATCAGGTGTAAAACAAATTCTGATTTTACCATGTTTGATTTCAGGATGATGAATCAAGTATTCCATTGCAGTTACAATTTCTGCAATTCCGGCTTTATCATCTGCTCCGAGCAGTGTTGTTCCATCGGTCGTAATTATAGTTTGACCTTTGTATTGTTTTATTTCAGGAAATTCTTCTGTTTTTAAGATAATGTTTAAATCTTTGTTTAAAACGATGTCATTTCCATCATAATTTTCCCAAATTTGAGGTTTAGTATTTTCAGCCGTAAAATCAGGAGAAGTATCCATGTGAGCAATAAAACCAATGGTGGGAATCTTTTGATCTGTATTGGAAGGCAGTGTAGCCATTACATAAGCATGTTTATCAACGGAAACATTTGTTAGACCGATTTGGTTTAGTTCATCTACTAAATAATGAGCTAAATCAAATTGTCGTTTGGTGCTGGGTATATTTTCTACAAAAGGTTTGCTTTCAGTATAAATACTTACATATTTTAAAAATCGATTGGTTATTGCTTGTTTCATTTTTTGATTTTTTGGTTGAGGGAACAAATTTACTATTTTAGATAAAATGATCTAAAAAATGATTTGAAAACGTTATTATTTAGTATATTTTGTTTTGAATGTTTATTTTTGCTCTTCTAAACAAAATGTATGAAACAATTTATTAGAATATTCTTTTTACTAAATTCTATCATTTTAAGTAGTCAAAACAATGTTTTGGTTAAGAAAAAAGGACAAACGTATATTACAACAGAAGACTTTAAAGCTAAATTTGGCTACACCTTAGACCATGATAAAACACAATCTAAAGAAAAAATTTTGGATTATTATTTAACCATGAAGCTGAAATCAGATGAAGCGGAATCATTAAAATTAAACACTTCTCCAAAATATATTAATCCTTTAGTTAAATTTATCGATGAACGAACAAAATATTATTTAGAGGAAGATCCTTTTTATAAAAAATTAGAAGCCCAATTTATAGAACGTTCAAAAACAGAAGTACGAATGGTTCAATATTTTGTGAAAAATATTAATAAAAACAAAGCTTTACAATACCAAAAAGCCTTTAGTAAAAATAAAAATCCTTTTAGCTCAAAAAAAGAAAATGTAGAGCGTATGGCAACCAATTATTGTACTGCCGGAGAGTTACCTTATGGTTTAGAAGAAGAAATTTTTACCAATCTAAAGAAAGGAACGGTATTAAAAATGCAAGAAGTAACAGAAAATCAGTTTGTTTATACAATTATTGATGATATAAGACCTTATTCAGGTATTTATAAATTTCAATTATTGTTAGTAAAAGACTCGTTACAAACAGGCAAAGAAAAAATTAATTCCCTATACAATCAAGTGCTTAAAGGAGATTCTTTTGATCAACTAATTAAAACATTTTCTGAAGATGAAGCCTCTAAAAATAAACCTTTTATCATATTAAAAGGGAGTACTTTAGATGATAAAATTTTGAGCATCATGAATTCTTTAAAAACAAATGAAGTTTCAAAACCGTTTAAAACAGAATTTGGTTGGAATCTGGTAAAATTAATAGAACATCAAACCACACTTAATGAAAATACTGTAAAAGAACTCTTTAAAAACTCTTTGGAATACAATACTGTTTTGAAAGGATACAAAATCAATTACATCAAAGAAAAATTAAAACCTGTCGTGAAAAAAGTTGACATTGTAAATGATTTAAATAACAAAGAACTTATCACGTTATTCAAAAAAGATTCTATCTCAAAAAATAATTATGAAAAGCAATTAGCTGATATTGTAATTAAAAAAATAAAAAAACAAAATATTGTTACGTTTAATAACGAATTGACGTACACCAATTGGAATTTTATATCGGACAATGCTCTTTTTTTAAGAATGCTTTATAAAACGGAAAGCAATAAGCAAAAAATTAATGAAAAAATTCAAGAACGCCTTCCGGTAAGTATTGCTCAATCTGAAATTAAATTGTTTGATAACATGCAGGATGAGTTTAATCCTCAGTTTAAAAAAGAAGTAGAATTGTTGAAAATTAATATTTTAACAGAATTATACGATGATTATCAATATGATAAAGCTTTGAAAAATCAAGAGGCTTTATTAAAAGAATACGAACAAATAAAAGAATATTATAAGTGGGATGAGCGAGTAGAAGTAATCGTCGCTTACTGTGGTTCTGATGAAAAAACAGCAAAAAATATAGAACAATCTTTTAAAAAAGATAAATCCATCAAAGAACTACAACAACAATACAGCAAAAAAAACGTTTATTTTAGAAAAATAAAACGGGAACTTTCCAATGAAGATTTGCCTAAAGAATACTCAAAAGAAGAAAAAATAAAAATGTATAAAGAAAATGGTGATTTTTTTGTGGTCAAAACCATTGCCGTACTCCCATCCGGTCAAAATCCTTCTTATGAAGAATTAAAATCTATTATTGAGAAAAAATATCAAGAAAAATTTTTAAATAACGAACTATCGAAACTAAAAAAAGATATTCAAATAAATCAAAATGCTTTAAATAACTTATGATTAATCTATTAAAGATAATAAGCCTTTTTACAATAAGCTCTATTTTATTTTCATGTACATTTTTTGAAAATAATTCAGAAGTTATTGCAAAAGCCGGAAGCAGTCTCTTAAAAAGAGAAGATGTAAAATCATGGGTGGGAAAAGATTTATCGCCTGAAGACAGTGTTAAATTAATTGAATCAAAAATAAAACAATGGGCTGAGAATGAATTACTCACTCAAGAGGCCAAAAAAGTATTGTCAGAAGACATTAAAAAAGAAGTAGAAGAAAAAGTAAAAAGCTATCGTAACGAGTTGTTAAACGGCTATTTATTACGCCAAAGTACCGACTCCGTAGTAAACGAAAATGAAATTAATGAATACTATGAAAAATACAAGGAGAACTTTAAACTGAATAAAGAAATCGTCAGAATACAATATATTAAATTCAATAAAGATTCTGTTGATAATCAGGTGATTAATAAGGTTTTTCAATTGTTTAAAAGTACAAAAAAAGAAGATCAAAGCAAACTTCACTTGGAAGGACTGAATCAAGCATCAGAATTTAAACTCAAAGATTCTACTTGGGCTTATTTTTCAGATTATTACTTAAAACTTCCTTTTCCTAAGATTTCCAATAAAGAAGAATTTTTAAAAAGAACAAAGTTTCTGCGATTACATGATTCAATAAATGTATATTTGGTTAAAATTTTGGATTATAGATTAAAAAACAATCCCGAACCTTTGGAATTCAGTCAAGAAAAAATCAAAAGCATGCTAAAGGTTCAAAAAAACAAAAATTATATCGATAAATTGAGAGAAAATTTATTTGAAGAAGCAAAGAAAAATAAAGAATTTGAAATTTATGAAAAAAATTAGTTTAGTTGCCGCAATCCTTATTTCATTAGGGAGTTTTTCACAAGAAAAAATAGATGGAATTGCAGCCGTAATTAATGAAGAAATCATTATACAATCTGAACTTAAAGCACAATTTGAAGAGTTTAAAAGCCAAAATTTTGGTGTAGAAACCGAATGCGATGCTTTAGAGGGAATTATGCAGGAAAAACTATTGATTGCAGAAGCCAAAAAAGATACTTTAATCACCATTAATGACCGTGCCTTAAAGCCTCAAGTTGATGAAATGGCTAACGGAGCTATTTCTAAATACGGAGAGGAAGAAACTTTAAAATTATACGGCTTTGCCACTATGCAGGAATTAAAACAGGAAATTTTAAGAAATCTCCAAGAACAAAGCTATTCCGAGCAAATACGTGCCAAAATCACAGGAGATATAGATGCTTCTCCTCTTGAGGTTAATACCTTTTTTCGCGAATATGAATCACAATTACCCAATGTTGAAGAAGAGATTGAACTATCACAAATTGTTATAAAACCTAAATTAACGGAAGAACATAAACAAGAACTCATTAATAAACTTTTGGAGATAAAAAAAGAAATTGAAGACGGAGCCAGCTTTGCCACTATGGCTATTGTTCACTCCGAAGGACCTTCTTCTGTTGACGGAGGAATGCTCGCCAATACAAAACGCGGGCAAATGGTAAAAGATTTTGAAGCAGTAGCATACAATTTAGAGGAAGGTGAAATATCCGAACCTTTTGAAACCGATTTTGGATTTCATATTGCTACATTGGAAAAACGACGAGGTGAGGTTTTAGACCTACGGCATATCTTATTACTTAATAAACCCAATGAAAAAGAAATGGAGAAAGCAAAAGAATTAGCTGATTCCATCAAAGCGAAAATTGATCAAGGAGTTTTATCATTTGAAGACGCTGTAAAAGAATTTTCAGATGATAAAGATACCCGTTTAAATAAAGGTGTTGTAGCTGATTCGAGAACAGGAAATACCCGATTTGTAAGAACCAATTTGCCTACCAATATGTATTTGGAAGTAACGGGAGTTAAAGAACATCAATTAACTTCTCCTTTTGAAGATACGATGGGAAGAGATGAAAAAGTGTACAAAATCATGCGGGTTGAACAAATTATTCCTGCCCATAAAATTAATTTAAAAGATGATTACGAACGAATCAAAAAATTTACCGTAAATAAAAAGAAACAAGAAAAAATTGATGAATGGGTAAAACAGCATATATCAGATAATTTCATTAAAATTGATGATGATTATAAAACCTGCCCTTTTAAGCTGAAATGGCTTCATTAAGAGCTTATTATCTCTTTCTATATTGGTCGAAAAGTAAATAAAAAATTGGGAGAGAAATTGCAGCAATATACAAACCGTTTTGATAAATAATTTGAGGATAGATAATCAAAGGGATGATTAATCCAAAAGTAGCTCCTCCTATATGAGCACTGTGTCCAATGTTTCCCAGTTGATTTTTCATTCCGTAAACAGAATAAACCATGTAGAGAATACCAAAAATCCAGGCAGGAATACTAATACCGGGAAGAAAAATAAATCCTATTTCGCTTTGAGTAGGAAATAAAGCAATACTGGCATAAATCATTCCGGAAACACCTCCCGAAGCTCCTACAGCCGTATAATAAGGATTGTTCTTATGAAGAGCATAGCCCAACAAACCGCCTGTTAGAATAGCTCCAAAGTAAATAGCTAAGTAAACAGGAATCCCAATCATATTAATAAAACCTTTACTTGAGAAAAAGTATAGAGAAAGCATGTTGAAAATAAGATGCATACCGTTTACATGTAAAAAACCACTGGTTAAAAACCGATGGTATTCTTTATTGGAATGAATGGCTCTTATATTGAATGAATTTTTATCAAAAAAATCGCGGTTAGAAAACCCAAAATAACTTGTTAGTGAGGTTACAGCAATAATGATGATTAATATAGGGTGTAAATTGAACATGATTTAAAAATTTAACTCGGTTTGAGAAAGATCATTCTTTTTAATAACGGTTTCTTCGTAAGGCAACGGCTCTAAAACGTTAATTTGATTTACAGTTTCGGTTGTTAGCGTGTTTCCTTGGGCTTTTATGCCTTTTACGGCAATAAATTCCGAAACATTGACCTTTTCAATTTGTGGATCTTTTCCCTTTTCTTTTCTGTAAACAATCTCAATCATAGGTGAATAATCCGTTGAAATAAGTTCAACAAAAGACTTTGAATCTTCCAAAAAGAAGAAAGGCTGAGGGTTTGCCGTTTCATCTAATAAAAAACGCTTAATATAGTAACGCTGTTTTTCAGAATCATAATAGATGCATGAAACAGGCTTCTTCGGATCCCATTTTTCAATAATAATCATATCATCCTCAAAATGATTACCCAAATCAAAGCCAATTAACCTTGCTACACCGTTTTGACTGACGGTTAAGATTTTATCATCTGATTGAAATTCTCCTAAAAAATCACCTCGTTTATCAACATTTAAACGTCTGATAGTATCATCAAACCAAATTTTTCGAGCAGCAAGGGTTGAAACACCTGATTCTTTTAATTCTACTTTTTTAATAGGGTATTTGGATACCAAATTTCCTTTTACACCTTGTCCTTTGATGGCAAGCTCTGAAAAATCAATATCAAAACGGAGCTTTTTTATTTTCTGTAATACTTTTAAATAAACCGTTACAATTTCTGCTTCACCGTTTGGATTGGCTGAAAAATATAAAATTTTGGAATCTTTATTTCCTTGTGTTAAATGGTATTCTTTATCACGCGTAATAGAAGTAACAGGAAAGCGTTTCATATAATTATAACCAATTTTTCCATCACGGTAAATGAGGTTGTAGACTGTTCGTTTGTCTTTTTTCTTCCAAACGGCTACATGGATAATTCCTTTTCCTACAAAGGTTTTACTATCTACTTTGCTAACCACCATTGTTCCGTTTTCTTTAAAAATGATAATATCATCAATGTCAGAACATTCAAAAATAAATTCATCACGCTTTAAAGAGGTTCCGATAAAACCTTCTTCACGGTTAACGTAGAATTTTGCATTAGCAATGGCTACTTTTGTTTTTTGTATATCATCAAAAACACGAAGTTCCGTTTTGCGTTCTTTCCCTTTCCCATATTTTTCCTTTATGGTTTTGTAATATTCAATAGCGTAATCAATCAAGTTTTTCAAATGATTTTTTACCGAAGCTATTTTATCTTCTAAGGCTTCAATGTGCTGTTGTGCTTTATCAAGGTCAAATTTTGAAATCCGTTTTATCCGGATTTCAGTCAAACGAATAATATCTTCTTCTGTTACCTTACGAGCCAAATGTTTTATATGAGGCTGAAGTCCTTTATCAATAGCCTGTATAACGCCTTCCCACGTTTCTTCTTCTTCAATTTCACGGTAAATTCGCTTCTCTATAAAAATACGTTCTAATGATGCAAAATGCCATTGTTCTTGATATTCATTCAGGGCTATTTCAAGTTCTTGCTTTAAAAGTTGAACCGTATGATCAGTATTCCGCTTTAAGATTTCGGAAACTCCAATAAAAACAGGTTTATTATTGTCAATCACACAACATAAAGGCGAAACTGAAATTTCACAATCGGTAAAGGCATACAAAGCATCAATCATTTTATCGGGAGAAACGCCCGACGGTAAATGAATTAAGATTTCGACCTCTGCAGCGGTATTATCTTCAATTTTTTTTATTTTAATTTTTCCGTTATCGTTGGCTTTTAAAATGGAATCAATTAAGCCGGAAGTGGTTGTTCCATAAGGAATCTCACTAATTACCAAAGTGTTTTTGTCTTGTTGATTAATTTTTGCCCGTATTCTGATTCTTCCTCCTCGTATTCCATCATTATAATTGGAAACATCGACCATTCCGGAGGTTAAAAAATCAGGAAATAATTTAAAACTTTTTCCTTTTAAATACTTAATGGTAGCATCAATTAATTCATTAAAATTATGAGGTAAAATTTTAGTGGATAATCCAACCGCAATTCCTTCGACCCCCTGAGCTAAAAGCAAGGGGAACTTTATAGGGAGATCAATCGGTTCTTTGTTTCTCCCGTCATAAGAAGACTGCCATTCGGTTGTTTTCGGGTTAAAAACAACATCTAAAGCAAATTTGGTTAATCGGGCTTCAATATAACGGGAAGCAGCCGCTCGGTCTCCGGTTAAAATATTTCCCCAGTTTCCTTGAGTGTCGATTAACAGCTCTTTTTGTCCCAATTGTACAATAGCATCAGAAATAGCAGCATCGCCGTGAGGGTGGTATTTCATGGTGTTTCCTACAATATTGGCCACTTTATTGTAACGACCGTCGTCCAGTTCTTTCATAGAATGTAGAATCCTTCGTTGTACAGGTTTCAATCCGTCGTAAATGGAAGGTATGGCACGTTCTAAAATAACATACGAAGCATAGTCCAAAAACCATGATTCGTACATTCCTGAAATTTTTTGAATACTTTCGTCTTGTTGTGGTATATTATTTTCCGGACTTTCTGTCATTTGAATACTTTCGTTTTGTTTTCTTCTAAAACTTTATCTAATGATTTCCTTATATTTTTTACTTCTGTTTTATTTAGATAAGAAATGTCATATTTTAATTTGGAATATCCTGTATTACTTTTTTTGCTTCTAAGCAGAATTTCTAATGTTCTTTTAAAGATATTTCCTGTAATCTGGTAAGAATGTAGCTTTCTTTTTGGAAATTCAGAATGTTTTTTTGAGGAAGAAATAAAATGTGATAAAACAACATCTTCATTTTTAAAATTTAAAGCCTCTCCGTCAGAATCGTATTCAAACCATTGTTTTCCACGATATTGAATTACAACGAATAAAATAAATCCAAAAATTGGGAATACATAGATAGGAATTTGATTAAAAATTCTAATAGGAAAAAATTTTGTAATTACAAATAACGTAAATAAAATTCCTATTAAAACATAAACAAACCAAATATATGATTTAATCTTTTTATTATTAAGTCTCATGTTCCAGTAAATCTTTTTCTATTTTTAGGTTTTCAATGATAAATTCTTGACGTTTTGGTGTGTTTTTTCCCATGTAAAAAGTTAGCATATCCTCTACAGAAGTATGTTTCCCGATCATAACAGGATCTAAACGGATATCTTTCCCTATAAAATGCTTAAATTCATCAGGAGATATTTCACCCAATCCCTTAAAACGGGTAATTTCAGGATTTTTACCTAATGTATTAATCGCCTTTAAACGTTCTTCTTCTGTGTAGCAATAATGGGTTTCTTTTTTGTTCCGAACTCTGAAAAGCGGTGTTTGTAAAATATATAAATGACCTTCTTTTATTAGTTCGGGGAAGAATTGTAAAAAGAACGTAATAATTAATAAACGAATATGCATTCCGTCCACATCGGCATCTGTTGCAATAATGATGTTGTTATAACGCAAATCATCCAATCCGTCTTCAATGTTTAAAGCAGCTTGTAGCAAGTTAAACTCTTCATTTTCATAAACGATTTTTTTAGTCAAACCAAAGGAATTTAAAGGTTTTCCTCGTAAACTGAAAACAGCTTGGGTTTCAACATCACGCGATTTTGTAATGGAACCGCTTGCAGAATCTCCTTCGGTAATAAATATGGAAGATTCTAATCTTCGTGTATTTTTTTGATTGTTGTAATGTTGCCGGCAATCACGTAGTTTTTTGTTATGTAGGTTTGCTTTTTTAGCTCGTTCTTTAGCCAGTTTTCGTATACCGGATAATTCTTTACGTTCTTTTTCTGCCTGTAAAATTTTTTTCAATAAACGATCAGCCGTTTCAGGATTTTTATGGAGATAATTGTCCAGTTTTGTTTTTATAAAATCATTAATAAAAGTACGAACAGTCGGCAAATCTCCTCCCATATCGGTAGAACCTAATTTCGTTTTGGTTTGAGATTCAAAAACAGGTTCCATTACTTTAATACTGATAGCTCCTATAACCGATTTCCGTATATCGGAAGCTTCAAAGTTTTTATTGTAAAACTCTCGGATCGTTTTTGCCAATGCTTCACGAAATGCTGTCTGATGCGTTCCGCCTTGAGTTGTATGTTGTCCGTTTACAAAAGAATAATATTGTTCGCTATACGATTTCCCGCTATGAGTCAGAGCAATTTCAATGTCTTCATCTTTCTGATGGATAATCGGATAGATAACGGGTTCGTCAATAATATCTTCTAAAAGATCTTTTAAACCATGTTCCGATTTGTATTTTTCTCCGTTGTAAATAATTGTTAAACCGGGATTCAGATATGTGTAGTTTTTCAACATTTTCACAACGTATTCGCTACGATAATGAAAATTACCAAAAATTTCACTATCCGGAATAAAACTGATTTTGGTACCTGCTCTCAAAGAAGAGGCTGTAATGTCTTCATCATGAACTAAAGTACCTTTTGAAAATTCAGCTATTTTGGTTTGTTCTTCCCGAATGGCCTGAACTTTAAAATAATCCGAAAGTGCATTGACAGCCTTCGTACCAACACCGTTTAATCCAACCGACTTTTTAAAAGCCTTTGAATCATATTTTCCGCCTGTATTCATTTTAGAAACCGCATCAATCATTTTTCCTAAAGGAATACCGCGTCCGTAATCACGAATGGTAACGGTTTGGTCATTTATAGAAACCTCAATCGTTTTTCCTGATCCCATGACAAATTCATCAATAGAATTATCAATCACTTCTTTAAGAAGAATATAAATTCCGTCGTCAGGAGCCGATCCATCACCTAATTTACCGATGTACATGCCGGGGCGTAAACGAATATGCTCTTTCCAATCAAGCGATCGGATATTGTCTTCTGTATATGTGTTTTGTTGGTTACTCATCAAACCTCAAAGGTAAGAAAAATTGGAAGAATGATCAAGCAATGGTGTTTAATTTTTTCTCCAAAAGAACGGTGTAAAAAGAATTAAAACGGTAAATAATTCCAATCTTCCCAAAAGCATTAAAAAAGAGCAAAACCATTTGCCTAAACAACTCATTCCTGAAAAATTATCCATAGGAGAATAATTTCCAAAGGCAGGACCTACATTGCCTAATGCTGAGGCTGAAACACCAATAGCCGAAACAAAATCTTTCAAATTCGGAGTGCCTGTTTCTGATTCTGTAAAGCTTAAAATAATGGAACTGAAAATAAAAATCAGCATGTAAATCATAAAAAAAGCAAGAATATTGAACACAATTTGTTGTTTAACACTTTTTCCGTTATGTCTTACAGGGATTATGGCGTTAGGATGCAATAAACGTTTAAACTCCAACCAGCTATTTTTAATCAAAATGGTATGGCGAACAACTTTTACCCCTCCTGCAGTAGAGCCTGCTGAGCCTCCTGTAAACATTAATGCAAAAAATAAAACAGCTAAAAAAGGTGTCCACATTGTAAAATCAGCTGATACAAAACCGGTTGTAGTTATAACTGCCAATGTTTGAAATAAAGCATGTCTTATAGAGGCTTCAAATGTATATCGAATTTGATTGGAAGAATCAACCCATGAATTTAACGCATGATCAGCTCCAATAGGTAAACTCTCGACAGGATTGGCGTATAAGTACATGATTACTGCTGTAATAAAACTGATTCCTAAAACAATTCCGGCGTACCATTTGAATTCTTCATCACAAAACATTTTTTTTATTTTACCTGTTACAGCAAAATAATTTAGAACAAAATTAGTACCGGCGACAAACATAAAAAAGATAATAATATATTGAATAAGCGGTTGATTATTCCAATAAGCAACGCTGGCATTTTTAGTAGAGAAACCACCAGTTGATAAAGTGCATAAAGCATGATTTACCGCATCAAATAAAGTCATTCCTGCTCCCCAAAGTAATAGGGCTTGAATTAAAGTCAGCAAAACATAGATGTACCATAAACGTTTGGCAGTTTCCGTAATTCGGGGATGTAATTTATCGGCAGAAGGTCCCGGAGATTCTGCGGAAAACAACTGCATTCCTCCGATTCCCAATAAAGGTAAAATAGCGATGGTCAGTACAATGATTCCCATGCCTCCAATCCAGTGGGTGAAACTTCTCCAAAAAAGAATCCCTTTTGGCATACTTTCAATGTCTTTTAAAATAGAAGATCCGGTTGTGGTAAGTCCTGACATCGTTTCAAAAAAAGCATCTGTAAAATGAGAAATACTACCTGAAAAAAGATACGGAAAAGTACCTACTAAAGCCATGAAAATCCATCCGAAAGTTACAATGATATATCCTTCCCTTTTTTGTACATTTTTAGAATGTTTTCTTGATAGGAAATACATGAATCCTCCTATAAAAGCGGTTAAAAATGCTGCTTTAAAAATTCCTGAAGCAGCTTTTTCTTCATAAAATAAACTTACAGGAAAGCATAAAAACATGAAAAAAGCATTCAAAACAAGAAGAATACCTAAGAAATTGATAATCAGCTTTATATTGAGTTTTTTCATTTTTTATTGATAAATAAATTTTCAACTTTTGACAGAACGTTGGGCAAAGCCAATACAACTACGCAATCATTGGCTTTTATCTGAAAATCTCCCAATGGAATATATCCTTTACTTTCTCGAACAACGCCTGCGATAATAGCCTCTCTGGGAAATTTAATATTACGAATTACATTGTGTGTGATTTTTGCGTTCTCAACCACTTTAAATTCTAGCAGTTCAGCATCTAAATTACTAAGATGAGTCAGAGCCAAAACTTCGCCTTTTCTGATAAACCGGACAATATTATTGGCTGCCAAAAATTTTTTATTGATAAAAGCGTCAATTCCAATCATTTGACTTAAATGAATATAGTCCATGTTTTCGACCAAAGCAATCGTTTTTTTGACTCCTTTTGATTTAGCAAGTAAGCAGGACATAATATTGGTTTCTGAACGACCTGTTACAGCAATAAAAGCATCCATTTCTTCAATGGTTTCATCTTCTAATAATTCACTATTTCTTCCATCTCCTTGAATAATAAGTGTTTTTGATAAATCGTCTGCTAAGTCAAATGCCTTGTTAGGATCTTTCTCAATCAACGTAACATGATGATTGCTTTTTGAAAGTTTTTCGGCAGTAGATTTACCAATTTTTCCACCACCTAAAATCATGATTCTTTTTAAATCAACTTTGGTTTTTCCCAATATTTTATAGATATGTTTGGAGGCATCACTTAATAAAAGAAAATAAACCTGATCGCCCAATTTATAAACCGTATCTCCACGAGGAACGATAACTTTTTGTGAGTTTTTTCTTATGATGGCAATAGGGGTAAAATCAATTTTATTTGTGTGTTCTTGTTCTGCAACTTCTTTAACGGTTTTATTAAGCAAAATGGAGTGTTCGTCTAAAACAGAACCACTCATTTTCAACAAACCTCCTTCAAAAGCAAAATATTCGTTAAATCCAGCTTCGTTAATCAGTTCATCAATTTCTTTGGCAGCCAGTGTTTCGGGCGATATAAGTGAATCAATTCCTATACGCTGAAAATTCAGCAGATTTTCTCGCAATAAATATTCCGGATTATCAATTCGGGCAATACTTTTTTTGGCTCCTGATTTTTTAGCAATTACGGCAGCTGTTAAATTCGTATTTTGATCCTGTGTTACAGCAATAAAAATATCCGCCTCGTTAATGTTTGCTTCACGCAATGTAATAAACGATGTAACATCCCCTTTTAAAGCAATAACATCTAAATGCGATTCAATATGTTGTAGTTTATCTTTGTCTTTATCAACGATAATAATGTCTTGTGCTTCATGAGAAAGCAGTTTAGCTAAATGAAATCCGACATCTCCGGCACCGGCAATTATAATCTTCATAACCTTATTTTATAACACTTATTCAGCACTTGTTGGCAAAGGTACGGCATTTAAAAAAAAAGCCAATAAAATTTTAGAATAAAACACAGTTTTATCATCTTTGTAAAAAAATAAAAAAAGATGCAAAAACCAAGTATTCCCAAAGGAACTCGAGATTTTACTTCAGAAGTTATGATTCGTCGCAATTATATTATAGAGGTTATTAAAAAGGAGTTCAAGCGATTTGGTTTTGCACCGATTGAAACGCCTTCTATGGAGAATACTTCCACTTTAACAGGGAAATATGGAGAGGAAGGAGATCGATTGATTTTCAAAATTTTAAATAGCGGCGATTACCTAAAAAAAATGGATGATAAATTGTTAAATTCAAAAGCAATTCATCAGATAACGCCTAAAATATCAGAAAAAGCACTTCGGTATGATTTAACAGTTCCTTTTGCACGTTTTGTGGTTCAAAATCAAAATGAATTGGTTTTCCCTTTTAAACGGTATCAAATTCAACCGGTTTGGCGGGCTGACCGCCCACAAAAAGGACGTTTCAGAGAATTTTATCAATGCGATGCCGATGTGGTAGGTTCTCAGTCTCTTTACCAAGAGGTAGAATTGATTCAGTTATATGATGCGGTATTTTCCAAATTGAATGTATCCGTTACTATTCAAATGAATAACCGCAAAATTTTAGCAGGATTAGCCGAAGTGGCAGGAATTGAAAAGTATTTGATTGATTTTACGGTTGCATTGGATAAATTGGATAAAATAGGAAAAGAACGCGTTCAAGAGGAAATGAAAAATAAAGGTATTTCAGATAATGCCATGACTGTCTTAGAACCTCTTTTTTCTTTTGAAAATGATGATTTTACAACCAAAATCCATAAATTAAAAGGAATGTTAAAAACGTCTTCTGTGGGTATGGAGGGAATCCAAGAGTTAGCTTTTATTTACAATGTTATATCTGAATTAGGCTTGAAACAATCTATAAATTTGAATGTTACTTTGGCTCGTGGATTGAATTATTATACCGGATGTATTTTTGAAGTCATTGCAAAAGACGTTCAAATGGGATCCGTTGGTGGTGGCGGTCGTTATGATGATTTGACTTCTATTTTTGGGTTAAAAGATATTTCGGGCGTTGGAATTTCATTTGGTTTGGATCGGATTTATTTAACTTTGGAAGAGCTTAATTTGTTTCCTGATTTGTCAGAAGATATCGTTCAGGTTTTATTTGTTAATTTTGGAGAGAAAGAAGCATTGCAATCATTAAAATATATAAAAAAACTCCGTGAATTGGGTATTAATACTGAATTATACCCTGATCAGGCAAAAATGAAGAAACAAATGATTTATGCGGACAAAAGAGGAATTTTGTATATCGCTATGATTGGAGAAGATGAACTGAAAAGCAATACGTTGACGTTAAAAAACATGAACGACGGTTCGCAAAAAAGTTTAACAATAACAGATTTAATTAAAGAGCTAACATAAATTATTTTTTCAGATTTAATAAAAATAGTTGTTTGGCACATTTTGAATTATATCTTTTTCTAAATCCAAATTGTTTGTAAATCGTTTGGTTTTCTTCTTCAAAATTACATTTAAGCCTGAATATTTTTAATACGAATGCTTTTTTTATCAAGTATTTTAGAATTTTAGAAGTGCGATTTTGAGTCGTTTTTCTTTCATGAATTGTAAAAAAAATTTCATTATTTTTAATTGATAAACATATGAAAGCAATAATTATTTGATTTGAATTAAACAATCCGTAGTACAGTTTTTTTACATCCGATATTTTTTCTTTATCATTAATATTCCATTCTTTTTTTAATTTCCAAACCATCGTTGTCGAAATTTGTTTAAATTCGTCCATTCCTTCTTTCATTTTTCATTTCATCTTCATTCTGTCGTTAAAAAAAACGTACAATAAAGAGCCTTCTTAGGTGTTTTTGGGTGGTAAAAATAATGGATAGCCTACATTTAAGCAAGGTTTTTTTAGTATTCAAATGTTAATATAAAATACGGGGTTTTATATATTATTTTCTTTAGATTGTGTTTATTTTAAATCTTTTTTTTTAAAATTATTATAATTTATAGAAGTTCCTTATTTTTGGTTATTATAATAATTACAGATGAGTAAAACCTATTCTTATAAGTGGGAAATATCGAAATTTATGTAAAATGTTTCGCATTAGTTTAGCCATATTGTCAGCTCTTTTAAGTATCGCTTGTAAAAAGGTTATTCCGTTAGAAAAATCTTTTCATTACACTTATATTAAAACCGATTCGATTCAAACACTTGATGATTCTGCTTTTTTAGCATTAAAAAATATTCCTAACGATAGTTTATACATTATTAATTTTTGGGCAAAAAGAAGCCAAAAATCTATACAGAACCGACGTTTTCTTAGTCAAATAAGAAAACCTGATTTTCAACTAATTCAAATTAATTTGGATTATAAATCATCATTAAAAATGCTTTCAGACTCTTTTCTCTCAAATGATTATTACTATAAGCCTTCTTCATTTTCTGTTATAGATTCTTCATGGAACGGATTATTACCTGCTACTCTTTTTATTACAAAAGATACGCTTATTTTTGAAACAAAACTTTTAAACAAAAAATCACTTTCCAAGCACAATCTTTCAAAACCCTAAACGAGTAATTTTTAGAATTTTGTAATATATTTTTTTTACGGTTTGGTTATATGACACACTATGGTGCTTTACTATAATTTTTCAATTTTCATTTCTGTATATCTAAAAACAGGTGCCTTTTCTAATTTCTCTTCACTTTCAGGTGTTCCTTTTGGGTAATCAGGTTTTATATAAAATTGTCCAACTACTATTACTTTGTTTTTGAAAGGATTAAATTTTTCAGGTAAAATAAGTTCTTCGTTTTCCGGTTCTAAAAAAATTGTTTTCTTCGACAAATTTCCATTTTTTCCATATTCGGCGTACTTTGAAGTTTCTACCCAATTTGCACAAGCACATCCCCAAACAATATACTGCAATTCTAATGTCTCAATTTTATTTGATAGTTTATTTGTAGGGTCAGATATGTCTTTTCTGTAGGTTCTTTCTTTATATTTTTTTTCCAATTGAATTTCTGAATATCCTCCGGATTGAATTTTCGTTTCTTGTGTTTTATAATACGAATGTTCAATGAGAATTTCCATTGGTGGACAACAAAATCCTCCTGAAATGTTTGACAATTTAAAATGTCCCAGTGAATCGGTTGTTGTTTTATTCCACTCCTTATTTTTGTTGGAAACTATTATGCCTTGTAGGGGATTTTTAGTATCTTTATCCAATACAACTCCATTTACAACTTGATAACAGTCACAAGAAGTTAGAAATAGAAAAAATGAAAAATACAATATAATTTGTTTTAACATCTTTATTTTGTTAAAATAGTACCCGCCGGACAATCTTTTCGGATATATAAGTTCTATACTTTGATAAAGTAATATTATATTCTTTCAATTACCATAGCAGAAGCACCTCCACCACCGTTACATATTCCGGCAACACCCAATTTGACATTGTTTTGTTTTAAAACGTTCAACAAGGTAATTACAATACGAGCCCCGCTCACTCCTAAAGGATGTCCTAACGAAACTGCACCTCCATTTACATTGGTTTTAGCTCCGTCAATTCCTAATAATTGAATGTTTACCAAGCCTACTACAGAGAAAGCTTCGTTTAATTCAAAAAAATCAATTTCTTCTTTTGAAATATTTGCTTTAGCTAATGCTTTTGGAATAGCCTTGGCAGGAGCTGTGGTAAACCATTCCGGTTCATGAGATGCATCAGCATATGAACGAATAACAGCTAAAGGTTTCAAGCCTAATTCTTGTGCTTTTTCTTCACTCATTAAAACCAAGGCAGCGGCACCGTCATTCATGGTTGAAGCATTGGCAGCCGTAACGGTTCCTTCTTTTGAAAAAGCAGCACGTAAAGTCGAAACTTTATCAAAATGAACATTTTTGTATTCTTCATCTTCTTTAAAAAGAATAGGATCTCCTTTGCGTTGAGGAATTTCTACCGGAATAATTTCATTGTTAAATTTTCCGGCTTCCCATGCATTGGCAGCTCTTTTATATGATTCGATAGCAAAATTATCTTGTTCTTCTCTTGAAATATGATGTTTTGCTGCGGTAGCATCGGCAAAAACACCCATAAGTCCTTTTGCGTAAGGGTCGGTTAATCCGTCAAAAGCCAATCCGTCTACCATAGAAATATTGCCGAATTTTTGTCCTTTTCTGCTGTTTGGCAAATAATGTGGAACCTTTGACATATTTTCCATTCCTCCGGCAATTACGATGTCAGCATCACCCAGTGCAATAGCTTGTGCTCCAAACATAACAGCTTTCATTCCTGAAGCACACACTTTATTAACGGTTGTACAAGGAACGGTATTGGGTATCCCCGCTCCTAAAGCTGCCTGACGTGCAGGAGCTTGTCCTAAGTTAGCTTGTAAAACATTACCCATAAAAACTTCATCTACTAGAGAAGGGTTTAAATTAATTTTATTTAAAACACCTTTTATTGCAATGCTTCCTAATTGAGTAGCAGGAATTGAAGATAAACTTCCCATAAAACTTCCCATAGGAGTTCTTCCTGTGGCCACTATAACTGTTTTTTTCATTTATGTAAATTTAAGCCCCTAAAGTTATGAATAAAAATCAAAATACTAAAATGGTTTTTATAAATGCTACTGATAGTATTTTTTGCAAGTTAAATTATGCCTCATGATTTTTTATGGTAAAACAGAAAAGTTAGAGCATAAAAGGAAATTTAGTATTTTTGAAGCATTAATTATTCAATAATAAAGGAATGAACCCGCTTTTACATGCTAAAGTTTTAGGAGAAGGACAACCTTTTTTAATTATTCACGGTTTATTTGGTTCTTCAGATAATTGGGGAACGTTGGGGAAAAAGTTTGCCGAAAATTTTCAAGTACATCTAATTGATTTACGAAATCACGGGCGTAGTTTCCACTCTGATGAAATGAGTTATGATTTAATGGTAAACGATTTGCTGGAATATATTTATCATTATCAATTACAAAATTCTGTTTTATTAGGGCATTCTATGGGAGGAAAAGTAGCAATGAAATTAGCAATAGATCATCCTGAAATGTTGGAGAGAGTATTGATTGCTGATATCGCTCCCAAATATTACCCCGCTCATCATCAAAGCATCATTAAAGCAATGTTAAGTGTTGATTTTTCAAAAGTATCTTCTCGAAAGGAAGTGGATGTGGTTTTGTCAAATTATATTACGGATTTGAGTGTAAAGCAATTTATTTTAAAAAATGTTTATTGGACGGAGAATCAAAAATTGGCTTTTAGGATGAATGTTTCAGCTCTTTCTACTCATTATGAAAATCTGATGGAATCAAATCTTTCAGGGCAGTTTAATAAACCAACACTCTTTTTAAAAGGTGAAAAATCATTCTATATTCAACCGGAAGATGAGGAAGTTATCAGAACATTTTTTCCTCAGGCAAAGATTGTGAGTATTTCTTGTGCAGGACATTGGTTGCATGCTGAAAATCCTGTGGATTTTTACTCAAAGGTGATGGACTTTTTATGAGTTATTCAAAATCTTCAAATAAAAAATCTTCATTCAAATAATCATCCAAATCTCGACGGTCTTTTTTAGTAGGACGACCTAAGCCTTTTCCTCGGTAGTAGCTTTGAGATAAGCCTTGTAATTCACGTTTGTTAAGTTCTTCAATAGGTGTTAAATCATTAATATGTAATGATACTAACTTAGCTCCGATACGATTTTTGGGAATCTGAAGAATTTCACATTCGTAATGAATTTGGTCTTTGATAATTTTCAATCGATCTCCGGGCATAACTTCTTTGGAAGGCTTTACGGTTTGACCGTTTACTTCCACACGGTTTTTATTAGCCGCATTCGTTGCCAATGACCGAGTTTTAAAATATCGCATACACCAAAGAAATTTATCTACTCTCATAAGATTTTACCAAAAAAAACGTTCTTTTTTAAAATTGTAGTATCTTGCAAACTCATAACAAAAATAAGAAGTTTTATGTTTAAGAAAATAGTTTCTTGTATTATTTTAATTCAATGGATCGCATCGTGTAGCAATGACGATGACGGAAGTATTTCTTATTTAAGTCCTGAAGACCAAAAAGTTTTAGATACTAACGGAATAGATATATTATTAAAAAACTATTATTTGAATGATGTGGGCGATATTACGGCGTTTACTTCTTGTGATACCGATGATGACGGGGATTGTGATACATATGACGACTGTGATACGGACAATGATGGTGATTGTGATGTAGATGATAATTGTGATCTTAATAACGATGGTATTTGTGATAGTAACGACATTATAGAAACTACAAGAACGCCTTTAAAAGATCTTGTCCAACCTCTTTCCAATGGAGCTTATTATTATATTATTGAAGGAAAACAAGGAAATGGAATAGCTCCGGATACCAACGACAGTATTCGGCTGAATTATGGAGCAAATTATTTCAAAGCATACACGAGTGATAATGAAACAAAGCTAAGCTATACAGGAAGATTAGGATCTATATATTCCGGTGTCGAATCAGTTGTACGACCTAGTTTTTACTATTATGATTTTGACACTTATACAAAAGCCACTTACGGAGATTCGTGGAATTATTACAATGCAAAAGAAAGACAAGATATTTTAAATTATTATAACAATAATGCTATTTACGAACGAAATGTTGTTGCAGAATTTGTCGAAGGTATTCAAAAATTTAAAGACCGACAAGGTACTATAAACTCACCATTGGATGTTCAGGGGATTATCATTGCACCTTCTCCCAACTCAAAAGGGCAAGACTCTTATCTTTCATTAGGAGGAATTAGTAAAGATTATATTTTAGTTTTTAATGTTGATTTATTATCTGTTACCCAAGTTTCCAACCCATGATTAAAAAAGCGTTTTTCATAATTTTTGTAATAAGTGCCTTATTTTCATGTGATAAAAATACCATTTTAGAATCAACAGGTACCGCTCAATTCTCAGTAAACGGACTGCCTACTCTCCCCTCTAATTACACCTATGAAACATGGCTGTTAGTCAGCGGAAGTTATGTATCGACAGGTACGTTTAATGTAGATACTATCGGGGCATCAACTGTAACGGAGTTTAAAAATATTAACAACTATGATTTGTCGAATGCGACCGGAGTTGCCATAACAGTTGAATTTACAGGAACAGGAAGTAAATCCTCGCCCAGCGATATGATTATTTTAGCAGGCGATTTCTCAGGAAATACAACGAATCTCGTAACAACTGATACACGAACTATTTATGCATCAGACCTAAAGGCAGATTATATTGTAGATGCTCCAACCGCTTTGGCTTCCGAAAAATCAATTACCGGACAAAATGGAATATGGTTTACAACAGACCTAAACCAGACAACCAATACACCGGGTTTAACGTTACCTTATAATCAAAATAATCCTAATAAAGCAGTGTCAAATCTTCTTTACCAAGGATGGCTATATGCTGAAGATGCTACAACCGGAAATCCCGTTCCTTTAAATATGGGAACGTTCGCAGAGGCAAACAGTGTGGATAATTCAAATAGTTATGCAGGGACTTACAGTGGCTTTACACCTATATTGCCCGGAAATGATTTTATCAATATAACCGGAGAAAATGTAACCACTCCTATCGAAGTAGTTGGCAAGAGAGTTATTATAACCGCAAAACCTAATGAAGAAACGACTGCCGACAGCACACCTTTTGCCTTTATTTTGTTTGATAAAATAATTGATGTAACAGACGGGACTTTAGCTGTATTCAGTAATTATTCGGCTTCTTTTACAAGAAATTAGATGTAAAATTATGATGAAAAAATTATGGGTACTATTCTTTTTCATTCCTTGTGTTATTTTAGCACAAGAGTGTGAAAAAGTAATAGTAAATAAAGTTTCTTATGATTGTTTTTATGATGGATCATGGGATATTTCAGAAGGTAATCTAGCGATGATTGAGTATGTTAAAAGTCGTTCTACAGGAATTTCATATATTGAATACACAACAAAAGATTATTTGGATCAAACGTTTTATAATTATAGTAAAAATTTTAATGTTGATTGGGGAAAGTACGCCCCCCATTTTAGTTTAAAAAACTTTAAAATTTATATCAACGGTAAAAAATATAGATTCCCGTATGCTTATGAGCAAATTATTGATTTAGGTAATTTTAAAACGGTTACGGCAATTAACCGAAAACGAAAAAAAATACATATCACATCCGTAGAAGTATTGAAATAGGATGAACAAACCAATTCAACATATAAAAAACACGCCTTACCTGTTTAATGCCAAAGAGCTTGACGAGGAAACGGGAGAAACTAAAGTGATGATAAAAGTGATAATTGTTAGAGACGGACTTAATGCAGCTTCCCAACCTAAACAAAAGATACAACCCCTTAAGAACTCTATCAAACAAGCGATAACACCACCAATGATATTAACAAGACCGAGATTTTAATATGAAAAGTAATATTTGTTTTTATGTCAACTTAATTGACGATTTACTAAACAGTAAGATTCCTATAGATGTTTTTGAAAGAGTTTTTTTATATGTTTCAAAGCGTGATAATGAACTTTCAAAAAGTGAGGAAGAAATTATTCTTAAATTGTTTTATGCAGTTGAAGATTATGTTTCTGACCCTGAGATAAGGGATGAAAGTGATTTGAATGAAGAAGATTTATTTAGAGTGGCTAAAGAAACATTGCAAGAATTAAACAAAGAAAATTTGACTACATAATAGACTGCAACTTAGTTTGCTTAATAAAAGCATCAAGGATGGCGAAAATCAGGTAAGTTTGGATAAAAGTTTAAAAAAATTAGGAGTGAAATGGGAATTTGATATACCTTCAGAAGGTAACTCAACCCCAATTCAATTGAGGTCATATAGTTTGTATCAAAAACAATTATCTCAATACAAATTAGATGATATAAGATTTATGATTGGTCAAGAAATAGGAAGTCAATATTTGGTTGAGATAGCGATAGGTTATTTAAAGAATGATATACTATTAGATGCCGCATATTATGAAGGAGATTTATTAAATATAATTTTAAAATTACCTTTATTATTTTGGGAAAAACATTCTGAGTTGACTTTAAATTTTCATCATTTATTAAAGAATTAATAACTTAAATCTATCAATAGATGTTGAAAGAGAAATATACCAAGCTTCTAATAAATTTATAAACATGCATTGTGATAAAAAATAGAAAGATTATTAATCATTTAGTAAATTGATTCTTACGTAAAATACTACATCTTTGAAAAAGATATTAAATACAAAAAGTAGTGGCAAATAAAAAAATTTATTCTATATTAAATATTTTTGGACTATTCCCGTGGCTATTATAGCGTTGGGAGGCTATATATATTCAAAATATCGTCTACAAAGTATTCTTCAAAATAGAGGTAAGTGTACATCTGGAGTTGTCAATTCCGAATTGAAAATAGGAAATTCTTATAGTGCAAGTATTGTATACTATGTAAACAATAAGAAATATGTGCTAGTATCAGCTAGATCCATGATGATAGGTAGCAAGATAAGTATTATCTATGACTCTTTAGATCCTTCTAAAGCATCTATGATTGATAGCTGTGTAGATCGTAAAGAAAAATTAAAAATAGATTTTTTTGATGATAATTGGTAAAGGTTGGTGGTAATGGCGGTAATGTTCCAGATGTGGTGTTTTTGGAAGAAAAATAGTAAATGAAACTACGTGGTGAGATGCAAAAACTCAACAATATTTGCCTTATAATAAAAACCAAGCCCAGATATATAATTCATTAAATAGAAGTTATTATCCAGCTATTAAAAAAATAAAAAGTGGAATACTATACAAAAACTAAACTTCTTGTTTTTGATCATTAAAAAAATGATATTCTAAGACGGCATAAGCATCTCTCGAAATAATTTTAATCCGCTTTTTGTATTTAAAAATCCATTTATGATAAATTGAAGGAAACCCTTGTTTTAAATAAGCCGCAACAAATGGATGCACATGTAAATGGATTTTTTCTGTCTTTTTCTCAGAAAATAATTTGCCCAATTTGGTATCCAAGACCATTACCATATCAACGGGCGTCGTAACCCCTTGATTACCAGTATTTTCTTTGGTTTTTATATTTAATACAGGACGAACACGCTGACGTGTTACCTGAATTAATCCAAATTTACTTGGAGGTAAAATTTTATGTTTTGCATTATCAACCGACATTGCTTCTCTAAAGTGTTCATAAAGTTTTTTACGATTTTCCGCTTTCGTCATATCGATAAAATCAATAACAATAATGCCTCCCATATCACGCAGGCGTAATTGACGTGCAATTTCAGTGGCGGCAGCTTTATTAACTTCAATGGCATTGTCTTCTTGAGAGCCTTTTCTTCCGGTGCTGTTCCCGCTATTTACATCAATAACGTGCAACGCTTCGGTGTGTTCTATCACCAAATAAGCTCCTCTCGGCATGGTTACAGTTTTTCCAAAAGAAGTTTTTATTTGTTTTTCAATAGAAAATTTCTCAAAAATCGGTGTATAATCATCGTAATAGGTTACAATATTTTTTTTACCGGATGAAATAATTTCAATATATTCTTTCATTTCTTCGCATAATTGCTTGTCGTCACAAACTATTTTAGTAAAAGAATGATCAAAATTATCTCGTAAAATAGATGAAGCCCTGTCCATTTCTGATAAAATCTTACTCGGAACATCCTGCCTGTTTCGTAAATTGTTGTACGACTGATTCCATTTATTAACCAAATAGTTTATATCGGCGTGGAGTTCTGCCACTTTTTTATCTTTTGCTACCGTTCTGATAATAACTCCAAAGCCCTTTGGTTTAATACTGCTTATTAATCGATTCAACCGTTCTCTTTCTTCCTTATCTTTGATTTTTTGAGATATCGAAACCTTATTGGAAAATGGAACTAAAACAACGTATCGCCCGGCAATAGACAACTCAGAGGTGATACGGGGTCCTTTTGTAGAAATGGGTTCTTTAGCTATTTGAATTAAAATCTTTTCATCAGGCTTTAAAACATTTGCTATTTTACCGTCTTTGGGAATATCTGCCTCCAATACAAAACGATCCAATTTGGAGGTTGTTTGTTTTCCCCCTCGGGTTTGTTTTGTGTATTTTAATAGTGATTTTAACTGATGACCTAAATCGTGATAATGTAAAAAAGCATCTTTGTCATGACCAATATTAACAAAAGCTGCATTCAATCCGGGAGCTGTTTTCTTCACTCTACCTACATAAAAATCCCCAACCGAAAACTTTTTTTCAGCAGTATCTTCATGTAATTCCATCAGCTTTCCGTCAATAAGAAGTGCTAATCGAACTTTTTTATCTTCTGCATTGATTATTAATTCTTTACTCATTTAGTATCTTTCGTATAAATCGTAAAAGTAACACAAAAAGCACTCCTATCATTACTTTTTTAGGAGTGCATTTTTTTCATTTAAGAGACATCAACCAAAACTATTTCTTCTTTTTATGTCTATTTTGTCTGCTTCTCTTTTTCCGCTTATGTGTTGCTACTTTTTTTCTCTTCCTCTTTTTTCCGCTAGGCATAATTTATTTTTCTTTTTAAATAGTTATTTTACAGGAACATTTTCCTTCACCTCTTTTACAAATGTTTTTGAAGGTTTAAAAGCAGGAATGTTATGTGCCGGTATTACCACCGCTACATTTTTTGAAATATTTCTTCCTGTTTTTTTTGCTCTTGTTTTTACTATAAAACTTCCAAAACCTCTTAAATAAACGTTATCTCCTTTTGATAGAGAACCTTTTACTTCTGCCATGAATTCTTCAATAACCTTTTGTGTCTCTGCTTTTTCTAAGCCAAACCTGCTTGAAATATTAGCAACGATATCTGCTTTTGTCATTTTTTAAAATGTTTTGTTAATTAGTTGATTAAATTTGTGATTGCAAATATAGATAATTTATTCAAAATAATATTATAAAATGATTGAAAAACAAATCTTGAGCTGGTATAATAAAAATAAAAGAGTACTTCCGTGGCGGCTCAATAATCATTTTTACAATGTTTGGATTTCTGAAATTATGCTTCAACAAACCCGTGTTAATCAAGCCATAAGATTTTACAACCACTTTATGAACAGCTTTCCTACACTCGAATTTCTGGCAAAAGCAGAAGAAGATTTTGTCTTAAAAAATTGGGAAGGACTCGGATATTATTCTCGTGCTCGGAACTTACATTTCACTGCTCAACATATTTTTTTTGAATTAAAAAATATACCTCCAAATTCATTTAAAGAATTAAAAAAATTAAAAGGAATTGGTGATTATACGGCTGCTGCCATTGCGTCTATTTGCTATAAAGAACCGGTTTGTGCCGTAGATGGAAATGTTTTTCGCGTTTTCTCAAGATATTTCGACCTTGATTCTGACATCATGCTCTTAAAAACAAGGAAGGAATTTTTTCGGTTGGGAAATCAAATCATTTCAAAAAAATCTCCGGGAGATTTTAATCAGGCTATTATGGAATTGGGAGCTACCGTATGTACGTCGAAAAAAGCACAATGTGAAATCTGTCCGATTCAAAATGGATGCTTGGCTTTTTCTAAAAATAAAGTATATCGGCTTCCTGTAAAAATCAAAAAAACCAAAATTACTGATCGATTTTTAAACTTTTTTTATACCGAAAACGGTTTTTTATTCCAAAAACGAAGTAAAAAAGGCATTTGGCAGAATTTATACCAATTTCCTTTGATTGAAACTTCTGAAGAAACCCCGATTTTTAAAAACATTGAAGGACTTAACATTCAAAATATTTACCTGAAAAAAGAATTGCAACACAAACTCTCTCATCAAAATTTATTTATAAAATTTTGGGAAATAGAACTAAATTCAGATGATTTTAATACTTTTGCTCAAGATAAATCGTTTATTAAAATGGAAGATATACATCAAATTGTTTTTGCTTTGCCTAAACCCATTGAACGTTTTATATCAGAATTTAATTAATTTTTTAGGTATTAGTTTTGAACAAAATACAAAAAATGATTATATTTGGGTTTAACCTAAAGATGAATTAAAATCATGAATGGATCTGTCAATAAAGTAATTTTAATTGGAAATTTGGGAGATGATGTAAAAATACATCGTTTTGATGAACAAAGTGTTTTAGGAAGATTTCCTATTGCGACATCGGAATCTTATACCAAAAAAGACACGAATGAACGTGTTACAAAAACAGAGTGGCATACTATTGTAGTTCGAAATCGTTTGGCTGAAATTTGTGAAAAACACATAAAAAAAGGTGATAAAGTTTATATTGAAGGCAGTTTGAGAAGCAGAAAATGGGAAGATAACGGAAACACACGTTATACAACAGAAATATATGCTGAAAGTGTAGAATTTTTAACCTTAAAAAGCAATTCTAATTCTTCAAAAACAGATGACAAAAAAAATAAGCAACAACCAACGGATGATTTGCCTTTTTAAGCATGGAAGTTTAACTAAATTGTAAATTTTGGATACAGAACCCCCGAGTATATTTTTTATATTATTTAGCACTTATCCTTTTTTTTCAGTACTGTTGTTTTTTGTATTGATTGTTTTATTACTGAGTTCAGCATTGATTTCGGGTGCAGAGGTAGCTTTTTTTTCTTTAACAAAAAGACATTTACAACATGCAAAGGAAATACAGTTTAATGGAATTGAAACCATTGAAACTTTATTAAAAAATCAAAAAAAATTATTGGCAACCATTTTAATAACAAACAATTTTATTAATGTTGCCATCGTTATTTTATCAAGTTATTTATGCCGAGAATTTTTACAATTTCCTGATTTTACTTTATTTGGCTTTACTTTTCCCTCACAATTTATCATCGAAATTATGGGAATTACCTTTTTGATTTTACTTTTTGGTGAAATTTTACCCAAAGTTTATGCTAATAAAAAAGCATTACAATTTTCAGCCTTTACTTCAAAACCAATTCTTATTCTTCAAAAAATATTTTCTCCTCTTAGTAGTTTGCTTTTAAATTCGACTAATTTTATAGAAGAAAAATTAAACCAGAAAAAAGAAAGTTTATCAGTTGATCAATTATCACAAGCACTCGAATTAACCACAGAAAGCGATAATAAAGAAGATCAAGAAGACCAAAAAATATTGGAAGGAATTGTAACCTTTGGAAATACAGATACCAAACAGGTTATGACTCCGAGAGTTGATATGTTCACCTTAAAAACAGATACGCCTTTTGATGAAATCATTCAATTGATTTCTGACAATGGTTTTTCAAGAATCCCTGTATATACAGAAAATATTGATTCTATTGAAGGAATTTTATATGCAAAGGACTTGATTCCGTATATTAATCAAGAAAATTACAATTGGGTGCAAATTTTACGCAAACCTTATTTCGTTCCTGAAAATAAAAAATTAGATGATCTTCTTAATGATTTTAAAGAAAAAAAAGTCCATATTGCCATTGTAGTAGATGAATATGGTGGAACTTCGGGAATTATATCATTAGAAGATATTATTGAAGAAATTGTAGGAGAAATATCGGATGAGTTTGATGATGAAGATATTCTTTATTCAAAAATTGATGAAAATAATTATACGTTTGAAGGAAAAACTTCACTAAAAGATTTTTACAAGGTCTTAGAAATTGAAGAAGATCTTTTTGAAGATGCAAAAGGAGAGTCTGATACTCTTGCAGGATTTATTATCGAAATTAACGGACAGTTTCCAAAGCAACGGCAAAAAATAATCTTTAATAATTATACGTTTACAATAGAGGCTTTGGATAAAAAGCGTATTAAACAAATTAAAGTTACTATACATCACATAAATATCGATGAAGATTAATCTACTTTTTTTAATAACCACCGTATGGATGGCAATATTAATTTCATGCAAAGAAGAGCAACCTATGGCAAAACCACGCGGTCACGTTCGATTGGAATACCCAAAGGCTCATTATCAATCTTTTAACCAACCTGAAGTCCCTTATTCTTTTGATTATAATACATTTGCTGAAATAACGCCTTATTCTAAAAAAAAGTATTGGTATAATATTGAATATAAAAAAATGAAAGCAACCATTTATCTAAGTTATTTCCCGATACAAAATAATTTAAAATTATTGTTAAAAGATGCTGAGGAATTATTGGATACACATACCATTAAAGCCAATTCAGTAAACGAATCTCAATACAATAATCCTGATAAAAATGTTTATGGTTTAATCACGAGGTTAGGAGGAGAAACAGCTTCAAATATTCAATTTCATTTCACGGACAGCATCCATCATTTTCTATCCGGATCGCTTTATTTTCATACACAACCCCAACCCGATTCTTTAAAACCTGCCATAAATTATATTTCAAAAGATATCAAACATTTTGCAGAATCCTTAAAATGGAAAAATAATCCACAATAATTTAAAGTTCCCGTTTTTGCTCAACAATCATCTCTTTTGCTTTACAGCAATCCAATTCAATTTGTTTTTTTAATTCATCTGTAGAATCAAATTTTTTCTCATCTCTGGTTTTTTGAAGAAATTCTATTTTCAGCTTTTCATCATAAATTTCTTTGTCAAAATCAAACAAAAAAGCTTCTATTCGGTAATCCTCTTTATCAAAAGTCGGTCTTACTCCTATATTAACCAACCCATGATAATTTTTCAGATTATAAAATGTTTTAAACAAATAAACGCCATGTTTTGGGATTAATTTCTCTTCGTCAACTTTTAAATTTGCCGTTGGAAAATTTAATGTTCTCCCTATTTTATTCCCGTGAACGACAACGCCTTCTACAGAATAATTATAACCTAACAACTGATTAGCTTTCTCGATTTCTCCCTCCGATAGTGCCCTGCGAATTTTTGTCGAACTTACCGTTATATCCGAGAAATTTTGAGGTTCTATCTTAATCAAATGAAAACCATACACCTCTGATAGCTCTTCCAAATCACTAAACGAACCTTCTCGATTTCTCCCAAAATGATGGTCATAACCAATAATCAACTCATTGATTCCTATTTGATTTACTAATAAATCACGAACAAAATCAATTGAATTTAATCTTGAAAATTCCCTTGTAAACGGGTGAATAATTACATAATCCAATCCTGCTTTTTCTAACAATGCTAATTTTTCTTTTTGCAAAGACAGCATTTTTAATTCAACACTTTCCTGCAATACTTTTCGAGGATGGGGTGCAAAAGTCAGTAAAACTGATTTTCCTTTTTTTTGTTTGGCTCTTTTTACAACTTCGTTTAAAATTTTTTGGTGTCCCAGATGAATCCCGTCATACATTCCAAGCGTCAAAATAATATTTGATGAAGAATCGTTAAAGTCCGTTATGTTTTGAAAAATTTTCACTTAGAATCTCTTTTTAAAAATTTTTATTCAAAATTATAAAAAAATGCTTTAAAAATTCATCTTTTCAAATCAAAGACCTTATATTTGCATAAATTTTTTAGAAACCAAAAACGTTTAAAAAATAATGTCTCAGGTTAAAGGTAAAGTAACGCAGGTAATTGGTCCCGTAATTGATGTCGTTTTCGATACAGATGGAGAATTACCAAAAATTTATGATTCATTAGATATTATAAAAGATAATGGTGAAATGCTTGTATTAGAAGCACAACAGCATATTGGTGAGGATACCGTACGTTGTATTTCCATGGATGCCACTGACGGTCTTAGAAGAGGACAAGAAGTGATCGCTACCGGAAATCCAATTACAATGCCGGCGGGTGAAGCTATTAACGGTCGTTTATTCAACGTTACCGGAAATGCTATTGATGGAATGGAAGAACTCTCCAGAGAAGGAGGAAATCCAATTCATAAGCCTGCTCCAAAATTTGAAGAATTATCTACTTCTACTGAAGTTTTATTTACAGGTATCAAAGTAATCGATTTAATTGAACCTTATGCAAAAGGAGGGAAAATTGGTTTGTTTGGAGGTGCCGGTGTAGGTAAAACGGTATTAATTCAAGAATTAATTAACAATATTGCCAAAGGACATGGAGGTTTATCTGTATTTGCAGGTGTCGGAGAAAGAACTCGTGAAGGAAATGATTTGCTTCGTGAAATGTTAGAATCCGGTATTATCAAATACGGAGACGAATTTATGGAGTCTATGGAGAAAGGCGGATGGGATTTATCAAAAGTAGATAAAGAAGTCTTGAAAGAATCGAAAGCAGCTTTTGTATTCGGGCAGATGAATGAGCCTCCGGGAGCTCGTGCACGTGTAGCTTTATCCGGATTAACACTGGCAGAATATTATCGTGACGGTGGTGAAGACGGGCAAGGACGTGATGTATTATTCTTTGTCGATAACATTTTCCGTTTTACTCAGGCAGGTTCTGAGGTATCCGCTTTATTAGGACGTATGCCTTCCGCTGTAGGTTACCAACCAACCTTAGCAACTGAAATGGGAGCTATGCAAGAACGTATTACATCGACCAAAAAAGGATCTATTACTTCTGTACAAGCCGTTTATGTTCCTGCAGATGATTTAACTGACCCGGCTCCGGCAACAACTTTTGCTCACTTAGATGCTACTACGGTATTATCTCGTAAAATTGCTTCTTTAGGTATTTATCCTGCCGTAGATCCGTTAGATTCCACTTCGAGAATTTTAACTGCTGATATTCTGGGCGACGACCACTACAATTGTGCTCAACGAGTAAAAAATTTATTGCAGAAATATAAAGAATTACAAGATATTATAGCCATTTTGGGTATGGAAGAATTGTCGGAAGAAGATAAATTGGCCCTACACCGTGCCAGACGTGTACAACGTTTCTTATCTCAACCTTTCCATGTTGCTGAACAATTTACCGGAATACCGGGTGTATTGGTAGATATAAACGATACCATCAAAGGATTTAACATGATTATGGATGGTGAATTAGACCATTTGCCTGAAACAGCATTCAATCTTAGAGGATCCATTCAAGAAGCAATTGAAGCTGGAGAAAAAATGTTAGCAGAAGCTTAATATATATTTTGATTCTTAATCTTTCATTTTTAAATTATGAATGTAGATATTATTACACCCGAAAAGAAATTATATAGCGGAACGGTAAAATCGGTTTATGTTCCCGGAGTTGATGGTGAATTCCAAATGTTGGATCATCATGCTCCTATTGTATCCATTTTAAAAGCAGGTAAAATTAAATTGGAAGCCCCTGAAATGGAAAAAATTACAGAATCGCTCCAAAAAGGTGAAAAAGATTTGTATGAAATTTATATAGGAGGAGGTGTTATTGAAATGAATCAAGATAAAATTATTATTTTAGCGGAATAAAATACTCTTTTTTAATTTTATAAAAAGAGTCATTTTTTTATAATAGCTCTTTTTTATTTAAAAAAACTTACTCTATTAAAACATTCTATGAAATGAACAAATTCTATTTAATACTCTTATTTCTAAGTAGTTGTTTTTTAATTGCACAGAAAAAAGACAGCATCCTGATTAATTCAATTAAAATTTCAAAAGGGAAGCCGGGTATTAAATTTGAATCTGCTGATAAAAATTATGCTACAACCGTAAATCTTCGAGGTCAATTCAGGACTTCTTTTCCTTACGATGAAGAACCTACTAAACTAAGTGATTTTGAAAATGGAACTACTGATTTTCAAATTAGAAGAGCCCGATTAAAAATGTCAGGACATGCTTATAGACCTTGGTTAAAGTACAAAATGGAATATGATTTAGTAGGAAATACTTTATTGGATTTACATTTTAAAATTGAAAAATTACCGTATCTGAGCTTAAAAATAGGTCGTTGGAAAGCTGATTACAGTCTTGAACGGATTATATCTTCCGGATCGCAACAGACATTAGACCGCTCAATTATCAATCGCCCTTTTACTATAGACCGTCAAAATGGAGTTTCTCTTTATGGGAACATAAAAGGAGATGGAAGTCTTAATTTTAATTATTGGGCTGCTACTTTTATGGGAACAGGGCGTACCGAGCGATCTAATGATGATTCTCACTTAATGTACATGTTAAAAACACAATGGAATATTAACGGTCGCCAACTTAAAAGAACTGGTTCGGATCTTAAATATCACAACAAATTTACCTCTATTATTGCCCTTGCAGGTGCAACAAACAAAAGTCCTTACACACGCTTTTCAGGAAGCGGCGGTGGACAATTAGAGGGATTTGCAGATGGTGTAGCAGGGCACTATCGGTTAAACCAATACTTAATTGAAACCGCCTTTAAATACAAAGGATGGTCTTGGCAACAAGAATACCATTGGAAAGAAATTAATGATGAAATCAATCAAATGACAACCCATTTAACCGGAAATTATGCACAAATTGGTTATTTTCCGACATATAGTTTTAATTTTATCCCTAAAAGCTTAGAATTGTTTGGTCGTCATGCTTTTTATAATCCTGATTTAAATATTAAAAACGATACCCGTTATGAATATACTTTAGGGGCAAACTGGTTTTTTAACGGACACAACAATAAACTAACTTTAGAATACTCTCACTTTGATTATAATCAGATAGAACCCGGAATAGATGAATCTTCAAACCGTATTTGTTTTCAATGGGACATTTCTTTTTAAAAACATTTTCTAAAAAGTTAATCAAAAATTAGTATATTTAGCTTTCGTATAATTTTTGAAAGCTTATGTACAAAAAACATGATGTGAAGGTTTATCCTTCTAAAGCTAATCTGCTTAGAGAAGAACAATTAGCTTACAAACTAGCTCAAGTAGCTTTAGATAATCCTTCGATTAATAATGATGTAAAAAATATGGTTATCAATCGGATTATTGATAATGCTTCAGTAGCTATAGCTTCTGTAAACAGAACACCTCCTACCATAGCCAGAGAGCAAGCCTTAGGACATGCAAGGAAAGACGGTGCCACCATTTTTGGATTACCCCCAACGATTAAAGTTCATGCCGAATGGGCTGCTTGGGCAAATTGTACTGCCGTTAGAGAACTTGATTTTCACGACACGTATTTGGCTGCTGATTATTCCCATCCCGGAGATAGTATTCCGGCGATTATTAGTGTTGCTCAACAGTTAAATAAAACAGGAAAAGATATACTAAGAGGAATTGTTGCCGCTTATGAAGTACATGTAAACTTGGTAAAAGCCATTTGCTTACACGAACATAAAATTGATCATATAGCACATCTTTGTCCTGCACAAGCAGCTGGTGTGTGTGCTTTATTAGATTTAGATGTAGAAACAACTTATCAAGCCATTCAACAGGCTTTACATACTTCCATCAGCACCCGTCAATCAAGGAAGGGTGAAATATCCTCATGGAAAGCCAATGTTCCGGCTCATGGAGCCAAATTAGCCATAGAAGCTGTTGATCGAGCCATGAGAGGAGAAAAAAGCCCTTCGCCTATTTATGAAGGAGAAGATTCTGTTATTGCTTGGATATTAGATGGTCCTGATGCACACTATACCATTCCTCTACCTGAAAAAGGAACGGAAAAAACAGCCATTTTAGAAACTTATACCAAAGAACACTCTGCAGAATATCAATCGCAAGCTTTGATTGACCTAGCCTTTAGAATGCGTGAAAAAATTTCAGATTTCAGTCAAATTAAGCATATTTTAATTGAAACATCACACCACACTCATTACGTAATAGGAACCGGTGCTAACGATCCTCAAAAAATGGATCCCAATGCAACACGAGAAACTTTAGACCATTCTATCATGTATATTTTTGCTGTTGCTTTAGAAGATGGTTTTTGGCATCATGAAAAAAGTTATTCTAAAGAACGAGCAACCCGCCCTGAGACCATCGCTATTTGGCGTAAAATTGAAACGATTGAAAAGCCTGAATGGACAAAAATTTATCATGACCCTGATCCAAACAAAAAAGGGTTTGGAGGAAAGGTGATTATCACTATGAAGGATGGATCAACTATTACAGATCAATTGGCTATTGCCAATGCTCATCCAAATGGAGCACGGCCTTTTGTGAGAGAGCATTATATTCAAAAATTTGATACTTTGACAGAAGGATTAGTGTCTTCTTTGGAACGAAATCGGTTTATCCAATTGGTAGAAAATCTCGAAAATCTAACGGCGGACGATATTCAAAATATTAATGTTGTCATGGATGATAAGTCTGTTTTTAAATCAAACAAAAAAGGAATTTTCTAATCATGATTATACATTCAAAACAACCCAATGAAAAAAGAGCTGATTTAGCAGAAGCTCTACAAACAGGAAAATTATTACAATTTCCCGGAGCTTATAATGCCTTGGTTGCCATGCTTATTGAAAAACTTGAATTTGACGGACTATATGTTTCCGGAGGCGTAATGGCTAACACATTAGGATTGGCTGATATTGGATTAACCACACTTTCGGAAGTTGTCAAAATGTCTGGCGATATTGCGAAAGTAAGTTCCTTGCCTACAATCATGGATATCGATACCGGATTTGGTGAACCCATGAATGTTTTTAGAACCGTTAAAGAAATTGAATATAACGGTCTCTCAGGATGTCATTTAGAGGATCAAGTCAATCCAAAACGATGTGGACATTTGGATAATAAAGAAATTGTTGAAACTTCAGAAATGGTAAAAAAAATCCGAGCAGCCATTAATGCTCGAACGGATACAAATTTTCAAATTATAGCAAGAACTGATGCTCGAGCAAAAGAAGGGTTGGAAAACACTATAGAGCGTATTAAGGCTTATGTTGATACCGGTGCAACAATTATATTTCCTGAAGCATTAGAAGATGAAAAAGAATTCGAAACTGTTCGAAAAGCTGTTAAAGTTCCGCTACTGGCTAATATGACAGAGTTCGGAAAATCTAAATTATTAACTAAAAAACAATTAGAAAACCTTGGTTTTAATATTGTTATTTACCCTGTTACAACACAACGGTTAGCTATGAAAAATGTAGAAGACGGTCTTATTCATATTAAAAATGTAGGAGACCAAATCGATATTGTAGATAAAATGCAAACCCGAAAACGTCTTTACGAAGTGATTGATTATGAAAAATATAATGAAATAGACCATTCTATTTTTAATTTTAAAATTTAAACTAAATGAGTGATATAATTAAAGCTCCAAAAGGATTAGCCGGTGTTATAGCCGATACTACAAAAGTTTCAAAAGTAATTCCTGAACTTTCCAAATTAATTTATAGAGGCTATGCTGTAGATGAATTAGCAGAAAAAAAAGATTCTGACAGTGTTGCCTATCTTTTGGTATATGGAGAATTGCCTACTGAGAATCAACTCAATGAATTTAAACAAAAAGAAATCAGTTGTCGTAATCTATCAGAAGATTTGTTAAAAGCCATTTCTCTTTATCCTAAAAAAGCTCATCCGATGGATATTCTCCAAACCTCTATCAACTTTCTTGGAATGGAAGATGAAAGAACTTGGGATAACAGTAGAGAAACCAATTTGGATAAATTTATTCGGCTTTATGCAAAAATACCTACCATTATAGCAGCAGGTTACAGGCATTCTATGGGAGAAAATTTTATTACTCCCAATCCTCAATTAAATCGTGCCGAAAACTTTTTTTATATGTGTACGGGAAAAGTTCCAACACAAAAAATTGTACATGCTTTCGATATTTCCCTTATTCTTTATGCCGAGCATAGTTTTAATGCCTCTACTTTTACAACACGTGTTGTAACCAGTACTACCTCAGATTTATACAGTGCCGTAGCAGCAGGAGTTGGAGCTTTAAAAGGACCCTTACATGGCGGAGCTAACGAACAAGTTATGTATATCCTACAAGAAGTAGGCGATGAAAAACATGCTGAAAACTGGATGTTAAAAAAAATTGCCAATAAAGAAAAAGTAATGGGTTTTGGACACCGTGTTTACCGAAAAGGAGATTCACGAGTGCCTGCAATGAAAAAAGCCATGCACCAAGTAGCCGAAGAAGTAGGAGAGGATAAATGGAAAAAAATAGCTGATATACTGGAAAAAACAATGATTAAAGAAAAAGGAATTTATCCTAATCTTGATTTTCCTGCCGGACCGGCTTATTATATGATGGGATTTCCTATCGATTTATTCACTCCTATTTTTGTTATGTCAAGAATATCAGGATGGGTAGCTCATATCTTGGAACAAAACGAAGACAATCGAATTATAAGACCTTTAAGCGAATACATAGGGCATGATTTGAGAACTCTGTAAGGTTCTATTCGTTTATTACAATGTCTTGTTCTGAAATAGGTTTACACCAAAACAGGAAAAAATGAGTATAAAAAGAAGACCCATTTCAGGATTACAAGAAGGCGATATTCTCAAAACAGAGAAGCAACACTTTAGTGAAGCGTTAAAGCATGAGATTATTCAAGATTATTTGAGTTCGGGCTGTAGTAAACCGAGTTATATGGAAGAAATATCGTTCCAATCGAAGTGAAATTTGTAAAGATGTGGACTATGCTTTTTCCAATATGGGTTTTTGTGCTTCCTTTTCTCATTCAAAGGTATAACAAAACAGAGTTAATAAAATAAGTATACACTAAAATTGATGTAGTTTATTTTTTTTAATATCTTTGTGCTATATATTAAATACAATATAAAAAAATACCATTTACTATATTGTTTATAGGAAGCAGTAGTGCTGGTATGACTTTATTAAAGTCAGTTTTTAACGGTACGGTCGTACTGGAAGTAGTGAATTATGGATGTTCTTTTTTAAAATAAGTGAAAAATTATTTTTCACATTTTAAATAAGTATTTTTTTCTTGAAAAGGTTGTCTAAACGGTGACCTTTTCTTATTTTTTAAGATTGTAAACAACAGCCAATAAATCAAAAAGAAACAATGGTGTTGGGTTCTAATTCGTATATTTTTTCAAGAGATTCGAATATTCTGGCTGAAAAAGGACCTCTTAAATATACTTGATTGTTCTTAACTTCCAACCAACTTCCTTCCCTCAAACCAACAACAGGAATGGTGTTTTGGTATAAATATTCTTTAATACGGGTTTCACGAGTTTTTAAATCTTTTATCATTTGGGCATACTGTGGTACTATTTGAAATAAATCATTATGATTGCCACTAATGATCCCGCCTGAAGCACTGGGAATACCTTTCCCGTCCGTCCTAATCAAAATGTTGGATGCCCGACCTCTTTTCCGATGTTGGTAAGCCGTGCTTTGTGCTGACTTTTTAACTAAACTGTGTGTGCCGTCAAGGTTCAATTTCTCGGTAGCTAATTTATCCTTTTGTATTTCTAAATACGTTTCAAACATCTCTTTAAAAACCCCCATCTCAACCCATCTTCGATAATAGTAATAAACTGTTTGTCAAGAAAATGGTGGATTACATCCCTATATATCAACGAATAAGAAGCTCCATTGGCAACCTGTTTTGAGTTTATGAACAATACATTTGAAAATGTTATCCATATTAAAGCTACGGGTAAATCTTCTTTTGTTTTTAAACTAAAAAGTTTAAATCACTTCAACATATTATTTGGCTACTTTATAAAGATAGTTCCCTAGCAAAAATATAAATAAATATTATATTTTTAATCTATATTCTTACAGTTGTTTTCTAATCTATATCTTTATACAGCAAGTTAAAATAAATAAAAAAGTGTAAATTTGCCTACAAGAAATTTAAGACGAATGAATAAATATAGAGTTAAAGAACTGTTGGCTAAAGGGAAAGAAATTATCACATATGAAATAGTAATTCAAGGTTGGGTAAGAGCTTTTCGTAGCAATCGTTTTATCTCGTTAAATGATGGTTCCACTCCTAAAAATATACAAGCTGTTGTAGATTTTGAAAATTTTGATCAAGAAATTTTAGCAAAAGTTACAATCGGTGCAGCTCTTAAAATTGTTGGAGAAGTTATTGAAAGTCAGGGAAAAGAACAAGAAATTGAAATTCTCGTAAAAGAAATCCAAATTTATGGAGAAGCCCATCCTGAAGAAGTTCAAAAAACTATTTTACAACCCAAAAAACATTCATTAGAAAAACTTCGAGAACAAGCTCATTTACGTTTTCGAACCAATTTATTTAGCTCTGTAACACGTGTTCGCCATGTTTTATCTTTTGCCATTCATAATTTTTTCAATGAAAAAGGCTTCTATTATATTCATACTCCCATCATAACACATTCCGATGCTGAAGGAGCCGGAGAAACATTTACGGTAACCCATTTTGACTTGGATAAACTTCCCAAAGATGAAAACGGCAAGGTAGATTACACGCAAGATTTTTTTGGGAAAAAAGTGAATTTAACTGTTTCCGGACAATTAGAAGGAGAATTGGCGGCCATGGCTTTGGGTAATATTTATACATTCGGACCTACTTTTAGAGCCGAAAATTCAAATACAACGCGTCATTTAGCTGAATTTTGGATGATTGAACCCGAAATGGCCTTTTATAATTTAGATGATACAATGGATTTATCGGAAGAATTTGTAAAATATGTTTTAAAATATACCTTGGATCATTGCAGCGATGACTTGGAGGTGTTAAATCAACGTTTTGAGTTTGAAGAAAAACAAAAACCAGTTAGCGAACGTTCTGAAATGAATTTAATCGAAAAATTACAATTCATTGTAGATAATAACTTTAAACGGGTAAGTTATACCGAAGCCATCGATATTTTAAAACAATCAAAACCCAATAAAAAGAAAAAATTTCAATACCTTATTGAAGAATGGGGTACTGATTTACAATCGGAACACGAACGTTTTTTGGTAGAAAAACACTTTAAATGTCCGGTGATATTGTTTGACTATCCTGCCAATATTAAAGCTTTCTACATGCGGTTAAATGAAGATGGAAAAACCGTTCGTGCTATGGATGTTTTGTTTCCGGGTATTGGAGAAATGATTGGCGGTTCTCAACGTGAAGAACGCTATGATATTTTAATACAAAAAATGACTGAACTGAATATTCCGCATAACGATTTATGGTGGTATTTGGATACACGAAAGTTTGGAACAGCTCCTCATAGTGGTTTCGGCTTAGGATTTGAACGACTTGTGATGTATGCTACCGGAATGGGAAATATTCGTGATGTAATTCCTTTTCCACGTACACCTGATAATTGTGAATTTTAACGAATTATGTTAAAACAAGATTTATATTTAAAACTTAATCAAAAGTTATCGCCTCAGCAAATTCAGTTGATGAAGTTGGTGCAGTTGCCTGCATTAGCTTTTGAAGAACGTATTAAACAAGAATTAGAGGAAAATCCCGCTCTTGATGAAGGACATGAACACACAGAATTGGATGAATTTTCAAATCAGGAAGAATATCAAGATTCAGAACGAATAGATGCCTCTGATATTAATATCGACGATTATTTAAGTGATGATGACATACCTTCGTATAAAACGTATTCCAATAATTATAGCAGTGATACTGACGACACTACAGTTCCTTATGCAGGTGGCATCACATTAAATGAATACTTGTTGAACCAACTTCATACAGCAAGAATGTCTGACGAAGATTACCTGATGGCTGATTTTCTCATCGGAAGTATTGATGAAGACGGTTATATCCGCCGTGATTTAAACGCTCTTTCGGATGATTTAATCTTCACACAGAATTTAATTGCTGACGAGAAAAAATTGGAAGAACTTTTAGTGGGATACATTCAAAAATTAGATCCTATCGGTGTTGGAGCACGTTCTCTACAAGAATGTCTGTCAATTCAGTTAAACGCTAAAGAAAATACAATGGCATTGCGTTTGGCTAAAGAAATTGTAAGGGATACTTTTGAAGAATTTACTAAAAAACATTATTCAAAAATCATAAAGCATTTTGAAGTAGATGAAGAACTATTGAAAGATGCAATTAAAGAAATTGAAAAGTTAAATCCCAAACCGGGAAAATCTTTTTCGGGAAATACTAAAATTGTAGAGCAGATTACACCTGATTTTACCATTCTGATTACAGATGGAGAACTGGATTTAAAACTCAACAATGGAAATATTCCTGAACTACGTCTATCCAACGAATACCGTAACCTTTTTGAAGCCTATAAAGAGGGGGATAAAAAAAATGAAGAACAGAAAAAAGCTGTCCAGTTTGTCAAACAAAAATTAGATTCGGCAAAATGGTTTATTGATGCGGTTAAACAACGCGAAAGCACCCTAATGTTAGCTATGGGAGCTATTATGCGTTTTCAAAAAGATTATTTTTTAACCGGAGATGAACAAAAAATTCGCCCGATGATTTTAAAAGATATTGCTGACGAAATTCAAATGGACATTTCTACCATATCACGTGTTGCAAACAGTAAATATGTAAACACGCCTTACGGTACTATTTTAATCAAAGATCTCTTTTCAGAGAGTATGACAACGACCAGCGGAGAAGAAGTTTCAACGCGTGAAATCAAGAAAATTTTAAAAGACGCCATTGAAGAAGAGAGCAAAAGCAAACCTTTAACAGATGAAAAACTATCGGAATTGTTGAAAGAAAAAGGATACAAAGTAGCACGCAGAACGGTTGCAAAATATCGTGAACAATTAAATATTCCCGTTGCCAGGTTGCGTAAAGAAATTTAAACTAAACCGTCATAATTTCTTTTTCTTTTTTATTGAAAAATTCTTCAATTTTTTTAGAATATACATCCGTTAAATTCTGAATTTCAGATTCTTTATCCTTGATAACATCTTCTGATATACCTTCTATTTTTTTTAATTCATTATTAGCTTCTTTTCGGGCATTTCTAATGCTTACTTTCGCCTGTTCTGTTTCTGATTTTGCTTGTTTAACCAATTCTTTACGTCTTTCAGCGGTTAAAGGTGGAATATTAATCATAATAACATCACCATTATTCATAGGATTTAACCCCAAATTTGCTACCATAATTGCTCTCTCAATTTCTTGTAGCATTGGTTTTTCCCAAGGCTGGATACTAAGAGTCATAGCATCCGGAGTGTTAATGTTAGCTACTTGTGAAAGCGGTGTTTGGACTCCATAGTAATCAACTGTAACAGAATTCAGCATGGCAGGATTAGCTTTGCCTGCACGAATTTGTAAAAAAGCTTTGTTTAAATGTCCAACAGAATGCTCCATACTTTCTTTTGCACTATCTAAAATAAAATTAATTTCTTCCATTTTAAAAAAATTACACGTATAAAATTATTATTTAGTTACTAAAGTTCCAATATTTTCACCTAAAATGATTTTTTTTAGATTACCCCGGGTGTTCATATCAAAAACCAATATAGGCAATTCATTTTCTTTACTTAAAGCAAAAGCTGTTAAATCCATTACTTTTAAGTTTTTTTTCATCACTTCATTATAGGTGATGTCATTATATTTCTCGGCATTTTTATTTTTTTCAGGATCGGAAGTATAAATTCCATCAACCCGAGTTCCTTTTAAAATAACCTCTGCATCAATTTCAATTGCACGAAGTGTAGCTGCGGTATCGGTTGTAAAATAAGGATTTCCCGTTCCTGCACCAAAAATAACAACACGCCCTTTTTCTATATGGCGGACGGCTCTTCGTTTTATAAAAGGTTCCGCAACCTGATCCATATGGATTGCTGTTTGTAATCGTGTATAAATTCCAACGCCTTCCAATGCTCCTTGTAAAGCCATTCCGTTGATAACCGTTGCCAACATACCCATATAATCCCCTTGTACACGATCCATTCCATCAGCAGCACCCGAAACACCTCTAAAAATATTTCCTCCTCCAATAACAATGGCTAATTCAACTCCCATATCAACAACCTCTTTAATATCTTCTGCGTATTCCGCTAATCGGATAGGATCAATACCGTAAGGTTGGTTGCCCATTAAGGATTCACCACTTAATTTCAAGAGTATTCTTTTGTATTTCATTTTGGCAATTTAGGGCAAAGATAATTAATTTGGACAGTACTTTTATAATTATTCTTCTTAGTGTTTGGATTTCGTAGATTTAAAAAAAATTAATAAAGGACTCCTGCTTAGATATAAAATCCAATTAAAAAAGTTCGATTTTTTTAAGGATATTTAATTCATTATACAACAAAAAGAAATTATTTTTTAAAATAATTGAAGTAAAACAATTTTTTCACTTATAGACAATTATATAATAAAATTAAGTATATTTGCGTTGTACTATTTAACTAAATAGTAGTTATTAAAAAAAAACAAAAATGCCTTATGTCAGAAAAAGAAAAGTTAAAAAAATTCTTGAAAACACAAAGAATTTCTTTTAGCACATTTACTAGTGAAGTGGGTGTATCACAAGGGTTTCTCAACTCAGGATCTTCTTTGGGTGTAGATAAATTAAAAATGATTTTAATTAAATACCCTCAATTATCGTTAGATTGGTTATTGTTCGATAAAGGAGAAATGATAGTTCATGAAAAAACAGAATTAGAAATCTCGATGGAAGATCGTTTGGAAAGAATTGAAAAGAGTATTACAAACTTAATGTTGTTAAACTCTAAAAAGATGATGATTGACGAATTAAAGTCAGAACTAACAACCTTAGAACAAAAAAGTGATTACATGAATGATAATGAATTAATTAACCAATTAGAACAATTGAAAAATAAGATTCTTGAAGGACGTTTAAAAACGTCCGTTTAAAAAAATTAACTCTCCAAAAATTTTTGGAGAGTTAATCACATTTTGAAATTAATTTCATCGATGATGTTTATTATATAATTATTTAAGACCTCGAATGTTGGTTTTATACAGTTTTATTAAAGTTATATAATTATTCATGATTTATTATAACTCAATCATTTACAAGCTTTAATAATTTCAATAAAATCATCTGCTTTTAAAGCGGCTCCTCCAATTAATCCTCCATCTACATCAGGTTTTGAAAACAGTTCTTTAGCATTAGTCGGTTTTACGCTTCCACCATATAAAATAGAAATAGAATCTGCTGTTTCTTGACCATATTGGTCGGCTAATATTTTACGTAAATGTGCATGAATTTCCTGTGCCTGATCGGCTGTTGCTGTTTCACCCGTTCCAATAGCCCAAACGGGTTCGTAGGCAATAACCACTTTTTTAATTTCTTCAACAGATAATCCAAATAAAGCTTTTTTCGTTTGCTCAGCAACAACATCAAGATAAATGCCACTTTTACGCTGCTCTAAAGTTTCTCCATTGCAAAAAATAACTTGAAATCTTGAATCAATGGCTTTACGAACTTTTTGTGCCAATAATTCATCCGTTTCTCCAAAATATTGGCGTCGTTCAGAATGTCCTAAAATAACTTTACGAACTTTTATTGATTTTAGCATATCTGCCGAAATTTCACCTGTATAAGCTCCACAATCCGCTTGATGCATATTTTGGGCAGCTATTTTAATTCCTGTTCCGGAAGCTTGTTTTTTTGTGGTAAGTAAACTAGTAAACGATGGTGCAACAATTACTTTACAAACCATCTTTTTTTTGTTTTTTTCAGTATATTTTGCAATTTCTTTAATTAATTTTTTAGCTTCCTTGGCATTGAGATTCATTTTCCAATTGCCTGCCACGATTTTTTTTCTCATTGTATTCTTTTTTCTAAAAACGTATTAAATATAACACTTTTAAAAGAAACCAAACGAAGATGATTGTAAAATTTATGTTTTCAAAAAATATTCTTGTAAATAATTCATGATTTTTTCAGTAGCTCCTCGATTTTTTTGAATAAATAATCGAGCATTTTGACTGTAAATTTTCAATCCTTCATCATCTCCGTAAAAAAGATTGATAATATCTTCAAAATCATCATAATCATAGGCTACTTTACCTCCTTTTGCATTTACCAAATCGTGTGCTTCTCGGTTTTTTTCAAAACGCGGACCATAGAAAACAGGCTTTCCAAAAGTAGCCGGTTCCAAAATATTATGAATTCCGGTTGGGCCAAAAGCACCGCCAACGTATGCTATATCAGCGTAAGGATAAACAGCGGTTAAAAGACCTACGGCATCCATGATTAAAACATCATATTCTGCTAAATCTTGGGTATGAATTTCAGAATAGAGAATCACTTTTTTTTGAATGTTTTGTTTAAGTTCTTGAATTTTTTGAGCATGAATTTCATGAGGTACCAAAACACATTTTAATGTATAATGAGTCTCATTAATAAATCGAATGAAAAGGTTTTCTCCTTTTGTCCAAATGCTTCCTGCTACAATGGTAAAAGTATCGTTCTTAAATGCCTCTAAAAAAGGAAGCGGTTTAACATCTTGAACTAATTCATGAACACGATCAAACCGTGTATCACCTGAAAGACTTACCTGGTGGATATGGTGCTTTTTTAAAAGATGTAGAGAATGCTCATCTTGAACAAAAAAATGCTGAATGGATTTTAATGTTTTGAGCATAAATGAACCATAAAATTTAAAAAAAGCTTGATTTGGTCTGAAAACGGCTGAAACAACCAAAGTAGGAATTGATTTTTTTTGTAATTGATAAAGCAGATTAAACCAAAATTCGTATTTAATCAAAATGACCCTATCAGGATTTACAATTTCTACCCATTTTTTCATATTAGAAGGCGTGTCTAAGGGAAGATAAAATATATAATCGGCTGTTTTATAGTCTTTTCGTAATTCATACCCTGAAGGAGAAAAAAACGTGAGGAGAATTTTATACTCAGAAAAATCTTTTTTACATCGCTCTATAATCGGTTTTCCTTGCTCAAACTCTCCTAATGAAGCTGCATGAAACCAAATTATTTTATCTCCACGATTCATTTGCTGTTGTGCTTTTTTAAACAAATCTTGCCGTCCTTTAATGAAAAGTTTTGCTTTTTGATTAAATAAAGAAGCTATTCGAATACAAAAACCGTAAAAATAAATTCCTGCCGTATACAACAATCTCATGATACAAAGATGAGGAAAATATTATTCAACGTGAATAATGTTTAAGAAAAAAGGTTGAAATTTTTATGTAAAATAAATACATCTAAATGTTTAGCAATAAAACCATCACTTTTTTTACCATTTTTTAGACAAAGAAAAAGTTTTAGGAAACACGTTTCCTAAAACTTTCTTGTATTTTCTTGGCAATCATTGGAAACAATGATTTTACCTGCTATTTTTCAGTAGTATGCCTTTATTTAAACCAAAGTACATACCCTTAATTACCTAAACTCTTTTCTAATGTCCTTATACTCATTAACAAACTCTACCTGTGTATTGTCTTTTAACCGGCGTACCGTATAGGAAATGGG
>JBKEDE010000037.1:0-25590 GCA_047975265.1 Flavobacteriales bacterium
AAAACCAAGTACAATTTGAGCATTTTTCTAAAATAAAATCCAAAATCAGAAAAAGAATAGAAACTAATTTTTCGCAATTACACGGACAATTTTCTTGGATGATAAACCACGCAAAATCGTTCAAAGGATTAGCCATAAGATTACTGTCTAAAATTACTGCTTTTACAATGATTCAGTATCTCAATGTTTTTGTATTCAATAGACCAATGAATAAAATTAAAGTGAACTTATCCTAAATGCACAACAGGTTATAACATAAAAAAATAGCCTACAATGGTTACAAATACATCTTTTTAATAGTTGTTAAAAATTAATAAAACTTACATAACTGGCAACTATTACAGCAGCAGTTTCTGTTCGTAGTCGGCTGTTCGATAACAAAGTGCTTTCAAAATGATGCTGTAAAGCAAATTCTATTTCAGTAGGAGAAAAATCACCTTCAGGTCCAATCAAAATTAAGGAATTAGATTTTTTTTGTAATAATGATGTTATATTTTTTCGTTCAAAAAGCGTATTGCAATGAGCTATTATTTTCAGTCCGTTAAAAGTATTTTTAAGAATAAAATCTTTAACCAAAACGGGCTCATTTAGTTTAGGAACATATGCTTTTACAGATTGTTTTACCGCGGCAATAAGAATTTTCTGATAGCGATTCATGTTAAATTTTCTTCGCTCGGAATTTTCTCCAATTAGAATTGTAATTTCATCAATCCCGATTTCAGTCGCTTTTTCCAAAAACCATTCAAATCGTTCGTTACTTTTGGTAGGACAAATGGCTATATGCAAATAATAATCTCGTTTTTCAAAATTTTTAAGCGTTGAGGTAATTTTAACTTTGCATTTTTTATGAATCAATTCAATAATTTCAGCTTCGCAAAGCGTTCCTTTCCCATCAGTTAAATGGATTGAATCGCCTACTTTCAGCCGTAAAACCCGCACAATATGCTTGCTTTCTTCTTCACTTAACGTTAAAACAGAAGGTTCGATATTTTTTACTATAAATAAACGCATATAAAAGGAGTAAGTTGTAAACGTTACGATTCATTGATTTTATATCGAGCTTTTGCTGTGGTTTTTTGAGAAGCAAAATTTTCTCGTTCATATTTTAACTGACCCACCATGGCAATCATGGCTGCATTATCGGTTGTGTATTCAAATTTAGGGATGTATGTTTTCCAACCTTGTTTTTCCATGTATTGCAATCTTTTCCTGATTTCGGAATTGGCTGAAACACCTCCGGCAATGGCAATTCGGTTAATTTGGGTTTCTTTTGCTGCTTTTTGAAGTTTTTTTATTAAAATTTCAACAATGGTATATTGTACAGAAGCACATAAATCGGTTAGATTTTCTTTTATAAAATCAGGATTTTTCTTCATTTTTTTTTGTAAAAAATAAAGAACAGAAGTTTTTAAACCGCTAAAGCTGAAATTACAGCCTTTAACTTTCGGTTGGGCAAATAGAAAAGCTCTTGGGTTTCCTTTTTGAGCCAATTGGTCAATTAAGGGACCTCCGGGATAATCCAAACCGAGTATTTTAGCAATTTTATCAAATGCTTCTCCCGCAGCATCGTCGATGGTTTCTCCTAAAATAGTAAAGTCAAAATAATCATTTACTCGAATAATTTGTGTATGGCCTCCGCTAATCGTCAGGCAGATAAAAGGAAATTCAGGTTTTTCGTTATTAGCATTATCAATAAAATGAGCTAAAATATGAGCCTGCATGTGATTAACTTCAATTAAAGGGATGTTCAAAGCTAAAGCCAATGATTTAGCAAATGAGGTTCCTACCAATAAAGAACCCATTAAACCGGGTCCTTTTGTAAAAGCGACAGCATCTATTTCTTTTTCCGTAATATTTGCTACCTTTACTGCCTCATGTACTACGGGTACAATGTTTTGTTGGTGAACGCGAGAAGCTAATTCAGGAACAACGCCTCCGTAATTTTGGTGTACTTTTTGATTGGCTATACTATTAGATAAAATTTTTCCGTTTTGTATGATAGAAGCACCCGTGTCATCACAAGAAGATTCTATTCCGAGTATAATGGGGTGTTTTTTCATGAATGCAAAAATACGAAATAAACGGTGTTAAAAAAGTTATTTAAACTATTCCTTTTCTTGTTCATCATCTTTTTTTTGGTGGTTACAACGGTTTTGACAGTAGTTCAAATTCCGTCGGTTCAATCTAAAATCATACACGATTATGTTATGCCTGAGGTGAATCAAATGTTTGGAACTAAGATGGATGTTCAGGAAGTTGATATAACGTTTTTTGGTGATATCAGTTTGAAAAATATTTCTGCATTGGATGAGCGAGACAGTTTGCTGATTTCCATTAAAGAATTACAAGCCAGTCCGGATTATTTTAAATTGATAAACGGTTCACCTTACCAGTTGGATGAAATTTCATTATATGAACCAAAGGTTTATGTAAAAACATATGAAGGAGCAGACCAAGATAATTTTTTAAATTTTATTGACCGATTCGATTCAGGAAGTGAAACGAAAGATTCAACCAAATTGGTTTTAGAAGGCGATATTAATATTTACGACGGTTATTTGGAAATTGTAAATGAAAACCTTCCTAAAGAAGAGCAGACATGGGTAAAAGCCTCTGATTTGAATTTGGAAATAGATAATTTTAAATTAGACGATGCGGATATTTACGCAACAATTAAAAACCTGAGCTTTAAAGCTAAACGTAATGAAAAAATTCAATCAGAATTGAAGCATTTGGCAGGTAATTTTACATACCGAAGTGATTTATTGGAAATACAAGATATTTCATTGGAAACGGATAATTCCAAATTAAACGGACAATTTGCTTTTGTTTACAACCGTGCAGAAGATTTTAATGATTTTTATAATAAAATCAATTGGAAAGTAGATTTGGAGAAAGGCTCTTATGTAGGAATGAAAGATGTGCAGTATTTTGTTCCGTATTGGGATAAATTTTCAAAAGTAGATATTCAGGGAAAAATACGAGGCACTTTATCACATTTGGAACTACACAATGTAGAAGTTTCAACCATGAAAACCAAAATTAGAGGCGAAAAAATAATACTGAATGAGATTTATGACGCTCAAAAATTTCATATAAAAGGACAAAATACTTATGTAACTTCGAATTATAATAATCTGATTAAATTTTTGCCCAAAGACATCAACCGTGATATTCCTTCGCTTATTAATGATTATGGGCAAGTAACGTTAAAAGGTAATTTAGAAATTGACCGTCAGGATTTTGCAACCAAATCCTCTATTCAGTCTTCGACATTGGGAAGTTTGATGGCTGATATTGCTATTAAAGGTTACTCTGAAAAATCCATTCATTATAAAGGAAACATTCGACCTCAGAAATTTAATTTGAAAAAATTAACCGGAGTTAAAGAATTAGGATTTATAACAGGTAATTTAGATATTGATGGAAAAGGATATGATCTTAACACCATGAAAATCAAAGTAAAAGGTAATGTAGCAGGAGTAGATCTAATGAATAAACATCTTTCAAATATTCGTATAGACGGGTCAGTTGTCGAACAGTTATTCAGTGGAGTAATTGATATAGACGATCCAAATATTGCGTTGAGTTTTGATGGAGATGTCGATTTTTCTTCCTCCGTTTACGATGCTAATTTTAAATCAACGGTTAGAAATGTAAATTTATACAAATTAGGATTGTCAAAAGATCCGGTAGCAAAATTAACAACCGATATTTCAATCGATTTGCATGCAAGTTCTTTGGACGATTTATTGGGTCAGGTTTTATTGGAAAATACGTTTTATCAAACCTCCACACAGTCTTTGGCTTTTAATCGGATGTTAATCAATTCATCGATAGATGAGAACGGCAAACGATTGATTAATTTCCAATCTGAAGAAATCATAAACGGTTATATGGAGGGCGATTTTAAACTTTCGGAAATGTTGGTCGTTTCTGAAAATGCTTTTGGAAAATTATTGACTAATTATAAACCCAAACCGATGACTCTCGGTCAGTATTTTAACTTTGATATTGACATAAAAGATTACTTTTTTGAAATATTATTTCCGGCCATAGTTTTAAAACCCGGCACCAAATTGGAAGGTAAAGTAACATCCGAAAATCATTTGATTTTAAAGACAAAAACGCCCGGATTGATTTATGATAAATACGAATTGGGTAAATCCCAAGTAACTTTAAATACAAAAAATCCATTTTTTCAAACCTCATTGGTTTCTGATAAAGTAAATTTAGGTGGCTATGAGTTAGAAAATGTGAAAATTTTAACCATTAACAATAATGATACGCTTGAAATGAAAGCCAAATTTACAGGGCATATTGGTGGGATTTCAAAACAAGAATTTGGGCTGAATCTGTACAAAACAAAAAATGACCAAGGGAAAAATTTAATCGGATTTTTAAAATCAACCATAAAATACAATGATAATGAATGGGTTTTAAATCCTAATAATGAAGAGCATACGCACTATGCCTTGGTGGATTTTAAAAACAACGAATATTACATTAACCGAATCGTTATAGAATCGGGAATACAGAAATTGGAAGTCAATGGTTCTTATTTAAAAGATTATTTAAACTTGGATTTAGAGGTTCAAAATGTAGAATTAGAATCGTTGTTACCTCCATTTGAAGAATCCAAATTAGAAGGTTTGGCAAATGGAAAAATCACCATTGAGTATGGAAAAGATACTTTTCAGCCCATTGCAGATTTGAAGATACAGAATTTTACTTACAACGATTATTCTTTTGGAGATATTTTGGCTAATATCGAGATAGAAAATGGTTTGTATAAAGTAGATTCAAAAATCCAGAAAGACAATTTAGACCGATTGGCTGTAACAGGATATATTGATCCGAATAACAAAGATGATTATTTACGCTTGAAAGTTGATTTTGAATGGTTTGAACTGGCTGTATTAAATATTTTTATGGTAGATGTTGCTGAAAATATACGAGGAACAATTAAAGGAGAAATTGATTTGACAGGAACCTTAAAAAGACCGGAATATCAAGGAAGTATTAATTTGAGTGAAGGAGGAATGAAAATATCATATTTGGGGACGGATTATGATATTTTAGGAACTCCTGAAATTTTGATTTCTACAGGCTTAATTTATTTTTATGACCGGATTGAATTGAGAGATATTAAAAATCATACAAGAGGCTCTCTTACAGGAGATTTGTCGCATGAAGATTTTTTGGTGTGGCACTTGAATTTAGACCTTTTTGCAGATAACTTTTTGGTGATGGATACCGGTTTTAAGAATAATCCATTGTTTTACGGTAAAGTTTTTGCAAACGATTTATACGCTACGATTAAAGGACCGGCAACGGATTTGGATATTAATGTGATTGCCACAACAGCTCCGAGAACGGCTCTAACCATTAATACAAGCGGGCAGAGTTTAGAAGTCTCAGATGTCGTTACATTTGTTAATGTTTTAGACCGATACAAAGAATTTGAAGAAGGAACAAAAGAGATGGTTGAACCTGCGGGTATGAACTTAGGATTAAACATAAAAATTACGCCTGATGCAGAATTAGACTTGATTCTTGATGAAAAAAACGATGATAAAATTGTAGCTAGCGGAAAAGGAAACCTTCTGTTGGATGTTGATTTGAACGGAAATATGGCTATGAACGGTGAAATTGGAATTACGGACGGATATTATAATTTTGCAAGGGGAGCGATTAAAAAAATATTTAGAATACGCCCAAATAGTACCATTAAATGGATTGGTGATGTGTACGATGCTCAATTAGACGTAAAAGCGTATTTTGAACGAAATGTTTCGAACGTAGGTGAATATATTTCTTCGAGTTATGCTCAAAATTTACAAACGGAGGTTGAAATAGCTCTTACGGGTCCTTTAAGTTCTCCCGAAATTGAATTTAATGTATTAACTCCGGATGCTTCCGAATCTATTCAAAGTAATTTGAATTTAAAATTTAGTGATAAAGACGAAGAAGTAAGACAATGGGGAGGAATATTGTTATTCGGAAAATTCTTACCTCCGGATAATTCCAATTATATCAGCGGTTTGACTACAACGGCTTATGAGTTGGCTTTTGGTCAATTATCGTCTTTGTTATCCAATATCAGTCGTTATGTTACATTGAATTTAGGTTATACAGAAGGATCTGATGAATACAATACTTCTGATGTTGTAAATGTGAAAGGTTCGGTTGATGTAAATCCAAGAATTTCGGTAAATGTTTCAGGAGGATTTGCGGTAAGTGGAAACCGATCTGCTTCCGAAGGAGTTACCAATACGCAATCCATTACCGGAAGTGCAGAAGTTGAATACGATATTTCAAAGCAGAACGACGGAACGTTGAAATTAAAAGCCTTTAGCAGACCGACCAGTTTTGGAGTAGAAAACTTTAATGCTGCTAATACTTATTCTCAGGCTTGGGGTGGAGGAATTTATTATCACGAAGATTTTAACACATTTAAAGAATTAAGGCAGAAATTATTTAAAAGTGATAAACGCCAGAAAGAGGAAAAGGAGAACACTCGCAAAGATTCTTTAAATCAGATTTTAAATACTGAAAAAGGTTTGTTTAAGGAGGTTCAGGATACAGTAAAAATAGAATGATAAAAAAGAGACTTTTAGTTTTTCACTACAAGTCTCTCTGTAAACAAACAAAAGGATACGATAATTATTATTTACGATTACTCGCATTTTTTAATCATATTACAAAGCTAAAGAATGATATCCGAATGAAAAATGACAATTATCATAATAAAATAAATTTAAAAAAAATATTAGATTGATAAAAAAATAGTGTTATTTTTGTAATGTTAATAATAAAGTAAGAAAAGAATGAATCCAAAGTATAAGATTGATGAAATAGACAAGCAAATCTTAGAGTATTTAGTAGATAATACACGAATGCCTTTTACGGAAATTGCAAAAAAGATGTTGGTCTCAGCAGGAACCATACATGTTCGCGTAAAAAAAATGGAAGAAGCAGGGTTGATTAAAGGTACCAGTTTAGATATAGATTACGATACTTTAGGACATTCATTTGTGGCTTATGTCGGTGTGTTGTTAACGAAATCTTCTAAAACGCAAAATGTTGTAGACAAACTGAAAGAAATACCTAATATTATCGAAGCGAGCATAATTTCAGGTAAATACAATATTTTTTGTAAATTATTGGCAAAAGATACAGGTGATGCAAAGGATATTTTGTATAAAATTGATGAAATTCCTGAGATTTTAAGAACAGAATCAATCATATCTTTAGAAGAAGCCATCAGCGACCGTAATCGGTTATTGCATTCAATTTTTAAAAAGTATTGATAAAAAGGTTGGTGCTTACAGTTTTTTAGTTTTGGCTATCAGGCTTTGGTCATTTAGCAATCAATATAAAAAACTTCTAACGATAAAAAGACCACTTTTTCTAAAAAAGAAGAAAAGATAATGAAACGAGATCTTTGGTTTAAACTATTGATAGGGTTTTTAGTGATTTCGTGTTTGGTAGGAGGATACAGAGGAATTACAGGCGTTGTAACCAAATCATATGTTTTGCCTCAATGGTATTATTATTTGAATGTGATACTAAATATAGTAGCTTTAATTTCCTTAGTATTTTTTTTCAGATTTAAAAAAATAGGTGTTGTATTCTTTTCACTTTTTATACTGATTGATTTTTTCGTTCAGTTATTTTTTGGGAATACATTGAACACCGCAACATTATTCTTTATCTTTTTATCAATACTACTGATAGGAGTAAAGGTAATTCCAAATTGGAGCCGATATGATTAATAAATTAACAAACGTATATAATAAAAATAAATTGATTTTTAGAGTAGTTATATTCTTAGCTACTGTAGTATCAATTGTTTATTTTATTCCTAAGAAGTTGGTTTTTAATAATGAATTTTATAAAAATACCACTTGGCAATATGGTGATTTGGTAGCTGATTTTGATTTTGCCATTCGGAAAACACCTGAAGAAATTAATAATGAAAAAGTATTTATAGAAAAGCAAAAAGCATTTTATTATACGAAAGATACGGCTGTTTTAAGTAATATTTTATCTAAAATTAATAACGGTCAGTATAAAATTAAAAAATCCGTAAAAAACCAATTAATCAGTAGCCTGAAAAAAAACTACTCAAAAGGTGTCTTTCAATCTAAAATAATAATATCCGACCAAACAAATCCTAAAATAATCGTTAAAGATCACAACTCATCGCAGGCTTTAGAATATGTATTGGATAAATTAAGCGATATTCAAGATATAAAAAAAGAAATTGCTCCGATTTTAGATGATTCAATAGGAAAATTACTGTACGAAGATATAGAGCCTTTTTTAAATAATAATTTGATTTATGATGAAAAATTAACTGAAGAAATTATTCAGCAAAAAATGAATAAAATTTCTTTAACCAAAGGACTGATTAAGCGGGGTGAAAAAATTATAGAAAAAGGACATATTATTGATGATTACAAATTTATGGTGCTGGACTCTTATAAAAAAGAGTATGAACAACAAGTATGGAACAATAAAAAACAATGGGGATTAACTTTGGGATATTTTGTCATTGTTGCTCTAACCATTTTGATTCTTTTTTTGTATCTCTATTATTTCAGAAAAAAAATTATTCAAAATAATACTCAGGTTACTTTCTTAGCGTTTAACATATTTTTTACTGTTGGATTAGGTGTAATTGCCAACCGTTTTTTCCCGGATTTGTTTTACATACTTCCTTTTTGTTTACAGCCTATTGTAATTCGGTCATTCTTTGATCAGGGAACAGCTATTGTAACACACATTATTACCATTTTAATTTTATCTTTTTTAGCACATAACAATTTTGAATTTTTGTATATTCAATTAATAGCCGGAATTATTACTGTTTTGACTAATCAAAAATTACATAAAAGAGTTAATTTATACGTAGCTGTAGTTAAAATTATTTTGGTGTATGAATTAGCTTATCTTAGCGGAATTCTAATTCAAGAAGGTACTTTGGATAATCTCTCTGAATTATGGAAACCCATATTTCATTTTTTATTATCCGGAATATTTACCTTTTTAGTTTTGCCTCTAATTTATTTATATGAAAGAATTTTTGGATTGATGTCGGATTTATCCTTGTTAGAATTGTCAGACTCCAATCATCCTTTGTTAAGATTGCTATCAGCAAAAGCTCCCGGAACACTCCAACATTCCATGCAGGTAGCCAATTTAGCAGAAGAAGCCGCTATTGAAGTAGGAGGAAATGCCCTATTGGTTAAAATTGGAGCTATGTATCATGATGTAGGAAAAATATCCAATCCCACATTTTTTATAGAAAATCAAAACCATATTGTTAATCCACATGATGATTTAGATCCAACAGAAAGTACGAAAATTATTATTAATCATGTGATAGAAGGAATTGATTTAGCCAAAAAATACCGTTTGCCAGATCGAATTATTGATTTTATCCGAACACATCACGGAGATTCATTAGTTCATTATTTTTATACCAAATACAAAGAAAAACACCCTGAAAAAGAAATTGATATAAAGCAATTCAAATACAAAGGTCCAAAACCTTTTTCTAAAGAAACCGCTATTTTAATGATGTGTGATTCAATTGAGGCAGCAGCAAAAAGTTTAAAAAGTCCTACCAATTTAGATTTTGAAAAGTTAGTTAATACTATTATTGACAAACAATTAGATAGTGGACAATTTAACAATGCAACCATATCATTAAAAGAAATAGGGCAAATCAAAAAAGTATTAATCAAACGGCTGATTAATATCTATCATGTTAGAATTGAATATCCCGAATGATTGCAAAAATTAGGTCTCGCCACAACAGGAAAATCTACCATGAAACCATCCCATGATAGCAAAAAACTCTTGCAAAACTCATCAACAATTGAAAAAATATCCGTAATTTTATCAAAATTAATCATAGAAATAACCGTTAAATATTTGAACTTCAAAAATTTAAATATACAACTATTTCTCGTCTTATCCTATTTTTTTATGGGAAATTATTAATCGAACTCAGGTTATTAATTAAACTATCATCTCAGGAATTTCTCCGTTTATAATTAAGCAACCTTCTGTAGCCTTTTGTATTTCTTCTATGGAAATATTGGGAGCTCTTTCCAATAATTTAAATCCTTCAGGAACGATTTCTATAACAGCCAAATTTGTTACGATTTTCTTTACACAACCAACGCCGGTCAAGGGAAGCGTACATCTTTTTAGAAGTTTAGATTCTCCCTTTTTGTTGGTATGCATCATGGCAACAATAATATTTTCAGCCGAAGCTACCAAATCCATTGCACCACCCATTCCTTTTACCATTTTTCCGGGTATTTTCCAATTGGCAATATCACCGTTTTCAGCTACTTCCATAGCTCCCAATACAGTTAAATCTACATGTTTTCCCCGAATCATTCCAAAACTGGTAGCTGAATCAAAAAAAGAAGCTCCTCTCAAAGTTGTAATGGTTTGTTTTCCAGCATTTATAATATCGGCATCTTCTTCTCCTTCAAAAGGAAAAGGTCCCATTCCTAAAACACCATTCTCACTTTGAAATTCAACTTCGATTCCATTGGGTATATAATTAGCCACCAAAGTAGGAATCCCTATTCCTAAATTAACAAAATATCCGTTTTTTAATTCTTTGGCTATGCGTTGTGCTATTTGATTTTTATCTAACATAATAATTATCTGAAAATTTGAAAGTTACCGGTTTCTCACTGTCCGTTGTTCAATTCTTTTTTCAAATTTTTCCCCCTGGAAAATACGCTGTACAAAAATTCCGGAAATATGAATTTGATTAGGATCTAATTCTCCTGTCGGAACTAATTCTTCAACTTCAGCAACGGTAATCTTAGCAGCACCACACATAACAGGATTAAAATTTCGAGCAGTCCCTTTAAAAATTAAGTTTCCGGCAGCATCACCTTTCCATGCTTTTACAAAACTAAAGTCTGCTTCAAAAGCTCTTTCCATAAGGTACATTTTTCCATTAAATTCTCTGGATTCCTTTCCTTTAGCTACTTCCGTTCCATAGCCCGCCGGTGTATAAAAAGCGGGAATTCCTACTTGTGCTGCCCGACATTTTTCTGCCAAAGTTCCTTGTGGAGTGAGTTCAACTTCTAATTCACCCGAAAGCATTTGCCGTTCAAATTCATCATTTTCTCCAACATAAGATGAAATCATTTTTTTTATTTGATGATTATGAAGTAGTAAGCCTAATCCAAAATCATCTACTCCTGCATTGTTAGAAATACACGTTATGTTTTTTATTTTTAATCGAACCAGTTCGTTAATACAATTTTCGGGGATTCCGCAAAGCCCAAAACCACCTAACATAAAAGTCATACCATCTTGAATTCCTTCTAGAGCCTGTTGAACGGTTTCTACTTTTTTATTAATCATAGTATTCTTTTAAATCTCGTTTGAAGATACAATTTTTTTAAAAATAAAAAATAAAAAACAATATAAAATACAATAAAGATAGGTTTAAACTCAAATTTTAGCTGTTTTGTTAATCAACATATAATCGGCTAAAACTAAAGCAACCATAGCCTCTACAATAGGAACTGCTCTGGGAACTACGCAGGGGTCGTGTCGTCCTTTAGCCTCAAGTGTTATTTCCTTTCCTTGATTATTAATGGAGGTTTGTTTTTGCATAATGGTAGCAACCGGTTTAAAAGCTACACGAAAATAGATATCCATTCCATTTGAAATGCCACCTTGTATTCCTCCTGAAAGATTGGTTTTGGTTGTACCGTCAGTATTGAACAAATCGTTATGTTCCGAACCTTTCATTTTAGCTCCGCAAAAACCGCTTCCGTATTCAAATCCTTTAACAGCATTGATGGAAAGCATGGCTTTTCCTAATTCGGCATGCAATTTATCAAAAACAGGTTCTCCCAAACCGACAGGAACATTTTTTATGACACAGTTAATCGTGCCTCCAATCGTATCACCTTGTTTTTTGATTTTTTTGATATGTTGAATCATTTTCTGTGCTGTTTCCAAATCAGGGCAACGAACAGCGGTGTCTTCTGTTTTGGATAAATCCAATTCTTGATAAGGTTTATTTACAAAAATATCTCCTACCGAAGAAACAAAAGCCTGAATGGAAATATTTTTTAAAAATTGTTTGGCAACAGCTCCTGCAACTACCCGACAGGCTGTTTCTCTTGCGGAAGATCTTCCACCGCCTCTATAATCACGAAAACCGTACTTTTGATCAAAAACATAATCGGCATGACTGGGACGATAGTGGTCTTTAATATGTGTATAATCTTTTGATTTTTGATTGGTGTTCCGGATTTCAAAACCGATAGGAGTACCAGTCGTTTTTCCTTCAAAAATACCGGATAAGAAAGTAACCTCATCTTCTTCTTTTCTTTGGGTTACAATAGGAGATTGTCCGGGTTTTCTACGTTGTAAATCTTTAGTAATCGCATTAAAATCTAATGAGATTCCGGCTGGACACCCGTCAATGACACCTCCTAATGCCACTCCATGCGACTCTCCGAATGTAGTTACTCTAAAAATAGTTCCAAAAGTATTTCCTGCCATAAGTTGAAGATAAAATTACGTAAATTTATATTTTAATAGTAGATAAATCAAGGTTTTTTAACTTTGATTAATTTATTTCCCCTATCTGAAGGCAATGAAATTTGCAGTTCTTTTCCGAAGAATTTCGCTATACCGTTAATGCTTTGTCCATCAGGTGTAAACCATTGAATCAAATAAGTGTCATCATCAATTCCTGAAGGTGATAACAGAGCAATATTTTGTAATTTTTTGTATCCTAATAGTTCCCCATTAATAATTTTTAAGTATTTTTTGCTGTTTTCTTCCACTAAATCAAGCATATACGTATTGTTCAGATATAAATTTTCAGCTTCATACTCATCAGTTGTTTCGATAATTTTTTGAGTAGGTTTTTGTGGAGTTGCTGTTCTGATAATTTCAACCGATTTATATTGTGTTCCATCATCTTTATACGGGAGCATTTGTAATTGGGCTATTGCTTGTTCTAAAGCCTCTGTATAACCAGCCTTGAATTCTTTTGACTTTCCTTTTCCTTCAGCAGAATAAACTTCTTTGCCGTTACAATTTTCCAAAACAAACCGAATTTTATTTTTAACTAACGATGAAGTATTTTTTATAACCGCTTTCAATCCGTTGCAAGGTATATGTATATTATAATTGTACTCATCCTGATAAAAAGATTGAATATTTTTCTTTTTAAGTAAATAATTAATGCTGGAACTCAATCCGTAAGGATTTTCTTTCTTGAAATCTTCAAACTTTTTAGGTATAACTACAAATTGATATCGCTCCTGAGTATAAGAAATCATACAAAAAATGATGAATAGAACGCAAAATATTTTTTTCATTTATAAATAGTTTTTGACTTCGTTAAGATGTTTGACTTCGATAAAGTTATTATTTTTCACTTTTATATCCAAAATATTATAAAAAACAGCTTGTATCCCAAAATTCAGACCACCGATAATATCAGCAATATAATCATCTCCGATTATAATGGATTCTTCTTTTAAAGCTTTAGCCAAATTTAAAGCATATTGAAAAACTTTAGGGTCAGGTTTCCGTGTGTTCACATCTTCAGCAGAAACGATAGTATTAAAATAGTGTTCAATACGAGAACCTTTAATTTTTTTTAAGGAAACATCTTTAAAGCCATTGGTAATGATATGCAATTGGTATTTATTCTGGTTTGATAGGTATTCCAGTAATTCTTGAGCTCCATCACGTAAAAAATTATTTTTTGGAAGATGATTCAGATAAACTTTCTCAAAAGCATCAGGAAAAGAAGAATCTTGAATGCCGACTGCTTGAAAAGCCTTCTTAAAACGTGCGTTTTTCAGTTCTTCTTTGGTTATTTTATGATCACGGTATTCAGCCCAAAGTTGTTCATTAATATCATAATAAAAATCATACCAAACTGAAAAAACAACATGGTGTTTTTCTTCTATTTGACATTCTGTATATAAATTTTCCAACGTTATCTTAGAGTTTTTGGTAAAATCCCAAAGTGTATTGTCTAAATCAAAAAAAATATGTTTAATTGAGTTCAAATTCATTTTTCGTTTTGTATTTGATTAATGGTATCAACAAAATCCAAATAAATATTTTTCCAACCTTTCCAACGAGGTTCATTGGAAAAAGTATCGTTATGAAAAACGCTTATAAAGACACCACTAAACTCCTTAACCGTCATGATTAATGATAAAATTTCCTGTTTGATTTTTTTTTGGTTATAGCCGTATTTCTTTTTCAAGGCATAATCGCTAAAAACAAAAGGAAAGATTTTTAATAAAGTTAAACTCTCATATTTTAAATCATAAAATAAAAAAGGAGTACAAGTACCGGAACGAAATCCTATTTCGTCATGATAACCCATTGAAAAATCTTTTTTTATATCAATCTCGGTTATATCTCTGTAAGTAAGCGGTAAATTTAATTTAAATAGATGTTGCTGAGATCGGTTGGGAATTCGGTGGCTAATAGATTCCATAATTTTTTTTTCTTCCTTTTTTAAAAAATTCTGCTCGGTTGATCTCATGGAAAAATTAATTCCTACAAAAGCATAATCCTCAATAGATTTAATCAACTCTCGATAATAAATTCTTTCTACAGAAATGTTATGGTCATGCTCGGACACCTCTCCTACGGAAAAGAAAAAAATACTTTTTAATTTTTTTTGTCGGTGAATATCAAGCAAAAAATCAAATGAGTTGTACGGATCTTTTTTTAGGTTAAGAACAACCTGTAAACGTTCTTTTAGATGGTGTAACTTGAATCGGAAAAAGTCTTTTACAAACCCTATAAAAGTTCGTCCTATACCTCTTTGAGCATATTTAAAAACTTCATGCACGGAAATAGTATTGATAAATGAAAAAACCCTTTGATTAGCTTTAATGTCAGGGAATTTTACTTGAATTTTGGATAAAATTTCTTTTGCCCACAAATCAACCACAGGTATTTTTAAAAACCCATTTTGAAAGGCAAGGCTGTTTTTTGCCTGAAATCGTCCTAAAGAATCTCTTACCGATGGTAAATATTCTTCATAACGCGTAATCAAATAGAAGGAAGCTGCAAACAAATCGTGAGAAAGAGCGGATTTTTCACTTGTTTTAAAAAAATAAGGCAGTTCTTCTTTAAAATCGATTGAAAATTCTAAATTTTCTTGAATACCTTTATCAAAAAGTAATGTGTGGGCTTCAAAAAAAAGTTCACTTCCCAACTCTTTTCTTGCATAACTTATCTTAGGACCGTCATGAGCAATAAATTCTTCAATATTAGAAGTAAATTTGATATCTATACCCAATATGGAAGTAAAAATATGCTTGAAAATATAGCGTATTCTAGATGTGGTTTTATTTGTAAAAATGAGTATCAATGTGGGTCGAATTTGGGATAAAGATACTATTTTATTTAAAGTAAGTCTTCGTCTGCAAAACTCAAATAATTATTTTGGGCAATAATAATGTGATCAACAACCGTAATATCGATAAATTCACCAGCTTTTTTGACTTTTTGGGTTAATTCTTTGTCTGACAAACTGGGTGTTGTATTTCCCGTAGGATGATTGTGTACCAAAACAATTTGGGTAGCATTGCATTCCAACGCATATTTGAATATTTTGCGAGTATCAACGATGGTTTGTGTAAATCCTCCTGAGGATACCATTTTTTGATGTAATACTTGCAAACGATGATCGAGGTAAATAATCCAAAATTGTTCCTCAATCAAATCAGATAGAAGAGGAGACATCAGTTCAAATAAATCTTGGCTATGCGTAATTTTGGTTTTTTGGTTTGCTTTTTCTAAAAGACGCCTCCGACCAATTTCCAATGCTGTAATAATGGAAATGGCTTTAGCGTGTCCAATTCCGTGGAATTGGCATAAGTCAGAAACTGATAATCGGGCTAAGTTATGAAGGTTATGGTTTACAGAATCTAAAATTCGTTGTGCCAAATCAAGTGCTGATTCTTTTCGAGTTCCCGAACCAATTAAAATGGCGATAAGTTCTCTTTTGGAAAGCGATTCTTTTCCTTTTGAAATTAATTTTTCTCGCGGTCGGTCATCTACAGACCATTCTTTTATGGATTTTTTCATTGAAATTTATTATTGCCGATTCAGCTAAAGTTACAAAATATAGTTTACTTTTGATTGTATGAAAAAGATACATCAAATTTTAATGATTGTAAGCTGTTTTGCACTCATTGTATCATGCAGAAAAGAGTCAGCTGATGATTTGATTGAAATTACCACCGATTTTACAAAGTTAGAAAATCAAAAATTATATAAAAATGATAAAATTTCTTTCAAAATAACATCAAAATACACCATAGATTCCATGCAATTAGAAGTAAATGGGGAAATACAGAAAGAACAACCGTTTATCGTTGATAATTATTTTCATTTGGGAATAAATCCCGTACAATTAGTAGTTTTTTATAACGGGAAGAAAAAAATCTATACATCGGAAGCCGTTATATTTTCATCTGAAAAAGTAAAAGAATTAAATTATGAAGTGGTTCATGAATATCCACACGATTCAAGTCTATTTACACAAGGTTTTTATTATAAAGAAGGAATTGTTTATGAAAGTGCGGGCGGAACAGGAAAATCACGTGTTGTGAAATATAAATTAGGTTCTAAGCAGTTTTTGAAAGAATTTAAGATTGATAAATCTTTTTTTGCAGAAGGCATGACTTTTTTAAACGATTCTCTATTTCAATTAACTTGGAAAAAAAGAAAATTATTTATTTACGACAGCCATTTGAATTTACTCAAAGAATATAATTATCCTAGAGGGTTAAGTGAAGGCTGGGGAATTACTCAAAATGAAGAAAAATTTATTATTTCCGATGGCTCATCGGTTTTAAGTTACGTAAACCAACATGATTTTTCTATAATTAATAAAAAAATGTATGTAGTAGATGATCAAAAATTTTATAGCAAATTAAATGAGTTAGAATACTATAAAGGAATAATATATGCTAATGTTTGGGGAAGTGATGAGGTTATTTTAATCAATCCTGAAACCGGGGTTGTTACATCAAAAATTAATTTAAAAAGGATAGTAGCTCGGCAACAAGTAGACCAAGAAGGAGTCCTTAACGGAATAGCTATTAAAGATGAAAATTTACTGATAACCGGAAAAAATTGGTCTAAAATTTATGAAATAAAAATTTTATAAAAAAAATATAAACGAATGATTTTTAGTTTTTAACGATAAATTTCTTCTGTGTCATCTTCTAAAAAAGAAAGGTAAGACAAAAAACGGCTCACAGCAATTTTCTCTTTTTCAACGGCTTTTTTTACAGCACATTCAGGTTCGTTCAGGTGCAAGCAATTATTAAACTTGCAGTTATTTTTAACGGCTAAAATTTCAGGAAAATAATCGCTAATTTCTTCTTTTTCCATCTCAACCAATCCAAGACCTTTAATTCCCGGAGTATCAATTACATAACCTCCAAAAGACCATTCAAACATTTCAGCAAAAGTAGTGGTGTGTTGTCCTTTGTTATGAGAGGAGGATATTTCTTTTGTTTTTAAGTTTAAATCGGGAGATAAAGCATTAATTAAAGTGGATTTTCCTGCTCCGGAATGTCCTGAAAGAAGAGAAGTTTTATTTTTCATTTTTTCTTGAACCCATTCAATGTTAATTTTATTCAGGGCGGATATCTCTTGACAATCATAGCCAATGGACTGGTATAAATCCATTAATTCATTTTTTTGTAAAATTTCTTCTTTAGTAAGTAGTGTATCGATTTTATTAAAAAGAAGGATAACAGGAATGGAATAAGCCTCCGCTGTGATTAAAAATCGATCGATAAAACCGGTAGAAGTCTGAGGTTGTTTTAGGGTTACGATTAAAAAAGCCAAATCTATATTACTTGCAATAATGTGTGTTTTTTTAGATAGATTAACTGATTTTCGAATGATGTAATTTTTGCGGTCATAAATCTTTGTAATCACGGTACTTTTATCATCTTTTATCTCAAAATCAACAACATCACCAACAGCAACAGGATTGGTGTTTTGGATTCCTTGAATACGAAATTTTCCTTTAATTCGTGCTTCATGAATTTCTCCATTTTCATCGCGGATAGAATACCAACTTCCTGTAGATTTTGTAACAATTCCTGTCAAAGTATTTTGATTATTTAAAGTAAAATAGTCATAAAAATTATTGTTTTAATTGGAGTTTAGGACTTATAACCGTATTTTTTGATTCTAACGATAATTTTCCCCGTATAATAGATTGAATGGTATCTTTTAATGAATTAACGAAACTCATACGAAGCATGGATTTGTGATAAATAAGACTTACTTCTCGGGTCGGAACCGGTTCTAAAAAATAACGCAATCGGTTTTTTTCGGTTTTTTCAATTTCCTCAGCTTGTAACAAAGGTAGTAAGGTCATCCCGAAACCATCACGAGCCAAACCAATTAAAGCATCTAAGTTTCCGCTTTCAAAAATTACTTTTTTATCAATATCGTTATTTATATCGCAAATATTTAAGATGCTGTTTCTAAAACAGTGTCCTTCTTCCAACAGCAATAAGTCATTTCCTTCCAAATCTTTACGGGTTAAAATTGATTTCTGCATTAGTTTGTGATTTTCAGGAATAAAGGCCACGAAAGGTTCGTAGTATAAAGGAACTTCAATCATTCCTTCTTCTTCTAAAGGTGTTGCAACAATTCCTATGTCAATCATTCCTTCATGGATTTGTTTTAGAATTTCATCCGTAGGAAGTTCTTTTATAATAAGTTTTATTTGCGGATATTTTTTAAGGTACGTTTTTAAAAATAAGGGAATTAAACTGGGGAAAATTGTTGGGATAACTCCCAAAATAAATTCTCCTTCCAACGTTCCTTTTTCTTCCTGAACAATACTTTTTATTTTTTTGGATTCGTTTACAATAAACTTAGCCTGCTCAATAATCCGAAGTCCGATTTTAGTGGCTTTAATAGGATGTGCCGAACGGTCGAAAATTTCTATGCCTAATTCATCTTCAAGTTTTTGTATCTGCATACTTAACGTAGGTTGCGTTACAAAACAATTTTCGGCTGCCACGGTAAAGTTTTTATATTTATGTACGGCTAAAATATATTGTAATTGAACTATAGTCATTATCTATTATATTTAATAAGTAAATATATCATATTTATTGTAAATTTGAAAGATAAAATAATAAAAAAATTATAATACAATTATGAAATTATTCAATATTGGGTTAAATCCTACAAAATCAAAAAAATTGGCCGATGAATTAAATGAATTACTGGCTAACTTTCAAATATATTATCAAAATTTAAGAGGCTTGCATTGGAATATTCAAGGAGAGAATTTTTTTGAATTACATGTAAAATTTGAAGAATTATACAACGATACTCAAGAAAAAATCGATTTGGTAGCAGAGCGTATCCTAACTTTGGGAAAAACGCCTTTGCATACATTTGAAGATTATCAAAACTTAGCCAAAATACCTGTTGGAAAGAATATTAAAGAAGACCGAGCTTCTTTAGAGCTCATTGTTAATTCGTTAGCCATTTTATTAGAAAAAGAACGTCATATTTTAAATTTATCAGACGAGGCAGACGACGAGGGAACCAATTCTATGATGAGTGATTTTATTTCAGAACAAGAAAAATTGGTTTGGATGTTTAGTGCATGGCTGTCAAAATAAGTTAAACAATCATATAAATTCTCCGTTGGGTTCTAAATTTAGCGGAGAATTTTTTTATTTAGCAGTTACGGAAATTTTATATAAAATTTCATTTTTATTAGTCCCAAAACTTAAAACAAGTTCATCATCACCTAATTTAAAACGGTTATTACGATTATCTTGTAAGGTATTGCCGTATTCTTTCTCAGCATCTTTATGCATTACAATCTTTTTTGTATTTCGGGGAATTAAGATATTCAATTGGTTTCCGTTCACTTTTATATCGGAAGATACTCGATCTCTAAAATAAACCATGGAAAGAATTGAAGTTATGGACTCGTTACTTACAATATTAATCTCATACAATGAATTTGTAATCGTGTAAGTGGCTTTAGAAACCTCAAAAGGCAACTCATTTTTAAATTGAGAAGAAACACAGCTCACTATAAAAAAGGTAAATAAAGTTAAAATTCCGGTTATTTTAAGTATTGATTTCATAACGAATTGCTTTAAAAAAAAGATTCAAAGTTTGTGCCATTTCTCAAATTAGTGTATTTTTTCAAATCCGGTAAACGATTTTAACACTTCAGGAATGGAGATTCCTTCTTCTGTTTGATTATTTTCTAGTAACGTAGCCATAATTCGTGGTAGAGCCAATGCACTTCCATTTAAAGCATGACATAAAGTCGATTTTCCATTTTCATCTTTAAAGCGTAATTTTAACCGATTCGTTTGAAAATCTAAACAATTCGATACAGAACTAACTTCCAGCCAACGCTTTTGTGCAGCCGAATATACTTCAAAATCATAAGTCATGGCAGAGGTGAAACCAATATCACCACCACAAAGACGTAATATACGGTAAGGCAGATTTAATTCTTTGACTATATTTTCAATGTGTTTTACCATCTCATCCAAAGCTTTATAAGAGTCTTCCGGTGATGTGATTTGTATAATTTCTACTTTATCAAATTGATGCAAGCGGTTTAAACCGCGTACATGAGCTCCATACGATCCTGCTTCACGGCGAAAACAAGGTGTATGAGTGGTTGCTTTAATCGGTAACTCTTTTTTATTAAGGATACTATCACGAAAAATATTCATCATGGGAACTTCTCCCGTCGGAATCATATAAAGTTGTTGAGAATCAGGGCTATTTCCAATTTCATACATTTGCCCTTCTTTGTCGGGTAGTTGTCCGGTTCCCAGTCCGGATGCTTCATTAACCATATAGGGTAAAAAAAATTCTTTATAACCGGCTTGTGTATTTTTTTCTAAAAAATAATTAATTAAAGCACGTTGTAGTCGTGCTCCCTTTCCAGTATAAACAGGAAATCCGGCACCCGTGATCTTAGCACCTAAATCAAAATCAATCAAATGATATTTTTTAGCTAATTCCCAATGAGACAAGGCGTTTTTGTTTAATTCCTGAATGTTATCAACAACATAAACCACTTCGTTGTCTTCATCTGATTTTCCGGATTTTACCAGCTCATGCGGTATATTAGGAATTTGATATAATAACTGGTCTAATTGATTTTTGGTTTCTTTTAAAGAATCTTGAAGTTTTTTAGCAGTATCTTTTAAAATAGTCGTTTGTTCTTTTAACAGATTAGCTTCTTCTACTTTACTTTGTTTATATAAATCACCAATTTGCTTGGAAATTTTGTTTGATTCAGCTAAGATTTCATCCAATTCAAACTGTATTTTTTTTCGTTGGTCATCGGCTATAATTACATCTTCAATAATCTGAGTGTTAGTCCAATTGCGAAGTTTTAATCCGCTAATAACTTGGGCTTTATTTTCTCGAATAAAATTTACGTGTAACATATTCTGCTAAAAATTATATTGAAGCAAAGATAATAAAAGAAACAGATGAATTGTAATTCATCAGCGGAAAGTAGTAATTTTGTCGTATGATTCAATTAGTAGCTGTTTTTAGAAAAATATTTTCAAAGAATATCTCTTTGAACGAGAAAGAAAAAAACATGAAAAAATTTTTAATTGTCGGTTTAGGAAATAAAGGCGAAGAATATGTAAATACGCGTCATAATATTGGGTTTAAGATTGTAGAACATTTAGCAAAAGAAAAAAAAGCAGAATTTGAAACCACTCATTTTGGTTGGATGGCAAAAATTCGTCATAAAGGACGTTTGTTTCTATTGTTAAAACCGGATACCTATATGAATTTAAGTGGAAAAGCGGTTAAATTCTGGATACGGAAAGAAAAAATAGCGTTAAATCACCTTTTGATTATAACAGATGATTTGAATTTGCCGTACGGAACACTTCGCATAAAAGGAAAAGGAAGTGATGGAGGACACAATGGACTTAAAAGTATTCAAAATGAATTAAGTACAACCAATTATTCACGGTTTCGTTTTGGAATAGGAAATCAATATGAGCAGGGAAAGCAGATTGATTTTGTTTTAAGCAATTGGACTGAAGAGGAAGACACCAAACTACCCGAACGATTAGAAAAAAGTTCTGAGGCTATTTTGTCATTCGGACTTCAAGGGCTTGAGAGAACTATGAATTTTTTTAACGGACAATAAATTAACGGTTTCAATAATTCAATTACTAACCTTTCCATCATCATCGTAATAATCAAACAAATATTGATTATAAGGAAAACGCCGTACGTGAATATCCCGAATGATTCCAAACATTATTTTTTTTAATTCTTCTATATTTTCTTTTGTATGAGCTGAAACAAATACAGCTTCGTTTTCTTGAGACATCCATGTTTTTTTCCAGTCTTCTAAAGAATAATGATTTTTAGTTTTAGGATTGATGTCATCTTCACTTCGTTTTTCAAATGTATATTGATCAATTTTATTAAAGACTATCAAAGTCGGTTTATGAATACTTTCTATTTCAGTTAGAAGTTGGTTAACTGAAGCGATATGATCCTCAAAACTTTCATGTGAAATATCAATTACATGCAATAATAAATCTGCTTCTCGAACTTCATCCAAAGTAGATTTGAAAGATTCAATCAATTGTGTAGGCAGTTTTCGAATAAAACCAACGGTATCGGTTAGAAGAAAAGGTAAATTCTTTACCACTACTTTACGTACGGTCGTATCTAATGTGGCAAAGAGCTTATTTTCTGCAAATACATCCGATTTACTTAATACATTCATTAAAGTAGATTTTCCTACATTAGTATAACCTACTAAAGCTACACGAACCAGTTTTCCGCGGTTACTTCGTTGAGTTGTCATTTGTTTATCAATGGCTTGTAGTTTCTTCTTTAATAAGGTAATTCGGTCTCGAATAATTCGTCGGTCGGTTTCAATTTCGGTTTCTCCGGGTCCACGCATTCCAATTCCCCCTCGCTGACGCTCTAAGTGTGTCCACATACGGGTTAATCGAGGTAACAGATATTCATATTGAGCTAATTCTACTTGCGTTCTGGCATAAGAAGTTTGTGCCCGTTGAGCAAAAATATCTAAAATCAATCCGGTTCGGTCAATAATTTTATGTTCTAATATTTTCTCCAAGTTTTTTAATTGTGCCGGTGTTAATTCATCATCAAAAATAATGGTATCAATATGGTTTTGGAGTATATACTCACGCACTTCCGATAATTTTCCTAATCCGATAAAAGTCTTGGGGTTGGGTTGTTCTACTTTCTGCTGAAATCGTTTTAAAACCTCTGCTCCTGCCGTATTTGCCAAAAATTCTAATTCATCCAGATATTCGTTGGATTTTTCTTCTTTTTGTTCTTGTGTAACAACTCCGACTAATACGGCTCGTTCATATTGTGCTTCGTTCTTTTCTAACATAAAATAAATTATCCGTAACAAAGTTAATAATTTGTTTTAGTTACTGGGGAAGAGTTTATGACATTCATTCAAAAAGTTTAGTAATTTTTTCTAAATTCGTTACATGAAAAAACAATATACCATAGGATTTTATAACCTTGAAAACTTGTTTGATATTATCGATGACCCTGAAACAATGGATGATGATTTTACACCGGATTCTTCTAAAAAATGGACACAGAAACGTTATGAAAACAAATTACATAAATTAGCCAAAGCCATCAAATTATTGGGCGATGAAGATTCTCTTGAACCACCGGTTATGTTAGGCGTTGCGGAAGTTGAAAATAAAAAAGTTTTAAACGATTTAATAAAAAAAACAGAGTTAAAGGCTTTTCAATACGGTATAGTGCATTTTGATTCTCCGGATGAACGAGGTATTGATGTAGGTTTTATTTATCGTAAAAAGAATTTTATGGTTTTACACAAAGAGTCTCACTCAGTTTATTTGGAAGATGAAAAAGGCATTCAAGATACAACACGTGATATCTTGCATGTAAACGGATTATTAGACAGTGAACTTATAGATATTTTGATAACACACTGGCCTTCAAAAAGAAATGAGGATATTAATGAACAAAAACGTTTAAAAGTTGCCGATAAAGTCAGAGCTATTATAGAGTGTATTTTTAAACGAGAACCTGGAGGAAACATCATTGTTATGGGGGATTTTAATGATAATCCGGATGGAAAATCGTTGAAAAAATTGAAAATAAAAAGTGATTTCTACAACGTACAACGAGAAGAGCTTTTTAACCCGATGATTGAGTTAGCAAAAGAAGGAAAAGGAACTTTGACTCATAAAAATCAATGGAGTTTGTTCGACCAGATTTTGCTTTCCAAAGCTTTGATATCAGGAAAAAGAAATTTTAAATTTAAAAAAGTAGCAATTTTTAATCCACGATTATTACAAGAATGGGAAAAACCTTATCAAGGAGAACCCTTCAGAACGTATGTTGGGAAAAAATATTTGGGAGGTTATTCCGACCATTTTCCGGTTTACATTGTGCTTGAAAAGTAATAGTTTTACGGCTCCTATGTTTTGAATGTTTTTTATTTCTAAAATGATATAAATTAGCTTATTAAAACCCTTTTCTACAAAAAAAATAGTTAGTGTTTTCACTAACTATTTTTTTACTTTATGTAGTTAAAGAGATTCCATCAATTGACCAATCTAATGCAACGTACTCTCTGAATGGTTGATTTATATTTTGCAGCAGAATCCCAAGCACTATTAGAACCATCCCATGCTATATGATCACTAGCCCCATTACCGGCTGCTAAAGCTTGACTTCCGTTTTTATCTGTGGCAGTCCAATATCTCCCGAGTGATAAACCGAATCGACGCGGCCAGGTCATTTTACATGCTTCAAATTCTCTGTAAGAAGGTAAGTACCAGTCATCATAACCTCCTTCTACTAAATCATCACATAGTTTTGCAGCGTAAACCCCTTGGTTATAATTGCCGTTTGAAACTACTATTTGCGGTGTAGTAATATTTCCATACGAGTTATTATTCATACCCTCTGGTGTAACTCTTACATTTTGTCCCCATGGAGCAGAGAAATCCTTAGTAGAAATCCATACATTTCGATTCGGAATATTTTGTACCCCGTTCGCATTTCCATTACAACTTACTTTATTGGAATCAGGAATAGGCGTATCAACACTAAAGGAAACGGGACACGTTTGTGAGGAGTCTAAAGGATTAGGAATATTAAATCTTGCCGTACCTGAACTTGTCGGTTTTCCGGTAACGGTGTAACGAAGGGTGCCACTTCCGGTGGTCGATAATGTTCCTGCCTGTAATGTTGCCGTTAAACCTCCTACTCCTGTCGAACCAACACTCTTTTCTGCATAAGATTCTCCATTGCTTCCGGTATAAGGAACTGTAATGGTCACATTAACTGTTTGTCCGCTAACTAAATTTCCTGCTCCGGATGTTGTTATTCCATCACAAAGTATTATAACAGGTCCTGTAGGATTTGTGACATTAATCGTGATAAAGTCTCCACAGCCATATGTTGCTGATGTTATTATAGAGCTTAAATCAAACGTAT
>JBKEDE010000071.1:0-6197 GCA_047975265.1 Flavobacteriales bacterium
ATTTTTGGTTTTCTAATTTGAGTAAAACTATCAATATCGTTACAAGTATTTTTAAGATTATTCAAAATAATTTCGTAATTTTCAATCAGATTGTTCATGATATTTAATTGTTTGAAAGTCAAATAAATATACGATTTTTTAATCACTTGAACAATCTTTTTTTAAATGCACAACAGGTATTTCTTACTAATAAAGACAAATTACCATTGTTGGATTCATTGAATAAAACAAGTGAGTATTGTATTTGCTTGTTGTTATGAATCAATTCAGTCAATCTTGAAAGATTTTCAGATGTAAAAGCTTTCAGAGTTTTAGTTTTATAAAGTTTATCTGCTAATTCTTGCCCAATTTGGTCTTTATACCCATAAGGATTACTTGTTACTGCGTGATAAATTGAAAAAGAACCATTTCTTAATTGTTTATAGCAAAATCTGTTTGAACTGCCATTTTGTATATCAAAAATAAAAACTTCGCCTTGAAAAAATTTGCCTGAAACAAAACCAATTGCTATTAAAATGTTGTAGCAATATTCTGAAAAATCATTGTATCCAATTTCATTGTCAGATTCAATAATTAGGTAATCATTATGAAATGTATAAACAGAAAAATAAACATTGTTGACAATAAGATTTAATAAACCTCTACTACTAAAAGATTCCGTTGTATAAGTAATATCATCAAAATAAGTCAGAAAAAAATTGGAACTATTAATTTTATAAAAAGCTCTATATTTAGTTTTCTGTTTAGTATCAAATTCTTCACTTTTTAGACGATGAACTGTTCCTTTGGAATATGATTGAAAGTAATTTTCAGTAACATTTATTTTATTTTCACGAGAACTTATAAAAGTATCTATGTTCAAGCTTAATAACTCATTTGAAAATTTAAGTTGAAATAAATCGCTATGTTCAGTATTGAGTATTGAACCTATAATTATCTCGTATTCATTTTTTTTGTTGATTATAGTTTCTATTTCCTTTCCGTCTATGAGTGTAATTCCTCGTACCTCATTGGATAAAAGATTTATAATAGAGACATTTTCTTCAATTTTATTAAAAGTTTTTTTACTCATTTTTTTATACAAAGATAATCAATCGAGCATTTTGTGATAATATCAAATGATACTAATTAATTGAAATTGAGTTTAAATAAGTACTGGTTTAATACAAAAATAACTATCTTTGATATTATCAAATGATATTATCGTATAATGAAACCGCCTTACACCATTACAGATAAAATTCTATCGTTAATCGCTTCTATTTCAGAAAAAATAGGAGAAATTAACGCTACTCATTTATATAAACCCGCAACAGAACTACGAAAGAAAAACCGAATTAAAACCATTCAATCATCTTTAGAAATTGAGGGAAACACTATAACAGAAGAGCAGATTACCGCTTTATTGGAAAACAAAAGAGTTATTGCTCCTCAAAAAGACATTTTAGAAGTTCAGAATGCCATAAAAGTATATGAACAACTCAATACATTCAATCCTTTCCAATTAAAAGATTTAGAAAAAGCTCACGCTATTTTAATGAATGGATTGATTGACAATGCAGGAAAATTAAGAACCACCAATGTTGGTATTGTAAAAGGTTCAAAAGTTGAGCATATCGCACCAAATGGAACAATGGTAAATGGATTAATGAAAGACCTTTTTGAATATTTGAAAAAAGATAAAGATTTAATCTTAATCAAAAGTTGTGTATTTCATTATGAATTTGAATTTATACACCCTTTTTTAGATGGAAACGGAAGAATGGGCAGATTGTGGCAAACATTAATTCTAATGCAACAATATCCAGTATTTGAATATTTACCTGTTGAATCATTAATAAAACAAAAACAAAGCGATTATTACAACAAGTTATCCGAATCCGATAAAAAAGGAAATTCAACACCATTTATTGAGTTTATATTGGAAATCATTTTAGAGTCATTAGACGGACTTTTACAATCTCAATCCGTAACACTTCATACAGAAGATAGAATACGCTTATTTAAAGAGAAAATAGGCAAGAACAAATTCAGTAGAAAAGACTATATGCAGAATTTTAAAAACATATCTGCACCAACTGCAAGTCGAGATTTAAAATGGGCAGTTGAACAAAACCATTTAACCAAATTTGGAGAATTACGATTAACAGAATATCAATTCAAATAATTCTTGATATATTATGTTAGACCAATCATTTTCATCTAAATCATTTCAAGAAATTTTCGATAAAGAGAATCGAAAGGGAATTAATGTTGAGGAAAAATATAAGGACGATTTTGTAGATTCCTTAGCAAAAGTTGGGGAATTAAAAATTCTTAGGAAACAAATACAACAAGAAAGGGATTTTGATAGAAAAAAAATACTTTATGCTGATAAGAAAAGATTAAAAAAGGAAAGAGACTCTCTTGTTTCTGATGTTTTAGATGGAGTAGCTGACGGAATTAATACACATACTATCAATTTAGAGTTAGGTGGTTCTTATGGTGGGCAGAGTTATGTATTTGAAAAGAATATTCAAAACTTCTTTATCTCGAAAAAAATTCAGGACAACATAAACAAGACTTATAACGTAAAGCAATCATCGAGATATGCAATATTAAGCGAACTGTTAAATCTCTTGGAAGATAATTTTCCTAAATCTTTAGAAATTATAATAACTGCTCTTTCTCCTGACTTTCCTTCAATAAAACGAGTTTCTTTACTTCCAGATAAAAAAATGACACTATCATTAACCATTTTATATTGAGAAAATCTAAATTCAGACAAGGGTTCTATTGCCTTCATTTTATTAGTTCTAGGATATAATTCAAAAAAATTATATTTTGCTATCCATTTCATATTTCCTGTATTTTTTGTTGTATTTGTACAATTCACTAGCAAGCTAAAGCATAATAAATAGAATATTTTTTTCATTTTCCTAAAACATAAATTTCAAATAATCTTTCAATAGTTTTTCCAATTATTTTCTCATAATTAAGATTTCTTGCCATAATCCAAGCCTGTTCCCAAGTTGCTGCACTAAGCCACTCTTTCATATCGGGGGTGGAGATTATTCTTAATAAATCATCTGCAGGTAAATATCTCATCTCAAATGGATCATAAGCATCTGGATGCGTTGCAAAAGCAAATTCTTGGAAACGGTCGTTATCTATTTTTGAAATTTCCCAACCATTATACGACTATCATCATTTCTGTCGTAAAACCCAACATCCAAGACAATTAATTTATCTTTATAATAGCCCTTCTGCATAGATGTAGTAAAAAAATCTTGTGTTTTATATTCATACCAAGTTTTACCATAATCATAAGAATAACGAATAGTTACGTAAGGTCTTGTTTCGGTAAACCGACAAGCAAAATTTTTATAGCGATAAACTCCTTTTTCTGTTTTTTCATTACTAGTATAAATTTCTTCTTCATTAATATTATACATTGTAGCTTCTGTTTTTAAAAGATTTAATTTTCCCAATTCAATATATCCGTCTTCGTAATACATTGCATCATAACTCCTTTTTAGCTTTTTTAAAACTTTTTTTGAATGGTTAAAGGGATTATATTCAACAATTTCATCACTTTTCAAATAGACTAATGTATTATTATCAGTAAGTTTTAATTTTATATTTTTCAAATCCTCAGGTAAGTCATACACTTCTTTTGTTAACAAATTAAGCAATTTTGAATCTCCATTATTTGACCATATTACAAGCTCTCCATTAAACTGCGAATACAAAATTTTGGATTTAGAGGAATATTCATCTATTTTTTCGTATTGTAAGATTGTATTATCTAATAAATAGATACCATTTTTTCCTTTTGTACTATATCCATTGCTATTTGTCTCTACCAAACTATATTTATCTGAAATTGTTATAAATTTCACATTCTCTTCAGGGAATAAAATTTCGCGATAACTCTTTCCCCTATCTTTCGATATATAAATTACACCAAAATCATTTTGTCTGACAATACTATCTTTTTTAGGTATACTTCCTGATAGAAAAATTGTATTCTCGTCTAAAAAAATAAAAGAAATAAATCTCGCATCATCTGGTGGAATAAAAAAATTTTTTCCTTCCCCTCTTTCATATAAATTACTAAAATTATATTTTGATATCCATTTCATATTTCCCGTTTTTGTATGTTCAGTACAACTATAGCTAGTTATTATAAATAAAAGGCCATAGACTATTTTTTTTGCATTATTCAAATTCATCATCCCCTAATACATATTTTTTGAATATCCTTTCTAATGTGGCATCCATTATATTTTTATAATTTAATTTTTTTGCCATTATTATTGCTTGTTTCCAAGTTGCGGCAACTAACCATTCTTTCATATCGGGTGTTGACATTATTTTGAGCAAATCATCTGCGGATAATAAAGACATTTTCCAAGGGTCATAAGCGTCGGGGTGTGTTGCAAATGCAAATTCCTGAAAACGCTCTCCATCAAGTTTTTGATATTGAATAAAATCTTTTTCCTGAGCATTTAAGGTCAAGAACATAAATATTGTTGTAATAAATAGAATTTGTTTCATCTTTTGATTTACCAATTAATTTTTTCTCCAAAAACTTCTGCTCTACCTCCGCTGAATGCTATACTTAATGCTAGTGAGTCCGGTTCTTCCCGCATTTTCTCTAAAAATTTGGGATAGTCTTCTCTGAATTTCCTATAAGATACTAAAGAAATAGTATCATTTTTGGCTTTCAAATCATTAAGTGATTGGTTATCAGTATATTTATTAAGCATTTCGGTTGCTTTTTCTTTGGTTAATGGGAGCCTTCTATCGATGATGTAAATACTTTTTGGGTATTTTCCATATTCTAAATCTTCTATAGCATATAATTTTTCATTGGTATCTCCATTGTACACTAAAAAATCCTGAACCCGCATAGCTCGTTTATTATTAACAGTATAGTAAATTCTCACATCTTTAACATCTTTTTGATTGAGATTAAGTGAAAATTCAATAGGGACATTTAACATAAACATACTTTCTCCCTCATGTTCAAGTATAGAAATACTGACATATTTCTCTGAAATAATTTCCTGAAAATAGGGCTTTTCTTCGCAACTTATCAATATACTAAAAGCCGAAATCAGGAAAAAATGAACTATTCCTTTCATTTTCATCATTTATAAATATACAATCTAATACATCAAAACCATCGTCTATTTCATGCTCTTCAACCCTGTAAGTAAATATAGTATGAGTTTTGGGCTCTGACTCTGAATTAATCTCGGATACCATATTATTTAAATCTTTAAATTCCCCTTTTAAGATTCTATTTAGTAAGTTTTGGCTTACTTTGTAACACTTTCTACATCTCCTTCAATCATTTCAGTGAGTTTTCCTGTGATAAACATACGGGCATCACCTGCAACAGTAGTCGTTTTCATAGCACCGATGGTTTGCATTTAGGACGTGAATGTATAATATCATTTTTTTATCATTATGGTTTGTTGATTATCGATTAACGAATCGTTCACCTTGTATTGTTTTAAATTACAAGAAAAACCAACAGAACCCCACATGCCAAATCTTTCAATTTTAATAAATTCTACATCCGTTATTTTATATTTAAGACTGTCATTTATTATAACGTTACACCCATTTTCAATAATCCGTGAGGTTTCATCATCTATTTCTAGTCTAACGATACTTTTTTCATGTACTTCTATTTTATCTCCTAAATATATTGGACTATCATTGGGGTTTCTTAAAGAGGTAAAAACTATCTTATCAATTTTACCAAAATTATCAAACAAGATGTTGCCTCCCATTTGATTGGTTATACTGCAAATAGCATCTTCTTTTTTTAGATGGTTATTACAGCCATAAAATAGGATAAACAATACGATTAAAAGTTTATTTACACGCCACATAACCGTAATAATTTGTGCTAAATACTTCGGGGTTAATAACAACTTTTTGAATCTTTCCCCATGTAAAAACATTAAAATCATACATATCCCAGGTTATGGTTCCTCCAATAACCCCTTCAAAAACCACCCAATGCTCAATGGTACTAAAAAAACCTGATTTTTTTTCGTTAGGCGGCAACATATTGGTATGTATCAACATAAAAATATCATATCCTTTTAAATACAGTTCTTGCATTTTAGCAATTTCTCTTGAAGATGAATTGCCCCAAAATAATGTACTTTTTTTAGCCACTAAATTAGTTTCATCTA
>JBKEDE010000032.1:0-33576 GCA_047975265.1 Flavobacteriales bacterium
AAAACCAAGTACAATTTGAGCATTTTTCTAAAATAAAATCCAAAATCAGAAAAAGAATAGAAACTAATTTTTCGCAATTACACGGACAATTTTCTTGGATGATAAACCACGCAAAATCGTTCAAAGGATTAGCCATAAGATTACTGTCTAAAATTACTGCTTTTACAATGATTCAGTATCTCAATGTTTTTGTATTCAATAGACCAATGAATAAAATTAAAGTGAACTTATCCTAAATGCACAACAGGTTAAATTTACCCAATAATAAAAGAATACTACTGTGTTTAGCAGGGCATTATGTATAATTAAACTAAATATGAAAATAAAGTTCGTCCTTACGATAATTTTAATTGGATTTCTTCAAAATATTTTTACTTATCCAATAACTCCAAGACCTCTAAGAAAATTGATTTCCGAATCTGAAATTATTGTTTATGCAAATGTGATAAACATAGAAACAATAGAATCTGACAACCATTGGAATGATACAAAAGCAATTTTGGTGATTAAGGAAGTTTTGCAGGGTAATATTAAAAACGATACCATCGAAGTTTATTTTACTCCATTTATGATTTGTCCTACTCCGGCACACTATGAAAAAGGGACAAATGTTTTAGCTTTCTTGGACAAAGAGAAGGAGAAGTTTATAACCCATGCGTTATCTTATGGATCAAAAACATTAGAAACGGAAGGCTATGAAATTTATAAAGAGCGAATAATAGAAATGCAAAAAATTTCAAAAATTAAGAATGAAGAGGATAAAACATCTAAAACTATTGATTGGTTAATCTCTTGTGCAACTAATAAATATACCCGATGGGAAGGAGTTTATGAACTTTCACCACAAAGTGATTTTATGTCTTTTTATGACCAAGACAAGGAAACTTTTGTACAAAAATATACGCTTAACAAAAATCAAAAATTACAATTGAGGCGAGCATTTTTCAATATTGATGATTTAACTTATGCAGACATTGGTTTAATCGATTTAGTTGTAAGAGAAAATGATAAAGAATTAGTAGAATTTTTGATTCGAAAACTCAAAGAAACAGCTATTGAAAAATTGTGGTATAAAAATTTTTTAATGGCTCGAATAGCAGAGTTCTCGGATAGAGACGATTTAAGGAAAATCGTACAGGAAATGGAAGAAATTGATTTTATGGATAAAAAAAGAGATGAAAAAGCCAATCAGCTTGCAAAAAAATTTATAGAAAAAATATAACCGCACAACAACAAAGTACCGAGCTAAACAATCAGTATAAATTCTAATATTTAAAGTTCCCTTAACATTAAAAAAAGAAATAAAAATAAGGGAAGGATTAATTTCGCCAAATGAAAATAGCCGTATGGGTTTCCGGAGGAGGAAGTAATTTACAAGTTATTATTGATTCTATAGGAAATGGAGACTTAAAGAATGTTACCATTCAATTTGTAATAGCAGATCGCTTGTGCTATGGATTGGAAAGAGCTGAAAAACACCGTATTCCGTTTTATCGGTTTTCAAGAAAAGATAAAACCATGTTTCAAAAAATAGATAATCTACTACTATCTTCAGGAGTAGATTTTATTGTTTTAGCAGGGTTTTTATCCATTATTCCTACAGCTTTTTGTCAAAAATGGTCTAATAAAATAATTAATTTACATCCTTCATTATTACCTAAATACGGTGGTGTGGGAATGTACGGAGACCATGTACATCAAGCCGTTTTAGATAATAACGAACAAGAGAGCGGTGCAACCGTTCATTTTGTAACAGGAGAAGTGGATAAAGGAGCTATTATCATTCAAAAATCATGTCAGATTGAAAAAAATGAGACACTTGAAACCTTAAAAAAAAAGATACAGAAAATTGAGCATACAATTATTATAAAAGCCATCGAAAAATTAAATATACAGGTATGAAATCTATACAAATAGAACGAGATTGCTATGGTATTTTATGGATTCAAGGATATTGAATAGAGCCCCATAAAGATATTTCAGCTTATTCCTAATTATATAGAGCTAACTATGTATGATTTATAGAGTTACGATAAGAGAATTTAACATTTGTTTAAGAATTGTTGCTTCGAGTTGATGGATAAAAAAACTCAGGGTGTTTTCCCTGAGTGTAATTTAGTACACGATTCCTATAAAATCATGAAAGAATTTCCTGTTTTTATTGTGCCATATTTATACATTTAATTTGAGAAAGCTCTATCAGCTAAAGTTTCATCCAAGATGTAGGGATTTTCATTTCCTTGATATGCTTTAATCTTTTGATTTCTTGATCGTTCAAATTCGTCCACAGGGTCTAATCTATTCCATTCTAACAATGTTGTTTTCATACCATTGAAGAAAGAAGCATCTGCACTGTTGTACATGGTGTAAAAATACATAATGGCACGAGCTACGTCTCCTTTTACTTCATCTCTTGGCTCAAATAAAGAAGAATTTTTTTTGCTGTAAGCTTCTGAATCTCCATTTAATCCATCCGGATCGCTATTGTATTGATTGGCATTTTGATACCATCTGGTGGCTTGGTTATCAGAAACATTACCGTAAGGAAGATTGCCCCGAGAACTATTTACATTACTTTTAGAAGGAGCTAAATGATGCATATCGCTACGCATGGGTTCTTGGTCAGCACCTTTACTTTGGGGATAAATATGCTCCGTGTTAATATCATTAGTAGCAGCATATGAAGACGGATCCTGATTCAAATCCATCGTTATGGTAAATCCAGTGTAGATACCGGTTAATTGAGTTGTGTTTTGTATCCAAATTTTACTATACATAATATCTCTTGCATGGTCGTAATCGTACTGATCATTCGATGCGGAAGGCGGGGCGTAGTGAATTTTTAAATAATCAAGAAGTTCCTGTCCGGTTAAGTTGCCATTACCACTATCTTGTTGATTAACAGGACCGAAAAATGCGGAGGTTTTTATCTCTCCGGCTTCAATTCCGTCGTGAGGAGTGATGTCAAAACCAATATACTGGTTGAGGTTGTCTTCGGTTAATGTATACGTATTAGATGTGGCGTTTGGAATTAATTGTTTGTTACTTCCCAAAGCGTCTTCAGCGGTGTACCATTGGTAAGTTGTTCCGTTTTCTTGATCTCCGTCTGCATCATAAAAAGTATAGGTTGCCGTTAAAACGGAATTGACGGTGAGGTTTCCCGAGACGGTTAATTCCATAAGGGTAGGAATTGTATTGGTTATAAAAATTTTATCCTCAGAATCATAACAAGAGTATGTGAAGAAAAAAATCAAAACACCATAAAAAATAGCATGTTTTTTCATTTTGAATAGATTTTAGTTAAATTTTGACTCGCAAACAAAGATACAAAGGATTTATAATTTAGTATAAATAATTTATATGATTTTTACATTAAATTCTCAACATAATTTTTATTTTCAACACTCTTTTATATTTTTATTATTAACTTTTTAGTTGTTTTAATAAAAAAAATAAAAAAATAAAAAAAAATTAAGAATTAGTAATACCTTCGTAGTAAGAAATCTAAACAATGAAAAAAATACCTTTATTACTCAGTAGTATTCTTATTGCTTTTTCTTGTTCTTCAGATGATGAAGTAAAAACAACTGAAAACCGGACGCTTGATATAGTAGACGGCATTATAGAGCCGTTGTTGAAAGATCAAGAATTGAGGAGTGAATTGCGTTATTTTTATAGAATTGACGACAATAAAAGTTTGGGCTACACAAAAGCGAGAGAATATTTGTATTCCGATCTATTTTATCAAGGAGGAAAGCTTGAAGGAATTTATTCCGGATATCAAGTCTCTATTAATTTATCGGAGGGTAATTATATAAATCAAGCAGGCAGGCAGGGAGTAAACTGTGAGCATTCGTTTCCTCAAAGCAAAGGAGCAGGTCAGGAGCCTATGCGTAGCGATATGCACCACCTGTATCCTGAAAAAGGAACTGTAAATGAAATCCGGAGCAATTTTAAGTTTATGGATATAACGGATAGTTCCACGTACCAATGGATATTAGAAGGTAATATTTACACTACGATTCCCTCTACCAATATTGATGCATACAGTGAAGCACTGAATGGAGGATTTGAACCCAGAGAAAAAGTAAAAGGAGACGTAGCTCGTGCCATTATGTATTTTTACACCATGTACAACAGTGCAGATCCTTTGTATTTCCGTTCAATGTTAGACACACTGATTAAGTGGAATCAATTAGATCTGGTATCAGAGGAAGAAAGAGTTAGAAACCAAAAGATTAAAGCATATCAAGGAAATGAAAATCCCTACATCTTGGATGAAACTTTAGCCGATAGAGCTTTTAATGATTTATAGTCTTTAATATTTTATCAAAAACAATTGATTTTCAATACATTTTATCATAATATTCAGCTGAAAAGCGGTCAGATCCAAAGAAAGGAACAACATCGTGCATAGATTGATTAACGATCTTCTGCCATTTAGTTCCTTTATCATTGTAATAAGCAGGAATCACTTTATGCTCAATTACATCAAATAAATTATCCATGTCTTTTTGATCTTGTTCTCTAAACGGTAAGCTATGGCTTATTGTTGGGAGAACAAAACCATTTTCACCGTCTTTGATAAATTCACAAATCCAACCATCATTTGTTGAAACATTAACAGAACCATTCATAGCCGCCGTCATTCCCGAAGTTCCTGAGGCTTCGCGTGTAACGCGAGGTGTGTTTAACCAAACATCAGAACCTTCTTTTAATTTACGGGATAATTTTAATTCATAACCAACCAAAACAGCCATATTGCTAAATTCTTTTGCCAAATGGACTAATTTATTAAATGTTCCAACGGCATTATAATCCATAGGATAAGGCTTCCCTGCCCAAATAATTTGTACAGGTTGTTCTACACGTTCCAATAATTCTCGAAAACGTTTTACATCTCGTGTTAATAAATCGGCTCGTTTATAATCGGCAAATCGGCGAGCCCAAACGAATGTCAAAATTTCAGGGTTAAATATTTGTCCTGTTTGGTCGGCAATATCCTCAAACAACTTTTCTTTTAATCTTCGTTTTCGTATTTTATAAAATTCAACATCGTTGTTTTTAACGGCTTCTTTAATCATTTTATCGGTCCACCAATTAGCATGCTGGGCGTTTGTAACATGGTCGATTTCGCATATTCCGTCATAACCACCCCACATTTCACGAGCCACTTTTCCATGTAGTTTTGATACCCCGTTTGCTTTTCTTGATAAACGAAGTGTGGCTAATGTATGGTTAAAAATATCATCATGCATACCGGTAATCTTCCGAACTTCTTCCAAAGGGACATTTCCAAAGAATCCCATTTCGTTCAATAAATTAATGTCATGTTTTTCATTACCGGCTTCAACAGGTGTATGCGTAGTAAATACAAATTTTTTCTTGATTTCTTCCGGATTATGAATTTTGCCGTATTCGTGAAAAATAGCTGAAATAGCATGAGCTTCGTTTAGATGATAAACTTCGGGTTGATAATTTAACTGGTCTAACAATTTAGCTCCTCCCAAACCTAAAACCATGGTTTGAGCTATTTTGGCTCTTGGGTCAGAATCGTAGAGTTTATACGTGGTTGTTTTGGCTAAATAATCGTTTTCTGCTACGTCGGTTGATAAGAAAAATATGGGAACTGTTCCGAATATTTCAGGTTTTAAAAAGTATGCTTTTATCCAAACATCATAACCGTCAATTTTAATAGTAAATTTGATGTTTGTATCTACTAAAAAATTATAGATTTTTTCTTGAAACAAGACATCCATGGTTTGATCGGGTTTGCGTACTTGGTCGTAGTAACCGTATTTCCAAAGAATTCCAATTCCAATTAAATTTTGTTTTAAATCGTAAGCACTTTTCATGTGTGAGCCGGCTAGAAAACCAAGACCTCCCGAATAGGTTTTTAAACTTTGATCAATTGCATAATCCATGCAAAAATATGCAACACTTTTGCTGTATTTTTTGTCAAAATTATACGGATGTTTGTATGTTTCAGGTAGAGATGTCATATTGATATTATTATTTTGTTACCGAAACTCAAAAATACATTTTTTTTTGTAAAAAACAAATATTAAGTGTATATAAAACACTAATAAATAGACAGAAACTAATAGAGGATTATTTTTTATGTATCGAAATAGTATTGTAATTTTAGTGTATGAGAAAAATTATTTATCCGGAAATAGAACATTATATAGAAGATTTATGTGATGAAGAAAGTATTCTTTTAAAAGAATTAAACACGTATACATGTGAATATATACACGGTTCTCACATGATTTCAGGACATTATCAAGGAAGATTGCTAAGTATGATTTCAAAATTGGTGAATCCTAAAACGATTTTAGAAATAGGCACATATACGGGCTATTCTGCTTTGTGTTTAGCAGAAGGATTACAAAAAAATGGAAAATTAATTTCATTAGAACGAAACAAAGATTTGAATGCTTTGCATAAGAAATTTTTACTTCAAAATCCTCAAATAGAAGTCCGATACGGAGAGGCTTTGGAAACCATACCTTTACTCGATGAAACTTTTGAGTTGGTTTTTATCGATGCTGATAAAGGCAATTATGAGAATTATTTTAATTTGGTGTTTCCAAAAATAAAAAAAGGAGGTATTATATTGTCTGACAATGTTTTATGGAAAGGAAAAGTGGTAGATGTAGAGATAGGTGAAGACAAAAACTCAAAAATTGTTCGTACTCTAAATACTTTTAATCAAAGGTTACATAAAGATAAGGGGGTGGAGCAAATTATATTGCCCGTTCGGGACGGAATATCTGTTGTAAGGAAAATCTAATTTACATATTGTCCCGTTTGATAGGACTTCGTGTAAACTCTTCAATTTCTTCACGAGCTTCAGCAATTTCTTTCTTTACTTCTTGAAAAGGAGTTACTTCTTGTGTCTGATTCTTCACTTCTTTTTTTACATCATCCACCGGTTTCATAATTTCCCGTTTAATATCATCTGATGCGTTCCGCATTTGGCGAACTGTTTTCCCAAAAGTACGAGCTATCTCAGGAAGTTTATCAGCACCAAACAACATCACGGCTATAATTAAAACCATGACAATTTCAGGAAATCCTATAAAAAGAATAGTTTGAAACATAGTACAAAATTACAAATTTGGAATGATTTGAAAAACATAAATCGTATTTTAATACGCCTTTGCAAATAAAACACGTTGTTTAGACGGTTTCCCTGAATAAATACAAACACCTTCCTCTATCTTAGCGTTTAAAGGAATGCAACGAATAGTTGCTTTTGTTTCCTCCTGAATTTTTTCTTCAGTTTCTGCCGTTCCGTCCCAATGGGCTGAAACAAAGCCGCCTTTATTTTCTAAAATATCTTTAAACTCATCGTAAGAATGAACTTCTGTGATATGCTCGTTACGATATTTTAAGGCTTTTTGGTAAATCGTTTTTTGGATATCGTCTAAAAGAGAAGGAATATCATCTGTTATTTTTTCTAAAGATTTAATTTCTTTTTCTAAGGTATCCCGCCGTGCTACTTCACAAGTTCCATTTTCCAAATCTCGAGGTCCTATGGCAATTCTGACCGGAACACCTTGCAATTCATATTGAGCAAACTTCCATCCGGGTTTGTGTGTATCCCGATTATCAAATTTAACGGAAATACCTTTTAAACGAAGTTCAGAGATAAAGGCATTCACTTTTTCTGAGATTTCTTCCAATTGTTCTTTTCCTTTAAAAATTGGTATAATAACTACCTGAATCGGAGCTAATTTTGGAGGTAGAACCAATCCTAAATCATCGGAGTGGCTCATGATTAAACCGCCCATCAAACGGGTTGAAACACCCCATGACGTAGCCCAAACATATTCTTGTGTTCCTTCTTTTGAAGTAAATTTCACATCAAAGGCTTTTGCAAAATTTTGTCCTAAAAAGTGCGAAGTTCCTGCCTGCAAGGCTTTTCCGTCCTGCATTAAGGCTTCAATCGTGTAAGTTTCGTCAGCACCGGCAAAACGCTCCGATTCTGTTTTCCGTCCTTTGATAACAGGCATCGCCATAAACTCTTCAGCAAATTGTGCATAGACTGCTTGCATTTGTTCTGATTCTGAAACAGCTTCTTCTTTTGTGGCATGGGCAGTGTGTCCTTCCTGCCATAAAAATTCGGCTGTACGCAAAAACAAACGTGTTCGCATTTCCCAACGAACTACATTTGCCCATTGGTTTACCAAAATAGGTAAATCTCTATACGATTGAATCCATCCTTTATAAGTATTCCAGATAATGGCTTCGGAAGTAGGTCTGACAATAAGTTCTTCTTCTAATTTCGCATTAGAATCAACGGTTAGCTTTCCGGGATTTTCTTCGTCATTTTTCAAACGATAATGAGTAACAATAGCACATTCTTTAGCAAAACCTTCTGCATTTTTTTCTTCTGCTTCAAATAAACTTTTAGGAATAAAAAGAGGAAAATAGGCGTTTTGGTGTCCGGTTTCTTTAAACATATGGTCTAATTCTGCCTGCATTTTTTCCCAGATAGCATATCCGTAAGGTTTGATAACCATACACCCTCTAACACCGGAATTTTCAGCCAAATCCGCCTGAACCACCAATTCGTTATACCATTTTGAATAATCATCTGATTTTTTTGTTAACTTAGCCATACAATTCCTTACATTTATCAAATCTGTGCTAATACCAGGTCTTGTTTAACAGATTTTGGCACAAAGTTTGAAATTACATAATAAACACCACTCTTTATAAAAGCCGTAAAAAGCAAAAAGAGTTTTTAAAGTTCCAAAAGTATGAAAAGTTTAATACATTCTACCAAACAAATCTTCAAATATACGAGTATTTTCTCACTGGTGGTTTTTGGAGTAACTTCATGTTCCACGACAAGCCCATCTGTTTTAGGAAATTCTTATGAAGATGACGGGATTTATTATAATGCTAAAGATGAGCATGTATATAAAGCACAACAAAGAAAAATTGACAGTTTAGAACGTGTGGTAGCACGACAAAACGGTCAATATGTTTCCGAAAGTAATTCAGCCATAGGAAATTTATATTTTGATGAGAATGGAAATGGTCCGGAAGAAACGTATTATGACCAAGAAGCACAAGAAACCACTCGTGTAAACGGTTCTAAAATCGTAATTGATGACACGAATTATTCCTCTTCATTTGGCGTTAATGAAGGAACAGACATCAATATCAATGTTTGGGGAGGATTTGGTTACGGTTACCCTTATTCAGGTTGGGGATTGGGTTACAACTCATGGTCGGGATGGAATTTAAACTTCGGATTTGGCTGGGGCTGGGGCTATCCTAACTATGGTTATGGCTACGGTTACGGTTACCGCCCATGGGGTTATTACAATCCTTGGTATTATGGAGGAGGTTACTATAATCCATGGTACGGCGGAGGTTATTACCGCCCTTGGCATGGTGGTGGCTATTACAGTCATTACAGACCTTACGGAAGTGCAAGAAGAGTTTATGGCGGGACAAATTCTCGATACAATTCTGCGTTAGCTTATAGAACGGCTAATTCAAACCGACTTTACTCAAGAGGTTCTTCAACTTCCGGCAGAACGTACAGATCTGCTACGACTTCGGCAAGTGACCGTTCTTATAGAACATCCGGAACGACTACACGTCAGTATAGAACACAACAAAATACGACAGACCGTCAATACCGCAGTTCAGGTAATACAAATAGTACGGGTACAAATAATACAAACAGACAGTACAGAAGTTCCAACACACGTTATAGAGAATATAACGGAAGTGGTACAAATAATAATAGTTCCGGCAACCGTCAGTACCGCAGTTCAGGTAGTACAAATAGCACGAGTACAAATAGACAATATAGAAGCGGAACAAATAATAGTAGCTCAAGTTCAAGCAATCGTCAATACCGAAGTTCAGGTAGTACGAATAGCACAAATAGACAATACAGAAGTAATTCTTCGTCTAATCGGACGTATAGACAGCCTAGTTCCTCTTCAAGAAGCAGTAGCTCAGGAGGATTTAGAAGTAGTGGTGGTTCGGTAAGAAGTTCCGGAGGATCTAGAAGATAATAATAAATACAGCTTATTATGAAAAAAATAGTTATATCCTTATTTACGGTGATGGCATGGAGCTTAAATGCACAAACTTTTTTAGATGATGCCATTGATTTATCATCAGAAAAGATTGAAGGAACAGCTCGTTACAGAGCCATGGGAGGCTCAATGGGAGCGTTAGGGAACGATATTTCTGCTGTGCAACAACTGAACCCTGCCGGCGGTGCAGTTTCGATTCGATCGTACGGAGTACTTACTTTAGGAGTAAACTCTTTTACAAATGAAACCCATTCGACTACCAAAATGAACAATACGGAGACTAATTTTAATTTAATACAACTTGGAGGAAGTTTTGTTTTTGAAAACCCCAATATGAATTCAAGTTGGAAACGATTTGCCTTTACAGTAAATTATAACAGTGATAATATACTGGATCATCAAGTGAATGTAGCTCCTTACGATACAAATTTTATTTATGACGACAATTATTATTATGAAGAACCCAATGGAACTATTAATCAATATTCTGGAAAATTTTTATATGATGGTGAACGGGTTTTAGTAGACGGTTCTGTGGATAAGCTTAGTATTGGTTTTTCCACCAGTTATGATGATCGAATTTATTTTGGAGCAGGAATGAATTTTCATACGTCCGTGAAAGAAATTGTACAGGATATTTATAGAAGTAATCAGACTGAGGGTATTACGAATGATACGTATCAAGATTATTATCAGAATGGAACAGGTTTTTCATTAAATGTAGGGGTCATAGCTAAAGTAACCGATGAATTGCGTTTTGGGGTGGCTTATCATTCTCCTGCATGGTGGAGTATTCAAGAAGATTCGCAATACGGAGAGAAATTTAATACGACAACTTTTATAGATGGACCTTTTTACCAAGAATACGGTGTAAGAACTGTCAGCAAGTTGGTAGCCAGTGGAGCAGTTGTATTAGGAAAGAGCTTGGCAATAAACGCAGATGCTATTTTCAGAGATTACAGTAATATTAATTTTGGTGGTATGGATGGAAATCAAGATGTTATTTTAGATCAAAACGTAGATGCAGAATTACAAGATACGTGGGAGTTCCGCGTAGGTGCAGAATACCGTATAGAGGCATTCAGGCTACGTGGAGGTTATCGTTACATGCAAGATCCGTATAAAGATTTAAACGGAAACAGTTCAATCTATTCTTTTGGTTTGGGGTATGATTTTGGAAATCTGTTTTTGGATGGAGCCTATGATTATACCGAAGGAAATACAGCCTTTAGCACTGCCAGCGGAGCAACAGGAAGGTATGTAAATCAAGACTTGAATAATTCTAACTTTACAGTTACATTAGGATATAAATTCTAAGAAAACTTTTTTAATATTTATGAAGAGAGCGGTTTTTAAGTCGCTCTTTTTTTATTTGTTAAGATACATTTTAAAGATTATTCATTAACAGCTTCTACATAATGAACTTTATCAGGGAGAAATTGTTTTAACATAGATTCGATACCGTTTTTTAGTGTAACGGTAGAAGACGGACATCCTGAACAGGCTCCTTGTAATAATACAAGAACTGTTTTGGTTTTAGGAATATATTCTATTAATTCTATGTTTCCACCGTCGGCAACAACTGCTGGTTTTACATATTCATCCAATAAAGATTTTATGGTTTCTTCATCCGAAGTGTAGTTTTTGGCAGAAGTTGTATCAACTTTTACGGTTTGGTTTTTTCCTTTAAAAATAGGTATTCCGTCTTTCAATAATTTTGAAATTTCTTCTCTTAATACTAAAGTTACTTCGTTCCATTCAACTGTATTATTCTTGGTAACGGAGATATAATTTTCAGTAATAAATAATTCTTTTATAAACGGAAAAATAAACAATTGCGTAGCAATAGGGGAGTCTTGAGCTTCTTTTTTGTCTTTAAATTCTGCTATTCCTTCTATAAGTATTTTATTTGCTACAAATTTCATCACGTCAGGGTTGGGAGTCATTTCAGCATAAATAGAAATAGGTATTTTGGCAGTTGTGGTTAAAAATACTTGATGGGTTAAAATGGCTTCATTAATCAATATTTTTAATTCTTCAACAACCTCTTCCCATCGAACTGTATCTGTTTTTTCTATGGCAACAAAATTAGCTGAGATATATACTTTTTTGGTGAAAGGAAATTGTAATAAACGGATTGATAGCGGAGAATTAGTAGCTTCTTCCAAGGAAGAAAATTCAAAACTATCTTTGGTTAATAGCTCATCATTAATAAATTTTAAAATATGAGGAGCTGTTGTGGTTTCAATATATACTGCCATTGTAAATTATGATTAATGTTTGTTGATTTGTTTACAAAGATAACTGTTCTAAATTAATTTTTTTTCCAAAAAAGTTTTTAGTCATATTCTCAAAATGCTTTGTATAGTCAGAAACATAGAACAAATCTTGTTCGGATATAGGATGGTTATTCAATAAATTATTTTTACTTAATTGATATTTAATATCATTGGCAACAATTAACGGTGAATCAATAATATTAATTTTTCCTTGATAAAAATGATTTACTTGATTATAAATAATAGGGTAGTGTGTACATCCTAAAATCAGTGAATCAATATTTTGCAGAGCTTTGTTAGTCAAATAATATTCTAGGGTTACTTTGGCTATTTCACTTTTTGCCAAGCCTTCTTCTATAATAGGGACTAATAAAGGCGTGGCTAAAGTTGATACTTTAATATGTCTGTTTAATTTTCTAAGTTTTTTATTATAAAATTTAGAGTTTATGGTAGCTTGCGTTGCAATAACACCTATGTTGGAATGGAGTTCAAAAGCTACTTTGTTGATTACCGGGTCAATAACATTAAATACGAACGCTTTATTCCCTACACGTTTTACAATTTCATCCCAAGCATTAGAAGTGGCTGAGTTACAAGCTACAACAATGGCTTTTGCTTTCTTTTCCAAAAAAAAATTAACAATATCGAGAGAATATTTTATTAAAGTTTCTTTTGATTTATCGCCGTAAGGCAAATGTGCTGTATCTCCAAAATAAATAACTTTCTCATTAGGCATACACTTTTTTATAGACTGCATAACCGTCAGCCCACCCATACCCGAATCAAATATACCAATAGGAGCATTATATTTATTTTGAAGTATTGACATAAAAAAAACCGTTCTTTTTATAGAACGGTAAATGTAGTTATTTTAATAGAATTTTATTGAATTCCTAATTCTTTTTTTACAGCACCTGTTAAATCATTTCCTCCGTTTTCAAAGATGATAACACCTTCTCTTGAAGAGTCCAGCACATAATTAATTCCTTGTGCTTTTGCTATTTTATCAATAGCTGCCTGAGCTTTGTTCAAGATAGGTTCTAATAATTCACTTCGTTTCTTTTCAACTGCCTGATAAGCCTGTACTTTTAACTTTTCAATTTCTTGACCTTCTTTCTGCATTTCTGTTTGCCATTGCGTAACTTGGTCTTGTGTAGCTGTTTTTGCTTTTTCCTGTAAACTTTTAAGTTTGTTTTGAAAAGCAGTTTCCTTCGTTTTTATATCGGCCTCATACTTTTTAGTTAAGGCTTCCATCTGAGTGTCAGCACTTTTTTTCTCAGGCATACCGGCAATAACTTCTAATGCCGAAACATGTCCTATTTTTTGAGCAAAAGCTCCGATACCTACTAATAAAAATGCTGTTGCTAATACTAATCTTTTCATATCAAATTTTAATTATTCTTAATTTATATATTAATTTCTTTTTCCTGATATTATTTTCCTGATTTACCATTTAATTCCTCAATTACCAAATTACTGATATCAAACTTAGGATTGGTATAAACCATAATCAAATCGCTTGATTTATCCAATACAATACCAATACTTTTCTTTTTGGCTACTTTGTTGATGGCATTCCAAATTTGATCTTGAATAGGGCGAACTAATGACTGTCGAATTCGAATAATATCTCCTTTGGTTCCAAATCGTTTTATTTTTAATTCCTGTAATTGGTCTTTCGCATCCTTAATTTCCTTTTGTTTTTCTTTAATCTGATTTTCAGTAAATAAAACTTTTTGGCTTTCAAACTCCATTTCCAATTGATTCACTTTTTCTTTTTCTGCGTTTAGTTCAGTCTCCCATTGTTTAACTGTTGTTTCCAGCTGTTTTTGAGCCTGTTGATATTTAGGCATTTGTTTTAAAATGTATTGTGTATCAACATAATGAACTTTTTGGGCAAAAGCGAATGATAAACCTGCAAATAACGTCAAAAATATAAGCTGTACTTTCTTTATATTATTCATAATACTAATATTGTGCCAAACGTTAAAATTGTTGTCCTAAAATAAAATGTGTCTCCCATCCGGAGGCTTCATTTTGATTTGGATAAGGGTCTAATCCGTATCCAAAATCAAGACCTAATAAACCAAATGCCGGCATAAATACTCTTAATCCAACTCCTAAGGAACGTTTTAGCTCAAAAGGTCGGAAATTCTTTTTGTCATCCCAAACATTTCCTGCATCAAAAAATCCTAATGCATAAATTTTTGCAGCTTGTCCCATCGTAATCGGATAACGAAGTTCCGAAATAAATTTGTTATATACAACTCCTCCTCCGGTAGGAGTAATATCGCTGTTAGATCCTCCGTTGTTTGAAGCATCTTCATAACCTCTTAAAGGGATTTGCTCCCTACCATCAAAGTTATTACCTAATAATCCGGTACCTCCCATGTAAAAGCGTTCAAACTGAGATATTCCAATTTCTTCATCGTAGGCACCTAAAAATCCGAACTCACCACCCAAACGCAGAACGAGCTTTCCTGTAATTTGCTTATAAAAATCGGCCTTAAATTTAATTTTATAATATTCCAACCATTTGAACTTTTCTGCATCTTCAATTCCTGCTATGTACTGGTCTGCAGTGCTTGAATTAGGGGCATTTGGAAATTGTTCTTGGCGTATTCTTGCCTCTTCTTCAGCAGATAATTTATACCAGTTTTTTTCTTTGAATATGGAAAAAGGCGGAGTAAAACTTGCTGAAATATTAATGTCAGAACCATCCGTAGGGAAAATAGGGTCAGGACCGGCAGAAAACCGTCCAAAACTAATATTGTAATTGACGTTGTTGGAATTCCCTTCTCTAAAGTTAAAAACAGAGCCTAAATCATAGTTATTCAAAGCATATCGCTTATAACCGATAGAATGTGATAATCTGAAGTAACTGTCCGGCCAATTCAAGGTGTGATTTAATCCTAAAGATGCTCCGGTTATTTTAACATTTCCATCCGTAGTAGAGTTTTCATAAATAGAATGGTAAATGCTGGCAGTTAATGCAGTAGGTCTTTTTCCAAAAATCCACGGCTCGGTAAAAGAAAGGCTATACGTTTGGTATCTGTTACCTGCACTGGCTCTTAATGAAACTTGTTGCCCGTCTCCTTGTGGGAAAGGTTTCCATGCTTTACTGTTAAACAAGTTACGCAATGAGAAATTATTCAATGTTAATCCTAATGTTCCGATGAAGCGTCCTCCTCCATATCCTCCCTGCAGTTCTATTTGAGAAGCTCCTTGTTCTGCCAACTTCCAATTAACATCTACGGTGTTATCTTGAGGATTTGGCTGAACATCCGGTTCTATTTGTTGAGGGTCAAAATAGCCTAATTGCCCTAAGCGGTAATAACCTTGTTTTAAACCGGATTTAGAAAATTTTTCTCCGGGTTTTGTTGGAATGTTTCGAGCTACAACATGATCAAATGTAGTTGTATTTCCTTCAAAGGTAATTCGTTTGTAAAAAGCTTGTTCGCCTTCACTAATCCGTACTTCCAAATCAACGGAATCTCCTACAACATTTACTTCGTAAGGGGTAATCCTTGAAAAAATGTAACCGTCATCATAATAAAGTGTAGAAATGTCCTGCTCTTTAGGATCTCCTGAAATTTTTTGTTGGAATCCTACCGCATCGTAAGGATCTCCGGGTAAATATCCTACTAACTTTTTAAGTCCTTCTGTTGAAAATTTTGTATTTCCTACAAAATCAATATTTCGGATGTAATAACGTTTTCCTTCAGAAACTCCCACCTTAATATCGACTGATTTTTCATCGTGGTTAAAAACCGTATCAAAGGTTAAGGCAGCATCTCGAAAGCCAAATGAACGATAAAAATCAATTAAGTTTTTTTTATCTTTTTCAAATAATTCCGGATTGAATTTATGGCTTTGTAAAAAGTTTATACTTTTGCGTTTGGTTTTCTTAAATCCTTTTTTTCGTAGTTGAGCATCTCTGAACTCTTTATTTCCTTCAAAAGTAATGTCGTTAATTTTTATTTTACTGCCTTTGTCAACATCTATGGTTAATTTGACACGGTTGGCAGAATCGGGTTCGGACAAAGAAGTTTTTGCTTTAGCATAAAGAAAGCCTTTGTCTTTGTATTGCTTTTCAATTTTATTTCGGGTGGAACTCAACAAATGTTCCGTAACACGTTTTCCTGTTTTTAAATCATTTTCTTTTATAATATCTTCTACTTTATTCTTCTTAATGCCTTTTATTTCAATATCAGAAAGTGATGAAAGTCCTTCTAATTGTAATCGAAGTGTTATTTGGTCTCCTTCAATTTTGTCAATATAAACTTCAACGTCATTGAATAAACCGGTATCCATTAATCTTTTGATAGCAAAGGAAATGTCGTTTCCGGGAATTGTAATTTCGTCTCCAACTTTAAGTTTTGTAAAACTCATAACAGCCCCTTTTTTATATTTGGTGTAACCTGAAATGGCTAAATCAGCTAATTTATAAGTTTTACGCTCTTGTATTTGTTGGGAAAAAACAAAGACTGAAAAAATAAAAGAAATGAGTGTAAGATATTTTTTTTTCATATGAATTTATAGTCGTAATTGTTTTGTTATACTAATTGCTCACTTGTTTTTCCGTACCGCCTTTCACGATTCTGGTAACTTAAAACGGCTTCGTAAAGATTTTCTTTTTGAAAATCAGGCCATAGAATATCTGTAAAATAAAGTTCGGCATAAGCTATTTGCCATAACAAAAAATTGCTTATTCTTTGTTCTCCACTGGTACGAATAAGTAAATCTACCGGAGGCAAATCATGCGTTTGTAAATTAGCTTCAAAAATTTCTTTATTAATATGATTGGGTGTTAATAATCCGTTTTTAATATCAGAAGCAATTTTTTTTACGGCTTCTAAAATTTCGTTTTGTGAACCATAGCTTAGTGCAACAGTCAGAGTTGCTTTAGTGTTATTTTTAGTTAATTCCAAAGCTTCTTGTAGTTCTTTTTGAACTTTAGAAGGAAGGGTTTCTATGTTTCCTATAATATTCAAGCGAACGTTATTTTTGTTAAACTCGTTTATTTCTTTTCTTAAAGTAGAAATTAGAAGATTCATGAGTGTATTTACTTCATTTTTAGGACGATTCCAGTTTTCTGAAGAAAAAGCATACAAGGTAAGATATTTTATATGCACATCGTTACATGCTTCAATAACATTTCGAACTGATTTAACTCCATTTTTATGTCCGGTTGTCCTTAGAAGCCCGCGTTTTTTTGCCCAACGACCATTTCCATCCATAATAATGGCAATGTGTTGAGGTGTGTTATCAAGATCTATTTTGTCTAATAATAAATTCATTTAATTACAATAACATGGTGGTCGTCCAAAGGTGTAGGCAAATGTCAATCCTGTGAAAACATACCAATCGTTTGAGTTTGTATTTCCTATTTTGTAAGTGTCTGTTATTTGTTGATTAATCGTATTGATTTCATTCTGAGTAAGCGAATTATTTAATACATTGACTGTAATATCAGGGTCTCCTTTATCTAAATTATCCGTAAAAGTAGTTCTAAATCCAACCTCAGCTCCGACAATCCAATTATAAGCAAATTTATATTTGTAGCCTATTCCGAAAGGAATGGTTACTGCAAAATCATAATCTGAAGTTGCGGTTGTTACAATATTAGTCCCTCCAAGCGGATTAGCTGACAAATCAATGGTGAGGTCTTGTTTTTTATAAGAAAAGCCTCCGATTCCTGCAAAAAGATAGGGAGTATGAGCATTTTTATGAACTCCGTTAAAGTCAAAAAGGTTAAATTCAAATATAAGGGAACCTTCGCCCACATAGTTGGTTCTTGTTAAATTTCGATCAATTCTGTATTGTTCATCCGATTCAGAGTCTTTCATTCTAAGTTTTCCAAAAGCCATGTTTAAACGTAAGGAATAACGTTCGTTTAAATTTCGCTTATAAAAACCGCCTACGGCAATTTCAGTAGGAGCAATAAAGGTTTCATTTCCTATATCTGCAATAGCGTTTGCTCCGCCTAAAAAAAGACCTATTTCATGCCGTTGAGCCGATAAAAATATACTCATCACTATGGTTGATATGCAAAAAAGCCTCTTCATTTTCTATTTAATTCTATGATTACAACTACTATAACGTAAAAAAATAAAATAGTTGTATTTAGAAAAATATTTTTAACGGGTACAAATATAATCAATTATCTATCTTATTGAGTTTTTTAGTAAAATTTATAAATAAATTGCAGTTAACTGTTTCGTTGATCTATCCCCCAAAAAAGCTTTTCTTTCAAAGCCTGTAGGTAAGAATGTTTGTTAAACTTTACAATTTTAGTAGTAAAAGAAGCTCTTTTAATTTCTAATTCAACATCAGTAGATAAAGAGTCTATACGTGAATCAAGCGTTAATAAATACGCTTCTTCACGGCTGCTTATTTTCAGTCGGATAACATTTTTGTCGGAAATTATAAAAGGACGTACAAATAAATTGTGCGGAGCAATCGGTGTGATTACAATATTATCTGTTACAGGATCAATGATAGGACCGCCACAACTTAGTGAATATCCGGTAGATCCGGTAGGTGTTGCAATAATTAGACCATCTGCCCAATAAGAATTTAATTTTTCATTATTAATAAATACATCCACAACAATCATGGAGGTTGTTTCTTTTCGAGTTATAGCCAGCTCGTTTAGCACAAAATTGTTTTCAGGATTTTCTTGATTAATATAATCTACGCGGAGTAAAGAGCGTTCATCTACTTCAAACTTACCGTTCAATAAACGTTGGATACAATTTTTTGTAAAATCTTCCGTATTGAAATATGCTAAAAAACCTAACCGCCCCATGTTGATTCCTACCAAAGGAATATCGTGATTTTGAATAAAAGTTTGGGCTCTTAACATGGTTCCATCTCCCCCAAAGGCAAAAAACAGAAGCGTATCGGAAGGCAGATTGTTATAATGATTAAACGTATGAAAAGTATTGTTTTTAAATTTGTTTATTTTTTGGTAGTTTTCCAGTGTGTTTTCTTCAAAATAAACGGCAATGTTAGATTGAGAACATACATCTATAATGCGATTAAAGTATAGTACGTTATCTGAGTTGATTTTATGTCCGTAAATAGCAATTTTCATATCTATAAATCTAAATAATTCATGAGTTGATTGTAACGATCTTGTAAGAAATTGTCTTTTTCAGTTGAAGAAGATTTAAAAACCAAGGTATAATTAAATCGTTCAAATGTTTCAATGACAGAATCTACATTTGCATCACTTATGTTCAAAAGAATTTGGACTCGGTCTTCCGTAAAACGGTAAATATTCAGCCCATAAATACGCGTATTGTTTGATTCTACTATTTTAGAAACTTCACTCATGGAGTAATCTTTTAAGTAGGTTTCTACAATAAGTAAAGCTCCCGGTTCGGAGATGGCAGGTGATTTTGATAGCTCGGTTAAGACATCTTCTACGGTAATATAGCCCAGATATTTTTCATCTTCTGAAACTACAGCAATAAAATTAGCATCATACAAACGAAACAAATTAATAGCTTGAAATATGGTTTGAGAAGGTGTTAAAGAAAATTTTTCCAACCGAGAAAATAATTCATTTGGATTTTGAGTTTCAAACTCTTCAAGATATTCTTCGTTTAAAACCCCCTTAAAATAACCTTTCTCAACTATAGGTACGTGGCTTAACTTAAAATCATGAGCCAGAGTTCTAAAATCTTTTAATGACCGATTACTTCCAAAAGCTTTAAAATCATTATTTATTAAATTTTCTATAATCATAAAAAGAGTTTAAAAATATAAAGCAAAGTTATAAATAGATTATCTTTGTGGGATAATTTTTTATTAAATATTTAGTATAAAAACAGCAAATGACAAAATTAAGTGTCAATATAAACAAAATTGCGACATTAAGAAACGCACGTGGAGGTAATTTTCCAAACGTTGTACAAGTGGCAAAAGATTGCGAAAAATTTGGGGCAGAAGGAATTACTGTTCATCCAAGACCGGATGAAAGGCATATCCGCTATCAAGATGTACGTGATTTGAAGGCGGTCATAACAACAGAATTCAATATAGAAGGAAACCCCACTTCATCATTTATAAATTTAGTTTTAAAAAATAAACCTCATCAGGTTACTTTAGTGCCTGATAGTCCTGAAGCCATTACATCTAATGCCGGTTGGGACACTAAAAATAATTTGGGTTTTTTAACAGAGGTCATTACCGAGTTTAAAAATAACGGAATCAGAACCTCTATTTTTTTAGATCCTTCGGTAAAACAGGTTGAATATGCTACAAAATCGGGTGCTGACCGAATAGAGTTATATACTGAAGAATTTGCAACAGAATATCAAAAAGGGAATTTAACGGCTGTAAAACCGTATAAACAAACAGCACTTTTAGCTAAAGAATATGGTTTGGGTGTTAATGCCGGACATGATTTATCTTTAGATAATATCGAATATCTAATTAAAGAAATCCCACAAATAGATGAAGTTTCTATTGGTCATGCTTTGATTGGAGAAGCCTTGTATTTGGGTTTAGAAAATACAATAGGAAGTTATCTCTATAAAATTAAGCGAGCGTATTTATAGAAGATGGGGAATAATGTAAATAAAAAAACATCTCGTGAATGAGATGTTTTTTTATATTATGATTTCAATATTTGTTATTGTTCTATTCTGAACCTAACCGGTACTTGGTAAGTTACTTTTACTTCTTGACCGGATTGTGTTTTCCCAGGAATAATACTTTTTCGTTTGCCGTTAAACATTCTACCTACTCCTTCAATAGCAGCACGATCTAAGTCTTTGTGTTTGCTGGATCTAAGTATTGTAGCATCCGTTACTTGTCCTTCTTCGTCAATGATGAATTTTACATAAGCTGTACCCGTTCTCTCCTCGTCAATAGCATCTTCTGGATATTCCAACCTTCTTAACAATTCTTTTTGAGCTACTTTTGAGTTACACTGATCTAATTCTTTCCCTGTCTTACCTTCGCATCCCGGAAAAATCGGTTTTTGAGCTACTTTTTTATAATCAAAAACATCTTTTACTTTTTTAGTATCCGCTGCTTGAGGCTTTGGCGGTGCTGGTGCCGGCGTACCTTTTTGAGGTTTTATCGCTGGTTGTGGGGGCGGTGGAGCTACCTCCGGGTTTACATCCGGAGCTTCAATTTTTTCAATTTTTTTTGTATCGACAACTTGCTCAATTTTTACAATTTCCGGAGGAGGAACCTCAACTTTTACCTCTTCAGGAATTTCTTCAGGAATTTCTTCGGGAACTTCTTCAAACTCAAAGGTTTCTTCCTCATACTCATAAACAATCTCTTGAGGAGGAATATTTTCAGTAACCGTTGTCTGTCTCCAGTTGATTAACATATAGGCTAATCCTGACATTAATAGAAATCCTAAAAATACGAACAGATTTCCGTACTTATCTAAATTTGCTTTTTCGCTCTTTTTTGGCTCCATATTATTAGTATTCAAATCTTCCTTTCTTGTTTCAAATATATAAAAATATTTAATTATATAAGAAAAATTCCTTGATTTTTTTTAAAATGGGTTGTGATATGATCCCTAAAAATACACCTATAATGTTGGCTATTACGTCATTAAAATCTCCACTTCTTTTCAGAGGCATATACTCTTGCAGAAATTCAATGAAAATGCTGTATGTAATCACCATCAGCACGATTTGTATTGTTTGGGTTTTACCGGTTGAATAACTCCACAAGGCTAAGGTAGAAACAGAAAAGTACATAATGATATGGACTAATTTATCCGTTCCTGAAGGAACTTCTATTTCTAATCTTTGTAAGGGAACCAAGGATAGAATGGTTACACATACAATAACGATCAACAATAAAATTTTTGACGTTCTTTTATCCAACAAGTGTTTTATAATCATCGGCGGAGATTAATTCATCTGTATTATGGTCTGTAATTTTTACCTTAATCATCCATCCTTCACCGTATGGGTCGGTATTTACTTTTTCAGGTTCAGAATCTAAATCTTCATTGATTTCAATAATTTTTCCTGTAATAGGCATTAACAGATCGGAGACTGTTTTTACAGCTTCTACTGTACCAAAAACTTCTCCTGCCTCTACTTCTTCACCTTCTTTTTCAATATCAACATAAACAATATCACCTAATTCACCTTGGGCAAAATCTGTAATTCCCACTACAGCGATATTGCCTTCGATTTTAATCCATTCATGGTCTTTTGTGTACTTTAATTCTGAGGGTATGTTCATTTCTCTATTTTTTATATTTCGTAAAAATACTATTTTTTTACAATATGTTTTTAAAACAATTATAAAAGAACAGCATATTTTTTATTATTCACCAAAAGAGAATCGTGCCGTAATCCCTGCTCGAATATCAGTAATCGGATATGCCGTTGATATTTTGTACGTTGTGATTAAATGGTTATAGAAGAGCATCAGGTTAAAATTTTTGCTAAAATTATAATCGGCGGTTGCTTTTAAGGTAAACTGTTTATCTCCTGCTGTGATTTGTGCATCATCTTCAATAATACGAAGGATGGAAGTTTCCGTATCACGCATGATAAGGTCAGCACGTAAATTCAAATCACTGGTTAATGTTTTTTTCTTTCCTCTAAAACGCATGCTCATTTTCAAATCTTTGAATATATATCCAAGTCCCACCACAAACTCATTGGATTGTTGGTCTGTTAGTGAATAATTACTAAAACTGAAAGATTGTATGCGGTCTCGGTTGTACATAAAACGCATTTGCAGGTTGTTACGAAAAGTCATATCCAACCCGATTAGCGGTGCAAAAGTTTCAACAAAGGTTATATCGTTGTAAATATTCTTTGTAACATAACTATTATTTAAATCACGTCCGTTGGAATCTTCATAATAGGCTAAGTTAGATTGTATTCCGCTTACGGTGTAATTAGAACGGTAAGCATGCGTTAAATCAATTCTTGAGAATTTTTTATTTAAAAAACGATTATTAGTCAATCCTGAATACGTCAATGTCCAGTTTGGTAAAGGAATATCTCGAATTGGATTTGAACGGTTTGATGTTCCATAAGTCTCCAATAAAGCCTGCATCATTACATCCGGATTGGTCATACCGTAGCCATTAATATCGTTTCTTCCTGCTCCTGCCACTGAGGCTAATTCATTCCCGATACGAGTAGCATTACTACGCAATTCATTAAACATGGCTTGCGAACCTTTAAAAGTTGTAAGACTAATGTTGGTCGTACTGAACTGTCCTTGCTCCTGAATGAAATTATCCAATCCTCCTGCTAAATTAAATCCGTATTGTAACTGGGTTTCTGAATAATCTTTTTGTGCAGTTAAATCAATTCGTAAATCGGGTAACAATTCAAAATTTGCATTATAACCAAATCCATTCGTTCGCTGTCTTTGGTAAGGATCAACCATATTTTCGCTGGTCGTTATCCATTGGTTTCTTAAAGCTCTTGCCCGTATATCGGCTTGAGATCCTAAAGTAAATCCCCAAGAAGGTGAACTCCCCGATCCTACTCCGAAGAATCCGGGTTCTTCTAAAAATCCTGGTAATAATGTACTTTCTTGCGAAGTATAATTTAGTTGGAATTGTTTTAATGAACTTGCCAATCCATACAGATAATCCTTGAGTTTCAGTCGGTTTTTTGGTTTTTTGGTTTTTTGATTACGTCTTGATTTTTTATTTTTTTGTGCTTTATCTGCACGACTTTGGTATTCGTTGGCATACTCACTGATTTCTGAACGGTAATCGTTTAATCGTTGTTGATAATCATTGTACCACTTAGCTCTTCCATACAGCGTTTCCATTTCTAATCCTCCTTGAACTGTAAATGTATTGGCATTTTGAATTATATTTCCCAAATCAGTTCCTTGACTATCAACATATTCGTTTGAAGGAGCCCTCCAATCATACGTGGCATTATAAGTTAAATCTCCATTAACAAAATCTAAATAAGGCAACGATTCAAAAGGTATTTTATAATTTAATCGTAATTGTTGATTGTATTTAAGAGGTCTTCCCGTATTAAACAAATTTTCCCAAATTCCTACATTAACACCTCCGACACGAGAAGGGTCGTTAAAATGATCCACGATATTACTTGTTGAGGAAACAAAGTCTAATTTTAACGATTTTGTTAAATCAAAACCTATTTGGTATTGCCAATTGAAAAAATAGTTATTGCTGTAAATCGGATCAAAAGGCAAGTTATTTGTTCCGGTGGCATATGCACTGTATTGATCTACATTACGATACAGATATTCATCATTACGACGATTAATATCCGTAGTAAATGATACTCTGCTCGGTTTTAAGTTTAAATTAAAATCCTTAATCCAAAGCAAATATTTGCTGGAGCTTGCGGTATCGTTTACGGCTTTCCAATCTTTAAACGGGTATTTATAATCTTGTTTAAACGAATAAGTGTAATTTAAACCTAAACGCATATCGCGTGTGGTGTAATTTTCTACATAAAAATCACGATGATATGTTTTGTTGAAAGCAAACGAAGCTGAGAAATTTTCTATGTCATAAAAATGATTTTTAGCTTGTGAATTGGTCTTTACTTTTCGAACGTTTAACAGGTTAATACCGGTTCGTTGTGTATAATCACGGGCTACTTTTCTTAACTCATCCCGATTAGTAGCTTCATCAAATTTAACATCGGTATCAATCGGAGAATATAACGGATCGATAAATTCTTCCGAAATAGACAATCCGACAGGTAGTTTAATTCCCCATTGTTCCGGTAATAATTTATCGGCATTGATTGTAGTAGAAACGGCATATTGTTTATAATTCTCCTGGCTTCTTTCCGTAGGACCTTCATTAATAGCTCCAAAACCGGCCTGGCGAATTGTTCCGGTAGCGGTTATGTTGGCAAGATCGGCTAATTGGGCATTGATGGATGCGGTTGCTGCATAACCTCCCTCGTTATCAATTTCCGATAAACGCAGTTCGTTCGCCCAAATCTCTATATTTTTTGCTGTTGCTGCATGATTTCGGACACCAACGGTTATAAAACGTACGTTTTCCAGTGTCGGTCTCCCTTTAATCCATATTTTATCATTATTTGTCCCTACACTGTAAGCATATCGTTGATCTAAAACCGGATTGGTTTCTCCGTCGCGGGTAATTTTGGCTTTTACAAAATTGTTTAAGGCAAAATCAATTTTATTTTCTGATTTCCAAACTTGTGCAGGATCCATTCCGGATGTAGCTTTAGGACCAATCAGCAGTGGTTTGGCATATTCATAATAATTCTCGGTTACATCCGTTCCAAACCGAATAAAGATTTCCATTTCTCCATCTGCCGGAATATTAGCATTTAGATAATTTTCGGCATGTACAAACATTTCCAAACGTTTGTAACGTCTTAAGTCCAGATTGGTTTGTTTATAAATAGCACGGACATTATCGCTATTATTTCCTGACAATGCTTTTAATTGCATCAATAAAGATTGTTCATTTTGTGCCTGAACTGATGTTGTGTTATAAAATTCTTCACGTTCAACACCTGAAGGTAAAACATAACGATCTGAATTTTCTTCTATACTGATTACACCTACTTCAAAATTATTGATGTTAGGAGCTCCGGTTCCTTCATTAGCAGCATCTAAACTTCGTGCATAACGTCTCCAATCACTTCGAACCAAATCCAATGTTGCAAATCGGAAAGTGGTTTTTTGTTGAAACCCTTTGGCGATTAAACGGACAAAGCGTATATTGTTTAAACTTGGAGAGCCTATTTCTTTAACTAAATCATTTTGTACAGGAATGCGAACCTGATACCATTTTGTAACGGAAGCAGTACCATTTTCCATAGGAATATTTACAGTTCTTTCATCAACTACGTATCCCGCTCCAGCCGGACCTATATTTCCGTTTGAAATAGGTATTTGATACTCAAAATAACTTTCTTGTGTATCCATATTAAAATCTCGGTTGGCATCTTCTACATCCGGTAGAGGAGTCGTTAATTCTTGTGAATTAGAAGGTGAATTCCCTTCTGAATTTCGGTAATATTTGTATCGCTCTACAATAGAGTTGGCATTAGGAATTCCGCCCCACCGATTGTCTAAATAATAAACATAATCATCTCCTGCAGGATCATTTCCTGTAATGGGATTTGTATTGGGAGAATATTTTGTTGCTTCTTCTGAACTCAACAGACCGTCATAGCCTGTATCTTGATGCGTTCTTTCTGCTCCTTCCGTATCAAAAGTATAAACCAACGCTTGGCTACTTGGAACTTTTCCCCATTGTACGTTCGTTGTAGGATTGCTTGTATCTGTGGCAGAAGAAGGCATACCGTTTTCGTATAATTTTCGTCCGTCTTTTAAAATATCTTCGGAAACAGCTCCTAAATGGATGATTAAATCTCCTGAATCTCCTGCATTTACTCCGTCGGCAAATGGATCCATCAGCCAAAATTCGATATATTCTACATTGGCTTCGTTGAAGTTGGTTATATTTAACCCTCGCGTAATCCCAGCCCAACGGTCTTGAGCACTTCCTAAAGGATTGGCATTGTAAGGTCCTTTTAAATCAGGATAATATGAAAAGTCAAAAGTAGAGATGAAAGATGGGGAACCTTCTACAAAATCTTGTTGCGGATAAATTTCTTTATATTGAACGCGTCTTGACATATTATTTGAAATTTCATCATCGTTTAACCCTCCTCCTGAGGTAAAAAATACAGGGTCAATGTAATACCAAGAAGCCAACACCCGATTGTCATTATAAGTTAAATCCGTGTTATTACCGTTAGGAAATTCAGTATTGTTTTGTGGTGTTGAAGCCAACGACCAACTCGCCGGGTCTTTAATACTAATATTGGATTGTGATCCTTCAAAATCATCTAAGTAAGAATAATTATTGGTATTTTTTGCCTGACCGGGTTTTAAGTAAGCTGCTTCCCCTTGTATTGTAATATGAGAAGGTGCTTTGGTTTCAATTAAAGGTAAACGATCGATCCAACGGGTCATGAATGGCATCTCATTGCTGTAAAAGCCGTTTATTCCAAACATGGTGTTATTTACGGGTTCTGCACCGTAATTGGTTTTTGGAGTAACCGAACGTTCACTGTAATTCAAAACAGTAGCTCCCAAATAGAAGTTTTCGTTAAAGCGGTGTTCTATATTCAATCCCATAAAACGCTGTTTGGTCAAATTAAACAAGCCTTGATCTTCCATATTGATACTTACAGGAGTTCCTGATTGTTTTATGGCTTCGTTAATAATTTTTACAGTTCCTAATGTATAATCGACAATATAATCGACACCTTCTGTCAGTTCTTGCCCGTTTGCAGTTACTTTGACCGATCCTTCAGGAACATTAATAGCTCCCAAAGAAATGTCGTCTGAACCGGAAGAGGTGTATTGTCCTTTTATTACAAATTTATCGTTAGCGGAGGCTTCTCCTGTCTGACTGTTTTGAATTTGTGTATATAATTCAGGATAAGCTACTTCAGTTGTTTGGTTTCCGGGAGCACGGTAATTTCTAATGGTTTCATTAAAAGGTTCTACCGTTGTGAAAATAATTTTACCGTTTTCAGAATCAACCGTTACACCAGATACAAAGTCAAAAAAGCCGTCTCCACCATTTTGAACATTACCGTTTTGAATTAAACGGTCTAAATTTTCAGCAATTAAATTTCGTTCGTTTTTAGAAGTTGTTGTATTGTATAAATAATTGACCAATCCTTGTTGTTGATCGATGTAATAAATATCCAAACGAAAATCTTCAGAAGAAACAGAGATGGCATCTAATGAATAAACATTTTTCATCATCATATCCCATAAAGGTTTATTGGAAGGGTTGTTTCCTCGTCCTTTAATCATTTTAGCAATAATGGTTGAGGTATTATTTTCAGTTTGAGTTCCTGCAGAAGCATCTCCTGTTGAAATTTCATTGGCAAATTCTCCTACCTGGGTATAAGCACCTCTGTCTTGAACCTGATACGAAATGGCAATAACATCGTCTTCATTTACCGGTTGACTTAAATAAAGTGTTCCTAAAGCAGCATTAAATGTGTATTCAGAAGAATCTAATAATCGCATATTTTCTTCTACGGCATACGTAACCCCATTTCCACCCGGTAAAACAGCTTCGGTTGCGGCTGTTGCCGAATAATAGTCTCGTATTCCGCCGGCTGTTGCCAAATTATTGTATAATGTTCCGTTTTTAGGAACCAATGTCCCGTTATTCCCTAAATCTCGTACGGCAACAATACTTCGGCGAGTTCCTAAATTAGAATTGTTTCGGTTTTTCACCCAAACTTCTAAACGTGTAATGGTAGAGCTTGTTGTTAAAGTTGGATAGGTAGATAATGTTGAGTTATAATTATTTAAGAAATAACTGCCCATATAAAAGTTGGCATTTACTTCGTAATTGGTTGAATTGATTTCAAACTCTTGAACAACTCCTCCGTTTTGAGTTGTAATGGTTTTTGCTTGAGATTGCTGTTCGGAAAAAACGGTTGTTATGTAGGTTTTACCCAATTTAAACTCTCCTTTTACTCCGAACAGAGATTGAGGACCGACCATTAAAGTAGAACGCAAAGGCATATTTACGTTTCCAACTTCTAAGGCTTGAATAATATTATCTTCAGAACCTTCCATCTGTGGACGGAAAGATAGATTTAAACGATTTTCAAAAGCAAATCCGGCTTGTGTATCGTAATTAGCTTTTAGATTTAGATTTTCACCGATTTTTCCCAACAAACTCATTTGAATCCGTTGTTGTAAATCAATATCAAATTGTATTCTGTTTTGTTCTAAAATCTGAGGGTTGTCAATTTTTTGGTAACGCACTCCCAAATCAATGGAAGCATATCCCTGAGGCGTTAGTGTAATAGAGTTTCCTCCAAAAATTTGTTCAAATATTCTTGAGTTGATATTAATGCCCGGTATAAAACTTTTGGTTGTATTTTTGAGTCCTAAATTCCGATCACGATAGGCATTATCATAATTTCTGGATTTTTTCAAATAATAATCGGTTACCCGCTGCTGAAGAATATAATTTGAATATTCTTCCTTTGTCATATAAGCCGGTGTGGCAATATCTTCTCCTGCTATTTTCTGTTCAATTAAATACAATCCTGTATCCGGATCATAAGTAGCCGTTACTTTTACAGGATTTTCAAGGTATAATCCTCCTGTTTGATCAGTAAAAGGATACTTTAAAGAATCAATCTTTTCTTGAGCATGAATTAATTTTGCAAAGCATATAAAGCAAAAAACAATTATCGTATAATATATTGCTTTAATTTTCAAACTAGATCTTTTTTAATGTCTGTTTTATTAATTCTTCTACGGAGATTGTAGGATTTGTTTTCAAAAATCCGTCAATAATTTTCTCAACTTGTTTTTTGGTAAATCCAAGAATCTCTAAAGCATTTAACGCTTCTTCTTTAATTTTATTTTCAATCGGCAAAGATAAATTATTTACATCTAAATCTTTATTTAATTTATCTTTTAGTTCGATAATAATTCTTTGAGCTGATTTAGGACCGATGCCTTTAACGCTTTTAATTACGTTAACATCATTTGTTATCACAGCTTCTTGAAATTCTTTGGAAGTCAATGTTGAAAGCACCATTCGGGCTGTACTTGGACCAACTCCGTTTACGTTGATTAATAATTTAAACATCTCCCGTTCAATAGAATCATAAAATCCGTATAAAGTATGAGAATCTTCGCGAATTATTAAATGGGTAAAAAGTTTTAGATGTTCTTTATCGGGTATTTTTTCATAGGTGTTGATCGTAATATTAATAAAATATCCTACGCCACTACAATCTATAACGACGTATGAAGGATTTTTTTCAATTAATTTTCCTTGTATATGTGTAATCATTATAACAAAGTTAATTAAAATATTGAATTAGGCATTTGATTCAAAAGTTTTAAATTTGTGACGTATCACAGCTTAATTTCTTGGGTTTTGAAAAGGCTTCAAGTTGTGAATTGCTTTCAAAAGTTTTAAATTTGTGACGTATCACAGCTCAACTGGACGACAACATACAAGAACGGACGTTGTGAATTGCTTTCAAAAGTTTTAAATTTGTGACGTATCACAGCCATTCGAAGCAGTTCCTTAAAATTACAACCGTTGTGAATTGCTTTCAAAAGTTTTAAATTTGTGACGTATCACAGCATCAGGTCTTAAGGATGAGATAACAGAACGGTTTTGAATTTCTTTCAAAAGTTTTAAATTTGTGACGTATCACAGCAATAAGAATTAAGAAAAGTCGCATTGGATGGTTGTGAATTGCTTTCAAAAGTTTTAAATTTGTGACGTATCACAGCGTTTGTCAAGATTTTCAAACACACTTATCAGTTGTGAATTGCTTTCAAAAGTTTTAAATTTGTGACGTATCACAGCCTGTACAACGACTATACGGACCGGAAGAACGTTGTGAATTGCTTTCAAAAGTTTTAAATTTGTGACGTATCACAGCGTCGAACGTGTCCAGCTTGTTTTCGTTTATGTTGTGAATTGCTTTCAAAAGTTTTAAATTTGTGACGTATCACAGCAAAATCGAATGGATTATCTTCAGACAGCCCGTTGTGAATTGCTTTCAAAAGTTTTAAATTTGTGACGTATCACAGCAAAGGGAGTTGGATTAAATTACTTTCCTGCGTTGTGAATTGCTTTCAAAAGTTTTAAATTTGTGACGTATCACAGCTTTAGAACAATAAAAAGGATAGTGAAATCGGTTGTGAATTGCTTTCAAAAGTTTTAAATTTGTGACGTATCACAGCTAACCAGAAAATATACGATAACGCCAATAAGTTGTGAATTGCTTTCAAAAGTTTTAAATTTGTGACGTATCACAGCAAACTGTTTCTTAAACTCGTCCTCATATCCGTTGTGAATTGCTTTCAAAAGTTTTAAATTTGTGACGTATCACAGCGTCTTCCTTGAATTAGGGTATAAGATAGTTGTTGTGAATTGCTTTCAAAAGTTTTAAATTTGTGACGTATCACAGCCTTTGCCGTTCGTTGTATGATCTTGCTTTTGTTGTGAATTGCTTTCAAAAGTTTTAAATTTGTGACGTATCACAGCTTAAAAACGGCAGTTTAAAAAAATAATTAAGTTGTGAATTGCTTTCAAAAGTTTTAAATTTGTGACGTATCACAGCTCCTTACATACGATTCCAACACTTAAAGCTGTTGTGAATTGCTTTCAAAAGTTTTAAATTTGTGACGTATCACAGCCTCAATTCAAAGAAACCTCCTAAAGACGGAGGTTTTTGAGGTTTTATCAGGATTGTAAAATTTAGAACAATTCCAATTGTTGATACAGTGGTGGCGGTTCTTCTTTGTTTCTGGCGTGAAATAATTCTATACTGCCAAATTGCTTATCCGTAATACACATAATGGCAACTTTTCCCGCTTTTGGCAAGATGGATTTCACTCTTTTGATATGTACTTCGGCATTTTCCCGACTCGGACAATGGCGGGTGTAAATGGAAAACTGAAAAAGGGCAAATCCGTCATCCTCCAACCTTTTTCGGAAAAGGTTGGCAGCTCTTCTCATTGCCTTGGTTTCGGTTGGCAAATCGTATAAAACCATTACCCACATAATTCGGTATGCATTAAATCGTTCAGCCTTCATATCAAGTCCGGATAGGCTATCTGTCGCTTTTCCCCGGTATAACATTTGTAGAGGGAAGATACGGTTGATTTTACAGCAACCAATAACGGACGCTTTTTCTCCTCCACTTTTACATCATACGTTGCAATTTGTAACAAATAGGCTTTAAATTCTTTGGTTAATTTTTCCGACTGGGGATTTTCTTCTAACCACTTCATTACCAATAAATCGACAAATGGACGATACGGTTCCATCATATCGTCCGCCAAACAATATGGATTGTATTTGTTCTTATGAAAAATCCCCAATACGGGAAGCAATCCGGTTTCCACAACGGCTCTTGCTACAATGCTACGCAAAACCGCATAACCAAAATTAAAGAATTGATTGGGCGATTCGCCAAACCGTTCCCTAAGAAAATCGGGAGCAATTAGATATTTCCAATAATGTTGTGCTGCAATACCTTCCATATTCGTGGTGTCGCCACTTTTTACATTATCGAGGTATTGAAGCATCGGTTCATAATAAGTTTCCAACTGTTTTAAAACCTCCGTTTGATTTTTAATTTTTGCTTCTACAGTTTGTTTCCAAAGTTGCTTTTTTAAGGGTTCACTGGCTTCCATTTGGTCTTTTACCCTCTGTGAATGTTCGGTATGACCATACATCGGAAGCATAATACCGTGTGGTAAATGATGGGCATCGCAACTAATGACGACCACATTATTTCCCATCATTTTTTGGATAAGTTGATGCGAAAGCGTAATCTGAAAATGATCCAACATCAACAACCCCAAATCTTCCACCGGAACACGACCTTTTTCGGTTTTCGTTTCCGGGCAGATAACTCGCATTTGCTCGTCTTTCAACTTTAAATAAGCCGGATTGCCGATGTATATGGAGCGGTAAAGCATAATTTATGTTAATAATGGTTTCCTCTGTACAAATCTATGGAATCGTCAGCTCGTTGTTCTGCACTAATCATTGTAATTAGTTTATCGGACGGAATAACCAATTCGGCATAGATTTCAATAGCAACAGCATTGTAAATATCTTCTAAATCAAGTTTGCTAATTTTAGCTGTTAGTGGCACTTGCTGATCTATAATATTAGCCAAAACAATATTTTCAAAAGCAGCTATATATCCTAATTTGTTTTCATTATGATATATTTCTATGGCAAAAGTATCGTGTACATTTTCCACATCTCGTTTTAAAATCAAATCGTCTCCTTCTTTGACGGATTTTTTTATTTTCCGAAAATCATAATATTGTAATCCTCTTACATAATTATCATAAATTTTCACTTCTCGTGTGCTGAAAAACGAAGTTTTAGGCAACACTAATCCGCTAACACCAATTCCAAACGATTTTAAAAATTCCTCCCGCTTCATTTTTATATTTTTGAAATATTTCCTAACCTATCCACTTTTAGTTTCCAGCAGATTTCTTTAATCATCACTTCTTCAACCGACTTTTCCATTTTGTTCAGGGCAGAAAACTCAAATTTGTTTTGGATACTTTTTGCAACATTAGATTGAACAAAAAAACACTGATTACCCGTACTACTCACCATCTTATAAATCCTACTCATTTGCCCCACACTCAAATTCCCAAAATCTACAGAATTAGGATTTTCA
>JBKEDE010000025.1:0-19284 GCA_047975265.1 Flavobacteriales bacterium
CGTTACTTTTTGCTTTGTTAATTCAATAGCATAATCAGACACGCTCTTTTGTTGGGTGCTTACCTGTGAAAAAGAAAGGCAGCCTATAATTAAAAATATTATCAGAAGTGTTTTTTTCATAAAATTTGATTAATAGTATGATATAAACCGATTGAGGGTAAATATACAACAATTTTTATTGGCTATTTTTTAAGTATCTTTTAAAGTTCTTATTATGATGTTGTGAAACGGCTTTATGAAGAAGAAATAAAAACTAGGGAATTAACAACTCCAGATTTCAATGGATTTCAAATTTTATCTCCAAAAGAAACACAAATTTCAAGGTTTTTAGGAGAACTGTTAGACGAGAATGGTTCCCACCTACAAGGAAAATTATTTCTGAACCTATTTTTTGAAAAACTCATAAAAACCAAAACTCCCCACAAAAGCACAAATAAAACAGACCTTTACCTCGAATACTCTATTAGAAATGGACAAATAGATATTTTACTAGTTTTTGATAAAAAATTTGCGGTTGCAATTGAAAACAAACCATTTGCTGATGACCAAGACGAGCAAATCATAAGATACTGCGACTTTATGAAAAAAGAGTTCGGAGAAGATAATTTTCTAATGATTTATCTTTCAGCAAACGGTTCTGCTCCTACCGAAAAAAGCTTAACCAAAGAAGAAAAAGAAAAACTTGGAAATAAGTTTTCAATCATCTCTTTTTCACAAATAAGAACTTGGTTAATTGCCTGCCTTGAAATCTTAAAAGACAGGAAAGCTACAAGGCTTATAAAAATAATAGAAGAGTTTACCGAATACATTAATTTAGAATTTAGAAAACAAAACGATTTGAAAAATACACCTATTTACGAGACCTTAAAAGATAACATAATTTCTGCACATCAAATTATCTCGTTATGGAACGACAATCGCAAAAAATTTGAGGAAATTTATATTGATAAAATAAACCAATTATTTAATAAAGAACTTCCAAAATTCGTTTTTGAAAATTTGAAAAACAAAAATGTAATTGACAACAATTGGGAATTTATAGAAGGAAATTTTGATTTAAACAAAGCCCATTTTAAAGGTTGGGCAATTAAGAAAAAAACTTGGAAATCATCTTGCTTAGCAGTTTTTTCAAATAGAATTGGGTACAACTCAACTTCAAAAATTCGTTCTTTTTACCCTTTAATCATTTCTAAAGAAAAAATAAAAAGAACAGACTACAACGATTATTATTGTAATCTAACAAAAAGTGAAAAGATGTTGAATGAAGAAAAAAGTTTTGTAAAATTCAATGTTTTAAATCAAAAATTAAGCGAGGTTTGGTGGACACTTTTTCCTGACATAGAATTTCAATTTTGGAATGACGAAATTTGGACAGAAATAAAACCAAATGGAAAAACCATAAATTACATCTCATCATTTTTAGAAAATTTAATTAATGCTTCTTCACAAGACATTGATGAAATTGAAAACATAAAAGAGCTTAAAAACAGTTACACAGAAAAAGAATTTAAGAAGTTTATAAACCAATTTCAGTGGATTTTTGCAAAAACATATGCGAGTAAAGCCCCACACGAATATATTGTGTTATCAAAAGTTGGTTTAGTACATAAGGATGAGTTTATCAAAATCGCACAGTTTATTAGAGATAAAGGGTTTAAAGCGTACTACTATTCACGAGAAGGATATTATTACAAAATTGGAGAAAATTATTATTGGACAATGGATGAGAAAGTTGAAGACACCGATTTAATTAACAGAGCAAAATGGAATGATTACGAACTAATTGACAATAAATGGAATTGGAAAGGACAAAAAACTGGTGCTAACATTGTATAAGCGTAATACGGGCGAAAGTGCCAAATCGAAGTTTCGGCTACCGTTCGTGCCAAACCGAAAATTATGGGCTTCGAAATCCCGTGCTACTCATAGCCCCGACGTTGTGTGTAATTAAAACAAAAAATATGAAAAGAATTTTTACAATTCTAATTATAACTATATTGTTTAATTCTTGTGTCAAAAAACAAGAAAAAACTCTAACATTAAATGGAGAGAAAAACATTGAGAATAAAACTCAAAATAACGAGATAGAAATTTTATGTGATTCCATTTATCCTAATAAAAAATATTCCATAAAACTTTATCAAATAAATGATTCACCACCGCAAAGTTTAGATGAAAATTCAAAAAATTATTTTTTTGAGTTAAAACAAAATGGAAAAAATATTTTCGTTGATTCAATATTTTCCATTGTTGCAGAGATTAATTTTAGAGATTTCAACAATGATGGAATTAAAGATGTTTTAATCCAAAATGACTCTGATGTAAGAAGTAATTGGACATATAATTTGTATTTGATTGATACTTTGAAGAACTCATTAAAAAAAGTTAAAGGGTTTAATCAAATAAAAAATCCAAACTTTATAGTGGAATATAACTTGATAGATAACGAAGTTATGTCAGGAAGAAATTGGACTTCATTTTATCAAATTAAAAAAGATACAATTTTTGATTTCGGTTATATAATTTACAAAGGAATGAATGATGATGGAGCTATTGTTGATTTTGACAAAGAATACCAAAAAACTTTGAGAAAGGTTCTTAATAATAAAAACTACAGATAACAGTGTATTGGCGAAATGCGGGGTTGAATATCACTGAAAACTCAGTCATAAAAAGCCCACACAACAGAAATACTTTCTCGTTAGCGGTAAGCGTATCGAAACTCTCCACCAAATTCAAATCTCGAAAAAAAATTTGCAAATTGATAACTTTTGAGTTAACTTTGTAGAGTGAAAACTGAGCGAAAAATTATTTTCTACGAACACTATTTTGTTGACTTTTATGTTGAACAATCCGGAAAAGTGCAAGAGAAAATAGAGTATATTTTTAAGATTATAAGAACCGTTCAGAATGTTCCGAAAAAATTCCTCGACCACATGACAGGAACTGACGGACTTTTTGAAATACGAATAGAATTTGAAAGCAACATTTACAGAATATTTTGTTGCTTCGACAAAGGAAATTTAGTTGTGCTGTTTAATGCTTTCCAAAAGAAATCACAAAAAACACCAAAAAAGGAAATTGAATTGGCATTGAAACTAAAAGAAGAATATTTTAACTCTAAAAAGAAAAAATAATGACTAAAGAAAACATTAGAAATGCTAAAAACTTTGACGAGTTATTAGACATTAAATACGGAAAAATCGGAACTGAAAAGCGTGATAAATTCGAGGAAAAAGCCCAATATTACGTGATAAGCGAAATGTTGAAAGAAGCCCGAAAAGAAGCGAATATGACTCAAGAGCAACTCGCTGAAAAAGTAGGAACTAAAAAAAGTTACATATCAAGACTGGAAAACGGAAAATGCGATATTCAACTTTCGACTTTATACCGAATTTTCGAGTTTGGACTTGGGAAACGAGTAAACTTAATGTTCGGATAAAAATGCCTACCGCTAACATCGGGGCTACACCAATGATGATTGCACTCCGCTTCGCTACAAGCATACATATTGGCTAAACGCAATTTTGCACTTCCCGCAATTACTTCGTATATTGCAAACGTAACAACTGCGTTTAGCCCCGATATTGGGCTTAATCTGAAATGAAACTAATAACATTCATACTAATTTTTATACTTTCAAAATTTGCATTATGTCAGACAACATTTGTCGTTGATAATTTCTCAAAAGAATATTTTGGGAAACTGTACATTGCAGATACAACAGAAGTTTTTAGCAAAGGTTGGGTTGCAATCTTTGACAAAAGAACCAAGAAACAACTCATAAAAATAAATTCAGACGAATTGACTTTTGAACTTCATAAAGGAAAAGTTCTTGCCAACATAAAAGAACTTCCATATGGAGAACAAAGCCAAATTCTATACGAAGACTATAATTTTGACGGAATAAAAGATTTTGCAATTATGGACGGACAAAATAGTTGTTATCACGGACCATCATTTCAAATCTATTTAGCGACAGACAAAGGGTTTAAACAAAGTCCTGAATTTACCGAGCTTTCACAAGATTATTGCGGAATGTTTGACATTGACCACAAAACAAAAACAATTAGAACAATGACAAAAAGTGGTTGCTGTTGGCATCAATATTCAGAATTTAAAGTAAAAGGCAGCAAGCCTTATCCAATAAAAATAGTTGAAGAAGGAATGAGTGCTTCGGGAATTACTTGGGATTATGAAGAACAGAATTTAGTCAATGGCAAAATGATAAAATCCACATATCAAATGCTTGCATTGGAAGTAGATAAAGACAATTTATTGCTTTCCTTTGAATTTGAAAACAAGAAAAAAATGCAAATTTTTAGGACAGAAAATATTTTATATTACATCTTCACAGACTCAAACGACAAAATAGAATTACTATACAATGACATATTCAAATACTCAAATCGTGAAAGCACTTTGTCTTTTACAAATCGTAACACAGAGTATATCATTTATGAAGAAAAAATAATAGTAAAAACACCAAATCACACTTACGATATGAAAGCCGTTAGTAACACAAGATTTGGAACATTGACAAAATTGAAAAACTTAAAACTGGAAAACGTAATAAATTGAAAATGCTAGCCGCCAACATCGTGTTTGCGAAAGAGCGGGTTGAATTCATAATTTGAAAGATTGGTCTTTTTTCGTAAGTTAGCGGTTGAAAAACCATTTTGGCTTACAGCAAATACAAAACCGAACATTTGTGCTTCCTTTTCTGCTTCTGCGTGTACATCCGAACCGATGGCGGTCATGCTAAGAAAATACTCCTCAACTAAAATTCTACTTGTAAAACACTAAATAATTTTGTAAATTCGTAGTGTGAATAGGAATAAAAAAACAGCACTTGATTTTTAATATTTTACAGGATAATAAATTTCTGTTATTTTTTTATTGTTCGAAACAGACGGTTCGCTTTTATAAATTTCAAAAGGATTTCCCGTTGGTTTTATTTTTTCTTTTTCGATGAATTTTCTTATTGCCTCATGAACCTTTCCTGTTTCTTCATACGCTCCTTGATAAACTTTTTTAACCACTTTTGAAGCCGGAATTGTAACCATTTCCATTTCTTCTCCCAACGGCACATCTTTGTTTACAATAAACCCTACGTAAAATTCAGCCGTTTTATTTTTTTCATCCCATGCCTTATAAATCCCGACAGGATATGAAAAATCTTTTCCTGATTCCAACCCCTGATCATCTACTAAATAACTGTATATTAAACCCATAGATTCTTGAAAAACCATTGAGATTTCTTGTTTATCATCTATGGATGTTTCTTGAAATAATGCTATGACTCTTTTTTCTTCAGGAAATTGAGTTAATGCAGATTCTTTTTCTATTTCAATAATTTCTTCTTTTTTTCTCGGCATTGTTTTTAAAGTTTCTTCAAGATTAATCAAAGATTGGTCCATATGATTTAATACCATTTCATAAAAAATTTTATTGAGAAAACGAAACATAAAAGGCATTTCTACTGCTAAAAAATTCCAAGCTACTTTTGTTTTTCCTTGTTTTTCAGAAATCGTTATCGTACCTATTCCCGGTGTTGGGTCATCTCCAAAACGCATTTCATACTTTATCAAAGAATGAGGCTGAGCCTCTACAATAGCCAAACTCCCAGATCCGACTTCGTTTACATTAATGGTATTCGACCATTGGTAATTTGCTCCTTTTCCTTCTTTAATTTCTGAATATTCTACTTTTGTATTTTCAGGGTCTATCTTCATCCATTCGTTAAAAGAATTGAATATTTCAGTGTTAGCAAAGGCCTTATAAACTTGTTCTGGAGGTACTCTATATTCCCTTTCAACCGTAATATCCATTTGAGAAGGCATAAAAAATTGAGCGACTAAAAACAATAGAAAAAGAATTCCTATTATTCCAAAAATTCGCATTAACCATTTCATATTCTTTAGTGTTTTAGTGTTAATAATCTGTAAGAAAAATACAACCTATTTTTATAATTGATAATCTTTATAAATTTCTAATGCATTTTGAGTAGTAATTTCAGCTATTTCATCCAATCCTCTTTGGTAAATAGAAGCTAATTTTTCAGCAATAGTAACGATGTAAGCACTTTCATTTCGTTTACCTCGGAAAGGTGTTGGTGCCAAGTACGGTGCATCGGTTTCCAACACTATGTGTTTCAAATCAATTTCGTGTAAAAACCGGTCAATTTTACCATTTTTAAACGTTACAACACCGCCTATTCCTAATTTCATTCCACAAGCAATGGCTCTTTCGGCATGTTCTTTTGTACCTGAAAAGCAATGAAAAATTCCAGACAGTTTTTCATCTTTTAATTCTTCTAAAATCATTAATGTTTCTTCAAAAGCCTCTCTGCAATGAATATTAACCGCTAAATCCAATTCTTTTGCCCGGTAAATTTGTTGGTAAAAAACTTCTTTTTGAACTTCTAAAGTTGATGAATCCCAATACAAATCGATTCCAATTTCTCCAACTGCTGAAAAAGGGCGTTTACTCAATTGTTCTTCCACAAACCGAAGTTCTTCCTTATACGTTTGCTGTTTTACATTACACGGATGCAATCCCATCATCAATTGTATGTTTTTCGGATATTTTTGCTCCAATTCTAACATGGACTGATAATAGGAACTGTCGATTGAAGGCAAATAGATTTGATTTACTTTTGCCTCAAAGGCTCTTTTTATCATTTCATCTTGGTCATCTTTAAACTGACTGGAATACAAGTGAGCATGTGTATCGATAAAATTCATTCAAAAAAATTTTGGTAAAGATACTCTTTAATATTTTTATCTTTTTGGAATATCAATATAAAAAGTTGTTCCTTTTCCTACTTCAGATTCTAATGAAATTTTACCTCCTATGATTTCTACACTCTTTTTTACGATACTTAAACCAACTCCGTGACTTCCTTTATTACTCTTTGTTTTATAAAAGAGATTAAATACTTTTTCTTTCTCTATATCCGGAATTCCAATACCATTGTCTTTTATGGAAAAAATGTATGATTGTTTGGTTTCCTCACAATCAATTTCAATATTTCCATTTTTCTTATTATTGTATTTAATGGCATTGATAATCAAATTTCTAAAAATCTGATTTAGATTGACTTCATCAGAAAGTACTGTGGGCAATTTAACTTTACGGATAATCTCTATATTTTTGGGAATTGAGATATTAGAGAGAATCTGACTCACAACTAATTCTGTATCAATATATTTCATATCCACTTGATGTGTTGAAACTTTGGAAAAATCCAATATTTCGTCAATCATTCCGTACATATAATAGGCTTGTTCTTTTGCATTTTCAATATCTGTAAAAATTTTTCCGGTTTTTTTGCATTTATTCTGTTCCCATATTTCATTAAAACCTATTTCTTCCAAATAAAAAGTCATGTGGCGTAACGGGGCTTTCAAATCATGTGAAATGATGTGTGCAAAATTATTTAACTGGGCATTTTTTTGATTTAATTCTTTATTAAGATTTTTTAATTCATAATTTGTTTTGTCTAAATTATTCTGATAATTAAACAGAAATAAAGCCAACAACATTAAAATTACGATTAATCCTAAACTGACAACCATTTCTTTAATAAATTTTTCAAATCGGTCTTTGATGATTGCAAACGCATTTCTATCAATTTCTTGATTAATTTTTTTCATTCCGGAGTTAAAGATTTCTTTTTTTGCCTTGTATTCAGAACTGTTTAAAAGAGCCAATCCTTCCTCTACTTTACCATTTTTAATTAATCTTTGTACTTGTCTTTCCTTTAAATATATGATTTTATTAACCTGAATGGTTTTCAAAATATCCAAATCTTTATTAGCTGCTTCTTCCAAATATTTATCAAGTCTTCTTACGGTCTGGTTATATTGTTTTATCCACCGATTATCACCAGTGTATCCGGCTAAGTATGTTGAAGAAGTTAAAATTTCATCCGCCATGATAATGCTTCCTTTTAGGCGGACTAACTCAATTTCTTTATCAACTGTTGAAAAAATAAAAACTTCATTGTAGAATATATCAACCAATTCTACATAGGCTGTTTCAGGATCATCATTAATCAAATAGTCGTAGGCTTCTTGATTTCCTAAATCTTTCATTAGATAAAAAGCCTTGCTTTCGATTTCTCTTAAACGTTTAAATTCATCATCTAAAATTTCGTATTTATATGAATCTTTTTCAATAAACGCTTTTAAGTTTTTTAAATCCAACTCAACTGTATCTATATACTGGTCATATCTGATTTTCCATCTTTCATCACCACTTGAAACATAAAGCAGTGTAGCCCGCTTTAGAAGCTCTGAATGATAGAATAATTTTGATAGATTAATTTCTTTTTCTAACCGCAACCTATCCATTGACCTTTCTTTGTTTCGGGTATATAATCCGTTTAAAACTAAAAAAAGCAGGAAGATAATACTGATAATTAATAGTATAAAGGTTGCTCGGAATAAATTTTTGTTCATTCTTTAATTTATTAGTTATAAAGAACAACAATTACAGTATGCTTATTAATGGTTTTCAATTAAGTTTTACCAAACTTACGATTATTTTTTTAAAGTTCAAAATCGATACTTCGTTTAAGTTCCTGAATCCGGATTTGAATTTTATCGTTAAATTTTTGGTCATTATTAAGCATATTGGACAATGAGCGATGTCTTAATGCTTTTCGTATTTCTTCAACTTGTTTTATTTTTTTACAAGTATCCTCTGAAAAATAAGCATTTTTAAATTTTCCCCAAATATAGTCTACTGCTTGACCATTTGGATGCAACATATCTTTTTCATAATATCGGTAATCTCTCAAATCGTCCATTAATAACTCATAAGAAGGAAAATAAAAACATTTTTTTACATTATGAAGCATTTCATGAACGGCAAGAAGCAACACAGCCTTGCTCCTTTGATTTTCAACAATTCCATTTTTTATATGACGAATCGGACTCACCGTAAATACAACATTGACATGATAATTTATTTTTTGAAGATTTTCCAACAAAGAGGTTAATGTTTTTTGTATCTCATCAACCTTCAGTAAACTTTTTCTAAATAATACAGAAGGCATTTTATGACAATTGGCAACCACTTGTTTATTCTCAACCAATTCATAAACCCATGCCGTGCCTAAAGTTATAAAAATTACATCCGCTTTCTTTAAAAATAGATGTTGTTCTTTTATTTTTTTATTCAATTGGTAAACGGTTGTCTTTAAATCTTTTTCAAAAACTTGAGAACCAAAATCCCAATGACGAAAAATTCCTTGATTTTCAAAAAAAGCATCTTCTTTTATCTCTTCCCGATTTATCGTAACATGTAAAACTTTTGCAATGGAAATAGGATTGAACAAAACTCCAAAAGGATTCCCTGATAAATATTTGAAACCTCTTTTCTTTAATTCGGCATACATGGTTTTTGAAAAACAAGAACCCATAAAAAATAGTTTACCGGAATAATCTATTTCAAAAGATTCTTTTAAAACATGAAGTTCTGTCCTAAATTTCATGCATCAACTTCTTTTTTATAAAATACCTCAAAATCTTCTTTTCTGAATATTTTTTTTCTGGAATCAATTTTCAAACTATCTTTTTGCGAATTAGTCCAATCAGGAAAATTCTCATTCAGATTGTAATAAAAGTCTTGAATAAAATAAGCTGAAATCGTATCGGTAAATCGATATTCTTTATCGGCTATTTTTAAAACAGGTGCATTTTGAAAAACAGAATCTTTCTTTGCTACACTTCCATAAAAACGCTTGTAGATATAATACGTAGATCGTGTCGGATTCAACACCCCTTGATGAATAAAATCATAAATAAATTTATGTTCTCCGTTCAAAGTATGTTCACCAGTCTCCAACCCAATTATTTTAAACGAATGAGCTTCTATAACATGATTCTGATCATCGATTTGAACACTGATTTTCTCTGATGTAGGATTGTCAATAATAAATTCCAGTTCTTTTTGATTCATAAAATGGGAAACCACATACGAAAAAATAACTACCAAAACCGCAATCATAAGTCCTGTCAGCATCGGATTTTTATTCATCTGTTTATTTTTTTCAAAGATACAAAATCCATCGTTTTCTCTATTCAGTCTTTTTTTCTTTTTTCTAAAATCGTACTTTTGGATTTTAATTTTAGCAGAACGATTTATGAATCCATTATTAGACAATTTCAATACGCCTTACAACAGCATTCCTTTTGAAAAAATACAACCCACACATTACAAACCCGCATTTTTAGAAGCTATAAAAAAAGCCAAAAAAGAAATTCAATCCATTATTAAAAATAAAGAAACGCCCTCTTTTGAAAACACAATAGAAGCATTGGAAATCTCAGGAAAATTATTAAATACTGTTTCAAGCGTATTTTTTAATTTAAATTCTGCAGAAACCAATGAAAAAATTCAACAATTAGCACAAGAAATATCCCCTATTTTAACCCAACACAGTAACGACATTATTCTTAATCAAGATTTATTTGAAAAAGTCCGATTTGTTTATAAAAACATCCCTCAAAACCTGACTCCTGAACAAGTAATGTTATTGAAAAAAACCTATAAAAATTTTAGTAGAAACGGGGCTCTTTTAAACGATAAGCAAAAAGAAGAATTAAGAAAACTTAATGAAGAATTAGCACAACTTTCCTTACAGTTCGGAGAAAATGTTTTAGCAGAAACCAACCACTATGAGATGGTTGTAGAGGATGAAAATGATTTAGAAGGACTACCTCAACATGCAAAAGATACTGCCTTGCAATTAGCCAAAAAACAGAATAAACAAGGCTGGATTTTTACCTTACAATACCCTAGTTATGTTCCCTTTATGACCTATGCTAAAAACCGTAACTTACGTAAAAAATTATTTAAATCTTTTGGTTCAAGAGGATATAAAAAAAACAAATACAATAACGAATCCATTGTTTTAAAAATGGTTAAGCTACGCTACCAAAAGGCAAACTTACTTGGTTATAAAACGCATGCTGATTTTATTTTAGAAGAACGAATGGCAAAAACACCTGAAAAGGTGAATACTTTTTTGCATAATCTGCTATACCACGCTAAGCCTTTTGCACAAAAAGAAATTGAAGAATTAAAACAATTAGCAAAGAAAGAAAATATTAAAACTTTACAACCTTGGGATCATGCTTATTATTCTGAAAAATTAAAACAAGAAAAATACCATTTTAATGACGAGATACTAAAACCTTATTTTAAATTAGAAAATGTTATAAAAGGGGTCTTTAAAGTTTCTCACTTACTTTTCGGATTACATTTTGAAGAAATTTTCACCATTGAAAAATACCACCCTGAGGTTAAAACCTACAAAGTAACCGACCAAAACGGTAAATTTATTTCATTATTCTATGCCGATTTTCATCCTCGAAAAGAAAAAAGAAGCGGTGCATGGATGACTTCCTACAAAGGACAGTCAAACATAAAAGGACAACAAGAAAGACCTCATGTATCCATTGTCTGCAACTTTACACCTTCTACTAAAGAAATGCCTTCATTACTTACATTTAACGAAGTAACTACTTTATTTCATGAATTTGGGCATGCTTTACACGGTATGCTGGCAAATACCGTTTATGAGAGTTTATCAGGAACACATGTGTATTGGGATTTTGTTGAGCTGCCTTCTCAACTGCTCGAAAACTGGTGTTATGAAAAAGAAGCCTTAGATTTATTTGCAAAACATTACGAAACAGGAGAAACCATCCCCCAAAAATACATTGATAAAATCAAAAATTTAAAAGCGTTTATGGAGGGTTATCAAACCATTAGACAAATCAGTTTTGGACTTTTAGACATGGCTTGGCACGGGCAAAACCCCGAAAATATCCAATCGGTTAAAACTTTTGAAAAAGAAGTCTTCACTCTTACCAATTTGTACCCCGAAATAGAAGAAACACTCATGAGTACTGCTTTCTCCCATATTTTTCAAGGTGGTTATTCTTCCGGCTATTATTCTTACAAATGGGCAGAAGTTTTAGATGCAGATGCCTTTGCTTATTTTAAAGAAACCGGTATATTTAATAAAGAAACTGCTACAAAATTAAAACAAACTGTTTTAGAAAAAGGAGGTACCGAAAATCCTATGGAATTATACAAAAAGTTTAGAGGAAAAGAACCTTCCGAGAAATATCTAATTGAACGAGCAGGATTTGTTTCTTAATTTATACCCTTTTTTAGATTAACTAAAAATATCACAACCCTATTCCAAGCCTTCTTGTGTCTTTTATATTTAGATGAGTAGGCTTAATTTAATTCTCGTATCCAAATCGTTTTAATTGTTTCTTATTTTTTCGCCAGTCTTTATTTACTTTTACAAAAAGCTCCAAAAAAATCTTTTTCTGAAAAAACTTTTCCAAATCCAAGCGAGCTTCCGTAGCTGTTTTTTTTAACATTTTTCCTTGATGACCAATAATAATCCCTTTTTGAGAATTACGCTCTACATAAACATTGGCATGAATCCGAATCATCTTTTCATCTTCTTTAAACAAATCCGTTTCTACCTCGACAGAATATGGAATTTCTTTTTTATAATTCAATAAGATTTTTTCTCGAATAGCTTCATTTACAAAAAAGCGTTCCGGTTTATCCGTCAATGCTTCTTTAGGATAAAAAGCAGGTGATTCGGGTAGTCTTTCAATAATCAATTCCTTCACCGTTTCAATATTAAAACCTTCTAATGCCGAAATAGGAATAATCTCTGCCTTAGGCAACGTTTCCTTCCAGTGGGTTACCTCCTCAATTAATTTTTCTTGATTGGATCGGTCAATTTTATTAATCAGCAATAAAACCGGAATATCGGTAGTCTTAATCTTATGCATAAATGTAGCATCTTTCAAAATCTTATCTCCTATCTCTACCATATACAACAAAACATCAGCATCTTGAAAAGCCTGCCTTACAAATGACATCATTCCCTCCTGCATTTCATAAGCAGGCTTGATTACGCCCGGCGTATCAGAAAAAACAATTTGATAATCTTCCTCGCTTACAATACCCAGAATACGATGCCGAGTTGTTTGAGCTTTTGAAGTAATAATCGATAACCGCTCTCCAACCAGATGATTCATTAAAGTTGATTTTCCTACATTCGGATTTCCTATAATATTTACAAACCCTGATTTATGTTTCTTTCTCTCGTTCATTGCAACAAAATTACAACCTTTTAAATCCTTAGACGCGTAATTTTTTCTGTATTTCTTCCATAATTTCATAAACAGCCGGACAAATTTTAACATTTTCAAGCGTTAAAGCATTGATTTGATAAAATTTCTTACGATTCGTATGTGGAAATTCTTTACATGCCTTTGGACGAACTTCATAAATAGAGCAATAATGGTCAGAACCTAAGAAAGGGCATGGCATGGACTGAAAAACATAATCTTGATCTTCGTCTAATCTTAAATATTGATTAACAAATTGTTGCGGTTTTATCCTAAGATGTTTTGCTATTCGTTCTATATCTTTTTGAATTAAAAGAGGTCCTGTGGTTTTACAGCAATTGGCACACTCTAAGCAATCTATTTTTTGAAAAATTTCATGGTGTATTTCTTGCATCATGAAATCCAACTTTTTCGGTTTTTTCTTTTTCAGTTTTTCTAAAAACAGTTTATGCTCTTTTTGTTTATCTTTGGCTTTTTGAGGTAATTTTTGTATAACGTCATCCATAAAACAAAAGTAATAAAATGAGTTTTGTTTTATTCAAGGTAAATATTACCCTTTACTTCATTTGAGAAAATAGCTTTGTCCGAAAGTTCATATTTTACTCTGTACTTAGTTTTTATCTTACCTAAATACTGTCTTAACGCTGTAATTACAACTTGATTTGGAGGAAGATAAAACTCAGTTAGCCCTGTTCCACAGTCATAAATAAAGGGTCGTTCTATTTCTATCCATTGTCCAAGAGAATCCTTAATCTCCGTAACCATTGGTAGAATATCACCCAAGCCCACTCTTAAAGTGTCCGTGCTTAGATTTTCCATGAAAATCGGATACGATTTTTTGTTTACTCGATATTCAGGTTTTTTATAGTTTTCCCAAACGCCCATTGAAAAACCAATTGTTCTAGTTGTATCAATATAGATTTTCAAATCAGTTGGACTTGGTCTTTTGTATCTATCCCTTTCAATTGTACGTTGCTTGATATTCGAGGTTTTATACGTCAATTTAATTGAGTCGGTGATTTCTCCAATGTAAACGGGTGAAAATTGTGCTTCAAATCTATTTTTAATCAATCGTATCGAGGACTAATTCATTGTCAAAATTATCGTAAAGAACCAAGTCAGAATAAGGTGTACTATTTTTTTCTGTTGATACAATTTCCACAGTTTTATTCTTTTCTTCTTGACTTTGGCAAGAAGTCATCAATATCAGAAGTAATAAGTATGATGGTACGATTTGTTTCATTTTAAATGCCGCCTAATGAATGCTCTGTTTTTTACAAAAATATGGAATTTGAAAACAAAAAACAAATATTCTATATCCGGTTTTTATAACTATAAGATTCTTTTTTACTTTCTGAAAAGTAGATTTTTATTCCAAGAAGTAAGAAGTTTCATAACTTAACAAATCTTCATCAGCCCAATCAGAATTGCTTAACAAGGTACTGTAAATACTGTTTTCAATGGTGATTAAGTCTTCGTTAGATAAAGTTTCTTCTGATGCTTTATTGATATTAAAAAACACACCTACAATGATTAATAAACTTGCTGCAATTCCAACAATGGAAGAAATTACATAACGTTTACGTTTTGAAGAAACTATTTTTATACTTTTTTGTTTTGTTTCAACAGTTTGAGCTAAAATATTCTTTTCTAATTCCTCAAAATAATTTTCAGGAACTTTAAATACTTTTTTCTTATGATTAAATCCTAAATCGTTCATGATATTTTATTATTTTGATTGTTTCAATACTTCTACTTCTACTAATTCTTTTATTTTTTTGACCGCATGATGGTAATTTGCTTTCAATCCTCCTACTGATTTTTGTAAAATTTCTGCCATTTCTTCGTACTTCATATCATCAAAATACTTCATTTGAAAAACCAATCGTTGTTGTTCAGGTAATTGAGCAATACAACGTTGTAGTATTATTTCCATCTCATCTCCTTCAAAAAACACATCCGATTCTAAATTTTGGGTTAAAGAATAACTCACTTCTTCAAAACGAACCTGCTCTTTTTTCTTTTTTTGATTGATAAACGTTATAGCTTCATTGGTTGCTATTCTGTAAATCCACGAGTATAATTTTGAATCTCCTTTAAATTTTTTTAAATTTTTATACACTTTTATAAATGTATTTTGTGTAACATCATCCGCATCATCGTGGTTGTAAACCATTTTTCGAATATGCCAATACACCCTTTCTTGATACATTTTCAGCAAGATCCGAAAACCTTCCTCCGTTTGTTTTTTTTTTATAATTAAATCGACTAATTCCTTATCGTTCATTCATTCGATTTGTTAATTTGACTCTTCAAAAGCCAAAAGGTTTAATTCAAAAATAAAAATAATTTAGTTTTTAAAAGCATTATAATTTATTCTATCTTTGCGGTTTGTAGTGGAAATTTTTCATGGGAACTAGCGTAAAACCATATAAAGAATCGGATAAAAGTAAAAAAGAGCAGGTAGCGGAAATGTTTGATAACATTTCTCCTAAGTATGATTTTTTGAATCACTTTTTATCTATGGGAATTGATATACAATGGCGAAAAAAAGTCGTCCGGCACATAAAAACATTAAAAGCAAGCAATATACTGGATATAGCTACCGGAACCGGCGATTTGGCAATTATGATTGCTGAAAATACTTCTGCAAAAATTACAGGGCTTGATTTATCTGCCGGAATGTTGGAAGTAGGTAGAAAAAAAGTTGCTGAAAAAGGCTTAAATAAGCAAATTGAAATGATTCAAGGAGATTCTGAAAATTTGCCCTTTGAAGAAAATACGTTTGACGTAGTTACCGTTTCTTTTGGCGTACGTAATTTTGAAAATCTGGAAGAAGGATTAACAGAAATCCAACGGGTTTTAAAGCCGGAAGGAACCTTTATTATTCTTGAATTTTCTCAACCTGAAAAATTCCCTATGAAACAATTATACGGCTTTTATTCTAAAAATATATTACCTAACATTGGGCGTATCTTTTCAAAAGACAATGCTGCATATACCTATTTACCTGAATCTGTAGAGGCTTTTCCGTATGGAAAAAAAATGGTCGAAATCATTAAAAAATGTGGTTTTAAATCGGTAACAAATAAAAGCCTTACATTTGGAATATCAACCATTTATACTTCCGTAAAATAATCTTAATTAAATCACGTTAGTACAGTATGAAAAACATCGTTTTAACTTTAGCTGTTTTACTCTCCTTAAATCTTTTCGGGCAGCGAGAAAGAATCCTCAATCTGCAAAATTTTGAATCTGAAACACGTTTCAACTGGGGGTATTACATAGGATTGAGTCGTTGGGATTTTAAATTAGATCCTGTTTCCAATGCAAGTTCTAATATTGTTGTTAAAGGAAGTACAGGTCTTTCCGTAGGTTTAATGGGAATGATGAACATTAATAAATATTTGGATTTTCGTATAGAACCCGGATTGCATTTTGTCAGCAGAACATTAACTTTCGAAAATGTCAATATCCCTGAAACAGACCGCGAACTCAAAGTTAAATCCACGTATTTAGATATTCCTTTTTTAGTTCATTTTAGAGGAGCCCGGTGGAACAATGTCCGCCCGTTTGTTGCTACCGGAATTGGCTATATGCGTAATTTACAAGCTAATGAAACAACAGATGACGATGCATCAAAAGGTGTTTTCAGAATGAAAGAAAATAATTTTAACTGGCAGGCAGAAGCAGGTGTTGAACTATACTTCAAACGATTTAAAATGACTCCGGCTATCAAAGGAATTTTTATGATTAATGATGAAATGATTCCTGACAATCAAGGTACAGAGCCTTATTGGAACGGATCTATTTCAAATCTACGTTCAAGAGCCATTATGTTTAGTTTAAAATTTGAATAATCTTACCATGAAATCCAAGGGACTTTTTATTTTAGATTTTGATACATCGGTTATCTGTGTGTATTTTTCAGTAGTTTTGATACTATTGTGTCCCAGCAATTCTTGAATAATCCTAATATCCGTTCCATATTCCAAAAGATGCGTAGCATAACTGTGGCGTAGGGAATGGATTCCGACTTTTTTACGGATGCCGGCTTTCTTCATGGCGTTTCGAAAAACTTGCTGGGCACTTCTTATGGAATATTGCGAATTTCCTTTTCCCTCGAATAGATAATTTTGGGGTTTGTATTCTTTATAATATTGTCTGAGGCTCTCCAAAACCGTTTCCGGAAACTTCACATAGCGGTCTTTCTTGCCTTTGGCTCTTTCAATAAAAACCAACATTTTCCGGCTGTCGATATCCTCTATTTTCAAATTTACGATTTCGCTCACACGAAGCCCCATTCCATAACATAACTTGATGATAAGCCGGTGTTTGCTGTTGTCCGTAACATCAATAATTGCCTTTATATCGTCCTGATTAAGGGCTTTGGGAAGCTTCAGTGGCTTTTTCGGACGCGGAATATCGAAAAACATCCGCTCCCTTTTCAATACTTTTTCGAAATAGAATTTTAAAGCATTCATCCGGCTGTGTATTTGGCTTTCGGAGAGGCTTAATTCTTTATGGCAATACAATATATAGCTTCTTAGTTTTTCTTCCGAAAGATTTTTAACGGGATAATCTTTCAGCATATAGAGCAACTGTGCAAATTCTATGGAGTACGTTCTTATCGTATTGGGACTGAACCCCTTAAGGACAAGTTGTTCGTGAAAACGTTCTAATTCCGGAAGATTTGTTTCGGTAATTTTGGATAAAGCCGTCTTGCCAAGTGGTTTTTCGGGTAAAACGAAAAGCTTTCGGTTAAAGAGATTATCTTTTACGTACCAACATTTTTGGCTTTGGCTCCAGATGGGTTTTGTGTGTTTTTTCAGCTCTGCGAGCAATTGAAAATCCTTTGGAAATTTTACCCAAATCACCTCTTTATTTCGATGTGAACCTTGCCAAAATTCGTATTGGGAAAGATCCAAAGTCAATAGCGTTTGCTTCATAATATTATACAAAATGCGAATTGCGTATTTTGTATAATACAAATATAAAAAAATATACCCATTTGAAAAACAATTAGATAAAAATTTTATTCTATTTTGTGTATTTAATTTATATTGCGTATATTTGGGTGTTATGCCACATATGAAGAACAATCAGCTAATTTTAGGAATACTTCTGCTTTTTTTCTTATCATCTTGTAAAAATGATAAGGAATACTATTTTGATGAACCACTAAAAGAACATTATACTTTTTTAGGACTAAATAAAAATGTCAAAAGTGTTACATATGAAAAGCAAATTTTTGAAATAACCGATGGTGGATATTTCCCAAATGATAAAGGCAATAATGACGTAATTGCATTAATGCAATATCCATATCAGAGCAATGAGTTGAATTATATGGCAAACATAAACAGTTCCTTAATTTTTAACTATCCAATTACAGGTAATCAATATTTAATTAACGAATTACAACTTAACGAAAGTATTAATAGTAAAAATATAAAGATAGAATTAGAGAATGGCAGAATAACAAGTTACTCAAATCAAGACGACAAGAATAGAGATTACAAGTTAACTTGTAGCTACAATGAAAATGGGGATTTATATCAATTAATTGTAAAATCAGAATATCCAAAAACTGTAAATTTTAAATACAAAGGGAATTTCATTGAACAAATCATTGAAAAAAGAAAAGAGAAAATTGATACTATAAATTTTGTTTTCGAGAGTAAATCTAAAGACGAAATTTCAATAAAAAGAAAAGATAAAAATATAACTGTTTACTTAAACAGAACGCCAGACAAAACTATATTGGAAAAAATTGTTTATGAAAATGACAATCAGACATTTGAATTTGAAAACAACAGACTTGTGTTAAACTCAAAAGTAAAATCTGATGGCAATTACGACACTTATTACAAACTTGAATACCAAGAAAATCAATTGAAAAAGATATTGAATTCTAATTCTTATAGCAAAAACACAGTAGTTTATGATTTGAATACTGACCTGCTTATTTCAGCCATCAATGTCGAAACGGATAAAGAAAAAATGAAAAACATAGGATTGACATTTGACTATAAACAAAACAATAGAAATGATTGGACTGAAATGAGTTATTATGTTGATAGAAGATATTATGATGAGGCAAAAA
>JBKEDE010000061.1:0-13248 GCA_047975265.1 Flavobacteriales bacterium
GATTCTTAAAACAAGAACTCAACGTAAGTCATTTGGTTTCAATGAATAAAAACGGAATTCAGGTAATGGTTTATATGACAATGATTGCTTCAATGTTACTTTTGATTTACAAAAAAGCAAATAATATAGGATATAAAACTGCTAAAAGGCGTATCGCAATGGAACTTAGAGATATGATTACGGCTATTCTAATTGTTTTTGCCGGTGGAGATCCAGACAAAGTTTTTAAAACTTAATCATAAAAAAATGGCTGGAATTTCTTCCGACCATGACTGCCAGTTAAGGGGCTTTTGCTTTTCTTAACTTAAATAAACTTATCAGCAATAATAGTAACGAGAGCAAAACTCCAAGCATAGATAAAAACTTGTATCCTTCTATTGCATAGTACATTTCTTTATCAACTTCAAACCATTGATATTTATCTTTTATCTGTTCAAAATCGCTGTTACTTAAATCTTTAAAACTTATCTCAGGATTGCCTTTTTTGCTTTTGTAGCCTGTTTCGTAAGAAGTAAGGTACTTGATATTATTTAGGCTATCGGAACATTTTACAACTACAGAAGTATCATTGTAGCCATAGGCTAAAAAATCTTTGATTATAAAACTACTTTTTTTATACCCCAAGCCATTACCTATCAACTCAAAATCATCTTCATCTTTTAAGGTAAACGAGCCATATCTATCAGATTCAGGAATTAAATTATAGGGCAAATTATTTCTACAAAAATTACAACTTAACCCATATTCAAAACCTTTGCTATCATATTTCCAATACAAAAGGCTACAAATTATTCCAAATACTACAATAAAAATGGTTGCAATGATTTTAGCCCTGCCACTTTGGATAAATTTGAAATACTTTGATATTGTCTTTCTTGCAAAAAACCAAACACATATAAATAATACAATTAATATTATAAAATACATAGAGTATATATGTTATTCTGTAATCTTCCCAAACGTAGTAGTAACACTCAAAAGTAGGCATTGTATTTTAAGTAACAAATAAACTCTCGTATTTTTTTGCAGAAAGTTAATTTTTAGCTATTTCATAAAAAAATATTGTTTTTTTACGAATATGATATTAATAAAGAATAAAAAGGCTAAAACGATAAAACGCAATTATACAAATGATTTTTATGATTCTCATTTAATTAGCAACGGGTCTTTTACTATTTTTCTTAAAATTTCCAAAATTCTTTTGTAATTTGCACTTACACTTTAATAATCTTAAATAAATTGATTTATTTTCAGAGACAAAGATTATAATTATAAAAAATATGTCAAACACAGAACTTGAAATCACTTTTTTAGGAACCGCTTCGTCTTTAGGCTCTCCCGTTATCGGATTTCAGCATCCTGTTTGTTTTTCAACCAACCCTAAAGATACACGTTTGCGGAGTTCTATTCTTATTAAAAAATACGATAAAACACTGATAATTGATTGTACACCGGACTTCAGACAGCAAATGTTGAATACAAAATGCATAACACTCGATGCTGTTTTATTTACACATGAACATGCCGACCATACAGCCGGATTAGATGATATCCGCCCATTTAATTTTTTAATGAAAAAAGAGATTCCTATTTACGGTGAAAAAAGAGTGATTGATGCTATAAAAAGACGTTTTGATTATTGTTTTTATGAATCTAAATACCCCGGTTCACCCGAATTAGTTCCTTGTTATATCAATCTAAATTCTTTTGCTGTTGAAGATATTTTAATAGAACCCATTCGGATTATGCATGGCAATCTGCCTATTTTGGGATTTCGAATAGATCAATTTGCGTATATAACTGATGCCGGATTTATCGAATCTTCTGAATTAAGTAAAATAAAGAATTTAGACATTTTAATAATCAATGCTTTAAGAAAAAAAATACCGCATCATTCGCAATTTACCTTAGAGCAAACTTTAGAAATAATTCGGAAAGTCAATCCTAAAAAGGCGTATTTAACTCATATCAGCCCCATACTCGGATTTCATGATGAGGTTGAAAAAGAGTTGCCTGAAAATGTTTTTTTAGCGTATGACGGATTGTCTTTTCATGTATAAATTTTATATCGGCAATATATTTTATGGTTTCTTTTATTTCTTCGATAAAGCATCCCAACCTTGTGCTGTAAGAGGAAATTGAGTCTGATTTCCAACACCCATCATATTTTTTCCGGAAGCTTGATCCGTAATATGCCCAATAACAGTAAAATGTGGATTATTTTTTATTTTTTGATGATCTTCCAACGAAATTGTAAATAATAATTCATAATCTTCTCCTCCGTTCAAAGCAATAGTTGTGGTGTTTATTTTAAACTCTTCACAGGTAGTCATAACTGCCGGATCAAGCGGTATCTTTTCTTCATATATAGAACAACCTACCTGACTTTGATCACAAATATGAAGCAAATCGGATGATAAACCGTCTGAAAGATCAATCATAGAAGTGGGTTTTATGTCTAATTTTTTTAGAATTGTTTTAACATCTGCACGGGCTTCTGGACGTAATTGACGTTGAATTAAATAGGTATATTGCTCTAAATCAGGTTGAAAATCAGGATTTGCCTTAAAAACTTCATTTTCTCGCTCCAATATTTTCAATCCTAAAAAAGCAGCACCTAAATCACCTGTTACCACAATCAAATCATTTTCTTTTGCACCATTTCGATAGACGATACTTTCTTCTTTTGCTTTCCCAATAGCTGTAATTGAAAGAATTAAACCGGTATGAGAAGAAGTCGTATCTCCACCTACAAAATCTACATTGTATATGTTACAAGCTGTTATAATTCCATCGTATAATTCTTCTAAAGCCTCTATTGGAAACCGGTTAGAAACAGCTATAGAAACGGTTATTTGAGTAGGTGTAGCATTCATAGCACAGATATCACTCAAATTGACTATTACAGCTTTATATCCTAAATGTTTTAGCGGTGTGTATGCCATATTAAAATGAATTCCTTCTATCAGAAAATCGGTAGAAACTACTGTTTTTTCTTCTTTAAATTCAAGTACGGCAGCATCGTCTCCGATTCCTTTAATCGTTGAAAGATTCTTAGTTTTTATATGTTGTGTTAAATGTTTGATTAATCCAAATTCTCCAAGCTTATTTAACGGAGTTCTGTTTGCGTTTTTGTCTTCTAACATACTGCAAAGATATTGTGTTTTTTCTTTCTTTTAAATAGAACTGAGTCAAAAAAGCAACTTAGCAACGTTCTATTTGTATTTCTATTATTTTATCAATAAATTTGATTTACAAAAAATATAAAACTCAAGACATTCGTATTTATTAAAAGATGAAAAGGATTATTTACATAGTATTTATGTTGTCTTTTTGGGTTGTGTCTTGTAATCCGGATAAACAAAAAACATTTACAAGTTTGGAATCAAACAATCCTATAAAAAACCTTGAAACTCCTGACAGCACCATTTTTCAAACGATTATTAAAGGAACGGATTGTAATAAGTTCTCAGAAGCCATGATTAATTTTATTGAACTTTTGAAACATGATAACAATGAAATTGAAACAAAGGGCAACCAGAAAGAACTTTGGTTTACAAGTTATAAAGAAGACCCTAAAGCTGAAAAAACCATTATAGTTTCCCGTAATAGTTTCAAAACTATTTTTGTTAAAAGAAAAAACAAGCTTGAAAGGATGGGAGATAATTGGTATCCTTCATTTTCAGTTACAGAAATTTGTTTTCAAAACGAGCAAACTGCTTTAGAAAACGAGCGAAACATATCTGAAATAATTAACAGTTTTGACCTTTCCAATGAAAAAAGTTATGATTACATTTTAAATAATGGAAATAGGTTAATCTATGTAAGCTGTGGAGCCAAGATATTTGAAGAATATACTTTTGCTTACAAAGAAAAAATGGAAGAAATTATAAAAAACAGCAAATATCAACAAAAGAAAAACTTTTAAACTTACTTTTTTTATCTTTGTTCTAATTTTTAATTAGAAAGAATTTGGAATTACAATTAAAAAACATCCAAAAAGAGGCTGAAGGAAAATCAATTGAAGAAACGCTTTCATATCTTTCAGAAAAGCATCCCGATCGTGTTGCCTTTTCTACTTCTTTTGGAGAAGAAGATCAGGTAATAACGGATTTTATACTCAAAAATAATTTTCCCATAAAAGTTTTCACCTTAGATACCGGACGCTTGTTTAAGGAAACTTATGATGTTTTTTACAAAACGACTTTAAAATATAAAAAAAATATAAAAACCTATTTTCCTGATACAGAAAAAGTACAAAAACTAATGACCATAAAAGGGCCCAACAGTTTTTACGATTCCATTGAATCTCGAAAAGAATGTTGCGAAATCCGTAAAATAGAACCTTTGAGACGGGCTTTAAACGATATTGATATTTGGATTACAGGTCTTCGGGCAGAACAATCGGAAAATCGCCATGATATGAGCAAGTTTCAATACGATGCTAAATTTGATTGTATTAAATATAGTCCTATTATAGATTGGAAATACGATGAAATGAAATCGTATATTGCCAAAAACGGAATCCCGTATAATGTTTTGCATGATAAAGGCTTTCTCTCAATAGGTTGTGCTCCTTGTACAAGATCGGTTAGCAAAGGTGAAGACATCCGATCCGGACGTTGGTGGTGGGAAGCCTCTAAAAAGGAGTGCGGTTTACACGGATAAAATCCTCAATTAAAATATAGTTAAGATATTAATTTACAGTAATTAATAATTTAAAAACGCTTTTTTTAATCATACTTGAATAAAAAAATAGTACTTTGCATTGCATATTACTATATAATTTGTATATTTGTGGTGAATTTAACAATAAATGATATTTATATGAGCTTTATACTATTAATTATGTGGATTATTTCAAACTTTTAAAAGAAGGTATTATATGAAGATTGAAAATACGAAAGCTCAAATGCGAAAAGGTATTTTAGAATACTGCATTTTGAGCGTAATACAAAAAGGAGATGCTTATGCATCGGACATCATTGAAGCCTTAAAACACAATAAGATGTTAGTAGTTGAAGGAACGTTATATCCTTTACTTACTCGATTGAAAAATGCAAATTTATTAACGTATCGTTGGGAAGAATCCAATTCAGGACCTCCCAGAAAATATTATGCATTAACCAAAAAAGGAGAAGATTTTAAAGAAGAATTAGCAACAACTTGGAAAGAGTTATACTCTGCCGTAAACAGTATTACTAAAACAGACGAATTATGAACAAAACATTAACAATAAATTTAGGTGGATTGATATTTCATATTGATGAGCAAGCCTATAAAAGTTTAGAGAATTATTTATCTGAAATAAAATCCTATTTAAAAAAGGAAGAAGGTTCTGCTGAAATCATTCAAGATATTGAATCAAGAATAGCAGAATTGTTTAGAGAATGGAAACGCTCGGAAGAAGTGATTGGACAAAATGAAGTAGATAAAGTCCAAGAATTATTAGGACGTCCGGAAGATTATTTAGTAGAAGAAAGAGACGAAACTGAAAAATCGTTCAAGACAGAAACCAAAGGCGTTCGTAAATTGTTTCGAGATACAGAGCATGGCATGATAGGCGGTGTTTGTACAGGGATAGCAAATTATGTATCTGTAGATCGAATGTGGATTCGTCTTATTGCTATTTTGTTGTTAATCGGTATAGGGTGGATTGATTTTGGAGGTACAACTTTTATCACTTATATTATCCTTTGGATTGTTGTTCCTGAAGCCAAAACAACAACAGAACGTCTTCAAATGAAAGGAAAACCGATTAATCTTGAAAATATTAAAGAATCTGCTGAAGAATTAGGTAAAAACATCAAAAACAGTGTCCAAAATTCAGAATCGAATATTCGGAATTTAGGCGATTTTATCATCCAAGTAATTAAAATTATAGGAAAAATCTTTTTAATACTTATAGGGATAATCCTTTTAATAGGTGTATTTGGATTACTAATAGCTTTTTTAGCAAGTTTTTCAGGATTAATTTTTGGAGAATTTGAATATTTTAAATTTTTTGACCGAATAGTAGAATACAGTTGGCAATACTATTTGTGGATTATGGCTACGGTTATCGCTGTTATAAGTTTATTAACCATTATGATTAAATTAGGACTCAGCTTAATTAACAGACGCCTAAAATGGCACAAAGGCTTTACGATTGGATTAATAACCATGTTTTTTATTTCTCTATTTATTTTATTGAGTTTGGGACTCAACCAAGCCAGCTATTATTCATATGAATACGATTTAGAGAAAGAATATACCATTCCTGCGACGGACAGCATAGCTATCCCGATTAAGGCAAGCAGTTTCTTAGAAGAAAACCATAAAGGATTGGCTGATTATAATGGTTTCGCTCAGATGGGCATTGAAGATGATTATTTTTTTGATGAAAAGGATGCATTGGTCTACCAAATGAAGCATATTGATTTAGAGGTAAAAAAATCAAATGATGATAAAATTCATCTTATAAACCAATTTGAAGCCTCCGGACAAAATCGAGAAGAAGCTATGAAAAACGCAAAAGTAATTCACTACAAAACACAAATAGATTCTGCAAGAATTACACTGGGAAATCAAGTTTCAATTCCTAAAAACACTAAAAAGAGAGGACAGGAAGTCCGATCCGTTTTATACTTGCCCATAGGTCAGAAAGTATTATTGAGTTCTGATTTTTATTTGAGAGGTGATTTAGTCAATTTTGACGATTGGAATGATGAAGAAATGCGTACTTGGCAAATGACCGAAGAAGGTTTTGTTTGTATCGATTGCATACAAAATGCTATCAACATCGATGATGATGATTTCGGAACATATAATACAGGAAAAGAAGTGATTATAATTAATGAAAAAGGAATCCATATTTCAGATGGAAATGATCGTGTAATCATTAATAATCAAGGGATTAACATTAAATCAGGTGGAAAAGAAATTATAAAGATTGACAGCAATATAAAAAAAAAAGAGTTAAAAGAACTAGAAAATAAGATTGAGAGAAAACTCCGAAAAAAAGGAGTAAAAGTGAATATAGATGTGGATTAAAAATAAAAAACTTTTGGCAATTTCAGAAAAGCTTGTAAATTTGCATTTCGATTAAGCTAACCTCTGACGAAAACCGTGTACGTTGTCTTAACGTAAACTAAATTATAAAAATGGAATCATTAATTAAATACGTACAAGATACGTACGCTACAAAGAACGAGTTGCCTAAGTTTAGTGCAGGAGATACGATTACGGTTTATTATGAAATTAAAGAAGGAAATAAAACACGTACCCAGTTTTTTAGAGGTGTAGTGATTCAACGAAGAGGAGTCGGTTTAACAGAAACGTTTACCATTCGTAAAATGTCAGGAACTGTAGGAGTAGAAAGAATTTTTCCTGTGAATTTGCCGGCAATTCAAAAAGTTGAAGTAAATAAAGAAGGTAAAGTACGAAGAGCCCGTATTTATTATTTTAGAAATCTTACAGGTAAAAAGGCAAGAATTAAAGAAAGAGTATATAAAAAATAATTTAATTCATACAAAAAGATCCCGATTTTTTCGGGATTTTTTTTATTATTTAAAGAAAATCCAAGTACTAAAATTAACCTCTAAATTTCCCAATATCGGAATATTTGTTATGGCGTTCTTCCAACAATTCGTTTACAGGTAATTTTTGTAATTTTTTAATGGTTTTTAAAATAGTTTCTTTAACCAAAACAAAAGTTTCTTCAGGATTTGAGTGAGCTCCTCCCAATGGCTCCCGAATGATATCGTCTATTAATTGGTTCTTTTTCATGTCATAAGAAGTAAGTTTTAAGGCTTCAGCAGCCTGTTTTTTATATTCCCAACTTCTCCACAGAATAGAAGAACAACTTTCAGGTGTGATAACGGAATACCAAGTGTTTTCTAACATAAAAATATGGTCCCCAAGCCCAATTCCCAAAGCACCGCCACTGGCACCTTCTCCTATCACAGTACAAATAACAGGAACTTGAAGCATAGACATTTCCAATAAATTTCGGGCAATAGCTTCTCCTTGCCCACGCTCTTCTGCCTCTAAACCTGGATAAGCACCCGGAGTATCAATAAAAGTTATGATAGGAATATTGAATTTTTCAGCCAATTTCATTAAACGCAATGCTTTTCTGTAACCTTCCGGATTGGGCATTCCAAAACGTCTGTATTGACGTTCTTTGGTGTTTCTTCCTTTTTGATGACCTATGAATAAAACCGATTGGTTGTCAATTTTTCCAAAACCGCCTACTAAAGCTTTGTCATCAGCTACGGTTCGGTCTCCATGTAATTCAATAAAAGTATTCCCGCTTAAAGCCTTAATGTAGTCTAATGTATGAGGTCGATTCACATGACGTGATAATTCTACTCGTTGCCAAGGTGTTAGATTATCATAAATATCTTTGATTGTTTTTTCAAGTTTTTTTTCGAGTTGTTTACATGCTTCTTTAACATCAACACCACTTTCTTCTCCTAAAACTTGGCATTTATTATATTGGTCTTTAATTTCTTTAATCGGTAATTCAAATTCTAAATATTCCATCTGGTACAGACTTTATAATGTTAAAACAAATTTAATTATTTTAACGAAATTAAGCGTTTTTGAGCGATTGATTTTCTTTTTTCATGATTTTCTTTTCGTAAATTCCGTTAAAAATTAAAGCCAGTAAAATAACAGCCGTTGCCACATAGAAAGTTACAGACATTTGTTCTTGTTCACCAAATATAAAAAAGGCGATAATAATTCCGTAAATAGGTTCTAAATTAATACTAAGAATTAACGTGAAAGGCGTAATTTTCCTCATTAAATTCATCGATTCAATCATGGGGAAAGCTGTAAGTAATCCTCCCAGAATTAAAATCCAAAAAAAATCTTGCGTAGAAGTATTTGAAATAATAGAAAAACCGTTGGTAGAACTCATGATAAAACATAAGAAAATCCAGCCAAATAATAGTTCATAAAAAATAGTAACCGTTCCAGAGGCTTTATGAGCTATACGTCCGTTAATTAAAGTAAATATCGCTGAAAGAAAAGCAGCTAAAAGCCCGTATAATATACCTAAATAATGTTGTCCTTCCGATTGAAAAATAAAAAAAATACAACCTACCACAATAAAAGAAACCATAACTTCATTTATTTTAATACGGCGTTTATAAAACAATGGTTCTAAAAAAGCAGTAAAAATAGTACCGGTTGAGAGCATGCTTAATCCAATAGCAACATTAGATAATTTGATAGAATGAAAAAAAGAATACCAATGAATGGTTATTAAAACACCGGTAATAATCCATGTTTTTAATAAACGTTTATCAGGAGAAACCGATTTCTTTTTTAAACGTAAATAAATGTAAATCAGTATAATGGTAAAAAACATACGCAACCATACCAAAGGTAGTGCATCAATACTGATTAGTTTTCCCACGATGCCGGTAAATCCCCAAAGGAAAACTATAAAATGTAAACGGACTAACGGGTGTATTTTTTCCAAATTTATTTAAGTTATTACGGTTTACACTTTAATACGTTTGTGTTCTGATTTTTTCTTTCCTTTTGATAGATAAAAGTCGATTCGTCCCAAGTATAACCCTGCCCATCCTACTTGGTTTACAATAACATCTTTTCCCTTTTGGTTTTTAATCAAAACAGGTTCATCTAAAAAGGTATGTGTATGACCACCGATAATCAAATCAATATCTTGAGTATTTTGGGCTAACTTTATATCAGATATTTTATCCTCTTGGTATTGGTAACCGAGATGCGATAGGCAGATAATTAAATCACATTTTTCCCGATGTTTTAAATAATAGGCTTGATCTTGAGCAGTTTCTATGGGATCTAAATAACGAATTTCACCATAATTTTTAGGATCAACCAATCCTTCTAATTGGATCCCAAGTCCGAAAACACCTATTTTAATAGAACCTTTGTTAAAAATGTGATAGGGTTTTATAACGCCGTTTAATGCAGAATTTGAAAAATCATAATTGGCATTGACAAAATTAAATTGGGCATGAGGAAGTTGTTTTACAAATCCATCTATTCCGTTATCGAAATCATGATTACCCAAAGTAGCCAAATCATAACCTAATTTTGACATGAGTTTAAATTCTAATTCACCTCCAAAAAAGTTGAAATAAGGTGTTCCCTGAAAAATATCTCCGGCATCAAGTAGCAGTATATGTTTTTCTTCTTTTCTGATTTGGTCAATTAAAGCAGCTCTCGGAGCAAATCCACCAGCTCCGCCAAACTTTTTATGAGAAATTTCAAAAGGTTCAATCCGGCTGTGTTGGTCGTTGGTATGAAGAATGGTGATTTTGGTATAAGATTCTTTGGGTTGGGCGTATAAAAAATCTGTAGGAAGTAACGCTAAAGCTCCTGAAGAAGCTACTGTTTTTATAAATTGTTTACGTGTTTGCATGGTTATTGGTATCGGATGGTTTTGTCAATAGAAAGTGTATCGATTTTTTCAAAATAATTTAAGTACATATCGCGAGCTAATACATCTAAAGTGTAGAGTTCTTTTGGATTCTTTAAAAAAGACATATGATCTCCTCCTCCTTGTAAATAATCCGTAGTTGCTATATAATACGTTTTATTCATGTCAAAAGATTTGTTATTTATTGTTGCATTTATCAATTGTTTCTCTTTATGTGTAATTTTTAAGTGAGAAATGGGTTGGGGTTTATTTGCTAAATAGGATAATAATTGCTGCATTTTTTCGCCTTGTAAGCCAACTATTACAATTTTATTATCAAAAGGCATAACTTCGTAAATCTTTCCAACTGTAATGGAACCTTGAGGAATAATTGTCCGCAAACCTCCTCTGTTAATTAAAGCAAAATCAATTGCCTTTTTGTATTGTTTTTTAAATAAAAAAGCGGTTTCTTCATAAGTAATATCAGCAAAGACATAAAACAAATTTTTGTTTTGTTTGGTTAAATCTTCCGGTGTAAAAGCTAAAACCCGCTCTGTTTTATGCTTTAATTCTTGTGTATAAGGATTGATGAAGTTTTGAATTTCTTCATTTTCTTGAATGTGGTCAATTCGTATATTCTTTTTATCAGAATGTGAAAGATACGAAGTCCTGCATCCTGAAAGCAAAGTAAAACTGAATAATATAGAAAATAATGTGTTATAATTCATCTGATTGGTGTATTTTTGTTAACAAAATTGACAAATTCTGTGTTTAACAAAGTTAAAAACATTTTATTAAAAAAAGCTGTAAAGAGCCATAAAAAGTCTTTAAAACCTTTTGTTTTATCAGAACTTAAGAAAGTGGTTTTTATAATAGATGAAAATCAAGACATATCACAAGAAAACAGCGTGTTAAAAAATTTTGTTTCTGATTCTATTACCATTGAACGAATTGCTTACACGAAAACGATTGATGATCAAAAAACCATTATGCATCCTTTGTTTTGTCCTAAAGATTTTAATTGGTATCATAAACCAACAGGTAAAGACCTTGTTAATTTTTTAGACGAAAAATACGATTTAGTTATAGATTTAACAGAAAAAACAAACGAATATCAATCGATAATTATGCAATTTATTAATACTAAAATCATTGCAGGGTTTAAAAGATTGGAATCTTATTCGGTTAACATAAACATTCGTGATAATAATTTACTCTTCATTGAAGAATTATTACGATATTTGGATACATTTAAAAAGTAAAAATGAAATTATTCAGGGGTACAGGTGTTGCATTGGTAACGCCATTCAAAGACGATTTTTCAGTAGATTATAGTTCTTTAGAACGATTAATCGATTTTAATATCGAAAACGGAATTGATTATTTGGTAGTTATGGGAACAACGGCTGAAGCTGTAACTTTATCTGCCGGAGAAAAACAACAAGTAATTGATTTTATTGTCGAAAAAAATAAAAAACGAATTCCTTTGGTGATTGGAATTGCAGGAAACAATACCGCAGAAGTTGTTAGAGATATTCAATATACTGATTTAACACCTTTTGATGGGATACTTTCTGTCTCACCATATTATAATAAACCGACCCAAGAAGGAATTTACCAACACTTTAAAGCCATTGCTGAAACTACGGATACTCCGATTATTTTGTATAATGTTCCCAGCCGAACCGGAGGACAAGGGATTTTACCTTCAACAGCTATTCGTTTAGCGAGAGAATTTAAACATATTGTGGCCATAAAAGAAGCTACCGGCGATATGGGAATTGCTATGAAACTAATTAAAAATCGTCCGGAAGGGTTTTTAATTCTTTCGGGAGATGATGAATATGCCTTACCGTTAGTTTATTTAGGAGGAGATGGTGTAATCTCAGTTATTGGAGAAGGCTTACCCAAAGAATTTTCCAAAATGATAAACTTTGCTTTAGAAGGAAAAGTAAAAGAGGCCAATACGCTGCATTATCAATGTTTGGAAATGATTCATTTGATTTTTGAGGAAGGAAACCCTGCCGGAATTAAAGAATTGTTAAAACAACGTGGTATTTTAAAAAGTAATCAGGTGCGTTTGCCGTTAGTTTCCGCTACAAAAAACTTATATAATAAAATTGAAAAAGAATTGAAATTGTTTAACTAAAAAGTAAGCAATACCCCGCCAAACGAAACAGCGTTATTGGTAAATTTATTTAAAAACTTCGACTTATTAATTTAGCTTCCATTTGATTTGTTTATGTGTTGTTGGTTCACATTTAATCATTCTGATAATAGAATTATGCCAAATAGTTTGTTTTTTAGCTCAGCACTTTAGTGGAAGCAGTTATTTTCTTCTATGATATTATTCTTCATTATTAAAGTTAAAGAACACCATCTTAAATTAATAATTTATTTTTCATAGACCCTATTATTTTATGGGGTAAAAAATATTTTTTGTAAAAATATATAATATATCCTATTGTTTTTATGGGGTTATAATTAAAAATAGTATATTTGAAATCTAAAAATTTAAATAAAACAATACAAATGAATAAAACAACACAAAATTGGCTCATCTTTCTTGCAACGGTATTAATCGCTTTTTTTGTAAGCTGGCTTGGTTCCAACATCACAGAGAAGAATACTGAAGCACGATTTGCCGGAGGCTCAAAAGCCGAAATAGGGGATATGGACACCCGAAACGAAGTATGGGGTAAGAACTATCCCAAACAATTTGAGACGTATTATGAAACTGCGGACACTGCATTTGCGAGTAAATACAACGGTTCCCATACCATTGATGAACTGGAAGAAGACCCTATGCTGGTGATGCTTTGGGCCGGTTACGGATTCTCGAAAGGTTA
>JBKEDE010000053.1:0-20097 GCA_047975265.1 Flavobacteriales bacterium
AACCACTATTTTAAACCAATTGGGGTTATGATGATTATCAGGAACTAACCAATATTTTTTAGCAATAGAATCTGAAACACAGGAACTTTTAATCGTAACAATATTGGCGTGAGGATGACGGTAATGTTCAACATTTAATTTGGAGAGCTTTTTACACAGCCATTCTGTTCTTTTTTGTAGAATAAAGATTTTTTCTTCCCATCCAAAAGGTCCGTGTTTCATTAAAATCATCCAAACCGCAACGGCATTTGCTCCGGAACGACTCCCTATCAATGTATAATCTTCTCCTTCAACATAGCTTGCTTCTTTTGTATTAGCATATTCCATTAATCCTTTACGAATAATAAAAATCCCTGTGCCATAAGGAGCTTGTACCATTTTGTGAGCATCTATAGTAAAAGAATCAATGTATGAATTTTCAAAATTTAATTTATGGTCAGGATTAGAAAAAGGATAATAAAATCCTCCGTAAGCTCCATCTACATGAATTTTAAAAGATACATTTAATTTAGAAAGCTCCTCTGTATAACAATGTATTGAATCAACCGAACCAAACATGGTTGTCATCATATTAACAACAATGATAAAATATTTTTTTCCTTTATTTCGAGCATTAATAATTGTTTTTCGAACTGATTCAAAAGTAATTTCCCGCGTATTTTCTAAAACAGCTACTTTAAATATATCCACAGATAGAACATTTGCCGCCTTATCCATAGAATAATGGTTGTCTTGGCTGGTTATAATACAGATTTCATTGAGAGAGGCATTAAACTTTTGTTTAAAATAATTACGATAAATCCAAACAGCCTGTAAATTAGCCTCTGTACCACCGGAAGCCACATAACCATCTTGTTGCCCCATTTTTCCTTTTAATATATCCACAGCACAAAGATTAATAAGCTCTTGTCAATTCTCTGCGTTCCAGAAAAAAAAGATTCTGATTGTCCTAAGGTATGGCATCCGATGTGATTTGGATTATGCACCAAAGTAGAAATGTAAGGGGCTTCTGTAATAAAAGAAACGTCTTCTTGAGGAAAAACTTTTTCATCTAAGTGCGACCCGGGAACACCTAAAATAGATTCTTCTTTGTAATAGACATTTTCTTTCAAAGCTGAAAAAACACACTGTTTAATTTCTTCTTGGGTTTTCTTTCTCCAAAGAATTTTATGATTCATTTTTTAAGTTATTTTTTACTACACGATATACAAATTTCCTAATAGAATTAGGATAAAGTCCCAACTTTTAGATTCAGCTCTTCCCAAAGATTCATTTTTTCTTTATGATGTTTTTTTATTTTTTCGTATTGGGAAAAAATTTTATCCGATGCATTACCTGATTCCATTTCTTTTTCTATCTCCGCTATTTCTTTTTCACATTGTTCAATATCACGTTCAATTTGGTTTATTTTATTTTGAAGTTGTTTTTCTACTTTTTGTTCTTCTCTATAAGCATTCTTCTTTTTTGCATGTTTTTCAACCTTTAGTTTCTCTATTTTTTCAATTTCTCGAAAACTTTGTGCTTCCCGAGATTCTAAGTATTCATCAATTCCTCCCAAAAACTCTTTAACACATCCTTCTCTAAATTCAAAAACTTTATCTACCAACCCTTCCATAAAATCACGATCGTGAGAAACAATAATCAGTGTTCCCTGAAATTGTTTTAAAGCACTTTTTAAAATATTTTTTGATTGAATATCCAAGTGATTTGTTGGCTCGTCTAACACTAATGTATTAAAGGGTTGTAGCAAGAGTTTACACAAAGCCAAACGACCTCGCTCTCCTCCTGAAAGAATCCGTACTTTTTTATAAACATCGTCTCCGGAAAAAAGAAAAGCTCCCAATAGGTTTCGTACTTCTTTAAATGATTCAGCTGTTGCAGCGTGTTCAGCTTCTTCCAAAACGGTTCGGCTTCCATCCATATTTTGATTTTGTGCAAAATAGCCTAATTTAACGTTATGTCCTAACTTTATAATACCTTCTCCTTGTAACTCACCCACAATCATTCTTGATAGTGTTGATTTTCCTTGTCCATTTTGTCCAACAAAAGCTATTTTCTCACCTCTGATCAGTAGCATATTTACCTTTGAAAACACTTTATTTTTTTCAAACACTTTAGCAGCGTTTTTGATTTCCAATACGATTTTTCCGGAAGTAACATTAGTCTTAAACCGAACATTCATGGCATTAACATCATCATTCTCAACCTCAATACGTTCCACACGGTCTAATTTTTTAATTAAACTTTGTGCCATAGAGGCTTTACTTGCCTTAGCTCGAAATTTCTCAATTAATTGTTCGGTATGTTTAATTTCTTTTTCTTGGTTTTTCTGTTGAGACAATAATTGTTCTTTACGTTCTTCTTTTAATTTTAAATAGCATTTATAATTTGTAGGATAATCAGTTATTTTTTTATGAGCAATTTCCAATGTACGGTTAGTTACACGATCTAAAAATTGGGTATCGTGTGATATTAAAACGATAGCTCCCGGATAATTTTTTAAAAAATCCTCTAACCAAATGATGGAATCAATATCCAAATGATTTGTCGGCTCATCCAAAAGTAGTACATCGTGTTTTTGCAATAATAATTTTGCTAATTCAATCCGCATACGCCATCCTCCTGAAAAATCATCCGTCAGTTTATTAAAATCAGTTCTTTTAAAGCCTAATCCTAAAAGAATCTGCTCTATTTGAGCTGCATACGTATAGCCTCCTAATAATGTAAAACGGTCTGTTTTTATGGTTAAGTTTTCTATGAGTTTTGAATAAGAATCACTTTCATAATCAGTCCGTTCAGTTAGTTGGGCATTAATATCTTCTATTTCTTTTTCTAATTTTTTAAGTGCTTTAAACGCCAATTCTGTTTCTTCCCATAACGTTCTCCCGTATTCAAAATCAATATCTTGAGTTAAAATTCCAACAGATATTTCTCCTTCAAGACTTATTTCTCCTTCGGATGCTTGTTGCTCTTTCATCAAAATTTTTAATAAAGTAGATTTTCCGGCTCCATTTTTTCCTACTAATCCGATACGGTCTCCTTTATTAATCCGAAAAGATACATTGTCAAAAAGATAGTTTCCTGCAAAGTGTAATCCTATATTCTGTACAAAAATCATATTATTTATTTGAAAAATACAAAGATAGGATTTATCGAGTTAAATTGGTTGAATAAAAATAAAACTCCCAATAACATTTAATCATTGGGAGAAAAAACCTAATTAATTTAACTATGAAAAAGTTACTTACTGTTATTGAACTTCATTTCAAAATTAAAATGTTTTCCATTTTTGGGTTATCTCATTCGATATTTAATCAATTTTTATCGACGAATGACTTAATTTAACACATTAACAACTTATTCAATTCTGTCAATATAACTTTGTAAATATTTAAATCGTTCGGTAAGTGCTCCTTTTTCTGTTATTTTTGCTCGTTTTAAAATGCTGTTTCTATCTCCATTAAAAAAAGCAGGAATTACATGTTTTGCAAACATTTCTCCAAAACCTTCAGAAGCATTTTTAGGCAATTCGCAAGGTAAATTATCAACTGCCATAACTGCAATGGCATCCAGATTTTTAAAATCCACTTCTGATTCGGTATAAGGATTATATCCGTAAATAGGATCCGCAATGGTTGAAGCCCGTAAAGTACATGCCACAGGACCGTTAATATCACAACTTATATCAGCTACTATTTTTATATTAAAACACGGTGATTTAGCGTCTTCTCGTGTAAAAATAAAAGGAGATCCATCTCCGTAAAAATGTCCTGCAATATACATATCTGAAACTTGTGCATATTTCATAAAATCGGATTCATATTCCGGTGTATTTTCAAAAAAATCTTGTATATCCTTATGTTTTCCATCTTTTCGTTTATTGTAATCCAAAACATGTAATTGTGTATAAACAGGTTCGTTAAATTTCTTAGTTAAATATTCAGAGGAAGAAACTTCTTTGATTTTCATGTAATCCAATATTTCTTTAGCACCTGTACCTACTTTGCCGATGCCTGTTAAAACAATTTTAATAGCAGGAAGTTGAATTTTATCCAAGACTGCTTCCATCGCTTTTCGGTCAGGTAAACTCTCTACTTTAGGAAGCTCAAACATTTCATATTTTAAACCGTAAGCTCTTATTCCGTTATACGTTCCTACAATTCCTGCATAATAGCCAAACCCAATTAGCCGCATGCCTTCTTCATCTACAATCGTTTCATGATCATACAATTCAATATTTTTTTGTAGTACAGCTTGTAATAATTTTCTGTTGTATGGTTGTTTTTTTATGGTATGAGAAAAAAAGAAATATTTTTTGTTAGGAATCAAAAAATCAACAGGAACTTCTTTTACGCCCAGCATTACGTCAGCCGATTCTATTTCCTGTGTTATTTCAAATCCTTTTTCTTTATACTCTCGGTCTGTAAAAATTCTGATGTCAGAACTTTCGACAATAAATTCTACTTGCGGATATTGATTTTTAATATTTTCGCAGGCTTGAGGCGAAAAAACCACTCTTCTATCAGGCGGATTTTTTCGCTCTTTGATAAGGGAAAATTTCATACAAACTTTTTGCTACAAGTTATCAATCTTTCTTAAATTTTACAATGTATGACAACTTTTTTAAAATAATAATTTCTTCCTAACTTATGTATGTTTCAATATAATTATTATTAACTCTTTTAAAATTATTTTATATTTTTGCATAATATTTATTTGAATATCAATTAGATATATGATTTTATAAGAGAATTTATTTTGAAAGTTAAAAATTGGTTATACATATTATTTGTTTTTTTGATAAACTTGACCGGATTCAGTCAAGAATTGAAAATGAAAATAGACCTATCAAAAAAAGTTTATCATAGAAACCGTTGGGATATTACAACTCATTTTAAAGCTGAACATATGTTTTCTCAAAATTGGAATCGTTTGAGTTTAAAAGGCAATACAACCTATTATATTTCGCCCAATTTTGGATATTGTAGGAGGTTTGGATATTAAATATTTATTTGAAAAAGATTACACAAATATTTTTGAATTAAGACCTTTTGTAGGGGTTCAATACCACGCTTTTTTTATTAAAAATATAACGATGAAGCAACGCCTGTTAATGGAAAATCGCAATATGTTTAGCAATATTACGAATAGAAGTAATCTTCGAACTCGTTTTAAAGTTGAATTTGATTATTTACTTTCTGAAAATGAATCTTATAAATGGTCTATTCCGTTGTATTTCGAATGGTTTATTGAGAATAACGAACAAATTCAAGATCGCTATATTTCAAACAATAGTACAAGTATCGGTCTTATTCTAAATCAACTCCAAAAAAAAACACAATGGCGATTGGAATATATTTTCCATAAAACACGAAATATTTTCACACCGGAAAACGATGATGAATATGTAAGCGAAATCGGAATTAACTATCGTTTTTAATCCTGATTATCAAAATAATAGTGGAGCTGGAGGGATTCGAACCCTCGTCCAAACAAGCAATAAAAATGCTTTCTACATGCTTAGTTTATTTTTTATTTTCGATTATAGCCTGAAAATAAACATTCGAACCATAAACTTAGCTTCTTTAATTTCGAAAGACAGTCAAAGCTTCCACCTTTCTATTCCAATATTACTATGCCTCTAAGCCAAACGCCATCGGAAAAGGCTTTTGAGAGACATCTTACCTTCTAACCTTGTTAGAAAATGCTTTATCTTACTATAATTCAGATAATTAAGCCGCAAGAGCGTAATTATTTTCGCCAGTTAAATTTGTAACGATCTTTTAACAAGTGGTACGTTACCTCACTCGGCATGCTTACAAATCCATTGATCTCGCTGTCAAAACCGGTCAGCCCCAAAATTTCAAAGAATTTATTAAATAAGAAAAGCGAATTCCACACCAAACTGTAAAATCTGAGGACTTTTCAAATTAACACAAAATATCCATCTTAAAAATGGAAAGGCAAAGTTACATCTTTTTTACAAAATAGTTAAAAATACTTTGAAATAAATGGCTTTTGTTAATTATAGTAATCTTTGAATTATATAGTTACCTAATGAGAAGAAAATAACGAACGCTTAACCAAGAATTACTGTTAAACAAGGTTCTCCTTTGAAAAATTATTATCTTTCCGATTAAAAACAATATTTAGTATGACCATAAAAATAGATTCTGATATAGAAATAAGACTACTTAAACTATCCGATTCAATTGATATCTTCAGGACGATTGACAGCCAAAGAGAATATTTGGGAAAATGGTTGCCTTTTGTTGAGCATACAAAAGAACTTAAAGATACGGAGGATTTTGTTAAGTCTGTTGTAAACATACCCCATAATAAGCAAGAATATATTTTTACAATTAGAAAACAAGATGAATTTGTTGGTTTAATAGGATTGAAAACCATCGATAATGAGAACAAAAAAACAGAAATCGGATATTGGCTGTCCGAAAAATTTCAAAAACAAGGAATTATAACCAAATCGGTTAGAAAATTATGTGAATTTGCTTTCCACGAACTTCATTTGAATAGAATTCAAATTAAATGTGCTGTTCGAAATGAATCGAGTAAAAATATTCCGAAAAAACTTGGATTTAAGTTAGAAGGGATTGAACGTGAAGGAGAATTATTATCTGGAAATACTTATACCGATTTGGAAATTTACGGTAAACTAAAAAACGATTAAAAAAACATAACAAAGTACTGAGTTAGCCTCAAATGAATTTGATAGCCAAACTAACCGATGGGAAAGCAGAGATTGAATAAAAAAATCCCCAATCAAAGATTGAGGATTGAAAGCATATAATATGATTATTTAAGCTTCTCCTTTTGTTCCAAACATATGCAACGTATCTCCTTCATTAGTTTGTTTTGCCGTCTTAGGTTGTTCTATTTCTCCAAAAATTTCTTCATAACGCTTCACATTTTCAGCCAAAGCTCCCAAAAGCTGTTTCGCATGCAAAGGATTGAGAATTATTCTTGACCTCACCTTTGCCTTAGGCATTCCGGGCATCACTTGGATGCAATCTACAACAAATTCTGTCGGAGAATGGTTGATTATCGCTAAATTGGCATAGGTTTCATGCACATTATCAGGAACTTCTATATTTATCTGATTTTTTTTATCTTCTGTCATAATACCCTTTTATAATGTTTTTTCACTCACCATTTCTTCATACTCGCGACTGGAGCCTACAATAATTTCATCGTATTCTTCCAATCCGGTACCAGCTGGGATTTTATGCCCGACAATCACATTTTCTTTTAATCCTTCTAATGTATCTGTATAGCCTGCTACAGCAGCTTCGTTGAGTACTTTTGTAGTTTCCTGGAATGAGGCTGCCGAAATAAAGGATTGTGTTTGTAATGACGAACGTGTAATTCCTTGTAAAATAGGTGTTCCGGTTGCGGGGTTAGCATCTCGTGCTATAACTACATTTTTATCTTCACGTTTTAATTTAGAATTTTCATCCCTCAATTCACGCGGTGTTACAATTTGTCCCGGTTTAAAGTTTTCCGAATCCCCGGCATCTTCAATTACTTTTTTTCCAAAAATCTCATCATTCACATCAATAAATTCTTGTTTATGAACAACTTTTCCTTCTAAAAAGACTGTATCACCCGAATCTACAATTTCTACTTTTCTCATCATTTGACGAACAATAATTTCAAAATGTTTATCATTAATTTTCACACCTTGTAAACGATAAACTTCCTGAATTTCATTTACCAAATACTCCTGAACAGCCGTAGGACCTTTAATATTTAAAATATCGCGTGGTGTTATAACTCCTTCAGATAAAGCCATACCTGCTTTAACAAAGTCATTTTCCTGTACCAAAATCTGGCTTGATAATTTTACCAAATACTTTTTTATCTCACCTGTACGCGATTCAATAATAATTTCACGATTACCTCGTTTTATTTTGCCATAAGAAACCGTTCCATCAATCTCTGCTACTACTGCCGGATTGGATGGGTTACGTGCTTCAAACAATTCTGTTACACGTGGTAAACCTCCTGTAATATCTCCTGCTTTGGCTGATTTACGAGGCATTTTCACTAAAATCTTACCTGCTTCAATCTTCTCTCCATCATCTACAATTAAGTGAGCCCCAACTGGTAAATTATATGATTTTACTTCTTGCCCTTTTTTATCAACAATTTTTAAAGTCGGAATTAATTTTTTATTGCGTGATTCCGAAATTACTTTTTCCTGAAATCCGGTTTGGTCATCTGTTTCAATCTGATAAGTAACTCCTTGTTGGATATTTTCATAAATAATTTTACCTGCTGTTTCTGAAATAATTACAGCGTTATATGGATCCCAATTACAGATTACAGACTCTTTGGTTACTTTAGCTCCATTTTTAACCAATAATTCAGATCCGTAAGGAATATTAGCCGTCATAATTGTATGACCTTTTCCGTTGATAAGTTTCAATTCTGAGGAACGAGAAACAACAACTTCTATTTTATTTCCGGATTCATTTACACTCGAAACGGTTCTTAAATCTTCTATTTCAAGAGTACCATCCCCTTTAGCAATATGAGAAGAAACTTCAGAAACATTACCGGCAGTACCTCCCACATGGAATGTACGTAAGGTCAGCTGTGTTCCCGGCTCTCCAATAGATTGGGCAGCTACAACGCCTACCGATTCTCCTTTCTGTACGGGGCGATTGGTTGATAAATTCCGTCCGTAACATTTTTCACAAATACCTTTTTTAGCTTCACACGTTAGAGGAGAACGAACTTCTACTTCTTCCAAGCCTGATGCTTCAATAATGTCAGCCATATCTTCTGTGATAATCTCATTGGCTTTAACGACTATTTTATCATTGTTAGGGTTTACAATATCAAATAAGGCTACGCGTCCTACAATTCGTTCTGCTATTCCTTCAACAATTTCTTCATTTTTCTTTAACGGTTTGACTGTCAATCCTCTTAAAGTACCACAATCTTCTTCACGTACAATAACATCTTGGGCAACATCTACTAAACGTCGTGTTAAATACCCTGCGTCGGCCGTTTTCAAAGCGGTATCGGCAAGACCTTTACGTGCTCCGTGTGTAGAAATAAAATACTCTAAGATGGATAATCCTTCACGGAAGTTAGCAATAATCGGGTTTTCGATAATTTCGCCACCTGATTGACCTGCTTTTTGAGGTTTTGCCATTAATCCACGCATTCCGGATAACTGACGAATTTGTTCTTTGGAACCTCTTGCTCCAGAATCTAACATCATGTAAACCGAGTTAAATCCTTGTTTATCTTCAATCATGCGTTTCATCACAATATCCGTTAATTTGGCATTTGTGTTTGTCCAAATATCAATAACCTGATTGTAACGTTCATTATTTGTAATCAATCCCATATTATAGTTGGCTTTTACGCCTTCTACTTGTTCAACAGCTTCATCAATCATCGGCTCTTTCTGATCAGGAATTAAAATATCTCCTAAACTAAATGACAATCCTCCTTCAAAAGCATTATCATACCCTAAAGTTTTCATATCGTCTAAGAATTGTGCTGTTGTCGGAACATCTGTTTCCTTTAAAATATTACCAATAATGGTTCTTAATGATTTTTTTGTTAATACCTCATTAATAAATCCTACAGAAGCTGGTACAACATCATTAAATAACACTTTACCAACTGTTGTTTCTGTTAATTTATTAACAAGCTTTCCTTTTTCTTTTACATCAACTTTTACACGGATTTTTGCATGTAAAGCAACCGCTTTTTCATTATATGCTATACGTACCTCTTCCGGAGAATAGAATATTGATCCTTCTCCTTTTACTTTATAATCTTTTGTTGAAACACGCTCTTTGGTCATATAATACAGTCCCAATACCATATCTTGAGAAGGCACGGTAACAGGTGCTCCGTTAGCCGGATTTAAAATATTATGTGATGCCAGCATTAGTAATTGAGCTTCTAAAATAGCTTCAGGTCCTAAAGGCAAATGAACCGCCATTTGGTCTCCATCAAAATCAGCATTAAATGCCGTACATACCAATGGGTGTAATTGAATGGCTTTTCCTTCGATTAATTTTGGTTGAAATGCCTGAATACCCAAACGGTGAAGTGTAGGAGCACGGTTTAGTAATACCGGACGACCTTTCAGTACATTTTCCAAAATATCCCAAACCACAGGCTCTTTACGGTCTATTATCTTTTTAGCAGATTTTACTGTTTTAACAATTCCTCTTTCGATTAGTTTACGAACGATAAACGGTTTATACAACTCTGCTGCCATATTTTTAGGAAGACCGCATTCGTGCAGTTTCAAAGTTGGTCCTACCACAATTACGGAACGAGCCGAATAATCCACACGTTTACCCAATAAATTTTGGCGGAAACGACCTTGTTTTCCTTTTAATGAATCTGATAACGATTTTAATGGCCTGTTAGAATCTGTTGTAACGGCTGAAGATTTTCTTGTGTTGTCAAACAAAGAATCTACAGACTCTTGAAGCATCCGTTTTTCATTACGTAAAATTACTTCAGGAGCTTTAATTTCCATCAATCTTTTTAAACGATTGTTACGAATAATCACACGTCGGTATAAGTCATTCAAATCGGATGTTGCAAAACGACCTCCATCTAATGGAACTAACGGGCGTAATTCAGGTGGAATCACTGGAATCACACGAAGAACCATCCATTCCGGGTGGTTTTCCATTCTACGATTTGCATCGCGTAATGATTCTACAACCTGTAATCGTTTTAAAGCTTCCGTTCTTCTTTGTTTAGATGTTTCATGATTTGCACTATGGCGTAATTCATACGATAATTCATCTAAATCAATTCTTTTTAGTAATTCTTCGATGCATTCTGCTCCCATTTTTGCAATAAATTTATTGGGGTCAGAATCTTCCAAATATTGATTTTCAACCGGAAGTTCGTCCATAATATCTAAATATTCTTCTTCTGTCAAGAAGTCCATTTTATTTAGAGGTTCTCCATCCGGACGAAAGGCAATTCCTGTTTGTATTACGACATAACGTTCGTAATAAATAATCATATCCAGTTTTTTGGACGGAACACCCAGAATATACCCTATTTTATTCGGTAAGGAACGAAAATACCATATGTGGGCTACGGGAACAACCAAGTTGATGTGTCCGATACGGTCACGTCGTACTTTTTTTTCTGTAACTTCAACACCACATCGATCACAAACAATTCCTTTGTAGCGAATTCTTTTGTATTTGCCGCATGCACATTCATAATCTTTTACAGGACCGAAAATTCTTTCACAAAAAAGACCATCCCGTTCCGGCTTATGCGTACGGTAATTAATTGTTTCAGGTTTTAAAACCTCTCCGTGTGATTTTTGTAAAATTGACTCCGGAGATGCTAATCCGATTGTAATTTTATTAAATCTACTCGTTGTATTTTGTTTTTTAACTGCCATATTCAAAAATTGAAGTTGACTTCACATAATTTTATAATTAAAAATCTTGTGGGAATTTTATCTCCCATAAGGCTTTACTATTCTTCTAAACGTACATCCAATCCCAAACCTTGCAACTCGTGTAACAATACGTTAAATGATTCCGGAATACCCGGCTCCGGCATGGTTTCTCCTTTCACTATTGCTTCGTATGTTTTGGCACGACCTACAACGTCATCTGATTTAACCGTCAATATTTCACGTAATGTATGAGCTGCTCCATATGCTTCTAATGCCCAAACTTCCATTTCACCAAAACGCTGACCTCCAAATTGAGCTTTACCTCCCAATGGTTGTTGCGTAATTAATGAATAAGGTCCGATTGAACGTGCATGCATTTTGTCGTCTACCATGTGTCCTAATTTTAACATGTAGATAACTCCTACGGTAGCCGGTTGGTCAAAACGTTCTCCTGTTCCTCCATCATATAAGTATGTATGCCCAAAATCAGGAATTTCTGCCTCTCTTGTCAGGGCTGTAATTTCATCAATGTGAGCTCCATCAAAAATAGGTGTTCCGTATTTTTTTCCTAATTTTTTACCTGCCCATCCTAAAACGGTTTCAAAAATTTGACCGATATTCATACGGGAAGGTACTCCTAATGGGTTTAATACAATATCCACAGGTGTTCCGTCTTCTAAAAACGGCATATCTTCTTCACGAACAATACGAGCTACAATACCCTTGTTACCGTGGCGTCCCGCCATTTTGTCTCCTACTTTTAATTTACGTTTTTTAACGATATAAACTTTCGCTAATTTCAAAATTCCGGCAGGTAATTCATCTCCGACAGAAATAGTGAACTTTTGACGACGCAACGCTCCCTGTAAATCATTTACTTGGATTTTGTAGTTATGTAACAATTCGCGTATCAATGTGTTGATATGATCATCTGTTGTCCATTGACCTCCTACCAAGTGAACGTAATCCTCTACACTATTCAATACTTTTTGGGAGAATTTAGTTCCTTTCTTGATTACTTCTTCGTTTAAATCATTGGTTATACCTTGAGCTGTTTTACCATTAACCAAAGAATACAATTTTTCAATCAAAGTATCTTTTAACTCTGCCTGTAATTTAGAGTATTTGGTTTCTAAGCGTTCGATTTCTATTTTGTCTTCCGCTCTTTTTTTCTTGTCTTTAATACTTCTTTCGAACAAAGTTTTACGTAAAACCACACCTTGTAATGAAGGTGTTGCTTTTAAAGATGCATCTTTAACATCGCCTGCTTTATCACCAAAAATTGCACGCAATAATTTTTCTTCCGGTGTTGGGTCAGATTCTCCTTTTGGTGTGATTTTCCCAATCAAAATATCTCCCGGATTTACTTCAGCTCCAATGCGAATCATACCGTGTTCATCTAAATCCTTAGTCGCTTCTTCACTAACATTCGGAATATCGTTTGTTAATTCTTCTGCTCCTAATTTTGTATCACGAACATCCATAGAATATTCATCAATATGAATGGAAGTAAACCAATCTTCACGCACTACTTTTTCAGAAATTACAATTGCATCTTCAAAATTATATCCTTTCCAAGGCATGAAAGACACTAACAAATTACGCCCTAAAGCTAATTCACCTTCTTCCGTAGCGTAACCTTCGGTCAATACTTGTCCTTTCTCTACACGATCTCCTTTTTTAACAATCGGTTTTAGTGTAATACAGGTATTTTGGTTGGTTTTTCTGAATTTGGTTAATTCATACGTTTTAATATTAGAATCAAAATTTACTATTTTTTCTTCTTCTGTACGATCATATTCTATTACAATTTCATCTGCATCCACATACTGAACCGTTCCTGCTCCTTCTGCATTAATCAAGATACGTGAATCTCTTGCTACACGTGCTTCAAGACCTGTACCCACAATAGGTGCTTCTGGTTTTAATAACGGAACTGCCTGACGCATCATATTAGATCCCATCAAAGCCCGGTTGGCATCATCGTGTTCTAAGAACGGAATTAAGGATGCTGAAATTGAAGCAATTTGATTGGGTGCTACGTCCATGTAATTAACTTGGTCGGGTTCAACTACGGGAAAGTCTCCATCTTCACGAGCCACAATCCGATCTGTTGCAAATTCGTTAGCATCTGTTAAGGGAATATTTGCCTGAGCAATAATTCGTTCTTCCTCTTCTTCAGCAGATAAATAGGTTATTCCACCATCTACTTTACCTTTCTCTACTTCATGATAAGGTGTTTCGATGAATCCCATCTTATTAACTTTTGCGTACACGCATAAAGATGAAATCAATCCAATATTAGGTCCTTCCGGAGTTTCAATAGGACATAAACGTCCGTAGTGTGTATAATGTACATCACGAACTTCAAACCCTGCTCGGTCTCTTGATAAACCACCCGGTCCTAAAGCAGATAAACGTCTTTTATGTGTAATCTCAGCTAACGGATTGGTTTGATCCATAAATTGAGATAGTTGATTTGTTCCAAAGAATGAGTTGATTACAGAAGATAATGTTTTTGCATTGATTAAGTCAATTGGGGTAAATACTTCATTATCACGCACATTCATACGTTCACGAATTGTACGTGCCATACGTGCTAATCCTACACCAAATTGGTTTGCCATCTGCTCTCCTACCGTTCGTACACGGCGATTGGATAAATGGTCAATATCATCAACTTCTGCTTTGGAGTTTACCAATTCTATCAAATATTTAACGATTGAAAGGATATCTTCTTCCGTTAATACTTCTTTTTCCATATCAATATTCAATCCTAATTTTTTATTGATACGGTAACGCCCTACTTCACCCAAGCTATAACGCGTTTCTGAGAAAAATAATTTCTCGATAATACCTCGTGCTGTTTCTTCATCAGGTGGTTCTGCATTACGCAACACTCTGTATATATGTTCAACAGCCTCTTTTTCAGAGTTTGTTGGATCTTTCTGTAATGTATTGTGAATGATAGCATAATCTGCTGAAGAATTATCTTCTTTGTGTAATAAAATTGTTTTTACACCTGATTCTATAATTTCTTCAATATGACTTTCTTCTAAAACTGTCTCACGATCTAAAATAATTTCATTACGCTCTATTGATACTACTTCTCCTGTATCTTCATCTACAAAATCTTCATGCCACGTATTCAATACACGTGCTGCCAAAGTTCTTCCTAAGGCTTTTTTCAAGCCTGTTTTGGAAACTTTAATTTCTTCTGCCAAATCAAAGATTTCCAGAATATCTTTATCACGCTCATAACCAATTGCACGAAGTAATGTGGTCAAAGGCAATTTCTTCTTACGATCAATATAAGCATACATAACACTGTTGATGTCTGTTGCAAACTCGATCCAAGAGCCTTTAAACGGAATAACACGTGCTGAATATAATTTGGTACCATTTGCATGATAAGACTGTCCAAAAAACACTCCCGGAGAACGGTGTAATTGTGAAACAATCACACGTTCTGCACCATTAATAATAAAGGAGCCACTATTGGTCATGTAAGGAATTGTACCTAAATACACATCTTGTACTACGGTTTCGAAATCTTCGTGTTCCGGGTCTGTACAATAAAGCTTTAAACGAGCTTTTAAAGGTACATTATATGTCAAACCTCTTTCTATACACTCTTCAATAGCATATCGGGGAGGGTCAACGAAATAGTCTAAAAATTCTAATACGAATTGGTTTCTCGTATCTGAAATAGGGAAATTTTCTACAAACGTTTTATAGAGACCTTCTTCTTCTCTATCGTCTGCTTTTGTTTCCAATTGGAAGAAATCTTGAAATGATTTTACCTGAACATCTAAGAAATCAGGATAATCCAATTGCCCTTTTACAGAAGCAAAACTAATTCTTTCCGGAGATTTTACTGTTTTATCCGCCAATTTTATACGGTTTTAAAATTAGAAACATAGATAATACATACACTTTGTATGTTTTTAATATTGATTAACAACAAGTTAACCATAACGAATATTTGTTTTTAAATGGTAATATTCACCAAACCATCATATATGCAAAATGGTTTAGACCTTACGAGTTCCTCTCGCAGGTCTAAACCGATGTATTATTAAGTAACATTTACTTTAATTCTACCTCAGCTCCGGCTTCTTCCAATTGAGCTTTTAAAGCCTCTGCTTCATCTTTAGCAATACCTTCTTTGATTGGAGTTGGTGCTCCGTCAACCATTTCTTTAGCATCTTTTAATCCGGCTCCTGTTAGTTCTTTCACTAATTTAACTACAGCTAATTTAGAACCTCCTGCCGCTTTTAAGATTACGTCAAATTCTGATTTTTCTGCTGCACCACCTGCTGCATCTCCTGCTCCGCCACCTGCTACAGCTACAGCTGCTGCTGCCGGCTCAATTCCATATTCTTCTTTTAAAATCTCAGCTAATTCATTAACTTCTTTTACCGTTAAATTAACTAAAGTTTCTGCAATTTTTTTTAAATCTGCCATTTTAATAATTTTTTTGTTCTTAGATATTTATTTGTGTATTCTTATTCTGTTCTTTCTGATAATACCTTTACCAAACCGCTAATCGTATTTCTTCCTGACTGTAACGCAGAAAGTACATTTTTAGCAGGTGATTGTAATAAAGTAACAATGTCGCCCAGTAATTCTTCTTTTGATTTAATCGCTACCAATGCATCTAATTGATTATCTCCTACATAACAGGCTTCTTCAATCCAAGCTCCTTTTAAAATAGGTCTGTCTGCTTTTTTACGGAAGCTCTTTATCACCTTTGCCGGTGCATTAGCCTGTTCCGAAATCATGATTGAAGTATTCCCTTTTAACGCCTCATATAATTCATCAAATTCTTTATCAGAATCTTCCATTGCTTTTTTAAGTAGCGTATTTTTAACCACTTGAAGTTTGATACCGTTTTTAAAACAGTCTCTTCTTAAATCAGATGTTTGACTTGCATTCAAATCAGATATGTCTGCCAAGTAAATCGTAGCGTTATCAGCTAAAATTCCTCTTAATTCTTCTATTGCTTGAGCTTTTGCTTCTCTTGTCATAACAATTTGTTTTTTAAACAATTAAACTGTCTTCGCATCAACAGCTATTCCAGGTCCCATAGTTGAAGACAGATAAACACTCTTCATGTAAATTCCTTTTGCAACCGTTGGCTTTAACTTGTTTAATGTTTGGATTAATTCTGCAACATTTTCTTTGATTTGTTGTGAAGTAAACGAAACTTTACCAATTGCAGCATGTACAATTCCGTAACGATCTACTTTAAAATCAATCTTACCTGACTTAACGTCTTTTACTGCTTTACCTATTTCCATAGTTACCGTGCCTGCTTTAGGGTTCGGCATCAATCCTCTTGGTCCTAAAACACGACCTAAAGGACCTAATTTCCCCATAACACTAGGCATTGTTACAATTACATCAATATCAGTCCATCCTTCCTTAATTTTTGTCAAAAATTCATCTAAACCGATATAATCTGCTCCGGCTTCCTTCGCTTCATCCTCTTTATCAGGAGTAACCAAGGCTAATACTTTTACATCTTTTCCTGTTCCATGTGGTAACGAAACTACTCCACGAACCATTTGATTTGCTTTTCTCGGGTCTACCCCTAAACGAACTGCTAAATCAACAGAGGCATCAAACTTGGTAGTTGAAGTTTCTTTTACCAATCCGGCTGCTTCATCTAAACTGTATTGTTTTGTTTTATCTACTTTTACAAAAGCTTCCTTTTGTTTTTTTGTCAATTTCGCCATTTTTCTATTCTTTTATGGTTTAAAATGGAGCTTTTCCGGTTACGGTTATTCCCATAGAGCGTGCAGTACCTGCAATCATCTTCATACCAGATTCAACTGTAAAGCAGTTTAAATCGGGCATTTTGTTTTCAGCAATCTCACGTACTTGATCCCAAGTAACTTTGGCTACTTTTTTACGATTGGGTTCTGGAGAACCTTTTTTAACCTTTGCGGCAGCTAATAACTGAACTGCTGCAGGAGGTGTTTTGATTATAAACTCGAAAGACTTATCTGTATAAACTGTAATTTCTACAGGCAATAGCTGACCTTGTTTGTCTTGTGTACGACCGTTAAACTGCTTACAAAACTCCATGATATTAACCCCCGCAGCACCTAATGCCGGTCCTACCGGAGGTGATGGATTTGCAGCTCCGCCACGCACTTGTAGTTTTACAATTTTACTTACCTCTTTTGCCATTTTTTAAAATATTAATAATTTATATATAACTGTGGAAGCAGCTCTAATTTATACTTTCTCTACTTCAGAGAAATTTAATTCCATAGGAGTCTTTCTACCAAAAATCAAAACGGATACTTTCAATTTTCTCTTTTCTTCATTAATCTCCTCTACCGAACCATTAAATCCGTTAAAAGGACCTCCTATTACTTTTATGGTTTCACCTATTACGAAAGGAATAACTACCTGATCTATATTCTCAGCCAATTCATCCATTCTACCCAGCAACCTATTCACCTCAGATTTTCTCATAGGCAGAGGATCTCCTCCTTTTTTTTCTGACAAAAATCCGATTACATTCGACAGGCTGACAATTGTATGATGCATTTCTCCTTCGAGTGCAACTTCTAAATATACATAACCCGGAAAATATACTTTTTCTTTGGTTATTTTCTTACCGTTTCGTATTTGCACTACTTTCTCGGTAGGTATTAATATCTGTCCTAAATAATCTCCTAATCCTAAACGCTGAACTTCATTCTCAATATAAAGTTTTACTTTGTTTTCTTGTCCACTAATGGTCTTCAAAACATACCATTTTTTCTCTATCGCGTTCATATAGTTATTAAAAGATTATAATTTGAATAAATTTAAAACTCCCGTATTAATAATCCAATCTGCAAAAGCAGTAACACCTGCTACTAACAATGCAAAAACAGCCACCACCAAGGTTGCAGACTGAAGCTCATCCCAATTAGGCCATGTAACCCTATTCATAAATTCATTGTATGAACCTTTAATGTAATCTACGAATTTACCCATAATACTATTCTTTGCACGGGCGGTAGGGATCGAACCCACGACCTTTGGTTTTGGAGACCACTGCTCTACCGGCTGAGCTACGCCCGTATGGTTTAATAAAGGTACTCTCTAAATGGAGTACCTTTATTCTTATACTATTCAATTTATCTTTACGATATAATTTCAGTAACCTGACCAGCTCCAACAGTTCTACCTCCTTCACGGATAGCAAAACGCAAACCTACATTTAACGCAATTGGTTGAATTAACTCAACTTCAATAGTTAAGTTGTCTCCCGGTAATACCATTTCGCGTCCTTCAGGTAAAATAATTTCTCCCGTTACATCTGTTGTGCGAACATAGAACTGAGGACGATATTTATTATGAAACGGTGTATGACGTCCACCTTCTTCTTTTTTCAAGATATACACCTCTGCTTTAAATTTACTATGAGGTGTTATAGATCCCGGTACGGCAATTACCATACCTCGTTTAATATCTGTTTTTTCTACACCTCTCAATAAGATACCTACATTATCTCCTGCTTCACCTCTATCTAAGATTTTACGGAACATTTCAACTCCTGTTACCGTCGAAGATAATTTTTCAGCTCCCATACCAATAATATCCACAGCATCTCCTGTATTAATTACTCCTGCTTCAATACGACCTGTTGCCACAGTACCACGACCTGTAATAGAGAATACGTCTTCAATAGGCATCAAGAATGGTTTATCTTGATCTCTTTGAGGCAATTCAATCCACTCATCAACTTGATTCATCAAATTTAATACGGTCTCAGTCCATTTAGCTTCACCGTTCAGAGCTCCTAAAGCAGATCCGGTGATTACAGGAGAATTATCTCCGTCATAGTCATAAGAAGACAATAAATCTCTTACTTCCATTTCTACTAATTCTAATAATTCTTCATCGTCAACCATATCTACTTTGTTCAAGAAAACAACGATACGAGGTACATTTACCTGACGACACAACAGTATATGCTCACGTGTTTGAGGCATAGGTCCGTCTGTAGCAGCTACTACTAAAATAGCACCATCCATCTGAGCAGCACCTGTAACCATGTTTTTAACATAATCGGCGTGACCAGGACAATCTACGTGTGCATAATGACGATTAGCTGTTTCATATTCTACGTGAGAAGTATTAATTGTAATACCTCTTTCTTTTTCTTCAGGGGCGTTATCGATTTGATCAAAATCTTTTGCTTCTGAGTATCCGGCGTCAGCTAATACCTTTGTAATAGCTGCAGTTAATGTAGTTTTACCGTGATCAACGTGACCAATAGTCCCGATATTTAAGTGCGGTTTACTACGATCGAAAGTTTCCTTTGCCATGACTATACTTAATTTTCTAAATTGTTATACTTATATAATTAATTTAACTTTATACAATAACAAAACGTAGAGCCAATGACGAGAATTGAACTCGTGACCTCTTCCTTACCAAGGAAGTGCTCTACCACTGAGCTACATCGGCTAATACAACACCTATGCCTGCCTTTTGTTATAAAATTTGATCGGGAAACGGGACTCGAACCCGCAACATTCAGCTTGGAAGGCTGATGCTCTACCAATTGAGCTATTCCCGCCTTTTATTCAATTTAAAAACATTTAAACTGAATGTGGGAGGAGCAGGATTCGAACCTGCGAAGGTAAAAACCAACAGAT
>JBKEDE010000036.1:0-20353 GCA_047975265.1 Flavobacteriales bacterium
ATTTGTTCACACATTCTAACATAAAATTAGCTGTTCCGATGCGTCAAAACCAAGTACAATTTGAGCATTTTTCTAAAATAAAATCCAAAATCAGAAAAAGAATAGAAACTAATTTTTCGCAATTACACGGACAATTTTCTTGGATGATAAACCACGCAAAATCGTTCAAAGGATTAGCCATAAGATTACTGTCTAAAATTACTGCTTTTACAATGATTCAGTATCTCAATGTTTTTGTATTCAATAGACCATTGAATAAAATTAAAGTGAACTTATCCTAAATGCACAACAGGTTGTTTTTATATAATTATTTATCAGCCTATTATATTTTGTAGTCTATTTGTAATGATATTCTCCGCTTCTTGAACTATTTGATTCAGTAATTCTTCACAAGTAGGAATATTGTCTATTAAACCGGTAACCATTCCTACTGTCCAAATTCCTCCTTCCACATTTCCTTTTACCAAACATTCTTCCATTCCTCTTTTTCCGGAAACTAAAGGTTGTAAGTCTTTAAAATCTGTATTGCCTGGTTGAGATTCTATTTCCACTACTTTTTCGGAAATACTGTTTTTAAAAACCCGTGCAGTATTATTTAATGTTCTTAATATCAGTTTTGTATCGGTTTCTTTGGCTACTATCATAGCTTTTTTAATATTTTCATGAACCGGTGCTTCTTTTGTTGCAACAAAACGAGACCCCATATTAATTCCCTCAGCACCTAAAGCCAAACAAGCTGCTAATTGAGCTCCTGTACCAATTCCTCCTGAAGCAATCATTGGAATTTTTAAAACACGGTAAGCTGCCGGAAGTAAAACCAAATTGGTTACATCATCTTCTCCCGGATGTCCTGCACACTCAAAACCATCAACACTTACTATATCACAACCCACTTTTTCAGCTTTTAAGGCATGTCTAACCGAAGTACATTTGTGGATTACGATAATACCTGCTTTCTTAAAATAAGGCATGAAAGGTTCAGGATTTCGTCCTGCCGTTTCAACAATTTTCACTCCACTTTCTATAATAACCTTTGCATATTCCTCATAAGGCGGTGGCGTTATAGAAGGTAACATGGTTATATTAACTCCAAATGGCTTTGTAGTCATTGTCCTGCAACGCTCTATTTCTTTTCTAAGCTCTTCCGGTGTAGGAAAAGTCAAAGCAGTTATAATCCCCAATCCTCCCGCATTTGAAGCTGCTGAAGCCATTTCTGCAGTTCCTACCCACATCATTCCTCCTTGAATAATAGGATGCTTTATATTTAATAATTCTGTAATTTTTGTTTTCATTCGGATATAAATTTAGCGGTTAATTTACTCTTTTTAATTTTACTATGCAAGCATAATACTATTTAATTCAAAATTTGATTAAACCTATATTTTTTTTATAGACTTTATATGATTTTCACAAACAAACCATCATCAGTTTTTTCTACTTTAGCTAAAGTGTTTTTGGTTAATTCTTTAATAGACTTATCCCATTTTTTATTAGAAAGTCCTGATTCTGACTTTAATACATCTAAAGTTACTTTTTTTCCTTTTTTTAAAATTTCTAAAACTTTTTTAGCTTCTTCACTTATTGCCAATGGCTTTTTCTCCGGTTTCATTTGCGGAAAGAATAAAACGATTTCTTTTAAACCCTTATTATACCCATGTTTTTGAGTGATTGTGATTTTACTCTTGACAAATTCGTGACGATTTTCTGTGAGCTATCTGCTTTTATTTGCTAAAATATGACTTATAATTTGTTCAATAATTCATCTTCATTTATCATTACTATCTTCCGTTGAGGTATAAGTCTAGTACTTTTTAAATCTTTTACTTTCTTTCTCATCATAACATTGTCTGAAAATATTCTAGAAATATTATATAGGTTTTCAAAATAATACTTTTCATCTGTATGATATCTGTACTCTATTTCCTTAACGTGTGAATGTTCAAACATTGTTTTTAATAGAGTTTTGTCTGATATTCCACAAGAATGACCTATAATTTCAATTTTAATATTTGTGTCCATTTCTAACATTGATAAAACACTTTTATAATTTGTGTTTCTTAAATATTGAAAGGTTTTGAAATTTACTAATAACTCATTATTTCCCACATCTTGAATTGATTTGTATTTTTCTGAATTATCATCACCATATCCAAATATGATAGGATTTTCATCACTATTTAGTTTACCGTGAACATTAATGTTTTGGAACTCATTATGAAGTTGTTTTGGTTTATTATACATAAATTGTGTATAACTCTGAACAACGCTAGTAGTATAATTAAAATTAACAATTCCTATCAATTTTTCTGTGTCAGGATGTATAGTTTCAAAAATATTATCTCTTTCAAAAAAACTATTCCTATCAAAATTATAATCTGAAATTTTGTTTTCAATTTGGTTTGTTAGATAATCCTCTAACAATAATTTTAAATAATCAAATTCTTCATTTAGAGTAGGAATAAATTGATTTGACATATTGTCCGATGAAATCAATTTAAAATAAAGAGTTTCTAAATCAACCCACTTTTGGTATCTATTATAATCAGAAAAAAGTTTGTTAAAATAGAATGATTTGTGTTTGTTACAAGTTGTAAATTTATATTCCCTATCGTTTGGAACATACTTGAAACTGACATAATCATTTTGTTTTCCTTTGAATTGATGATGAATTGTCCCACATTTCCCAACATTTCTTCTTTCCAAATCGGTTTCGCTCTTCAAAAACTCCATTAAATCTTTGTATGAAGTTTTTAAACCATGAGCCAAATCAAACCCATTACCTAATATGATAATTCTACCTTTCATTCACACAAATCTAAAACAATTTAATGAGTTAATTGTTGGTTTACCAACTCTAGTTCTTGTGGAAGTCCGGATTTGAAAGCATATTGACTTTCGTGAACCTTATGCCGACTAATCAAATCAAGTGCTAAATTAGGATTCGTTTTGAAAAAAGGGCGACTTGTCCAAATCCGTAATCCTTCGGTAACTGCTCTGACAATATTCGGATTTTCATAGTTGTTCCATTCTTGAATTATTGGAATTGAATTTTCGCAACCCTTTTCCTTGCAGATTAAATCAAATGCTGTCGCAAGCATTTCCTGTACTCTCCAATTCGTATCAAGGCTTATGTTTTTTAAAAAAAATTGATATTTTCTAAAATCCATCTCGCATTTTTATCGTATCATGATAATATACTATATTTTGTGGAATTTGTATTGCAAATAAAGTATTCCAAATTCTTCTTTTTGAACATCAATTAGTTCCAACGATTGCCCAAGAGCAGGTTTTTCGTTTTTCGTTCCTTTGGTTTCAAAAATTGAAGAGATCCTAGAAAGTCCATCAATTCCCGGATATAATTGTAAGAGCAATTCATCAATTAATCCGGCTTTCAAAAATGCACCATTAATGGTAGCTCCACTAACTAAGGTAAAAGTGTTTAAACCGAAATCTTTATTCAAAATTTTAATAGCTTGATGTAAATCGTATCCATCTTCACCTGCAAAAAGGTAGGAAATATTGTGCTCTTTTAAAAGTGAAAGATATTTATCTGAAACGGTCTTTCCTAAAACAACAATAACCTCATCTTCCATGATAGTATTGTTTGTAAAGTCTGTAATACCTTTCGAGTCAAAAACGACAACAGCTTTTTTCGTTTTTCTATCCGAAACAAAAGTTTCAAAATTTTGTGGAGCGGGCTCATTAGGAAAATCAAGCGTATTTGGATAGGCAAGTTCTTGTACAGAAACGCGACCCACAATCCAGGCATCCGCATTCTGTTCCATGTTCTTTTGAAGATACAGATTGTTTGAGAAATATTCAGGAGCATCACCATATAAAGGGGAATATCGCTCTGTACTTAAACGTCCGTCCACTGCACTAATCATGTGGCAAATTATTTTTTTATTCATATACTTAATTTTATGCCGACAAAGTTCCAATTAAAAGAGATTTGTTTTAGTAGATGAATTACGGATTATACTACCATTATTACCAATCATTGTGCGTAGTATAATCCGATGACTATCTTTGTATAAGTAATTTAAAAAGCAATGGGAGAGGTTTTAAAAATAAATTCTATTACAGACTACAACAGAATAGTAGGTGTAAAAACATTGCACCCTTTAATTTCTGCCATTGATATGACGGAAGTGGATCATTTTCCAATATCTCCAATGGTATCTAATTTTTATACAATTTACTTTGTTGAAGTCGAATGTGGTGTGATGAAATATGGACGGAAAAATTACGATTATCAGGAAGGAAATTTACTTTTTACAGCACCACAACAATTTGTACAAGGACAACCTACGGTTTCTCCTGATGATGCTAAAGGTTGGGTATTAGTTTTTCATCCTGATTTGATTCGCAATACAAGTTTGGGAAAGGAAATTCATCAGTATGCTTATTTTTCTTACCATAGCAACGAGGCATTACACCTTTCCGAAGATGAAAAAGATCTCGTAAATAATAGTTTCAAATACATCCTATCCGAACTAAAACAAGGAACGGATAAATATACTAAAGAATTGCTTACAACTGCTATCGAATTGTTATTGAAGTATTGTAAGCGTTTTTATGATCGTCAATTTTTTTGTAGAGATAATGCCAATAAAAATATTTTAGAAAAATTTGAAGGATTATTAAACAACTATTTCACCTCAGATAAGCCGCAACAATTAGGTTTACCAACTGTGGCTTTTTTTGCGGAGCAATTGCATTTATCTCCCAACTATTTTGGAGATACCATAAAAAAAGAAACTGGATTTTCGGCTCAAGAATACATTCAATCCAAAGTAATTGAAATAGGAAAGGAACATCTCTTTAATCCAGAAAAAACAATTACGGAAGTAGCTTATGAATTAGGTTTTAAATATCCACAGCACTTTATGCGGTTATTTAAAAAGAAAGTAGGTATGACACCAAATGAATATCGGAGTTTGAATTAAAAACTTTTATTTAAAAGTTCTTTGTCTACTGTTATTTTTTTTATTGTGCCGTTGATTTCGAGAAAAAATTCATCACGACAACTCCAGCAACGATTAAAACGATTTCGATTATTGCTGGAATGTCCAAAAATTGTTTGAAAATAACACCTGAAATTATTGCTGTCAATATAATTCCTAAACCTCCCCAGATTGAGTAAGCCACTCCTAAAGGAATTGATTTTAGTGCTTGTGAAAGGAAGAAAAACAGGTAACATAAGCCACGATTGTAACAACTGGTAGGTAATAGTTTTGAAAATCCGTCTGACGCTTTCATAAAGCTGGAACCTACAACTTCAAGTACAATTGCTAAACCTAAAAATAAATATTTTATTGTTCGTTTTGTTTTACTGATGCAAAGGAACAACAAAATCAAAATGCGTTTTTTGACAAAAGTCAAAAAATTATTTCCTGAGGACTCGGCTTAATGTTTCTTGCGAAATGCTGAGATAGGAAGCAATATAACCCAAAGGAATTACCATTTTTGTAATTCCTTTCTTTATTTTGTTATTTGATGAATATTAAACCACCTCTACAAACAAATCTTCTTCGGTTTTTTCAACTTTTGCTAATTTCTTTGAAGTCAATCCCTTAATAGCTTTATCCCATTTCTTATTAGATAACCCACTTTGAGATTTTAAATCCTCTAAAGGCATTTTATTTTCCTTTTTAAGGATTTCTAAAATTACTGTTTCTTCCTCTGTTAAAGGTACTGTTTTTTTCTCCGGTTTCATTTGCGGGAAAAACAACACTTCTTGAATGGATGCATTATTAGTTAAAAACATAATTAAACGATCCATACCGATTCCTAAACCGGAAGTAGGTGGCATTCCATATTCCAAAGCACGCAAAAAATCATGATCAATATACATCGCTTCATCATCTCCTCTTTCTGCCAATTTTACTTGTGCTTCAAAACGCTCACGTTGGTCAATTGGATCATTTAATTCTGAATAGGCATTGGCTATTTCTTTTCCACAAACCATTAATTCAAAACGCTCTGTTAATTCGGGATTATCACGATGAATTTTAGTTAACGGCGACATTTCTTTAGGATAATCTTTAATAAAAGTAGGCTGTATATAATTTCCCTCGCATTTCTCACCAAAAATTTCATCGATTAACTTTCCTTTTCCCATGGTTTTATCAACTTCAATTCCCATATTTTTTGCGGCATCAAATAATTCATTTTCAGATTTTCCATCAATATCAAATCCGGTAAATTCCAAAATAGAATCACGCATAGTAATTCGTTTGTAAGGAGCCTTAAAATTGATTTCATGTTCTCCAAAAGTAGCTTTGGTTGTTCCGTTAACTGCTATGGCAACGTGTTCTAACAACTGCTCTGTAAAATCCATCATCCAGTTATAATCTTTGTAAGCCACATAAATTTCCATAGCCGTAAATTCCGGATTATGCGTACGATCCATTCCTTCATTACGGAAATTTTTTGAAAATTCATACACGCCGTCAAAACCACCTACAATCAATCTTTTTAGATATAACTCGTTAGCAATACGCATGTACAAAGGAATATTCAGACTATTATGATGTGTAACGAACGGACGTGCAGCAGCTCCTCCGGGAATGGATTGTAAAACCGGTGTTTCTACTTCCATGTAACCTGCATCGTTAAAAAACTGACGCATAGCATTAAACATCTTAGTTCTTTTAATAAATATTTCTTTAATATGCGGATTCACTGCCAAATCAGCATAACGTTGACGGTAACGCATTTCATAATCTGTAAATCCGTCATGAGTATTTCCCTCTGCATCTACTTTAGGTAAAGGCAATGGCTTTACAGCCTTTGTTAATAAGGTAAAATCATTAACCAAGATGGTTTTTTCCCCTACTTTTGTGGTAAATAGTGTTCCTTTAATTCCTATAATATCTCCTATGTCGAGTAATTTTTTATATAAATCATTATACTTAGATTTATCTTCTCCCGGGCAAATTTCATCTCGGTTAAAATAAACCTGAATACGTCCTTCGCTATCTTGAATTTCTGCAAAGGAAGCAGATCCTTGAATACGACGACTCATCAAACGTCCTGCTACCGTTATTTGCTTGCCTTCTTCAAAATTTTCTTTTATCTCAGACGTCATGTAATCAACGGGATACAGTGCTGCGGGGAAAGGATCAATTCCCAATGCTTTAATTTTGTTTAATTTTTCTATACGTACAATTTCTTGTTCTGATCGTTGCATACTTACACTTTTAAGAGTTGCGAAAGTACAAATTTCTATATTTTTGTTAAAATGAAAATGATGTTAAATCTAAAATATACTTTTTATTTCATTAACTTAATGGCTTCTTTGGCAAAATAGGTGGCGATTAAGTCTGCCCCGGCTCTTTTAAAAGCTATCAGACTTTCCATCATGGTTTCATCATGATTTAACCAGCCTTTTTCAGCTGCAGCTTTGATCATAGCGTATTCACCGCTTACCTGATATACAGAAACCGGTACTTCTGAGATTTCTTTAACAGCTCTTACTACATCCAAATAAGGCATTCCCGGTTTTACCATCACCATATCAGCTCCTTCTTCAATATCCAACAACGTTTCACGGACAGCTTCCTCTGAATTATGAAAATCCATTTGATATGTTTTTTTATCTCCAAAACCGGGTGCTGAGTCTAAAGCATCTCGAAAAGGTCCATAAAATGACGAAGCATATTTGGCACTATAACTCATAATTCCCGTGTCAATAAAACCGTTGGATTCCAATATTTCACGCATAGCAAGAATACGTCCGTCCATCATATCGGATGGAGCAACAAAATCAGCTCCTGCTTGAGCGTGAGATAAAGCCATTTGTGCTAATACCTCAACCGTTTCATCATTTAGAATGATGCCTTTCTCCACAATTCCATCATGACCGTAAGATGAATATGGATCTAAAGCAACGTCTGTCATAACAATCATTTCAGGGCATTCTTCTTTTATTTCACGAATGGCTTGCTGCATTAAACCGTTTGCATTTAAGGCTTCCGTTCCTTTATTATCTTTTAAATGATCTGAAACTTTTACAAAAATCAAAACAGAACGGATTCCCATTGTCCGCAGTTCTTTTACTTCTTTTCGAATCAAATCTAAAGACATTCTAAAATAACCTTTCATAGAAGAAATTTCTTGCTTTATGTTTTTTCCTTCAACTACAAATAAAGGAACTAAAAAATCATATGGTGTGAGTCTGTTTTCTCGAACCAAACTTCGAATGGATTCATTTTTTCTTAAACGGCGATTTCTTTTATACGGAAACATTTTGGCTTATTTTTTGTATTATATCTAAAAATTAATGGTAAAATTAACCAAATATTTTGTATTTTTGTCGTATTCTCGTTAAGAAGTGAAGATTGTTTTTAACATATTTATCATACTGTTTCTTTCCGGAAGCCTTTCTGCAAGCAGAGTTTCTGTACCTAAAAACGATCCTCCGGTAGATAAAAGAAGTGATATTGTTCAAGTTTATCCTAATCCGGCTAAAGATTTTTTTTATGTATCTACTAAAAATAACGTACAAGTAAAACGAATTATTGTGTTTAATATCGTGGGAAATAAAATCTTAGATTATTCTCCTAAACATATTCATTCCCAAAAAGAGCAGATTAATATATCCCGTCTTGCCTCCGGAAAATATTTTGTTAAAGTCTTATTAAATAATAATACTCAGGAAATAATACATTTAATTAAATTGTAAATTTCTTTAGTAATTTTATTAATAGCTCTATATCATTATTTTAACTTATGAAAAAAAACATTCTTATTTTAGGCTCTAATGGTCAATTAGGACAAGAATTACGACAAATCAAAACCAAGCATACCACCTTTTTTGCTACACGTGAAGATATTGATATTACCAATCAAGAAAGTTTAAAAAATATTTTGTCCAAAGGCTGGGATTATTGTATTAATGCCTCTGCCTATACAGCTGTAGATAAGGCTGAAGAAGAAAGAGATAAAGCTTTTAGGGTAAATGGTGATGCTGTTGGATATTTAGCACAAGAATGTAATAATCATGAGATAAAACTTATTCATATTTCTACTGATTATGTTTTTGACGGAAAGTCTGAAAAACCTTATCAAGAAAACGATACAACAAAACCTGTCAATAGTTATGGGGCTTCAAAGTTATTGGGTGAAGAACGGGCTTTGCAATACAATCCTAAAACCTATATTATCCGTACTTCTTGGGTTTATTCTGAATTTGGAAATAACTTTGTTAAAACCATGTTACGTATCGGGGCAGACAACTCTCAGTTAAAGGTAGTAAATGATCAATTTGGTTCGCCAACTTATGCACGAGACTTGGCTCGTGTTATTTTTAAGATTATTGATCAAGATTCGGATACTTTTGGTATTTATCATTATTCTAATGAAGGACAAACCAATTGGGCTGAATTTGCACAAACTATTTTTGAACTAAAAAAAATGCAGGTTCATATTCACGGTATTCCAACATCAGAATATCCTACTCTGGCTGCTCGACCTAATTATTCACTTTTAGATAAAACAAAAATTACAAAGACATTTCGATTAATCATTCCACATTGGAAAGAAAGCCTAAAAGAAATGTTAGAGAAAGTTTAATTTAATTTTACATAAATAAAAATGATCTATTGTAAAAAATCGAATCACTATCTTTGTCAAGATTTGTGAATTTATTTTCAATGCAAGAGATACTGATTTCCATTATCATCCCTGTTTACAATCGTCCGGAAGAAATTAAGGAACTACTTACAAGTTTGACTTTACAAACTAATCTTAATTTCGAAGTAATTGTTATTGAAGATGGTTCGACGTTACCATGCAAAACAATAACTAAATCATTTGAGAAACAGTTAAATATTCGTTACATCTATCAAAAGAACACAGGACCTGCTCATGCCCGCAATCATGGAATGAAAGAAGCAAATGGAAATTATTTTATTTTTTTTGATTCAGATTGTATCATCCCTCCATTATATATCCAGAAGGTGATCGATGAATTAAAAAGCTGTTATACTGATGCTTTTGGAGGACCTGACACTGCCCATGATTCATTTTCCGATATACAAAAAGCCATTAACTATTCCATGACTTCCTTTTTTACGACAGGAGGGATTAGAGGAAAAAAACAGGCTGTTGGTCGATTCCAACTTAGAAGTTTTAATATGGGGGTTTCAAAAAAAGTTTTTCAAAAGACAGGAGGATTTGGACGTATTTTTCCCGGTGAAGATCCTGATTTCACTTTACGAATCTGGAAAGAAGGTTTTCAAACACGACTATTTCCCGAAGCCTTTGTTTACCATAAAAGGAGGCTTTCTCTTATAAAATTTTCAAAACAAGTCTACAATTTTGGAAAAGTACGCCCCATGTTAAATTACTTCCATAAAAATTATTCTAAAATAACATTTTGGTTTCCAACAATTTTTATGTTAGGATTTATTTTTGCTGTTTTATTTTTATTAATTTCTCTTTTTGTTCCTCATACTTTATTAAAAATTCCTATACTATTTTATACTTTGTATCTTATAATTATTATGATAGATTCGTCTATTGAAAACAAATCTTTGAAAATTGGTTTTTTAACTATTTTAACAACCATCATACAATTTTTTAGTTATGGTCGTGGATTTTTACAAGCTCAAATACAAATTAATGTATTTAAAAAACATCCTGAAAAAGCTTTTCCTGAAAACTTTTGGAGTTAATGTTACTTTTTAAGTATCTTTAAATAAAATTACAAAAAACAAAAAACAAATAGATGAATTAACGGACAAACTGATTGAAGTAATGTAAAAAATGGAAGAAAAATTTAATATTAAAATTAAATGTGAAGATAATTTTGAATTATCCGGAACACTATACAAAACAAAAGAAATTAAAGCGGCAATTATGATTACTGCTGCAATGGGTACAAAAAAACAGTTTTATGACTCATTTGCACAATTTTTATCAAAAAAAGGGTACGGTGTTTTGACTTTTGATTATCGAGGAATTGGAGAATCAACAAGAAACTCCATAAATGGGGTCAATGCTTCTTTAATCAATTGGGGAAAATTAGATATGACTGCTGTATTGGAAGAATTAAAATTAAATTTTCCAAACACGAGTTATCATTTAATAGGACATAGTGCCGGAGGTCAGTTAGTAGGATTAATGAAAAATGCCAATGAATTAAAATCCATGTTCACTTTTGGCTGTTCTTCAGGAAGTATAAAACATTCCCAATTTCCTTTCAAATTAAAATCATTCTTTTGGTTCAATTTTTATATTCCGGTTAGTAATCTTTTATTTGGACATACAAAATCTCAATGGGTAGGAATGGGTGAGCCATTACCAAAGTTAGTTGCAGAAGAATGGGGCAGATGGTGTAAAGGAGAAAATTCTGTAAAGGTAGATTTAGATCAATATGTTACAGAACATTTGTACAACGAATTAACTTTAAAATCACTTTGGGTTTATGCAGTAGATGATGAAATTGTTAATGATAAAACAATGAAAGACATGATAGAAGTATATACAAAAATTAAATCTGAATTAACACCTTTAAATCCAGCTGATTATGGTTTTTCAGAAATTGGTCATATGAAATTTTTTAGTTCTAAAAAAGAAAAACTATGGAATATTGTTCTCCATTGGTTAGATAAAAATAAGACACTCAAGCCCAATAAACATCAAGCGAACTCTCATTAAATCAAAATATTTTTTCTCAAATAGCATTGATATTTCAGAATTACCAAGTGCATACAAAAATGCTCATTCAGTAAAACAACAAATACAAGAATTTGGACTTGGCGAAGTTGTAGATGAGATTATGCCTTTTAATATGCCTTGGCTAAAAAATTTAAAGATAAAAACAAAAAAGCAAACGAATAGAAACCTGCCTATAATAAGGTATTTCCAAAAGCAGAGTTAAAGTGCAAAATTCAACAACAGTTTTCCAATTGAACTATAGTTTTTGTACTTCGCCCCCCCGCCTGAACACAAATAGAATTATTCAAATCTTGGTTTTCATACACTTCCTATTGATCGTTGGCAGTACTAAAGACTGTATTTCTTCTGTATAACCATGGATTATTGTTATAGTTATTTTTAATTGTATTTGGGCAAAAATAAAGAATGATTACTATATGTTACTATTTTCCTTAGTATAACTATCATATAAGTTTTTAAAAATCAATTATTTACTGAAAGAGCTTTCTAATTTAAGGTCATCGAAAATATAATAATCTTCTGAAAATAAGCATCTTAAGCAATTTGTTTATAAAATCAATTTTTATATAGATTTTTTTTATATATTCAAAAACAATTGATTATCAATGTTTTATACTGATTTTATTTTTAGTTCATTTTTAAAATGCCTTTTAAAGCAGTCTGTCTTTATAACTTTGCAACGTAATCGGTATAACTAATTATTTTATGAGAAACATTTTTATAGTATTAACTTTAAGTTTTTCGTTGTCTATTTTTGCTACAAATGAAACAGGAAAAACTGAGAGTAAGAAAACAGAGAACAGAACAGAGAAAGTAACTAACGAAAAAACGGGAAAAGCTTCCTGGTACGGACCCGGCTTTCATGGGAGATTAACGGCAAACGGCGAACGTTATAACATGAATGGGGTTTCTGCAGCCCATAAAACATTAAGATTTGGTACAAAAGTTAAAATTACCAATGTTGCAAACGGAAAAAGTATTATCGTTAGAATTAATGACCGTGGACCTTATATTACCGGAAGACAATTTGATTTAAGCAAAGGAGCTTTTAAGAAGATAGCTTCTGTAAGTAAAGGTGTTATTAAAATTAAATATGAAATTTTAAAATAATTATTAAGATAAAATAATGCTAAAACTCACGAAAATAGTTTGATTTTCGTGAGTTTTTTTATGCTCTTTCTTTCTCTAATTCCGTGTAATAGTGATAAAAATAGGGTATGGTTTCAATTCCTTTATAGAAATTAAAAATGCCAAAATGCTCATTTGGTGAATGAATGGCATCAGAATCTAAACCAAATCCCATTAAAATCGATTTGGATTCCAGTTCTTTCTCAAACAAAGCTACAATAGGAATACTTCCCCCCGATCGAACAGGAAGAGCTTCATTTTCAAAGGTTTGATCCAAAGCTTTTTTGGCTGCAAGATAACCGTTGTTATTAATAGGTGTTACATAAGCATAGCCTCCGTGGTGTTGTGTCACTTTCACTTTAACAGATTTAGGAGCTATTTTTAGAAAGTGATTGGTAAATAATTGTGTGATTTCTTCCGGATCTTGGTCAGGAACCAAACGCATGGATATTTTAGTGTATGCTTTAGAAGGAATGACTGTTTTAGCTCCTTCTCCTGTATAGCCTCCCCAAATACCATTAACATCTAAGGTTGGGCGAATAGCATTTCGCTCATTCGTTACATAGCCCGTTTCACCGTAAATATCAGATAATCCGATGGACTCTTTGTACTTTTCAACATCAAAAGGTGCTTTAGCCATTTCGGATCGTTCTTCTTTAGATAATTCTATTACCTTATCATAAAAACCGGGAATAGTAATATAATTGTTTTCATCATGAAGTGAACCAATCATTTTTGATAAAATATTGATAGGATTGGCAACGGCACCTCCATATAAACCTGAGTGTAAATCTCGGTTTGGTCCCTCTATTTCTACTTCCACGTAGCTTAATCCTCGTAAACCGGTAGTAATAGAGGGCTGTGTATTAGATATCATTCCTGTATCTGAAATAAGGATAACATCATTTTTTAGTTTTTCCTTATTGTTTTTTACAAAATATTCTAAACTTTCCGAGCCTACTTCCTCTTCTCCTTCAATCATAAATTTAACATTACAAGGTAAAGAATCGGTTTTTATCATGGCTTCTACAGCTTTTACGTGCATGTAGGCTTGTCCTTTGTCATCACAAGCACCACGTGCAAAAACAGCTCCTTCAGGATGTATATCCGTTTTTTTAATAATTGGTTCAAAAGGACCGGATTCCCACAAATCAACAGGATCAGGGGGTTGTACATCATAATGCCCATAAACCAGTACGGTTGGCAGGTCAGGATTTATGATTTTCTCTCCGTAAACAACGGGATAGCCCGGTGTTTCACAAACTTCAACATTCTCTACGCCGGCATCCTTCAAACACCGGGCTATTACTTCTGCACATTCTATTACATCTTGATTATGAGCAGGGTCAGCACTGATAGAAGGTATTTTAAGTAAATCAATTAATTCGTTTAAAAACCGGGGTTTATTTTCTTGAATAAACGCTTGTATTTTATCCATTTAAAATAATATTATATTTTTACGTTATGTAAATATAAGGATTTTTTAGATGTAATTGAGAAGTCCTTTTTCAAAACTTAGATTTAGAAAATAGGTATGAATTTTTATAAAAATACAGTTTTAAATAAATGGATGGGCTTTTTGGTTGCTTTTATTATTGTTATTTTTTCTATTTGGATGATTACAAATTTTGTTGGAAGACTAAAAGAAGAAGAGGCTTTAAAAGTTCAAAATTATGTGCAGGTTCAGAAGCTGTTAATTACTTCTGATGAGAATACTCCTATTGAAGCAACCGAGTTTTATATTTCATTTTTAAACACGGTTAATTTACCTATTATTATTTTAAATGAAGATGGATCGTATAATCTGTCTGCTAACGTTAAAGATTATATTGTAAACGATTCTGTACGGCTTCAAAAGCTAGTTTCTGAGATGGAAAAAGATTATCCGCCAATTACAATGAAATTTTCTTTTGGCATCCAAAAAATGTATTATAAAAATTCAGAATTATTAGATCAGCTGCAATTATATCCTATTATTTTAGTTGTATTAATATCGTTGTTTGGTCTTTTTACTTATTGGTATTATCAAACCGTAAAGCATTCCGAACAAAACTATTTGTGGGCAGGTATGGCAAAAGAAACCGCTCATCAAATAGGGACTCCTATTACTTCTTTAATGGGATGGTTGGAGTTATTGAAAATTGAAAATATAGATCAAATGCCCGTGAAAGAAATTCAAAAAGATGTAGAGCGTTTAACAACCATTGCAGAACGTTTTTCCAAAATAGGTTCTAAAACAGAATTAAAAAAACTCGATATTGTTAAAACAACCAAAAAGGCCTTTGATTATATGTCAGTACGCCTTTCTAAAAAGGTTTCATTTCATTTTAAATCGGAAATAGATTATACAGAAATAGCTCTTTCGGAATCTTTATATGGCTGGGTATTTGAAAATTTAGTGAAAAACGCAGTCGATGCCATGCAAGGAAAAGGAGGATTGACCGTTCATCTCTTTGAAAAAGAAAACAACGTATTTATTGATGTACAAGACAGTGGACACGGTATTCCGGTAGCTAAGCATAAAGAAATTTTTAAACCGGGTTACACTACAAAAAAAAGAGGTTGGGGCTTGGGATTATCGTTAGCTAAAAGGATTATAGAGGAATATCATAACGGGAAGATTTTTGTACACCGTTCTGCTCCCGGAAAAGGAACTCAGTTTCGAATTATTCTTAAAAAGGCATTATAATCACAAAGTTAAATTAAACCTTATAAAAATCAATTAAGCATATTTTAATTAAGAAATAAATAATGGAATTTCAATTATACAACCAAAAGAGAATTCAAAAATATATCACAAAACGTGAAGGAGAAACAAAGTTAGGGGAAACCATACAATTTGTTGAGAGTGTAGAAGACCTAAAAAAAACGGAAGCAAAGTATGTTTTGGTAGGAATTCCGGAAGATTTTGGAGTACGTGCCAATTATGGAGTAGGAGGAACACAAACAGCTTGGAAAGCCTTTTTAACCAAATTTTTAAATATTCAAGAAAATCAATACCAAACTGGCAAGAATATTGTTTTATTAGGAGCTTTTAATTTTTCGGAAGAATATCGAGAAAAAAAGCAAACGGTTGAAGAATTGAGGACAACTATTTCTAAGATTGACCAACATGTTTTTGAGGTATTAATGCCTATTTTTAAAGCAGACAAAGTTCCTATTATTATCGGAGGCGGTCATAATAATTCATACCCTAATTTAAAAGCGGCAGCATCAGGATTGAATAAAAAAATAAATTGTATAAATTTGGACGCACATGCTGATTATCGCATAAAGGAAGGGCGACATTCAGGAAACGGCTTTCGATATGCAAAAGAAGAAGGATTTCTTGAAAAATATTACATAATCGGATTACACGAAAATTATAATTCCCAATCGTTATTTGATGCTTTAAACATTGATATCAACATTGATTTTACACTTTTTGAAGAAATTAAAATTCAAAAAAAATATACATTGGAAGACGTTTTTAAAAAAGCAGAAATATTCACAAAAGAAAATCCAATCGGGTTGGAGTTGGACTTGGACTGTATAGAAGGCGTTCTGTCAAGTGCTATGACACCTACGGGTTTTAGTCCAAATGAAGCAAGACAATTTATACATTATTTTAAAAAAAATACAGAAACAGCCTACCTTCATATTTGCGAAGGAGCTTATGAGCTTGAAAGCAGTGAGAAATCATCCTTTACAGGAAAAATAATCAGCTATTTGGTTAGTGATTTTATTAAAAAAGAAAGGGAATGAAAACAAGGCTATTGCTTATTTTATAGGAAGTAGTTTATGTGTTTATGCTCAGAAAGATTCTGCCTATATAAAAGATTTATCGCATCGTGTAACTTTTAAAGTGAATATTAATACCGATAAATTAGAGAATAATGTGGAAGTTTTTACAGAAAATGATAAAAAACAAAATTTTAAAATTAGACCTAATGAAGATTATAGGTTTCGGCTAACAGCCTCGTATCGTTTTTTGACTTTATCCTACTCTTTTGCTCCTAAATTTATACAAAGTAATGATGATGATGAAAAAGGACGTACAAAATCCTTTAATTTAGGTGCTGATTTTGCATTTTCAAAAATATTCCAAAAATTTAGCTATAACAGAACCAAAGGGTTTCATTTGGAAAACACAAGAGATTTTCAACTATCAACTAATCCAAATAAAGAATATTTTAAGTTTTCCGATGTGAAAATTGAAGAAATAAAAAGTCAAACGTATTATTATTTTAACGGTTGGAAACATTCTATGAAATTAGATAACAATCAACAGGAATTACAACGGAAGAGTGCCGGTTCTTTCATCATACCGTTTTTTTTATCGTATCAAAAATATACTGCTCAAAACTATATACCGGAAATTACGGCTATCGCAACATTGCCCAACAGCTAGCATAATAAAGCCGTGAGCTCCGGTATAGGATATGCATACCATTACATTCCTAAAGAAAAATGGTATATTTCAGCAAAAGTAATTCCTATGTTCGGACATGAATGGTATAAAGTAACATTTGATGATGTTGGAAGTGCACATAGTAATTTCTGGACTTGGGCAGTACAAAGTGATTTTTCGTTGGGTTATAACTCGGAAACTTTTTTTGGAGGAGGCAAAGCAAGTATCTACTATACTGAAAATTTAGATAAAGAGGATTTGTCCAAATTCAAGAAAAATATTTTTCAAATTTTTATAGGTTATCGATTCAAAGCACCAAAATTTTTGAAAAAAACATTTGATTTCACAGAAAATTTACTAAAAAAGACCGGATTTTAAATTAATTTTCTCAAAACTTTTTTTGAGCAATTTAACAAAGCAGGAGAGTTTTCATACTCAATAATGTCCAGTAAAACAAGATTGAGTTCTGTTGCTAACTCAGGGTATTTTTTTGTTAGATTATACAAAATATGAACACCATAAGCTCTGACGGCAATTGCTTCTTTTGGGTTTTGTACAAAATCAAAAGCCATTTGTACTATTTCTCCTTGAAATTCTTCCGGCAGGTCAATTTTTTCCCAAGCTCTCGTAATGCATCGTTTTATTCCATCTATCGGATTTTCTTTTAATAAAGCAATGAATGATTCTGTATAAGGTAATACTAAAAAAGGATACAAATCGGTACAAAATTGTAATGTATGCGATGCTCGCTGAGAAATTCGATAATCTTCGTTTAACATTAATTGCATTAAAATATCAAATCTTTCAGGACTTTTTCCTACATAATCAGCTATTTTTTTGCAATTGTTTTTTGAATGCTCTGTTAAAAGCTGTTTTTTGATATTCATAACCAAATATAGTATTTTTGATTTAGAATAGGTCGGACTAAAAAATCCATTCGAAGCATGGATCAAATTTTGGAAAGAATATAAAAAAGGAAACCATAAATTGTAATAAATGTTTGAAATTAGTCTTACATTTTGATTTTTAATGGTTTAAATTAAAAAATATGGATTTTTATTTACAATTAATACTGATTCCTTTCATTGCCGGAACAATAGGCTGGATAACCAATAAAATTGCTGTTGTCATGCTTTTTCATCCCAAAAAACCGATTCAAATTCTTGGGATTAAAATACAAGGAATTTTTCCAAAACGCCAATTGGATATTGCTGAGCGAATAGGAGAAATGGTCGCTGAAAATTTATTGTCTCATGACGATGTGAAACAACGGATTTTTACACAAGAGAACATTTATCAAGTTAAAAAAATAGTAGAAAGTAAATTAGAAAGATATTTAGAATATGATTTGAAAGAAGAATATCCACTATTCTCTTTATTGGTAGGTTCTAAGAGGCGACTTCGAATCAAAGAAAAAGTAGTAAAAGAATTAGATAAAAGCATTTATGATTTACAAAATAATTTTGAAAATTACCTGTCAGAAAAAGTTAATATAAAGAAAATGGTTACAGAAAAAATAGCCCAATTAGACTCGGATGAAGTAAATAAACTTATGATTACTGTGATGAAAAACGAACTCCAGTTTATTGAATGGGTAGGAGCTGTTTTAGGATTTTTAATTGGTTTAATTCAAGTATTATTAGTGAATTTAGTTTGAAAAGACACTCTTTTTAATTACCTCAAAACCCATTCATTACACCATTTTGCCATTAATTGAACCCAAGCATCTTGGTCATTTAAACAATCGATATAATGAAAATCTTTTCCGCCAGCTTCCAAAAACTCTTTTTTCCCTTCCATTTTAATTTCTTCTAAAGTTTCCAAACAATCAGAAACAAAAGCAGGACAAACAACAGCAATCTTGCGTTTTCCTTTTGCCGGAAGAGTTTCTAACGTATTATCCGTAGCAGGTTGTAGCCAAGGCTGGTTTCCAAGCCGTGATTGAAATGAAATTCCGTATTGGTTTTCTGATAAACCTAATTTCTTGGCGGTTAGCCATGAAGTGGTAAAACACTGATGACGATAGCAAACACTTTGGGCTTTCTTTCCTGTTTCATCAGTTGTTTTTTGACAACATTCATCATTAATTTGGCAATATGATTTTGTAATATCCGTTTTAAAAATATGAGAATGAGGAACCCCATGATAAGAAAATAGCAGATAATCAAATTCTTTTGGAAGACTTTCTTTAATACTGTTGCTTAAAATTTCTATATAATCAGGATGATCATACCAAACAGGTATAAATTCCAATTTTATATCAGGATGATTTTTCTTTTGAATTTCTTTTGCTTTCTCTACTACGGTTGTAACAGTACTCATGGCATAATGAGGATATAAAGGAACAACTAAAATATCAGTTACATTTTGTTTTTTAAGCTCCGAAATACCTTCATCAATTGACGGATTTCCATAACGCATAGCCAATGCAACAGGAGCTTTTAAAACAGTTTTTACTTTTGCAGTAAATCGTTGGGAAATAACAACTAAAGGAGATCCCTCTTCCCACCAAATACTCCGGTAGGCTTCGGATGATTTTTTTGGTCTTCGAGGTAAAATCATACACTCCACAATAAACTTTCTTAAAAGCAAGGAAGTGTCAATCACATACTTATCTGATAAAAATTCTCTTAAATAAATCCTGACATCCGAAACTTCTGTACTTTTTGGAGAACCTAAATTAACCAATAATATTCCTTTCTTCATACCGCAAATCTACTATAAATCTTCATTAAGCCTAAACAATATTGATTATCTAACCCCAAATAAACTACCTCGAGGTAGTCTCTTCGAATAAACTTTTTGTCCAAAAGTTAAATTAGTTGTAGAAACACATATAATTAAAAATAGTATTTTAATTACTTTTTTCACTTCAAAAATTTAATCTAAAAATTATTATCCTTCACCTACATTAAACAAAAAAAGCGGGAAAATAATTTTAAATAAATGGTTCCCTATTACTTAAAAACATTCCTCGCTCTTTATTTACTTCTAAAAAAAAGGCGGTAACCTACTCTCCCGGTTTTATACCAGTACCATCGGCACTATCGGGCTTAACTGCTCTGTTCGAAATGGAAAGAGGTGTGCCCCGACGCTATAACCACCAAAATATCTTTTGACTCTATTGACTCCTTAGTTACACTCCTC
>JBKEDE010000023.1:0-94213 GCA_047975265.1 Flavobacteriales bacterium
TAACCTTTCGAGAATCCGTAACCGGCCCAAAGCATCACCAGCATAGGGTCTTCTTCCAGTTCATCAATGGTATGGGAACCGTTGTATTTACTCGCAAATGCAGTGTCCGCAGTTTCATAATACGTCTCAAATTGTTTGGGATAGTTCTTACCCCATACTTCGTTTCGGGTGTCCATATCCCCTATTTCGGCTTTTGAGCCTCCGGCAAATCGTGCTTCAGTATTCTTCTCTGTGATGTTGGAACCAAGCCAACCCACGAAGAAAGCAATTAATACTGTTGCAAAAAAGATGAGCCAATTTCGTGTTGTTTTATTCATTGTATTGTCTTTTTTCTGTTTTTTTATTTTTTATTCTTTACGCATCCAGTCAGGTGTATTGTGATCTGGAGCATTGTCTTTAATCATTACGTCGATGGAGGACTGGCTTTTGCGTCTTCCATGTGGAACTTCCCGATGGCATTCCCAACATTGACGGTCTGTCCGGTGTACTTCCAAGTTTGCTATCTTTCCTTCCCCTGCATTTTTTTGGTCTACAACCAAATTCTCATGACAACGGATACAATTTTCCTTTACAACTTTTTGTCCTGCTTCGTGCATTTTAATTGCCTGAGGTTGTAAGTTAAATGTAAACATATAGGCATGATACATCCCGTCTCGGGCTTTGAAAGCATACTTGTTAAAGACATTGTCATGGGGTACGTGACAGTCGTTGCAAGTAGCCCGTTCTCTGTGAGAACTTGCGTGCCAGGTTGCATATTCCGTATTCATAACGTGGCAGTTAATACATGCTTTCGGATCGTCTGAAAGGTAGGATGTAGCATTGGAAATTTTACCTATGTAAAGAGCTGTTCCTATAATGAATCCGAGTACAATAATTACGGGAATACGCCATCCGGGCGGAGGTAATATTTTTTTTATGAAACTCATTAAAAGTCAATTTTTTTACTAAATACTCTCGGATTTACCGTAATCATAAAATAACCCCAATTATTGAAATCTGCCGGAATAGCTACGTTTTTCAATTGTTCCATTCCGGTTGATTCAAACATTTGAGAATAACCTGCTTGAAATTTAATGTATTTAGTATAGTTATATCCTGCTGTTAAATCTACTTCTGTTCCTAAATATGAATCTGAATTAGCTGACATGTCAGCCGGTGCAGAAAATGAATGAACCGCTCCTTTCACAAACCATTTGTTTTTTGCATAACCTACATTAGCATACAAATCCACTAAACCTACACTATTAATATGGTTTCCTACATAGAAATAATCCATAAAACCATTGAATTTATGGTTGGTACCAAATAACGGATTAAACGATTTATTTTTACCTTGTTCGTTATAATCAGTACCGGATTGATATTCACCACCCGCTCCTACGGAAAAGTTATTTGCAAATTTATATTGAGCATCCAATCCAATTAACCAAGCACTAATATCACGTTCCTGTAAATCTTCACCGGATTGATAATAAATATTTCCTGTTAGACCTAGACTACCTTGATTGTACTTTAAATGAGTACCCCACGTTTGACGGTTTTTTGTACCTGATTTTTTAAGATTGGTTAAAAGATCTATACTTTGATAACCCGTGTTCATTGCTAAAAAGGATGCTTTTAAATTTTGGAAATCTTTATGCACCCATAAATATTGCATACTTTTAAAATCAGTTCCTTCATACCAAGAACCATTTGCTAAACCATTATCTGTTTGGTTAAAAGCAAAAGCCAAGTCTGCTTTCCAGCCGTTATTGTAGTTGGCTTTAATAATACCTGCGTCAAAAGAGCGTGCTTGCTGTGCCCAACCTACATTACCTACAATTCTATGATCGTCTAAAATAATTTCTTGACGTCCGAATTTAAAAGCGTATTTCTTACCGAGGTTAATTTTAGCCCAAGCCTGATGAATTCCGGTCATTTCTTTCCCAGCATTTACAGATGTATTGTTCATTGTGCCGGCTTCTTCTCCCCAAAGGCGAACATCTTGCAGACTAAAATATACTTGTACTTTGTCGTGCGTATATCCGATGTTTAATCGGGAACGTTGGTCAATTGTATTATCAGGGTCAGCATTTTCCGAAGCCAATGATTTATAACCGTGGTTATATTCATATCTCGGACGGATTTCCAAGTCAACATCAAATTGTTGAGCACCCAAAGCTGCAACGCCTAAAATGGCTAATAAAGTTATTTGTCTTTTCATATTATATCAGTTTTACATCTTAAAAGATAATTATTATACCAAATTTACAGATTAATAGTGCTGTAGAACATGATGTAGATCATTTTTTAAAAGTTTAAAATCAATCTAAAATAATCCTTAAAATCCTGATGTACAGTTGTTTTTCAGTAAATGAACACGATTCATGATTAATATCATATTCATTTTAGAGCTTTAACGGATTGAAAAATGCTTGATAAAATACAAACTTTACCTAAAATCAAGCTAAATCTTTATTAAAGAAAGCACCTTTGTTTTTTTTCTGTGCCTTTGATTGCTCAACAATCAGGCAGGCAACTGAAATCATATTTCGGAGTTCAGCTAATTGAGGAGTTAAAATAGAAATGTCGTATAATTCTTTTACCGATTTAAAAATATCATCTACTTTTTTTGAAGCCAATTCTAACCGTTGATGTGTACGGACAATACCAACTAAATCCATCATCAGAGTACGCAACTCTTTTTTAATATAATGAATTAAAACCATTTCCTCCGGAAGTATCATTCCTTCTTGATTCCAATGCGGAATTTTTTTAATGGCTTCATCATTTTTAATGCTTGGAATGGTTTCAAGTGTTTTTTGTGCTGCTCGATGGCTGTAAACAAGCCCTTCGAGTAAAGAATTTGAAGCCAGCCGGTTCGCTCCATGAAGCCCTGAGCAAGTTACTTCTCCAATAGCCAGTAAATTTTCTAAAGAAGTTCGTCCAAATTCATCAATTTCAATTCCTCCACACATATAATGTGCTGCAGGAACAACCGGAATTAAATCTTTAAAGCAATCAATTCCAATAGACAAACATTTTTTATAGATATTAGGAAAATGCTCTAAAAAAGCTTCTTTTGATAAATCACGGCAATCTAAACACACATAATCATCTCCATTAACTTTTAATTCGTTATCAATGGCACGGGCTACAATATCTCTTGAAGCCAATTCTTCACGGGGATCGTATTTGTGCATAAATTTTTCTCCTCGCTGTGTTTTTAATTTAGCTCCAAAACCGCGAACGGCTTCCGAAATTAAAAAAGCCGGATTTGACACGCCGTATAACGCTGTTGGATGAAATTGATAAAACTGCATGTTTTTCACACGTACTTTTGCTCGATACGCCAATCCAATACCATCTCCTGTTGCTACCAAAGGATTGGTTGTATATTGATAAACCTGTCCTGCACCACCCATTGCCATCGTAACTATTTTTGCAATAAACGTTTTGATTTCTTTGGTTTTTGTATCCAAAGCATAAATTCCAAAACAAGTTACACCATCATCTAAATTAGATTCCGGAATGTGATGTTCGGTGATTAAATCAATAGCATAATGGTATTCAAAAACGTGAATATTAGGGTATTGCTCTATTTTTTTGAGTAGGGTTTTTTCAATTTCAAAACCAGTAATATCTTTATGATGTGCTACACGAAATTCTGTATGCCCTCCTTCCTTTCCCAAATTATATGATCCATCATCGTTTTTATCAAATTGTCCTCCCCAAGCTACTAATTCTTGGAAACGCTCGGGAGCCTCTTCTACAACAAACTTCACCACTTTTTCATCACACAAGCCGTCTCCTGCAGTTAAAGTATCTTGAATATGTTTTTCAAAAGAATCCTTCTCATTATTTAACACGATCGAAATACCGCCTTGTGCGTATTTGGTGTTGGATTCCATTGCTTCATTTTTGGTAATAATGTGAATCGTTGTTTGGGGTGATTTTTCTGCTATCTTAATGGCGTAGGTTAATCCGGATACACCTGAGCCAATAATTAAAACATCTGATTGTATCATGTTTAATAGTTTTGAGCGGGAAATTTACAAAAAACTTTTAATTGAAACATTTAAAGTAGATTTTTTAGAAAAAGTCAAGACGATTTTTGTGAAAAAACTTCCAATAAAACAACGGCTGAGATGATAATTACAGCACCTACAATTTGCCAAAATTCTAAAACTGTTCCAAAAATAAAAAATTGCAACACGGCTACCATAACGGAAAACATCATGCTCATCATAGAAAGATAGCTTGCTGATTTTATTTCTAACGTTTTATATAAAAACAGAAATAGCAAAAAAACAAAAATACCACCTAAAATTCCCCATTCGATGTGTGTTGTTTGGAATATATTTTCATCCGATAAAAAAGCAATACTAAACAAAATTATACCACCGGCAGTACTCCTGAAAAAAGCCATATATTCCGGAGCATTTCTCATATTAATCGTTTTTGACAGCACACTAACCGATCCAAAACACGCAGCAGCAATTACTGTATAAGTATCTTCTTTTTTGGGTGTAATAAACGATCCATTCGTACTGATTAGATAAGCACCCAACAGCAACAATACACCCAGAAGAACTCTTGGAATACTGAATGTTTGTTGTTTTAATATAATTTCTAAAGATATAGCAAAAATAATAGATATTTTAATTAGAAAAGCATAATTAACCGGTGATTTTTCAATTCCCTGCAATCCAAAATAATTTCCTATTCCATTTGCCAATACTCCGAAAAAAAGCATCCAAACAATATCTTTGTGTGTAATTTTTAAAGAAGATGTGTGCGTGTTGTTTTCAAACAAAATATACAGCCCAAACAAAACGGTTGCTGTTAATAAAGTTTGCCCGCCATATACAAATGCATTTACTTTTAATACGGAGATGGAATATCCAGCAACCACTACATTCAATGCCCAAGACAGCGACATTAGAAAAACATAAAAAAATCCTCTCTGATTTAGTGTCATCCAATCAATTTGAAACTTCAAAAAATTGTCCTTGAGAAGTTATATTGTATTGTATAAGCCCTCTACAACTAATTCCTTTTGTGGGGTACCCTCCCGATAAGAAAAACTCTTCTCCTGAATCACTTACTAAACATAACTTATCGTTAGAAAGTGTTAAACGAGCATTTATTTCTGTTGTACATTTGTCAGGATCCTGCATATCATACGCTCTGAAAGTTGTTCCTGCCTGATATACAACAATTCCGCTAATTCCTCCTGAAGTTGTAATGACAGAAGCTCCTGTGTTTTGGACAGCCTTGCTTACCACAGGATCCGGAAGACAGCCTAAGCGTCCGCAACGTCCATCCTCGTTACTACAACTTGCTAAAAGCAAATAAGTTGAAAATCCAACAACAACAATTATTTTTTTCATTTTATGATTTTTAACAATCACAAATATACGGGGTTTGATTTTAATTTTGTATATTTGCCTTGTATTAATAATTATTAAAACCATAATTCCGATAAATTTTTGTCGGGGTTATTTTTTTATTTTTTAAAAATCATGTCTTATGGCAACACAATACATCACCCAAGAAGGATTGGACAGTTTAAGAGCAGAATTGCATCAACTGGAAACCATTGAACGACCTAAAGTTTCACAGCAAATAGCGGAAGCTCGTGATAAAGGCGATTTATCAGAAAATGCAGAATACGATGTCGCAAAAGAAGCCCAGGGTCTTTTAGAAATGAAAATTTCTAAACTAAAAGATGTTATTGCTTCATCACGTGTGATTAATAATGATTTGATTGACACGTCTAAAGTTTCTATTTTAACCAAAGTTTCTTTAAAGAATCTAACGAATAATTCTAAAATAACCTATTCATTGGTTCCGGATAGTGAAGCAGATTTAAAATTGATGAAAATATCGATAAATACACCTATTGCTAAGGGTTTATTAGGAAAAAAGGAGGGTGAAGTAGCTGAAATTACGTTACCTAACGGAAATAGGTTAGAATTAGAAATCTTATCCATTGAAAAAGTATAAATGATGGCTTCTGTTTTTACCAAAATTATTAACCGCGAAATTCCGGCAACTCTTATTGCTGAAGATGAAAACCATTTGGCTTTTTTGGATATTATGCCTTTAAGTAAAGGACATACCTTGTGTATTCCTAAGAAAGAAGTTGATAAATTATTTGATCTGCCTCAAGAAGAATATAATGCTTTAATGAATTTTACATACATGGTTTCAAAAGCATTGGAAAAAACCATTCCCTGCAAACGTGTAGGAATGGCTGTGCTGGGTTTGGAAGTTCCACATGCTCATATCCATTTGGTTCCTTTACAATCAGAAAATGATCTGAATTTTTCTAATCAACGCCTAAAGTTCACTTCCGAAGAAATTTTGAAAATTCAAAAAGATATTCAAGCACAATTGTAAAATAAGCCTTTCTGTAGAAAGGCTTATTCATTATTAACTCAAAAAAAACGTATCGAAAAATTATTCTCTACGGATATAAATGTCTCCGGCGGTGGTTTTTAATTGAATTATTTTCCCTCCTCCGTTGTAATCGGCTTTGTATTTTTGTGGCATCATTTTAATATTTTGCTCATCTTTTGCTGTTAAATCTAAATTGGTTAGGATTTCACCTGATAAAGATTCCAAATCAAAAGTGATATTTTCTTTTGACGGAATGCTTACATCAACAAAACCGTTTGTGCTGATTAAGGAAACCACAGCGTCTTTTTTTAAACGATTAAAACGAGCTTCTATATCGCCCAACAGAGTATTTACCAATGTTGAATTCGAAATATTTTCCAGTATAATATCTTGGTTTAGAGAAGTTAATTCAATTTCTCCTTTAAAATTTTTTATTTTGAATAAGGTGTCCTTTCCTAATATAAAAGGCGATACATTTTTATTTTTCTTAACCACAATTTTCATGGTATTCGGAACTTTAATTTCAAATCGAGATTTTTTCAAATCGATAAACATTGTTTGGTAGAAGTTTTTTTCATTGGAAGAAGTATTGGTCAAAACGGCTTTTTTTCCTTCTTCTTTTAAGATGGTCTGATTATTAAAATCCGAATCTTTTTTTAAGGGTTTCAACCCTTTTCTCCTTTTCTCTTTCTCTTTGGAAGATTTTGAATTATAAAATAATAGAATACTGTCTTTATGATCTTTAGTATCTAAATAAAACCCTTGATTTTTTGTGTCGGTGTTTTCAACAATTTCTTTTACTTGTATTTCATTTCCATCATAGCCTTCTATTAAAATATTGGATGACAATACATTCACTTCAAAAACGTTGGCTTTTGTTCTTAACGTATAATTTTTTATTTCCTGTGCCGGAATGTTTACGAAAATTACGGTACATAATGTGATGAATAGGGTTTTCATTTTTTTCTTTATTTAAGTTGATTATAGGTGTATAAAGCACTTTCTTTAACATAGTCAATGGTTTTTCGGTCATTAATGACTTTTTGTAATGATGGTTTTGCCCGTTTTTCTCTTAACTCAGAAATGGCTTTTATCAATTCGATTTGTATAATCGGCTCTTCTTCTTTTTCTAATGCTTTGATGAGTGCCTTTCTTACTTTTTCATTATCAGGAAAGGCTTTTAAGGCATCAATGGTAGCAATTTTTACATTGTTATTTTCATCTTTATATAGCAATTCAATTAATTTATCAATAAATTGATCATCTTCTGTTTGTAATTCTTGATATTTATAAACGCCTTTTAATCGATCCATAGAAGAATTTTCATTACTCATAGCCAGCAAAATATTTTTTTCTATTGTATTCTTTTGAAAAACCATTGTTAAAACCAGCAATAATATCAAAGAAGCTACTATTCCACTCATCCAAATAATTCGTTTCTTTCTATTAAATGTTTGAGGAAATTCTTTATCTAAAAGAGCTTCAAAATCCTTGTCTAAATCCGTTGGAATATCAGGCTCAAACTGCTTTTTATATTTCTTTATGTAATTTTCTATATTCATTTATTTTTTTCTTTAAATTTTTTTTACCCCTGATATATTGGGCTCTTACTGTATTTTCAGGTAATTGTAATATTTCGGCAATTTCTTTGTGTTTATATCCTTCCATCAAATACAATTGAATGACTATTTGGTACTTTTCATCCAACCGAGAGATTTCTTTTTTAATAATTTCAACAGAAACCATTTCCTCAAAAACCTCCTCTGTATCATCTTGAATATCTTTAACTTCTTCAAAAAATATTTTTTTACGTTTCCGGATACTATTCAATGATTTATTGATTGCTACACGTTTTAACCAATTTCCAAAACTAAACTCAAACGTACTCTCCATAATTTTTTTATAGGCTTCAATAAATGTTTCTTGACAAATGTCTTTTGCTTCATCTTCTCTTTTTACGATCCCGTATGAAACTCGGTAAACCATGGGTGCATATAATTGATATAATTTCAACTGGGCTTTTCGGTTATTTTTTCTGCATTGTTGCAATAAGACCGTATGTTTAATTTTGTTGTTCCTCAAGATGATGCAATTCTATTTAAAAAGACACTTTTTTTATATTTTGTTGCAAAAAGTTAGAAAAAAAATTGAACTTTGGAGTGATTTTTTACTGAAAAACCCAACCAAAAGCTTTTTTTATGGAAGATATTTTTACAGACGAATATTTTATGCGTATGGCATTCAAAGAAGCTGAAAAAGCTTTTGAAGAAAACGAAGTTCCGGTAGGAGCCGTTGTTGTCATTAACAATAAAATTATTGCCAAAGGGTATAATTTAACAGAAAAGCTGACTGATGTTACAGCCCATGCTGAAATGCAATGCATAACTTCTGCAGCCAATTATTTAGGCGGTAAATATTTAAAAGACTGTACATTGTATGTTACACTTGAACCCTGTTCTATGTGTGCCGGAGCCTTGTATTGGGCTCAATTGGGGAAATTGGTTTACGGCACTTCTGATGAAAAACGAGGGTTTGTCGTAAAGCAAACTGAATTGCATCCTAAAACAGAAATTATTTCGGGGGTTATGGAACAAGAGTGTAAACAATTAATACGTAGTTTTTTTGATAAAAAAAGAACGAGATTTTAGTGAAAAGTGATTTAAAAATCTTACTTTAATTTTAATACTTTTTTATGAATCTCTGAAACTTGATCTTCCAACGATTTCAAATTAGTATTGTTTTCAATGATATAATCTGCGTATTTTAGGCGTTCCGCTTCGCTCATTTGGTTTTGAATCCTGTCCTGAATATCTTTTACAGAACTGTTATCACGCTGTTGAAGCCTTTTGACTCGATTCTCTAATGTTGCTGTAATAACAATGATTTTATCACACTGCTTATAGGCTTTACTTTCAATTAAAATGGCTGCCTCTTTTAAAACATACAATGCCTTTTGGCTTTTTATCCAATTTTCAAAATCCTTTTTTACTACTGGATGTACCAATCCATTTAATTTTTGTAGCAACTCACGGCTATTAAATACTTTTTGAGCAATCCATTTACGATTTAATCCTTCTTGATTGTATGCTTGGTTTCCCAATAAAGATGTTACTTGATGTTGAAGTTCTTCATCAGAATTCATTAAAAATTTAGCTCTTAAATCGGAATTATATACAGGAATATCTAACTTAGCAAACTGCTTGGCTACCGTTGTTTTCCCACTTCCTATCCCTCCGGTTAAACCTATTATTTTCATGATTCTTTTTTAATTAAAAGTATTTTTACTTTGGATGGAATAATCCGGATATTTTCAACTTCTTTTGGGTATTTTGTAACTTTTAAAGGAATTGTTGTTGATGAATCATTCATTTGATTCAAATCACAAACAACTTGAAAATCTTGAGGTTCTATTTCAGAAAATTTTGAATATCCAACCGTAAATTTTATCTCAACCTCTTCCGGTATAATTTGAATTTCAGTGTTAACCGGTACATTTTCAGGAATGATTTTAATCGGAATGGTTTTTTCGGTATATTTTTCAAATGCTACCTGATAATCTATAGTTTGAACCCCTTTTATCTTTGGAGGATAATCTAACGCGATTTCTTGGTTAAAATCTTGTTCTTTGTTTTCAAAAACGATTTCTTTTGTAGGAATCCGGGTGATTTTTTTTACTAAACTTGCGGGACCCTTTATTTCAACACTATCTTGAGAAAAGGTTTCATTTATGATTTTAAACCCTTGATTTGACAGAACTTTTATTTTAGATAAAATCGGTACTTTTTTTTGCCCTAATTCATCAATGATTAAATGAATGGTGTCTTCTTGCACCCGATAAACTTCTTTAACGTCTAATTTCTCTCTTAAAACATTCAGCGATCGGTTGGGCAACCAAAAATTAGAATTGTTGTTAGTTAAAAGGACTTCATCTAAATTGACCTCAACCAAAGGGTTACGAAGTTTGTATTTTAATATATTTCCTCCGGTTGCATAAATTTTTGCTTGTATTGTATCGTTTCCTTCGTTAAACAAAACTTTGCCCGAAGGCGGATTTTGATATTTAATAATTAAATTTACAGTAGTCCGATATTCTTTTGAAAGATTGATAAGCAACCACATGATACCGGCAATTAACAAACAAATGAAAAAAATTCTATAATTAGAATTTACATGAAGTTTATTTATCACGGGTAGTTTCATCATACTTTACCAAAAAAAACCGAGAAAACTCGGTCTTTTACTTATTTTTCTTTAGCGGTTCCGTAGCGTTGTTGAGTCAGTTCGTTTGAAATAGCAGATCTTTCAAACCGTATTTTACCGGCTGCGGTTTCTACCGTTACAATAGCTTCTGAAATTTCAGTTACTTTTCCATGTATGCCGCTTGTAGTTACTACTCTATCTCCTTTCTTTAGTTCTTCCTGAAATTTTTTTTCTTTTTTTTGTTTCTGCATTTGTGGTCGAATCATGAAGAAGAACATCACCACAAACATTAGTCCAAATAGAATTAAGGTAGAGGTCATATCGCCTCCTGCTTGTAAAATCATTATTTTTTTATTTTTTAGGTGCTACATTTGCTTTAATCGTCACATATTCTTTTCCTGCTTCGGTATTGGTTGTAATTGTTATTTTTTTTGAAACAACGCCTTCTTTATTAGGTTTAAAAGCTACTTTTAAATCGCCTTCTTCTCCCGGTAAGATAGGTTCGTTGGGTTTTTCGGGTATCGTACATCCGCAAGATGCTTGTGCATCTGAAATAATTAAAGGATGTTCTCCTATATTTTTAATTTTAAAAATTGTCTCTACTTTATCTTCATAAGGAATATTTCCAAAATCATGCTCTTCTTTATCAAAAGCAATTTTTGTTTTATGAGTTCGATATGTATTCTCTTCCTGTTCTTTTTCTAATTCTTTTTCTCTTTTTTCTTTGGCTTGTTCTACCTTGTCAGCATTCATTGCTTCAGAGGAACTAACCTTTGTTCCTTTTGTGCAAGCTCCTAAAACAACAATCAGAGCTAACATTAAAATCTTTATCGTATTCACTGTTTATGTATTTTTAGATATTCAAATTTATAATTATTTTTATAATAAGCCTCTTCCTGATTTGATTAACTTTTGTTTTTCAGAAAATTCTTTTAGCGTACTGTCTAAAATTCCATTGACAAAAATTCTACTTTTTGGAGTGGAATATTCTTTTGCCAACTCAATATATTCATTTAAAGTAACTTTTGGAGGAATATTAGGAAATTCTAATAATTCCGTTAAAGCCAATTTTAAAATGATATAATCTACTTTGGCTATTCGGTCAATATCCCAGTTTTTTGCTTTTTCGGCTATGATTTTTCCGGTTCTTTGCTTCTCGTGAATAGTTGTCCTGAATAATTTTTTAGTAAATTCTTCGTCTTCTTCATCTTTGAATACCTTGTAAACTTTAAAATGTTCTTTTTCTTGCTCTGTAATATGTTCTAAAGTTCTATATACCATCGTGTTAGAGATTTGATAATCATCAAACCACGTAATTTCCTGATCTTCATACCATTCACCTATTTTTTCGTTTGGAGCGATGGTGTACTTAAAAATGCGGAGTATAATTCTTTTATGATCCTCAAAAGACACTTTTTCTTTGGTCATGTATCGATGATATTCATCCGTATCCAAAATAGCCGTATAAATTTGTTTTACATATTCATCCGTTTCATCCCATGTAAGTTGGCTGTTTTTTGAAGTATATTCGTTGATTTGAGGATTTTTGGAAAGATATTCTAAAACAGGATTGTTTACAAATCTTTTGTTAGGATTCAAGTCTTCTTCAGATGCTAATCTTCTTTTTTTTCGTATTTCCAATTTTGTATCTGCCAAATTCCGGACTTCTAATAAAAAATTTATCGAATACACATACAAATCAAAAATTTTTTCTATTCCTGAAAACATATTTTTTTCAACAACCAACATATCTTCACCAGAACATTCATAAGCATACATTGCCTGCATCACTTTTGATCGTAAATGTCTTCTTCCTAACATAACAAAGAACTATTTTTGCATTAGACGAATTATATTATTAATACAAATGTATAGATTTATTTGATTCAAAAAAGTTTTTTTAGCTTTGTATCTTAATTTATGAACATTTCATTCTATGTCATTTTTTAATAAAACATTGAATATCAATCAGTTTTTCTTTAAATCACTGCCTTATTTAAATCCTTATATATCAAAATACAAAAGGTATTATCTTATGGGATTTTTATTTATTTTATTAAAAAATATTTTATCCATCGTTCCTGTTCCTTATATTGGAAAAGCAATTAATGAAATTGAAAAATCTTTAAATTATACCGGTGATGACGATGCTGTTTTCTTAAAAAAAATGCTACTATACGGTGGCATTATTATTCTTGCACCTATTGCTTCAGGCGTTTTTCAATTTCTTATGCGACAAACTATTGTTGTGGCATCAAGAAAAATTGAGTTTGATTTAAAAAATGAAATCTTCAAACATTATGAAATTTTATCACAAACTTTTTACAAAAAAAATAAAACGGGTGATTTGATTTCAAGAATCAGTGAAGATGTCGGGCAAGCTAGAATGTATTTAGGACCCGGGATTATGTACACTGTAAATCTTTTCACCATTACACTTCTTGTTACCTATCAAATGATTTCTATCAATTCTGAAATGTCTTTGTATGTTTTGATTCCGCTTTCAGTTTTATCGTTACTGATTTTTCTTGTCAGTAAAACCATCAATCTAAAAAGCAAATTGGTACAGCAGCAACTGGCGACTATTTCATCATTTGTACAAGATTCTTTTTCAGGGATTCGTGTTATAAAAACATACCGTACGGAAGAAAAAATTATTCAAGATTACACACTTGAAACCTATAAGTACAAAAAAAGTAATATTTCTTTAGCAACGATTAATGCTTTTTTCTACCCTATGATTATTTTAATTATAGGATTCAGTTACCTGCTTATTTTATACATAGGCGGTAAAAAATATATTCAAGGTGAAATTGAAGATATTGGAACAATTGCTCAGTTTTTTATCTATACCAGTTTGCTTATATGGCCTTTTACAGCAACCGGTTGGGTAACTTCGGTTATTCAAAGAGCTGAAGCTGCCCAGAAAAGAATTAATGAGTTTTTACAAACAACGCCTCTAATTCAAAATTATAATTCCAATCCATCTATAATTAAAGGACACATTGAATTTCAAAATGTTTCGTTTACTTATGATAATACGGGGATTCAGGCTTTAAAAAATATTTCCTTTACAATTGAACAAGGAAAAACGCTTGCTATACTGGGAAAAACCGGATCAGGAAAAACGACAATTGCTGAGTTGATTACAAGAATGTATGACATTGAGTCCGGCATTATAAAAGTAGATGGGAAAAATATTAAAGAACTCAATTTAGATGATTTAAGAAAAAGTATAGGGTATGTGCCTCAAGAAGCATATTTATTTTCAGATTCTATTAAAAATAATATAAGTTTCGGTTTGGATTCATCGGAAATAGCACAGGAAAAAATCATAGAAACAGCAAAAAAAGCAGCTATTCACGAAGATATTTTATATTTTCAAAAGGGATATGAAACCGTTTTAGGGGAGCGGGGTGTTACATTATCAGGAGGTCAAAAACAACGGATAGCCATTGCCAGAGCTTTAATCAAAACACCTGAGATTTACATTTTTGATGACAGCTTATCTGCTGTAGACACCAAAACAGAGGAAGCCATTTTACAAAACTTAACCGAATCAACACAAAATACTACAACAATTATTATTACTCATCGGATTTCCTCTGCCAAAAATGCAGATTATATTATTGTTTTGGATGACGGCAACATTATTGAGAAAGGCACTCATAATGATTTAATAAATAAAGAAGGATACTACAAGCAATTATTTTTACAACAATTATCTACATAACTTTTGCATGTGTACATTTTTTTTATAATATTTGTAATGTATAAATATAACCACACTTTTTTATTTAAATTATATGGAAAAAAACTTACCCAATAGTAACGATATTTTCTCCAAAGTGCTGAGGGCAGGAAGGAGAACTTATTTTTTTGATGTTAGAGAAACCCGTGCAGGAGATTACTACTTAACGATTACAGAAAGTAAAAAAAACATAAAAGAAGATGGAAGTTTTGATTATAAAAAACATAAAATCTATCTGTATAAAGAAGATTTTTCCAAATTTCACGAATTATTCAAAGAAGCCTCTTCTTTTATCTTAGATGAAAAAGGAGAAGAAGTTATTTCCGACAGACATCAATCTGACTGGAACGAGAAAAAGCTTGAAGAAAAAAACGATGAAATAGAAGACTCTACTCAGATTAATTTTGATGATATTTAAGCAAATTATCTTTTTAGCGTATTAAAATTTAAAAAACCAATCAAAAAGATTGGTTTTTTGAGGTATCGGGCGGATTCGAACCGCCGTACACGGTGTTGCAGACCGCTACCTAGCCACTCGGCCACGATACCGTTTATTCTTAGGAATGCAAATATAAAATAATATTTTTTATTTTCTAACTTTTATACGTTCTTTCCAAAACAACAGTAAATTTTTCCATATCGCCTTTTACCGGCGGATTTATTTTTGAAATAGAAATTTCAGCAAAATTAATCTGAGTAGAGTCTTCTATTTCATTTAAGATTCTATTTCCGACATGTTCTATGGTTTTAGAAACGATAGCCATTTGTTCATGAATAATTCGATTCAATTCCACATAATTTACCGTGTCTTTGATGTTATCTGTTTTTGAAACTTTTGTTAAATCTGCTTTCACGATTAAATTTACTTCATAAAACGAACCTATTACTTCTTCTACCGGCATACAGCCATGGTAAGCAAAGATTTTTATATTTTGTAAATGTAATTTTCCCATAAAGTAAAATTACTCTTTTTTTATTGAAACCTTTTGAATGCTTTAAAAGTTTTAGTATAATTTCGCCAAATCATAAACTGGTCACAGAGTTGATAGAATAGCGTCTCAATACATTTTCTATATTTTTAAAGGAACAATTTCCGCTTTCTTCGGTTGTATTTTGTGCTAGATTACTGTCTTACCATTGCCCATAATACCCTGCTAAACGCAGGAACATTCTGAATTTTCATTATTTCAGTAAACGTATTTAAAAAATATCTTTCAGATAACTAAATTATTAAAATTATGTAATTTTAATAAAATCATATATTTAACAAGCTGTTTTTTTAAGAAATCACATAGATGATGCCAAAAATCAAAAAAAATGAATCAAAATATAAAAAAAAATTAAAAAACTATTCACAAGATATAATGATTTTATCGAAATAATTATATTGAATTAAAATAATTAATTATATTTACTGCCATATAATAGTTTGATTATGTGCAATATATTATGCTTTGGACAAATTAAAAACAACAAAAGTTATGCATAACAAGATTATTTACCCTTATTAATTGGGATTCTTTCTTTAAGTTTGAATGCTCAAAAAATCAGTGTGTTCGATGAAACAATTGTCGAAAAAGAAAACTGGGAACCGGCAATTCCAAGACCTGAACAGGAAAAAATTGCCAAACAAAAATTAAAGGCATTAGAAAACAAAACCGGTAAAAAATCCAACGTACTCATTTTCATTATGGATGATTTGGGTTGGGGAGATCCCAGTAGTTATGGTGGTGGTGTCGCCATTGGTGCTCCTACGCCCAATATTGACCGATTGGCACGCGAAGGAAAGAAATTCACCTCTTTTTATTCCACACCAACTTGTACCCCTTCCAGAGCAGCACTAATGACCGGAAGGCTCCCTGTTAGAAGTGGCTTGACACGTCCACTTTTAAAAGGTGATCAAGTAAAAACCAACCCATTGGAAAATCGAAGTAACCCACGCTAAACTTCTTTCAAATATCGGCTATAATACGGCTCTTATCGGGAAATGGCACGTAGGCGAAGGCGAAGGCATGTTGCCTCACGAAGTAGGTTTCGATTATTATTACGGATTGCCCGCTGCTACCGCCGATTATTCTATGTATTTGGCCAATCGGGAATATTCCGATATGCTCAACCGACCGGAAATTAGAGAAAAAGCGATGGAAATGCGTACCGAAGGTTTATTGAAAGGCGTTAAAGGTGGGCAAAGAGAAGTAGCTTTTCCTATCAACAGCTTATCCGATTTAAGAAAGATGGACGGTTTGCTTCGTGATGAATCTTTAAAATTTCTAAAAAAATACGCCGGCAAAGACAAACCATTTTTCTTGGTACACTCCTTTGCAGCCATTCATAACGACACTTATTGTGGAGAAGAGTACATAGGAAAAAGCCCCGCAGGCATGCCTGTAAAAGACGCTTTGGTAGAGGCTGATGATATCATTGGTCAGATTATGAAAGCTCTGGAAGATAGTGGCGATTTAGAAAACACGTTGGTATTCTTTACTTCCGATAATGGCGCTAATGAAGATGTTTTCCCTGATAACGGCTACCAACCGTGGCGAGGAGGAAAAGGAACCACTTGGGAAGGCGGTGTTCGTGTTCCTGGAATTGCTTATTGGAAAGGGATGATTGAACCGGGACAAGAATCGAATGAACTAATTGATTTTACCGATATTTATATGACCATCCTTCGTCTTGGAAATGTTCAGAACAAGCTACCAAACAATTTATATTATGATGGCATAGACCAAACGGCGTACATCCTTGCAAAAGATGGAAAATCCAGAAGACAAGCCGAATTTTTATGGGCAGGTTATGATTTTTGTGCTGTTCGTTGGAAAGATTATAAAGTGCATTTTCAATTGTTTGACACCAAAGCATTCAAAAGAAATATTGATGCCAGCGTTTTAGTAAAAGCCAGCCCTGCACCTTGGGTATTCAATCTAAATGTAGATCCGAAAGAACAAGTAAGCGAGGGACATCGCTGGTTTGAATGGGGGCTTCCTTCAATCTTAGCTTTTCAAAAACGCCATTTGGCATCCATGAAAAAATACCCAAATACCGATTTAGGATTAAATTTTTAATAATATAAAACTACAAATCAATGAAATCATCATTTATCTTTATCTATATCCTATTTTTAGGAACATTTTCCTTAGCACAAGAAAAAGATCAATTTAACCGAACTATTCTTCCAGTTCCTGAAAAGACCTTTACAGGTAAAATTGGGCTCACACCGAAGGATTCCGAAAAGGATTTTCCACCAATGGTTGTTCCTCCCGAAGGAGCTCCCAATGTACTGATTATTATGACCGATGATGTTGGTTTTTCAGCCAGCGAAGTCTTTGGAGGTCCTGTACCGACTCCGGCATTTGACCGTCTTTCAGAAAACGGACTAATATATAACATGTTTCATACTACGGCACAATGTTCACCTACAAGAGCAGCTTTACTTACCGGGCGAAACCACCATATGGCAGGTACCGGTTCCATTATGGAAATGGGCGTTGGATATCCTGGATATAACACTGTGGTTTCTAAGTCTTTGGCAGTCATCGGTGCTATTCTGAAAGAAAACGGCTACAACACTGCTTGGTTTGGAAAGAACCACAACGTACCCGACTGGCAAAACAGTCAGGCAGGCCCTTACGACCTATGGACAACGGGCTTAGGTTTTGAATATTTCTATGGTTTTATAGGTGGTGATGCTCATCAGTATTCGCCCATGCTGTTTGAAAACACTAAACCCATAGACCCGCCCTCGACTCCCGAAGAAGGCTACCACATGGATATCGACTTGGCAGACAAAGCTATAAAGCGAATCAGAGATTTGAATGCTGTTGCTCCCGACAAGCCTTTCTTTATGTACTATACGCCGGGTACGTCGCACTCTCCACACCATGCACCTAAAGAGTGGATTGAGAAATTCAAGGGTAAATTTGATATGGGCTGGGACAAATTGAGAAAAGATATTTATAAAAAACAGTTGAAGCTGGGTGTTATTCCAAAAGGTACAAAACTCACTCCACGTCCCGATGCTATCCCTGCTTGGGATGATTTGGATAAGGAACACCAAGAAGTGTTTTCCCGCATGATGGAAGTGTATGTAGCGGCATTGGCACACTGCGACTATCAGATAAATCGTGTGCTTGATGCTATCGAAGAAACAGGAAGACTCGACAACACTTTGGTTATCTATATTCAAGGCGACAACGGACCGAGTGGAGAAGGCGGCGACCAAGGATTGCTGAATGAACTCACTCTTTTTAATGGAGTTACCGAAAAATGGGAGGACATCAGAGCTGCTTACGAAGCCGACGAAATAGGAGGACCGAAATATTACAATCACAAACCTGCGGGTTGGACTTACGCCATGGCTACTCCATTCCAATGGATGAAGCTGGTAGCCTCACATTTTGGAGGAACAAGAAACGGAATGGTCATTTCATGGCCTAAAAAAATCAAGGCACACGGCGAAATTCGTTCACAATTCCACCATGTGATTGACATCCTGCCAACCGTATTGGAAGCTACTCATATCCCTGCCCCTATTGAGGTGAACGGTGTAGCTCAGAAGCCTTTGGAAGGAAACAGTATGGTCTATACGTTTGATAATCCTAAAGCACCATCTACCCATACTACGCAATATTTTGAAATTTATGCACGTAGAGCACTCTACCACGATGGCTGGGTGGCTGCAACCACTCCTAAATCGGCTCCATGGGTTAATGCACCGGCATCTAAAAATGCATATACTGACTTCAACTGGGAACTTTACAATGTGTCTAATGATTTTAGTCAATCTAATAATTTAGCCAAATCCAATCCTCAAAAACTTGAAGAGCTAAAATCCCTCTTCTTGGTAGAAGCTACTAAATACAATGTATTACCACTGGACGACAGAAAAATAGAACGTTTTGATGTGGCAAACCGACCGAGCTATGCCGAAGGCAAAACCTCATTTACCTATTATCCGGGCATGATTCGCATACCGGAAGGAAGTGCTCCGGACATGAAAAACCGATCGTTTAAGATAACTGCCGACCTCAATCTTACCAATAATAAAGCAAATGGTGTAATAGTATCTCAAGGTGGAAGCACAGGTGGATATTCACTGTATTTAAAAGATGGAAAATTAATTTACTATTATAATTTCTTAGGGACCGACAAATATATAGTTACTTCCAATAGTACTTTGCCTGTCGGTAAAACAACCATTACTTGCAAATTTGATTACCAAGGAAGCAAACCCGGATCCGGAGGAACGATGACTTTATTGGCAAACGGTAAAGAAATAGGCAAAGGTAAATTAGAAAAAACCATACCCGTACGAGTGTCTTATGAAACGTTGGATATAGGAGCAGATACCGGAACGCCCGTAAGTGAGGATTACTATAACCCTGAGCATTTTAAAGGAGTAGAGAAAGTGAATATCAATTTATTATAAATCTTAAAACCGGATATACTAACTTTGTTTGAACGCTAAGTTAGTATATCCGGTTCTCTAAAATCTGTTGATAGTATTTTAGAGGAAAAATAAATAATGAAAATTATTTTTTGGCATATATATTGAGAAAAGAAAATAAGTAACTTTGTGGCATATTTAAGATTAAATAATGAATACAAAAGAAGCAAAAAATATAATTTCAATAATAGCAATAAGTTTTTCCTTATGGATTTTTGGGCAAAATTCTTATAGTACGAAAGCATCGGATATTAATTGGGTTACTATTGAAGAAGCAGACAGTATCCAAAAGACACATCCTGAAAAGCAAATTTTAGTAAAGTTTTATGCAGACTGGTGTCATCCTTGTAAAATAATGGATCAGACTACATTGCAAAATGAAGAGGTTGTAAAAGTAATTAATGAAAACTACATTCCTGTTTCTTTTGATGGAGAAAGCCCTAAAACATTTGTTTTTAAAGATTATAAATATTTTGGTGTGAAGGCATCCAATGGGCGTTATGCCAATACATTTACCGGAACTTATTTAGACAGTAAGACCAGTTACCCGTCGTTTGTAACAATTGATAATTCCGGAAAAAGAACATCGTTAAACCGAAGTGGTTATATAAAAAAAGAGGCGTTTTTACCTTATTTGAATCAAAATAAATAAAAAATATGAAGAAGATTTTAACCGTTTTATGTGTTGTATTTTTTAGTTATTCAATATCGGCTCAGGTAAAATGGTTTACCATAGAACAGGCTGCCGCAGAACAAAAAAAGAATTCTGAGAAAAAGTTATTGGTTGATTTTTATACAGACTGGTGTGGCTATTGTAAAACAATGGAAAAGAAAACATTAAATGAAGAAAATATAGCTGAATTTGTTAATACCCATTTTATTCCGGTTAAATTTAATGCTGAGAAACAAGCAACTTTCACGTATCGTAATGAAGAATTTGAATTGTTACGGGCAAGCAATGGGAAAAAGTTAAACATGTTTGCTTATAAGGCTTTGATGGGGAATTTGGGATATCCGTCATTTGTAGTAATTGATGGAAAAGGAAAATTTGTAGATGCAGCACAAGGCTATTTTACGCCGGAGCAGTTTATGCCTTTTTTAAAAAGAAATTTGTAATCGAAAAGCCCCTTTTTTAGGTGTTTGATAAATAGAATCAGAAGTGTGGTAACAATTGGTTACCACATTTTTTTTATACACTAATTTTTTAAGAAGCCTTGAATCGGAAATAAAAATATAATCGTTTTCTTTTGTAATGTTTTTTTGAGGATTAATCCAAACTATTTGATTTTTAAACTGAAAAATATTTTTTGTTTTTACATACGATTCTTGCACGCTGTCATATAAATTATAATAACGAATCTGATTGATAAACTGGTGTGTAATGTAAGGATGTAAAATGTAATAATAATCTTTTTTGGGAATGGTATTTAGACTGAAAACCGTTAATTGATTAGCTTCTTTTACACCTAATATGGGATTTTTATAAGAATCAAAAACAATAAATTCAGAAATGTTATACCGATTATTTTTTTGATAAAGATAAATGCATTGAATACTCAACAAAAAACCGCATAACAAATAGAGATACGAATATTTTTTTCTTTTCAGAAAGAAATAAAAACAAAAAATAAGAAGATACGAGAGTATGACCTGAGTTTTGGAAAAATACACTGTTTCAATATGAAAATCTAAATTATATATAAAAGAAATGCATGAGTTCATGAAAGAAATAATGTTAAGAAATACGAACTCTAACAAAGGAAATTGAATTTGAAGCAATAACAGAATAAGAACAATAAAACCAAGAGACATAATAAATCCGAAAATAGGTGTGATAATGAGATTTGAAATCAAAAATAAAGTAGGAAAAGTATTAAAATAATAAAGAGAAAAAGGCAATGTTCCGATTGTAGCAATTAAACTGATTAAAGCAGCATGATAATAATACCGCATAATTTTGTATCGAAAAGAGATTGTATTTTTAAAATAAGGAAAAAATAAAATGATGGATAATACAGCTGAATAGCTCAACTGAAACCCTACATCAAATAAAAAATTAGGATTTATAATAAGTAAAATAAAAGCAGAAACGTAAATAATGTGAAGTGAATGGGTATCGCGATTTAACAATCGGGTTAATTGGAATAAGGTAATCATAAGGCTTGCACGACAAACCGAAGCAGGAAAACCTGTGATGGAAGCATAACCCCAAAGAAGCAGGATAGAAACAATAATTCTTAAAAATTTTCCTTTGGGAAGAAATATCAAAAAATAAAGAATCAAATAAAAACAACCGTAAATAATACCTGTATGCAAGCCGGAAATAGCTAACAAATGAATTGTTCCGGTTTTAGAATAAAGTTGTTTGATGTCAAAAGTTAAACCATCTTTTTCACCTAAAAGCATGGCCTTTATAATTCCGATTTCATCATTTTTTCCATATTGTTGCTCAATTTTTTGGCTAATTTTTTCTCGAATGTTATTTAAAAAAGCTATAGAATTCCAATTAGAAGACGAAGATTTTATAAAATGCTGTAAAAAAACCTGATGGTAAATCTTTTTCCTTTTTAAAAAAGAAGCATAGTTAAAACTATAAGGATTTTTAGATAAAGATATAGAGTCCGGTGTTTTTTTAAACAGAATATTTGTATTAGGAAGTAATCCAACAGAGTCTTTCAAATAGACGAGGGCTTTTCCTGAAGTGTTGATACAGACAGAATCATTAAAAACAGATTGTATTTCTACTTTAAACGAAGTAAAATTATTTTGTGATGTTTTCCCTTTTTCAATAATCAAAGCCTCATAATAAGCATTTTTTAAAGATACATTCTGAAAATGATTTTTAGGAATCAGGTTATAATTTTGATAACAAAACCATCCGATAAAAATAAAATTTATAAAAAGAATGAATGGATTTCTTATTTTAAAAGAGCATAGGGTAACAAGAATAATGAACGAGAAAATAAGCAGAATTGAAAGAGTAAAAAAATTGCCTAAAACAATTCCTGCAATCAGAAAAATCAGTATGTATAAAAAAGGTTTTATAAAATATAATATTAGGTTTTAGTGGTTTTAAGATATAAAAAAAACGTTAAAGGTCTCTGTTTTTAACGTTTTTTATCTTTTTTTGTACAAATTATTTACGGGGCAAAAAAACTTCTGCCATCATACAACGAGCACTTCCACCACCACAAGTCTCAATTACAGATAAATCAGAATGTAGGATAGGATTGTATTTTTCAATAGTTTTGCGTTGTTCTTTTGTTAAAGAATTGTAAGCAGACTCGGACATTACCAAGTATTTTGAATCCGACCCTTGAACTTGTAACATATTTCCTGCAAATTGATTGACCTGTTCTTCTGTAATAGCAATAATTTCTTTCCTATCTTCTTGTAAAGAATTGATTACAAGCTGTTTTTCTTTTTTATCATCAATCGAATCCAAACAAATAACGACATACTGATCTCCAACACACATCATCACATTGGTGTGATAAATTAATTCCCGATGGTTTTTAACAGTTTGGTACGATTTAAAAATAATAGGCGTAAATTCAAAATCTTCACAAAATTCAATAAACAAGGATTCATCGGATCGAGGTGAAACAGCCAAATAAGCCTTTCGGTTTTCACGATCTAAAATCATACTTCCGGTACCTTCTAAAAAAATATTTTCTTCTTCTGCTTGGGTATAATCAATAATATCATGAATGATAAATCCTTCTTTTTCAAGATGTTCCAAAATATCTTCCCGCCGTTCCAAACGACGATTTTTTGCATACATGGGATACAACCCAACCGAACCGTTTTCATGAAAAGAAATCCAATTGTTTGGAAAAATTGAATCAGGCGTATCAGGCGTTTGAGTATCTTTAACAGTGATGACGTTAATTCCTTTGTCAATTAATTTAGCTGTAAAATCATTAAATTCTTTTAATGCTCTTTCTTGGGCATTATCTGCTGTCAGGTTTTCTAAGGTTTTTTGGTAATAATTATTCACGGCAGTTTGCTCATTATAACGAAATGAAACGGGTTGTATCATTAAGATAGTAGAGGTGCTTTGAATGTGTTTTTTTTTCATAATTCTTGATTAAAAATGTAAAGTTAAGAAATGATTACTACTTTCACAATTGAATAAAATTAGAGATAAAAAAGATTTTTATGTTAAATTTATTTGGTATTTAAAAAAAATAGTATAAATTTCAGCTTTTTAAGAGCGTGTAGTACATATCGTTAGGATTGCTATGCACGCATTGTAAAACTAATCTAAAATCTCGTGTTTTTGAATCATATTTGAAGCACGATTTAAAAAATTAAAAGACAAAAAAATGAGAAAAACATTATTAACTTTAATGTGTGTTGTAAGTATGATTACAACAGCGTATGCAGGCGGGTTTAGAGTTTCTTTACAAGGAGTAAAACAAGCCGCAATGGGACACACAGGAGTTGCTGTGGTTCACGACGCAAGTTCCGTATTTTTTAATCCGGCCGGATTAGCTTTGATAGACTCCAAGTGGAGTGTTTCAGCTAATGTTTTTGGACTATTGACGGATATCAATTATCAAAATCGTTTAAATGGAGCATCTCACGATACGGATAATCCGTTGGGAACGCCCCTAGCGTTGTATGTATCACACAAATTAAGTGATAAATTAGCCGTAGGTTTAGGTGTTTATACACCTTACGGAAGTACGGTGGATTGGGGAAAAGATTGGTCAGGGCAGGCTTTGATACGTGATATCGCTTTGCAGTCATTCTTTATCCAACCTACAATTTCCTATAAATTAAATGATTGGGCATCGGTTGGTGCAGGATTTATTTATGCTACGGGAAGTGTTAAAATGAATCGAGGAGCTAATTCAGGAGGTACAAATATTGGAAATGCCAATATAGAATCAGACAGTGCTGACGGAATTGGTTACAATTTAGGACTGATGTTAAAACCACATGAAAAAGTGCAAGTGGGGGTTAATTACCGTTCAAGAATAGATATGGAAGCTGAAGGAGAAGCTAAGATAGTTTATGAAGGAACCGGATTAGCCGGAGTTCCAAACGGAGCGGTGTTGGCTTCAGATGATTGGAAAGCTACTTTGCCTTTACCTGCTGAATTAGCTTTTGGTATTGCTTATATGCCAACGGCTAAGTGGGTTTTAGAATTTGATTTGAATTATGCTTTTTGGAGTGCGTACAAATCATTGGATTTTGATTTTGTAAAAGGGGATATACCGGATTCTTCTTCAAAAAGAGAATACGAAAACACACTTGTTTATAGAATGGGAGCTTCGTATGATTTCAATGACCGTTGGACAGGACGTTTAGGAGCTTACTATGACGAATCGCCATCTCCGGGCAACTATTTTTCTCCGGAAACACCTACGGTAGATAATAAAGCGATAAGTACAGGATTAACCTATAACTTTAAAAATGGTTTTTCTATTGATGGAACGTATATGTTCTTATCAGGAGAGGAAAGAAGTTTTTCAAATATTGAAACGGGCTGGACAGGAGAAGTAAAAGCATCCGCTCATATTTTTGGATTAGGAGCTTCGTATAATTTTTAATCAAAAAAATATTTAAAATGAAAACATTAAAAAAATTATATAAATACGTAATGGTTATCGCTATTTTAGGAGTAGTGGTAAGTTGTGAGAAAGACTTTGATAATGAAGTCTCAGATGTAATCAATAGTCAGAATGGAAATTCTACAGCAGATTTTACACGTTTTGTAGCTTTAGGAAATTCTTTAACTGCCGGAACAACAGACGGAACCGTTTTTAAATCATCTCAAGAAAATTCTTATCCAGCAATGTTGGCAAAACGCTTTAAAGAAGCTCAGCCCAATATGGAGCCGTTTAATATTCCTTATGTAAAAGATGAAGTAGGCGGGTTGAAAGTATTAGGTGTTCAGGTAGCAGGAAAAAGAATGCGTTTTGTTTTAGGAACAAAAAGCGTTACCTACGATACAGGAGAAACATTAACCGACGTAACGGCAGGAATAGGAGGAACAGCTTATGGGAACTTAGGAGTACCCGGAGCTAGAGCCGCTCATTTACTTTATAATGGATATGGAAATATTCTAAATTTAGCAACTACGGCAAATCCCTACTACGTTTATTTTGCTTCTTCTCCTACAACTACGGTTTTAGCAGACGCTATGGCACAAAATCCGACATTTTTTACTTTGTGGATAGGAAATAATGATGTTTTAGGTTATGCAACAACAGGCGGAGATGAAGGAGGTGATGTCATTACAGACCAAGCTTCTTTTGAAGGATATCTGAATACAATGATAACAACTTTATCTGCCAATGCAAAAGGTGTTGTAGCTAATATTCCTTATGTAACGTCCATTCCCTATTTTACAACGGTACCGTATAATGCGATTCCTTTAGACCAAGCAACGGCAGATACTGCAAATCAGGCTTATGCAGCGTATAATGCAGGCTTGGATGGTTTAGTAGGAAATTTGGGGTTTACACAAGAAGAAGCCGATCGTAGAAAAATATCATTTAAAGCAGGACAGAATGCGGTTGTAATCATAGATAGTCGATTGACTGATTTGACAGGAGTTAACTCAGCATTAGTTTCTATGAGACAAGCAACGGCAGAAGACTTGTTTGTATTAACTTCGCAAACAAAAATCGGAACACTGGCGAATGCTTCTAACCCGTCATCTGTAATTGGAGTAGGGGTTCCTTTGGGAGGTGAATATGTTTTAACAAAAGAAGAAGTTGCGGATGTTACAGCAGCAGTTAATGGATATAACGAAACTTTGACAAACTTGGCAAATTCTAACAATAATGTAGTCTTAGCTGATATGAATAAAAAATTGCAGGAATTGGCAGATACAGGATTAATTTACGATGGTATTTCCTATTCGGATACCTATGTAAGCGGTAATGCCTTTTCTCTTGACGGCATTCATCCAACAGCTAAAGGGTATGCAATTGTTGCAAATGAGTTTATTAAAGTAATTAATGAAAATTTTGGAACACAATTGTTAGAATATAATCCTAATGATTACCAAGGAATTGGATTGCAATAACACAAATCTATGATGCATTAAATATTAGTGTATCGTTCATAAATTATCCTCTATCTATAAGAGCATTTACTCTTTTAGATAGAGGATATAAATCTACATCGATTATTTGTTTAGTAAGTAAATTATTCAATTAGAAACTTCAAAGAGAAAAAAAATAAAAAATTATAAAAACAACATTAAAAAAACATTTTATATTGAATTTATTTGGTGTTTAGAAAAAAAAGATATAAATTAAGCCACAAAATGCATAAGATATTGTTTATCACGCATTGTTAAAATTAACCAAAACCTCATATTTTCAGACAGATTGTTTGAAAAATATGATTTAAAACTAAAAGTAAAAAACATGAGAAAAAAATTACTGATTCTGGTGTGTATTGGAAGCATGGGCATAGCCTATGCGGGTGGTTTTAGAGTTGCCTTACAAGGAATAAAACAAGCCGGAATGGGACACACGGGAGTTGCCGTGGTTCACGATGCGAGCTCCGTATTTTTTAACCCTGCCGGATTGGCCTTGATAGACTCTAAATGGAGTGTTTCGGCTGGATTTTCAGGCATTTCATTTAATGTCAGTTACTTGGATCCTGCAACGGGAAGATCTTATCAGACAGATAATCCGATAGGAACGCCTGTTTCTTTTTATTTATCCCATAAAATAGGTGACAGATGGGCAGCAGGTATAGGTGTTTATACGCCTTATGGAAGTGCAATAAAATGGGGTAAAGATTGGCCGGGACAAGCCATCATACGTGATATTGAATTACAAACCATTTTTATTCAACCTACGCTTTCCTATAAGATAAGCGACTGGGCTTCGGTAGGTGCAGGGTTTATTTATGCTTTAGGAAATCTTAAAATAAACCAAGGAGCTAACCAAGGAGGTACAAATCTTGGACCTGCTAATTTAGAATCGACAATCATGCCTACTGCCATGGGGTATAACGTAGGATTGATGTTAAAACCGCATGAAAAAGTACAAGTCGGAATCACCTATATTTCAGCAATGGACATGGAAGTAGAAGGAGATGCTAAAGTAATTTATGAAGGAAATCAAACAAATTCACTAACACCGGGGCAAATATTAGCATCGGATTCTTGGAAAACCACTTTATCTGCACCGGTAGAATTTAAGCTAGGAGTCTCCTATAGACCAACGGATAAATGGATTTTTGCCATTGATGTAGAATACTTTACTTGGAGTAATTATAAGGTTTCAAGTTTTGATTTTGCAAATGATAATTTACCGGATTATGTTTCAACAAGAAACTACGAAGACACCTTTGTTTATAGAGTAGGTGTTTCGTATGATTTCAATGACCGTTGGACAGGACGCTTTGGAGGCTATTATGATGAATCACCATCTCCAAGCGAATATTTTTCTCCGGAAGTTCCTACTGTGGATATTTTAGGGCTTGGACCGGGATTTACATATAAATTCAAAAGTGGTTTTTCGATTGACGGATTCTATGCGTTTTTATCAGGAAGAGAAAAAACGTTTTCAAATGTTGAAACAAACTGGACAGGATCTGTGAAGGGAAGAGCTCATGTTTTGGGAGTGGGTGCATCATATAATTTTTAATCTAAAAAAATCTTTTAAAAATGAAAACACTAAAAAAATGCTATAAGTATATCATGCTTATTGCTATTTTAGGAATGGTAATAAGTTGTGAGAACGATTATGAAAAAGATGTTTCGACCTTAGTAAATGGTCAGAATGGAAATTCAACAGCAGACTTTACACGTTATGTAGCTTTAGGAAATGGTTTAACTGCAGGAGTTACAGACGGAACCATCTTTAAATCATCTCAAGAAAATTCTTATCCGGCAATGTTGGCAAAACGCTTTAAAGAAGCTCAACCCAATATGGAGCCGTTTAATATTCCTTATGTAAAAGATGAAGTAGGTGGATTGAAAAAAAACGGTAAACAAATACGAGATAAAAGAATGCGATTTATTTTATTGGATACACTTTTTACGTATGATAAGGGAGAAACATTAACCGAAATAACAGCAGGAATTGGAAGTTTAGCTCATTATGGAAATTTGGGTGTGCCCGAAGTAAAAGCATTTGATTTACTCTCCAGTGGATATGGAAATGTTCAAAATTATGCAACGGGTGAAGTAAGTCCTTATTATTCTTACTTTGCGTCCTCTCCTACGGCTACAATTTTAAATGATGCCATGGCACAAAACCCGACATTTTTTACTTTATGGTTAGGCGATGATGTTTTAAGTTATGCAAAAAATGGAGGAGATAGTAATTATCCTATTACAGACATGTCTTCTTTTGAAACTTATATAAATACGATCGTATCCACTTTATCAGCCAATGCAAAAGGGGTTATAGCTAATATTCCTGATATTGCTACAATACCTTATTTTACAACAGTACCCTATAACCCGATACCTTTGAACGATTCTTTGGCAAAGATGGTAAATAAGCAATATGAAACGTATCATATGTTGTTTACATTAGATCCTCTTAATTGGATTACTTCAAAAGAAGAAAAAGAGTTTAGGCAAATATCATTTCATGCAGGAAAAGATAATGCAATTGTAGTTGAAGACAGAGAATTAACAAATCTTTTATTACCGTCACTAACGACAGGAAGTGAAAAAAGTAACTATATGAGACAAGCCAAACCGTCCGATTTAATATTATTACCGGCACGAGATCTACTCGGAACCTTAGAAAAACCGTCCGACCCTAATTCTGTAATTGGAGTAGGAATTCCTTTGGGAGCTGAATATGTTTTAACAAAAAAAGAAATTGAAGAAGTTACATCAGCAATCAGTAATTATAATGTGGCTTTGACACGTTTAGTAAATGCTAATGATAATATTTTTTTAGTAGATATGAACAAAAAATGGCGAGAATTATCAGAAACAAAGTTAATCTATAATAATATTCCTTATTCAGGAGAATATGTAATGGGGAACTTTTTCTCTCTCGATGGTATTTCTCCAACTATGAAAGGGTATGCAATCGTTGCAAATGAATTTATCGAAACTATTAATAAAAACTTCGGAACGCAATTATTAAAATACGATCCAAATGATTATCCCGGAATTGGTTTGGATTGATGATTGATTATGATAAATTAAAAAAAAAGGTAGCCAAAATTTGGCTACCTTTTTTCTTTTTGTATTAAAACGAATTAAATGGTTAAATCTTTTACCTCCGCATTTTTGGCATTGGTTATAACAGATTGAATCCCATTATCACGTCCGGCTTCTGACTCATAGTTTTGGCTTGTACCAACAATCTGACCATTTGGAGATTTTAAATTAAATCTAAAATTACCTCCTTCTTCTCCTTTTCTTTCAAACCGGGTTTCATCTTGGCTATTGTTCTTTACAGAATCAATACCATTTTGACAAGCAGCCTTTGTTGTGTATCCTTGGCTAGCTAAAATGATTTGACCATTTTTTGCTTTTAATCTGAAGTAGAATTCTCCACTTTTTTCACTCTGAAATAATTCAAACATTGGTTTTAAATTTTTAAAAATTTTTGAACGTAAATATAAAATAAATATTAAAAAAATAAAAAATAAAATGTATTTTATTGATTTAAAATTATTTAAAACGATTAAAAAATAATCAAAGATTTAATATTTATCGCCTATTTCAAAAGCTGCTTCATATTTACTTCTTTATCAATTATTTCAGCTAATTTGGAAACACGTACTCGTTTTTGTTCCATTGTATCTCTAAAACGAACCGTAACAGCATGGTCATCTAAAGAATCATGGTCAACCGTAATACAAAAAGGTGTCCCTATGGCATCATGGCGGCGGTATCGTTTACCGACAGAATCCTTTTCTTCGTAAGCAATATTATAATCAAACTTTAACTCGTTAAATATTTTTTGTGCCAATTCCGGCAAACCGTCTTTCTTAACTAAAGGAAAAACAGCAGCTTTAAACGGAGAAAGAGCAGGAGGTAAGCTCAGAACAGTTCTTGACTTCCCATCATCTAATAACTCTTCTTTTAACGAACTGCTGAATACTGCTAAAAACATACGATCTAATCCTACAGAAGTTTCTACCACATAAGGAATATAGCTTTCATTGATTTCCGGATCAAAATAGTGTAATTTTTTACTCGAATATTCTTGATGGCTGGATAGATCAAAATCTGTTCTTGAGTGAATGCCTTCTAATTCTTTAAAACCAAAAGGAAATTCAAATTCAATATCAGTTGCTGCATTAGCATAATGAGCCAATTTTTCATGATCGTGAAATCGGTATTTATCATCTCCCAACCCTAATTTCTTATGCCACTTTAAACGTGCTTGCTTCCAATAATCATAAAATTCCAATTCTTTTCCGGGACGGACAAAATACTGCATCTCCATTTGTTCAAACTCACGCATTCGAAAGATAAATTGGCGAGCGACAATTTCATTGCGAAAGGCTTTTCCGATTTGGGCAATTCCAAACGGAATTTTTTGACGTCCTGTTTTTTGAACATTCAAAAAATTAACAAAGATTCCTTGTGCAGTTTCAGGACGCAAATATAAATCCATTGCTGACTCGGCAGATGCTCCCAGTTTGGTGCCAAACATTAAATTGAATTGTTTAACATTTGTCCAGTTTTTAGAACCCGTTTCTGGGTCAGCAATTTCTAATTCTTCTATTAATTTTTTAACAGCAATTAAATCATCGTTCTCTAAATATTTTCCTAAACGGTCTAAAATTTCTTGTTTTTGGGCTCTATATTTTAAAACGTTGGGATTTGTGCTTTCAAACTGTTCTAAATCAAAGGATTCGCCAAATCGTTTTTGGGCTTTTTGTATTTCTTTTTGAGCTTTATTTTCAAATTTTTCGGCAAAATCTTCCACCAAAACATCGGCACGGTATCTTTTCTTAGAATCTTTGTTATCAATCAAAGGGTCGTTAAAAGCATCAACATGACCGGAGGCTTTCCACGTGGTGGGATGCATAAAAATAGCAGAATCCAAACCTACGATGTTATCATGGATTTGAACCATTGCTTTCCACCAATATTGTTTGATATTATTGCGAAGTTCTACACCGTTTTGACCATAATCATAAACAGCACTAAGTCCGTCATATATTTCACTGGAAGGAAATACAAATCCGTATTCTTTTGCATGAGAGATTACATTTTTAAAGAGATCTTCTTGTTTTGCCATGTTTCTTCATTTTTTTCAAAGATAGCTTTCTTAATTAAAAATGAATAAAATTTTATGGATTTATTGGTAGTGTCAGTAAAAAAAATGCTTCAAAATTAATTTTGAAGCATTTTGATATTAAACTATTCAGAATTTATTTTTCTAAAGCCTTAATTTGTTGTTTGACTTTTGCTTTTTCAGCATCTATTCCCAAAACACCGTAAGAAATACTCAAGTTTTTTAAAACCGCAATATCGTCAGGTTTTGCTTTGGCTACCTGTTCTAAATAAGGTAAAGCTCTTTTGTGAATGCTTTTACGTTGATTTAATAATTCTTCGTAACGAGCATTTTCTGATGCAGAAGTTCCTTTAATGTTGTTCAGTTGATTTACAACATTTGCGTCGTCTTTAATAATTAAAGCCGCCAAGTTTAAAGAAGCATTGGTATTGTTAGGGTCTAACTGTAAAACTTTTTTGAAAACTTCTTTGGCTTCGTTTAAATTTACTTCAGAAGCCTTTTCTCCTGATAACATAACACCTAAATTGTATAAAGAATGAGTATCCTTAGGATTTTCCTGGACATTCTTTCTAAGTTGGGTAATATAAGCTTCAGAATCTCCGGAGCCGTACATGGAGTTTGTTAAAATCGTTTGCAGGGTCTCATCTCCTTTATATTTTTTTAATCCTTTTTCTGCTATTTGACTTGCTCTTTTGAAATTTTTTAAGTCATAATTCACAGAAGCAGCATACGTATAAAGGTCTTTGGTGATGTCTTTTGAAGTCTCGCTTCCCCAATCTTTATATAATTTAGATTTAATAGGATCTTTTTGGAAAGCTTCCCAAGTTTCTTTATCAAGGAAATTGTTTTTTTGATCTCCGGCAACGTTGGTGGCAAAGTAAGTAGTCCGTACACCGTCGTAACCACTTTTAATTAAATTTTCATAAATAGGAGCAGCTTTATCTAACTGTTTATCAAGCTGATAAGCTACAGCTGCATAATACATATAATCTTGGTTTGCTCTTCCCGAAGTTTTTTGCAAATCATAAGTTTGAATAAATTTTTCAGCAGCTGTATTATATTCTTTTTGATTATACGCCTGGCTGGCTTCTTTACTGGTTTGATCAATAACTGTGTTGATTAACCCTGTAACTTTGTCTCCGTATCCGGTTGAAACTGCTTTTGCTTTAGATTTGGAATAGTTTCCTTTTGCAACAGCTTTGTCTAAGGCTTCTTTTGAAAAATAATATTCTTTTTCTCTGGTTTCTTTGTTTTTAACTTCAAAAACACCATTTTCAATCTCAGCTAATTTAGCAAAAGCTTCACTGGCAGCAACCATATCTTTATTGTCTAAGGCTTTTTTCCCTAATTCAAAAAAATGCTTGGCAGAATCTTCAGGAGCCATTGTTTTAAAATCTTGTGCATTCAAAGCAATTAAAGCTAATGCAAATGAAGCGGTTAAAATAATTTTTTTCATTGTCTTTAATTTATTTCATTATTGTTTTTATCAGAGAGTTGTTCTGTATTTTCTTCTTCGTCTTCCAAACCTTCTTGATAAGCAACCTTTGCCACAGCAGCTATTTGGTCGTCATCTTTTAGATTGATTACTCTTACGCCTTGTGTGTTACGTCCCATAACGCGTAAGTCATCTACGGAAGTTCGAATGGCAATTCCTGATTTGTTGATAATCATCAAATGATTGCCACCTTCTACCGTTTTAATAGCGATTAATTCGCCTGTTTTTTCAGTAATATTAATGGTTTTAACGCCTTTTCCACCGCGATTGGTGATTCGGTAATCATCCAAAGAACTTCTTTTTCCATAACCATTTTCGGATACGACTAAAATATTCTCTTTTTCGATATCATTTACACAAACCATTCCAATTACTTCATCTTGATTATGACCTAAAGTTATACCGCGTACTCCCGAAGCGGTTCTTCCCATAGTTCGTACTTTTTCTTCTTCAAAGCGGATGGCTTTACCACTTTTCAAAGCAATCATAATTTGAGAGTTTCCGTTAGTTAATTTGGCTTCTAACAGAGAATCATTCTCTTTAATAGTAATGGCATTAATACCATTTTGGCGTGGTCGGGAATATTGTTCCAAAGAAGTTTTTTTAACAGTTCCTTTTTTAGTAACCATAATAACGTTGTGATTGTTTACGTATTCGGTGTCTTTTAAATCACCTGTATGCACAAATGCCATCACTTTATCATCGGGTTCAATATTGATTAAGTTTTGAATGGCACGCCCTTTTGAAGTTTTGCTTCCTTCGGGAATTTCATAGACACGTAACCAAAAACACTTTCCTTTTTCAGTAAAGAATAGCATATATTGATGATTGGTAGCAACCATGATATGTTCTAAAAAATCCTCATCTCGGGTTTTTGCAGCACGGTTGCCCACACCACCACGATTTTGTGTTTTGTATTCTGACAAAGGTGTTCGTTTAATATATCCTGCATGAGAAATAGTTAAGACCACATCAGAATCAGGAATCATATCTTCGATACTTACATCACCGCCACCGTAATTAATCTGGGTACGACGCTCATCGCCGTATTTTTCTTTTATTTCCAGTAATTCATCTTTAATAATTTGATAACGTAAAGATTCATTATTTAAAATTTCTTTCAAATGAGCGATAGTCTTCATGATTTCTTCATACTCAGCACGTAGTTTATCAATTTCAAGACCGGTTAATTTCTGTAAACGCATGTCAAGAATAGCTCGTGCTTGAATTTCAGATAAATCAAATCGTTTAATCAAACCGTTTCGTGCTTCTTCAGGATTTTTAGATCCTCTGATTAGTTGAATTACTTCATCGATATTATCAACAGCAATGATCAATCCTTCTAAAATATGAGCCCGTTCTTCGGCTTTGTTTAATTCGTATTGGGTTCGTCTAACCACTACTTCATGCCTGTGATTCACAAAGTGATGAATCATATCTTTCACGTTTAATTGTTTAGGACGTCCGTTCACTAAAGCAATATTATTAACGCTGAATGAAGTTTGTAGAGCAGTATATTTGAACAATTTATTGAGAACGATGTTAGGAATAGCATCGGTTTTCAATACATAAACAATACGCATTCCTTTTCGGTTGGATTCGTCACGGATGGTAGAAATGCCTTCTAATTTCCCGTCTTTAACTAAATCAGCCGTTTTAGAAATCATATCAGCTTTGTTTACTTGATACGGTATTTCAGTAACAATGATACAGTCACGTCCTTTTACTTCTTCAAAAGTAGCTTTGGCACGCATTACAATACGTCCTCGACCTGTTGTCAAGGCTTCACGAACACCATCATAGCCGTAGATAATACCTCCTGTCGGAAAGTCAGGAGCTTTGATGTGTTGTATCAATTCTTCGACTTCAATATCGTTATGATCAATATAAGCACAAGTAGCATCAATAGTTTCTGATAGATTATGAGGAGCCATATTGGTAGCCATACCAACGGCAATACCCGCTGCTCCGTTAACCAATAAACCAGGAACACGTGTAGGAAGAACGGTGGGCTCTTTTAAGGAATCGTCAAAATTCAACTGCATATCAACCGTATCTTTATCGATATCAGCTAACATTTCTTCTGAAATTTTTCGTAAACGAGCTTCCGTATAACGCATGGCTGCCGGTGGATCGCCATCAACAGAACCAAAATTTCCCTGTCCGTCAACCAAAGGATAACGTAGCGACCAGTCTTGAGCCATACGTACCATCGTATCATAAACAGAAGAATCTCCGTGAGGATGGTATTTTCCTAATACTTCTCCAACGATACGAGCTGATTTTTTATAAGATCTGTTGTGTAATACACCTAATTCATACATCCCATACAATACACGACGATGTACGGGTTTTAATCCGTCACGTACATCAGGTAATGCTCTTGAAACAATCACAGACATCGAATAATCAATGTATGATGATTTCATTTCCTCTTCAATATTAATTGGAATGAGTGTTTCTCCTCCATTCATACTCATGTAATTTTTTTAATTTCAAAAGGCTAATATAAGACTAATTTATATAAAAAAATAAAAGGTTTACAGATTAATTATTAACATTAAAAAAGTTGTGAAATAGGGTTAAAAATAAAAATTAAATAAAAAGTATTAAATTTGCGTTGTAATTTTAAATCTATTAAGTAGTAAATATTAACGTAATCTAAGTAGGAATTGTTTTTGATATTTTAATTGGAATATGTTTAATCAAAACATATTGAGTTTTTTCATTGAAAAGGTCTGTTAAAAAAACAGACCTTTTTTATAACCAATTTAGAAAATTTTAACTTTTTAGTAAAAAATTATAGTGTTAAACAATAAAATAAATTTACTATAATTGTAAATAATCAAAAGAAATAATATCGATTTATAGAAATCATAGTATCTTTATATAAATTTGTTGTAAAAAAACAAATGAAAATATTTTTGATGACAGTATGTCGTAATGAGAGATTTGGCATAATAAATGCTAAATTTAAACTAAACAAGAATGGTTATGAATGATAATTTTTCGCAAAGAGTAAAAGATGTAATTGCTTACAGTAAAGAAGAAGCGTTACGTTTGGGAAACGAGCAAATCGGAACGGAACATTTGATTTTAGGTATGATTCGTGAAGGAGAAGGAAAAGCTGTTTCGGTTTTAAACGCAATGAGCATCGATTTACATCAAGTTCGATCAAAAATAGAAGCCATTATTCCTAAAAATAATTCTAACGAAATATTGATTAAAAGTAATCTTCAACTTACAAAACAAGCTGAGAGGGCACTTAAAACTACGTTTTTAGAAGCTAAATTATTTAGAAATGATAATGTAAATACAGCTCACTTGTTATTATGTATTTTACGTAATGAAAATGATCCGGTAACCAAGTTGTTTAATCAATTTCAGGTTAATTACGATAATGTAAAAGAAGAATTTAAATTTCAATTTCAAGAAGATGTTACCGAATATCCTAAAGCAGAATCATCTTTTTCTGAAGGAGAATCCGGACCTGAATTTTCAGGAAATGCAGGAAAGTCTAATATGGGAAAATCAGGACAAGGAAAATCTCAAACACCGGTCTTAGATAATTTTGGACGAGATTTAACTCAGATGGCAGAGGAAGGAAAAATGGATCCTGTCGTGGGAAGAGAGAAAGAAATTGAACGCGTTTCTCAGATTTTAAGTAGAAGAAAGAAAAATAACCCCCTTTTAATAGGCGAGCCGGGAGTAGGAAAATCAGCTATTGCAGAAGGATTAGCCCTTCGAATTATCCAACGAAAAGTATCCCGTGTATTGTATAATAAGCGTGTGATTTCTTTAGATATTGCAAGTTTGGTAGCAGGGACAAAATATCGGGGGCAGTTTGAAGAACGGATGAAAGCCATCATGAACGAATTAGAAAAAAACGAAGATGTTATTTTGTTTATTGATGAATTGCATACCATTGTCGGAGCAGGAGGAGCAACAGGTTCTTTAGATGCTTCCAATATGTTTAAACCGGCTTTGGCACGAGGAGAAATTCAGTGTATCGGAGCTACAACTTTAGATGAATATCGCCAACATATTGAGAAAGATGGAGCTCTTGAACGTCGTTTTCAAAAAGTGATGGTAGAACCTACTTCTCCCGAAGAAACCATTCAGATTCTGAACAATATTAAAGATAAGTACGAAATACACCATAATGTTAATTATACGGGAGATGCTATTGAAGCCTGTGTAAGTTTAACATCGCGATATATTACAGATCGTTTTCTGCCTGATAAAGCAATCGATGCTTTAGATGAAGCAGGGTCTCGTGTTCATATTAAAAATATCAAAGTTCCTCAAGAAGTTTTAGATCTTGAAAAAGAATTAGAACAAATACGAGAAGAAAAAACGAAGGTAGTTAAAAGCCAAAAATACGAAGAAGCAGCTCGATTACGTGATTCGGAAAAGAAAATAGAACACGAATTGAAACAAGCACAAGAAACTTGGGAAGCCAATTCTAAAGAAAATAGAGAAACTGTTACGGATGAGAACGTAGCAGAAGTCGTTTCCATGATGACAGGAATCCCTGTGCAACGTGTAGCCCAAGCCGAAATGAAAAAATTGGCAAAAATGGCAAAAGAAATGAAAGGTTATGTAATCGGTCAGGATGAAGCTGTCGAAAAAGTAGTAAAATCAATCCAACGAAATCGAGCAGGGCTTAAAGACCCTAACCGACCGATAGGAACTTTTATTTTCTTAGGAACTACCGGAGTTGGTAAAACACAGTTAGCCAAAGTGTTGGCTCGTGAAATATTTGATTCAGAAGATGCTTTAATCCGTATTGATATGAGTGAATATATGGAGAAGTTTGCAATCTCGCGTTTAGTGGGAGCTCCTCCGGGTTATGTAGGTTATGAAGAAGGCGGGCAATTGACAGAAGCCGTTCGTAGAAAGCCATATTCTGTAATTTTATTGGATGAAATAGAAAAAGCTCATCCGGATGTGTTTAACTTATTGTTACAAGTGTTGGATGATGGTCATATTACCGATAGCTTGGGTCGAAAAATTGATTTTAGAAATACCATTATCATACTGACGTCTAACCTTGGAACACGACAATTAAAAGACTTTGGAGAAGGGGTTGGTTTTGGAACTTCTGCTAAGAAAAACTCAGAAGAAGCACAAGTAAAAAGTACGATTGAGAAAGCTCTGAAAAAAGCTTTTGCACCTGAATTTTTGAATAGAATAGATGATGTGATTATTTTCAATCCTTTAGAAAAAGAAGATATTAAGAAAATCATTCATATCGAATTGAAAAAATTATTCAACCGAATTAAAGATTTAGGTTACGAGATTGATTTAACTCCTGAGGCTGTTGAATTTATTGCAGAAAAAGGATTCGATAAAGATTATGGAGCTCGGCCGTTAAAACGAGCCATTCAAAAGTATATAGAAGACCCTATGGCTGAGGAAATTATAAATGGGCATATAAAAGAGGGAGATGCGATTGTTGTAAGTCTTAACAAAGATAAAGATGGTGTCGAAATTAACTCTAAAGAACAAAAAGTAGAATAATTAGAATTTTATTATTAAACTCATTTAAATCAGACAGGCTGATATGCAAACCTGAAGCTGAGTGCTTCTATAAGACTTTAAGTAATGAATTGAAGTTGTGCTCACGACTGGATTCGAACCAGCACACGCATGGCGTACCACCCCCTCAAGATGGCGTGTCTACCAATTCCACCACGTGAGCATTAGAAATACAGAATGCAAAGATATCATTTTATCTAAAAAATACGCTATAAAAAATTAATGAGTTTGGATAATCTCATATACTTTTTGCAAAGCTAGATTAGAAACTTTTTCTATAAACTGTGTACGCTCAAAAGTTCCAAAATTATATTTTTTTACAAAATGTTCTTTTGGAGTAGCTATTGCAATGTAAACAATACCCACCTCTTTTTCATCTTCGCCTTTGTTGGGACCTGCAACACCTGTCGTGGCAATTCCAATATCGGTACTTAATATTTTTTTTACACTTTGAGCCATTAATAAAGCAACTTCTTTGCTTACAACCGTATGTTTTTTTATAACTTCTGAAGGAATCTGTAAAATATTTTCCTTAACCTCAGTTGCGTACGACACAATAGAGCCTTTGTAATAAGCAGAACTTCCTGAAACAGAAGTGATTTTGTGTGCTATTTTACCTCCGGAACAACTTTCAGCAGTGGCAATGGTTAAGTTTTTTTCTTTTAATTTTTCTCCAAGTACTTCTTCAACTTCTTCCTCGTTAGTAGAAAGAATATAATCAGGAATTAATTTTTTTAATCCATTAATCTGATAATGAAAATCTTTTTTAAGCAACTTGTAATCCATATGCTGACCTGATAGCCGTAAGCGTACACGAGAAGCAGAAGGCAAATAAGCTAACTTAATATAAGGCGGAAGATTTAATTCCCATTCCTCAATTATTTCGGCTAAAAAACTTTCTCCAATTCCCTGTGTAACAATAGTTTGATTTATAATAAAAGGCAGATTGAATGTTTCCTTTAAAAGAGGAATTATTTTTTCTTGAATCAAATATTTCATTTCAAAAGGCACGCCGGGAAGTGAAAATATATGTTTCCCTTCTTCTTTAAAATACATGGCAGAAGCCGTTCCAAAACGATTAATTATAGGTATGGCTTTTGAAGGAATATCAGCTTGGGCTTTATTAACCTCTGAAATTGTATAATTCCGAGCATCAAAAATACGTTTCATATTATCAAAACTTTCTTGATGGAAGACTAAATAGTCATCAAAATATTCAGCCAATGTTTTTTTAGTAATATCATCCTTTGTAGGACCTAATCCACCGGTCAATATAATAATATCTGCTTGTCTTTTTGCCCAATCTAATGTTTTTACAATTGCTTCTTTTTGATCTTGAATAGAGGAAATTTGATTAATCTGAATTCCAATTGTATTTAATTGCTTTGCAATAAAAACAGAGTTGGTATCAGCAACCTGCCCAATTAACAATTCATCTCCGATTGTGATGATATGTGCTTGCATAAAGCATTTATTTTGAAATGTAAATGTAATTAATTTTGATTGAAAAATGAGTACTTTAAAAGCTGAAAAGAAAGTATATTTATGAAAAAATTTCTATATTTCAAAAAAATTAGGTTTGAATAAGATCAAAAAGAGTATAACATTTTTAAAAAATAATTTTCCTCAAAACTTTTTTGCAGGAGTTGTTGTTTCCTTAGTAGCACTTCCCTTAGGACTTGGATTAGCAACGGCTTCAGGATTAGAACCCGTTGCAGGAGTTATCACAGCTATTATAGGCGGTATTACGGTTTCTATTTTTGGAGGCTCTTATTTAACCATTACAGGTCCTGGTAATAGCTTGATACCTATTGTTTTAGCAGCAATTGTAACCTTGGGAGCAGGAAATGAGCTCTTAGGAAGAATATTATTGTTTGATGCTGTTATCGTATCAGGAATTTTAATTTTTTTCTTTGGTGTTTTCCGACTGGGAACATTAAGCAGTTTTTTCCCTTCTGCAGCCATTCAAGGGTTATTGGCTGCCATTGGAATTATTATTTTAGGAAAGCAACTTCATGTTATGTTGGGAAACATGGAGAAAATAGAAGGAAATACATTGGAAATTATAGCAAAAGTACCCTCCTCCCTATCAAAAATTGAATTTGGAGAAGCTAATTTTTACGCCATGATTATCGGTTGTGTGAGTTTTTTAATCATGTATTTTCATGGTAAAATAAAAAACAGATATTTACATGGTATTCCTGCCCCGATGATGGTTTTAGTCGTAACAATCATCGTCGGTTATTTTTTTAAATACTCAGGAACGATTTCTCCTTTTGAGAACCAAAATCATTATTTAATCCAGATACCTGACAATGTAATTATGGATTATAAATTACCCAATCTACAAACTACTTTTAAAAACCCTGAGTTATTTCTTTCATGGGATTTTATTTCTGTCGTGTTATCACTTACACTAATTTCGAGTATAGAATCTTTATTAAGTATTTCTGCAGTTGAAAAATTAGACCCTATGCGGAGAAAATCAAACGTCAATAAAGATTTAAAAGCATTGGGCGGAGCCTCGGTTTTATCGGGTCTGGTGGGAGGATTAAATGTTGTAACGGTCATCGCTCGAAGCTCAGTTGCCGTTCAAAACGGGGCAACAACACGATTGACTAATTTTTTTCATGCAGTGATACTCATTGTATTTCTATTGTTTTTCACCCCTCAGTTAAATATGGTTGCTATGTCTTCATTAGCAGCAATTTTAGTCTATACAGGATATAAATTAGCTTTACCAAGTATTTTTATTGAGAAATTTAAAAGAGGTTTGGATCAATTTTTAATTTTCATTATTACCATAATAGCCACATTAACCATAGGTTTGATAGAAGGAATTATTACGGGAATGATTTCTACGATATTATTCCACTTATTTTTATCAAAAAATCGCCATTTAATGTTACAAAGTTTATTTAATCCCAATACATTGATGTATCAGGAAGAAGATGGCAAATATTATATCTCAGTAAAAGGATTTTCTAATTTTTTAAATTTTTTTAAATTAAAAAATAAACTGGATGTCATTCCGGTTAATTCTCATGTTATTTTAGATTTTTCTTTAACCAATTTTGTTGATTTAACGGTCAAAGAGCATGTAAACCAATATTCTGAAATATTTTTAAGAGCCGGAGGAAATATTGAAATCATCGGGCTTCAAGGAAAAGGAAAAAATATTCAGTTGTTTGAAAAGAAAAAACGAGAAGAACAAAGAGAATTAAGCAAAAAACAACTTGCCATTCAAAATTTGGCAGAGAAAATAAAATATCAGTTTATTCCTCAATCCATCCAAAATTTTTATAGTCTTTATAACTTTATTTTTTTCTACTCAAAAGAAATTAAATTGGTGAAAAATATTATTCAGGAAAAAGAAAAAGGTATCCGTTGTTTTGAAACACATTACTCAGAAGGCGAATTTATTTTAGAAGAAAACTTACAGGTTACTTTTTTAACCCTTGATTTAGACCTTGAAATTCCATCTTTCACATTAGATAAAGATTTACTTTTTGATAGAATCCACCAATTTTCAGGATTATATGATATCAAAGTTAAAAATGAACTGTTTGACAAAAAATTTCTACTAAAAGGAAAAAGTAAAGCACGCATTATTAAACTGTTCAATAATGATTTAATCCAGTTTTTAATAAAAAATTCCGAATATCATTTAGAGTCAAGTGGAAAACAAATTCTAATCCTAAAACACGAGAGATTATTGAGTCCCAGCCAAATAGAAAAAATGATTCTTTTTGCAGAAGAACTTAAAACCATTATCACCAAAAATGTATTTCAATCACTTAATTAAGAATTTCATTGATAAAAAAGAATAATAATATTCTCTTAGTCTATATTTTCAAAGGCTTTTTTTCTAAAAATCAATAAAAAGAAAACGCCAACGGAAATTGCTGAATCAGCCATATTAAATATGTAGCGGAAAAACTCTGCGTGCGTCCCTCCTACAAAAGGAATCCATTCGGGCCAATTAAATTCAAATAAAGGAAAATACAGCATATCTACTACACATCCTAAAAAAGGGGCATTGTATCCTGAAAAATCAAGTTTTGAAACTTGTTCTGCATACGGAATCCCTTGAATACTCCAATCCCAAGATTCTTGGTCTACATAATAAATGGTTCCATGATCAAAAAGAATACCATAAAGAGCTCCATCAATTAGGTTGCCTATTGCTCCTGCCAAAATCATTGCCATAGGAATTATAAAGTAATTGGAGGCTCCTTTTTGAATATTTTTATAAATCCACCAAACAATCCCACCGCTAAGAACAATCCGAAGAATGCTCAACAATATTTTTCCTGTATAGCCTCCTAAATGAAATCCATAGGCGGCTCCCGGGTTTTCTACAAATTTTAGTTTAAACCACTCTCCTATAACATTGACTTCTTCTCCTATATGAAAATGTGTTTTGATGTAGATTTTAGATATTTGATCGATCATCAAAATCAAAACAACAATTGTTATCACTTTTTTCAAATTACTGCATATTTTTAGCCTCGATACTCAATGTTGCATGAGGAACTAGTTTTAACCGCTCTTTATTGATTAATTTACCCGTTACTCTGCAAATACCGTAGGTTTTATTTTCTATACGAATTAAAGCATTTTTTAAATCACGAATAAATTTTTCCTGACGTCCTGCCAAAATCGCGTTTTGCTCTTTGCTCATCGTTTCTGAACCTTCTTCAAAAGCTTTAAAACTGGGCGATGTATCGTCTGTTCCGTTATTTCCGTCATTCATAAAGTTTTCTCTTAAAACTTCTAAATCTTTTTCAGCTTTTTTGATTTTTTCTTGAATTAAAATTTTAAATTCTTCTAAATCAGTATCTGAATATCGTAGTTTTGTTTCATTCATAATCATCTAAATTTTTGTTATTTGTATTCTTGTTTTGATTTCATCAAAATCAATATCTGTGCCATTTTTAATAGACTCCGTTAATTGTAATTCTTCTCCTAACACTTCATCACAAATGTATTTATAATATAAATCCACTGATTTTTTTATGTCTTCTTGATGTTGAATTAATATATTAATCTTATCGCTAACCTCAAAGCCGGAATCTTTTCTTAAATTTTGGATTCTATTGACTAATTCCCGTGCAATTCCTTCAGCTTTTAATGGTTCATCTATCTGTATGTCTAACGCTACGGTTAATCCTCCTTCTGAAGTAACCAACCAACCTTCAATATCTTTGGTTGAGATTTCAAAATCTTCCGGAATCAATTCGATATTTTCTCCCTCTATTTCTAACATAATACCACCGTTTGTTTCAATACTGTTAATCGTATCTTGGTCAAATTGTGCTACATGAGCTGCAATCTGCTTCATGTTTTTTCCAAATTTAGGTCCCAATGTTTTAAAATTAGGTTTTATTTGTTTTACCAAAACTCCTGAAGCCTCTTCATTCGTGAGTAGTTCAATTTCTTTAACATTGACTTCCTGCTTTATAATATCAGATATAATTTCTAATCTGTTGTATAATTTGCTGTTTAAAACCGGAATCATAATCTTTTGCAAAGGCTGACGCACTTTAATTTGCTCTCGTTTTCGTAGTGAAAATACCATCGAAGTTACTTTCTGGGCAAGATGTGTTCGCTCTTGTAACTCTTGATCGATTAAAGTTTCATCGGCTATCGGAAAATCGGTTAAATGTACTGATTCAAAAGGTTCTTTTTTAGTTACATTATTCAAATCTTGATACAATCTGTCCATGAAGAAAGGAGCAATAGGCGAACTTAATTTGGCAACAGTTACCAAACAAGTATATAACGTTTGATAGGCTGCTTTTTTATCCTCTGAATATTCACCTTTCCAAAAACGTCTTCGATTCAGCCGTACATACCAGTTGCTCAAATTATCGGTTACAAAAGTATAAACAGCTCGTGCAACACGGGTTGGCTCATAATCACTATAAGATGCATCTACATCTTTTACCAATGTATTGAGTTCTGAAATAATCCAACGGTCTAATTCTGTCCTATTTTCTACTGGAATTTCTGATTCATAATCAAAGTTATCCAAATTAGCATACAGAGCAAAAAAGGAATAGGTGTTATATAATGTGCCGAAAAATTTACGACGAACTTCATCAATTCCTTCTATATCAAATTTTAGATTTTCCCAAGGCTGTGCATTTGAAATCATATACCAGCGCGTTGTATCCGGACCGTATTTTGCTAAAGTTTCAAAAGGATCAACACCGTTTCCGAGACGCTTAGACATTTTCTGCCCGTTTTTATCTAAAACCAATCCGTTTGAAATTACATTTTTATACGAAATTTGGTCAAAAACCATCGTTGAAATTACATGTAATGTATAAAACCAGCCGCGTGTTTGATCTACGCCTTCTGCAATAAAATCTGCAGGAAAGGCTTTCCTTTGATCAATCAAATCTTTATTTTCAAAAGGATAATGATGTTGTGCATAAGGCATAGCTCCTGAATCAAACCAAACGTCAATTAAATCTGCTTCACGTTTCATGGGTTTTCCTGTAGGTGAAACCAATATAATTTCATCTACAATATGTTTGTGTAGATCTACTGTATTATAATTTTCACGAGACTTATTTCCTGTTTCAAAACCTTGATACGGATTTTCTTTCATGAAACCGGATTGAATCGATTTTTCTATTTCACAAATTATCTCATCAATAGAACCAATAATGAGTTCTTCATCTCCTTCTTCAGTTCTCCAAATCGGCAAAGGAACGCCCCAATAACGAGAACGTGATAAATTCCAATCGTTTACATTTTCCAACCAATTTCCAAAACGTCCTTCTCCAGTTGATTTTGGTTTCCAATTAATTGTTTTGTTTAATTCCTGCATTCTTTCTTTTACTGCTGTTGCTTTAACAAACCAGGAGTCCAACGGATAGTATAATATTGGTTTGTCAGTTCTCCAGCAGTGCGGATAACTGTGAATGTATTTTTCAACCTTAAAGGCTTTGTTTTCGGTTTTTAAAAGAATAGCTATTTCAATATCCGTAGATTTTTTAGGTGGATTTTCTTTGTAATATTCATTTTTAACATATTTTCCCGCAAAATTGTTATTTAATGATTGAATAAAACGCCCTTGCAAATCAACCAACGGAACTAGATTATCATTTTCATCTTTTACCAACATTGGCGGAACCCCGTGTTTTTTTGCTACAAAAGCATCGTCAGCACCAAAAGTAGGAGCGGTATGAACAATTCCGGTACCATCTTCTGTTGTTACAAAATCTCCGACTATAACCCGAAAGGCTTTTTCAGCATTTTCATAAGGCAATGCCCAGGGTAATAATTGTTCATACTGAATTCCAACTAAATCAGAACCTTTAATTTTTTTTAAAATTTGGTAAGGAAAGGAAAGGTTTGTTGAATTAATTTGGCTTACGCTTAATTTTTCAATGGTTTCAATCGAAATATCATTTAAAGTAGTCGAATTTAAATGCTCTTTTAAGTTGGTCATGTTTTTACGGGCAACTATTTTTTCAATTGTATCAAATTCATCAAATGATAAGATTCTACCAATAATTAGCTCTACTTTTAATTTTCTTGCCTTCCTATTAAGAATTGTTTCGCTTTCTTTCAACGCATAAGAAAAATCTTTAAATAAATTATCAGTAAATGAATTTTCTTTAACCTTAAAATATTTTTTTCCAAACTGTTTTTCTACTAAATTTTGGGCCAAAATAATCTGAATAGGTTCAAATGTATATTGATTAAAGGTTTTTATCAAAACATAGTCAATATTCTTTCCTATGGTTAAAGCAGTATTGGAAGGTAGTGTCCAAGGAGTTGTCGTCCATGCTAAAAAATAAATATCTCCTGCTATAGTATCAAATAATGGGGTCGATTCTTTTTTTGCCTTAAATTGTGCTACGATAGTGGTGTCTGTAACATCACGATAGGTTCCGGGTAAATTTAATTCATGTGAACTTAATCCTGTTCCGGCTACCGGTGAATACGGTTGGATGGTGTAACCTTTATACAACCATTTTTTGTTATAAATCTGTTTTAACAACCACCAAAGTGATTCCATGTATTTAGAATCGTAGGTAACATACGGATGATCCATATCTACCCAATAGCCCATTTTTTCTGACATATCAGCCCATTTGTCCGTAAATTGCATAACTGATTTTTTACAGGCTTCGTTATATTCTGCTACAGAAATAGTCTTTCCTATATCTTCTTTGGTGATTCCTAATTGTTTTTCAACCCCTAACTCCACAGGCAAACCATGTGTATCCCAACCTGCTTTACGTATAACTTGTTTTCCTTTAAGGGTTTGGTAACGACAAAAAATATCTTTAATTGAACGGGAAATTACATGATGAATACCCGGCATTCCGTTAGCTGAAGGAGGACCGTCATAAAATACAAAAGAATCTTTTCCTTCTCTGGAATGAATACTTTTTTTAAATGTTTCATGTTTTTTCCAATATTGCAAAACCTCGTTTGCAACAGCCGTTAAATTCAACTGTTTATATTCGTTAAATTTTTTGCTCATTTTTCTTTCTTTCTTTCTTTAACCTTAAAACAAGACCTGCGAATATAAGTAAAATATGTTGGATTTTAAAGAATAAAAACCTAAGTTGCAGGGCAAACTTATACATTTTCCCACACCTATGATAAAAAAATGTTGTCAATTATTTGATATTTAGTGAAATAACCGTTATTTTTCAAATAAATTATCCGTATATTGTACTGATATTTAATATATTAAATATTGTTGAAACAACAAGTAAATTCAAGTCTGTTTTCAGCCAAATAGACGACCCCGGAAGCGATATAAACAAACTTCATAAATCGGGGATGATATCTTTCTGATTGGAATTATTAGCGTTATTTGTGCGACAGATTCTTTACCTCTCCGAAATCATTAAACAAATACGGCGTGCTTTGCTTATTTTCTATATGTTGTGTTTGTTTATTCATGCTGTTTTAATGCTTTTGAGGAATTAACCATTACCGCACTACTATATATATTGTATAACCAAATAATAGAATTTAATACTATTTGAAATATGTTATCTTTCTTTTGCTTTATCCTAACAAAAAAATATATAGAAAAAATACTGCTTAATAGTATTATTATAAATTTAATTAAACTCTTAAATCTAAAATAACTCGTAGAAAAATATCCCCCCCTACATATGCTATATCTCTTTGTATTCCTTCTATATCCAAAGCAAAAATCAAAATAAATAATAAAATCGATAAATAATTTTTCATATTTTAAAAGTTTGAAAGATAAGTGTATGGACTTAAATATTTAAAATAAAATCCATTTATAATTGCACTTTGATCTGCCAAAGTATCATCTTGTCCACCAAAGTACCTTTCATATGGGTGTAATCTTCCTAAACTTAGTAACACTCAAAAGTAGCGTTTTTAGTTAATATTTTAGTTGTTGTTGTCGAAAAACTTTGTTGGAATGTGGGAAAATAAACTGCATTGGGTATTAGACGTGGCTTTTTCCGAGGATGCTTCATGAAAACGGGCAGGCAATGCTGCACAAAACTTTTCCGTGTTAAGTAAAATAGCACTTAATATTTTAAAACAGGACACGCAAACCAGGCATGGATTTAAAGGTAAAAGGCTAAAAGCTGCTTACGACAACTATTACCTTATTAAGCTTTTAGATGTAAATGTATGTGTTTGACCTGATGATTTTATGACAGAAGAATTTGTTCTAAAATTTTTTCAGTAATCAAATAGGTCGGTTTTACACCTGTAAAACCTAAAGCCCCTGAGGCTAAAGTTGATCCTGTTTTTAAAGGATTATCAGAAGCATAATAAGCATACCGAATTACTACATCCGGTGAAATGTGTCTGCGAATATGAGCCGCAGCCTGAATAGCTTTTTGATAATGAGCTCCTTCCATCTCTAAACCGGTGGCTTGCCATGTAGAATCTTTAAAATATTTTAAAATATCTTTATTTTGAAGTGATGTACCCATAACGGAAATCATGGCTCCCTTATAAACTCCAATACGGTTCCCTTTAAAATCAGCTGTTTTTAAAGCGTTTTCAAAAGGATAATTATCCGCAGAGCCTTCTAAAATATGAGAAGTAGGAATCATAATGTCTCCCTTTTTTCCCTGTAAAATACCGGCTTTTCCCATAATGGAAATCGATTTTACATTTAAAAAGAAGAGTTCTTTCTTTTTGTGTTTGTAGGGTTTTAATAATTCGTCCATAACTTCAAAGGCTTGCTCTCCAAAGGCATAATCCATTACAATAATAACATCGTTTCCTTTAAAATCAGAACTTGCAAATGGTGTGTTTTTTATGTCGATTTTAGATAAATCAAAAATTTGCACATCAATATTTGATCCGGATTCATCTTTGATATAATACATGCCTTTTTTCAGAGCTGTACTAAACAATGAATCTCTCAACATACTATTTTTAGGAATACTTAATTCTTTGTAAATCTCTAAATTGGTTTTGTTCTCCAAAGTTTTGTGATGCGTTTGCCTTGCATAAAGCGTATTCATAACAGAATGCATATTAGCACTGATGATGTGAAGCGGTCTGTTAATCAAGTTATTATCAAACAAAGTATCTTTAATTTGTTTAGCCCAGCGTTCACCGTGAAAATGTAGTCCGATATTATCACGAAGTGTTGAACTAAACGAGATTTCTCGTTTTAAATCAGCTGTTTGTTCATCTATGGATAATTTTCCCATCCAATAAATCAGTTTAAAGAAACGTTCTTTATTATGAGGTCGTTGTGTGGCTTTATAAGCCTGTAAGGTTTCTTCATAAGTTCTTCCTAAAATTCCCGCTAAATGCATCAAAGCAACTTCCCTGTTTTTTCGACTTAGATTTTCATTATGCAAAACAATTTCTTCAAGACGTTTCCAAGCTCGGGAAGTTTCTCCAACTTCGCTGTAATACGCTCGGTTCATGATTTTTGAGGATTCGTTAAACATGAACGTTAAATGCGTTAAGATATCATAAATTTCAGATCGTCCTCGCGTAATTTCAATGTTCATCTGATCTTGATCGATACGATAACAGTTTCGTCTTCGCTTTTCGGGAATAATAGGTGTGAAATGGGTTTTATCATAGCCTTCATCCGCTGTTAAATTAATAAAACGACATTCTTCAATTCCCTCCGGAAGACGATCGATAATATAGGTTAATCCGGCTAATTCCACTTTATCTTTATTAGCCATAACGCCATAAATTTCAGGATTTAAAACCAATAGCATTTCTTGCAAAGATTCGCCCGATGGATTACAAGGTTTGTAAAACCCACGGTTAAATAAGTGTCGCATGGTTATATAAAGTCGTTCTATCGCTATGGTTGATTTTCTTGATTTTTTCATTATTTTTCATGAATTATAAAGTCAGACAATTGATCGGCAATTTTGCGGTTATTAGACAAACGAGGAATTTTATTTTGTCCGCCTAATTTACCTATTGATTTCATATATCTTTTAAATCCTCCTCTCTTTATTTTAGTAACAATGGCCTCACGAAGCATTTTACTTAAAATTAAATCGTCGTAATATACATTTTTCTTTCGTAATTCTTTATCGATATCTTTTGCAAAAGAATTAAGACAATCAGGTTCTTTTTCAAATTCCACAAACCATTCATGATAAGGTAGTCCGGAAAGAGGATTTACTTGAGGAGCAACGGTAAACTCATTAATTTGGGCACGGTGTTTTTTTAGCGACTCTTTCATTGCATACTCTACTTCATGACTGATAACATGCTCTCCAAAAGCAGAAATAAAGTGTTTTACACGTCCTGATACCATAATTCGGTAAGGATTTTTATTCACAAATTGTACAGTGTCCCCAATCAGATAACCCCACAAACCGGCATTTGTATTTAAAACAATGGCATAATCTTTATGCAACTCAACATCTTCTATGGAAATTCGTACAGGATTTTCATCAAAATAACTTTCCATAAGGATGAACTCATAAAAAATCCCGTGATTTAATAGCAACAAAAGACCTTTTTCTGTTTGACGGTCTTGATAAGCAATAAATCCTTCAGAGGCGGGATAGGTTTCCACAAGATCCATATTTTTTCCGACTAATTCCTTAAAACGAGAGCGGTAGGGTTCAAAATTAACGCCTCCTGTGGCGAGTAAAGTAAACTGAGGAAAAATTTCCGAAATGGTTTCCTTTTTCGATTCTTTAATTAATAATTCAAAATAGTTTTGTATCCAGGGAGGAATACCACTTATAACCGTCATCTTCTCAGGGAGTGTTTCTTCAACGATTTTATGTATTTTGGTTTCCCAATCCTCGATACAATTGGTCTTCCACGAGGGCATTCGGTTTTTTTTGGCATAAAATGGAATATAGTGTGCTACAATTCCTGATAAACGCCCAATTTTAATCCCATTTTTTTCTTGAAGCACAGGACTTCCTTGTAAAAAGATCATTTTTCCTGAAAATATAGAGGTATTACCTGTTTCGTGAATGTATGAAACAATGCTGTCTTGAGCACCTCGGATATGATACGATATAGATTCTTTTGATATCGGGATATATTTTGCTCCTGATGTAGTTCCTGATGTTTTAGCAAAATAAAGCGGTTTGCCTTTCCATAAAATATTGGGATGACCTTCAACCATCAAATCAATATAAGACCTCAACCCTTCATAATCTCGTAAAGGAACATTTTGTTTGAAATCTTTATACGATTGAATTTTATCAAATCGGTGTTCCTTTCCAAAGGCAGTATTTTTTGCTTGGGAAATCAGATTTTTAAAGACTTTTTGCTGTGTTTCAACAGGCTTGGATGACCACTTTCTTATTTTGTAGGCATAAAATTCAGACGCAATCTTGATAATTTTGAGTTTTATCGACATAAACAGATTGAGATTCTTCTATAAGAGTCAAAGATACTAAAAATAGTGAAATTTTCTTAAAAATCAATATATGTTTCAGGATCAACAGCATAACCTTCTATCCATAATTCAAAATGGAGATGAGGCCCTGTTGAAAGCTCTCCCGATGATCCGGCAGTAGCAATCACATCACCTGATTGGACAATATCTCCTTGTTTTTTATAAAGCTGAGAATTGTGTTTATACACCGAAATAATGTTTTGTTTGTGTTGCAAAACCAATACATAACCTCCACCGGAAGTCCAATCGGAGAAAACAACAAATCCGTTCATGATGGCTTTTATCGGCTCTCCTTCATTACAGGCAATATCAATAGCTAAGTGTTCATCGCCAATATCGTATTTTGAAGTGATAATTCCTTTAACGGGCGGAAATAAAACAATTTTATCGTCGGAATTTTTTAAATCATCCGTTTTAACAGCTACTGTAGAAAATCCATCTTCAATAATTTCAGCTCTAAAATCAATATCTTGCTTAGAAGGAGCGATGGAATCTTTATCTAATTTATGGTCGGCAATAGGAATTAAATGTTCTTCTTTTACGAGTGAGTCGTAGCTGGCAGTTACTTTCCCGTCAATAACATCTGAAATGCTGTTTACATAAAGTTGGTATTTTTCCAATTCTTCCGATAAAGAATCCGTACGTTTTAACAAACGGATGGTAGCTTCTTTTGAAATTTCAGGATTTTTTGACTGAATTTCGGCAAACTCTTTATTTGAAAAAATGGTATAATTTAAGTTTCTGGTGAAATATAAAGTCCCAAAAAAAATCAAAATTCCAAAAACAAAAAACCATATAAAAAATCGAAATAAACTACTTTTATAAAGAACTTTTTCTTCAGATGTAATAGGATCTGTGATAATCTCTTGCTTTCCTAAAAATAATTTTTTTACTATATTTTTTTTACCATTCATGCAATGCAAATATCAAGAATAACTTGTTAATAATATAATTTTTAACAGTATAAAAATGTTTTTTTATAAGATATTCTAAAAAAATACGTTTTTTAATTTAATTTTGTAACTCAGGTTTTCCTATGACTAATTTTGTTAAACATAGCGTTGTATTTGTTTTTTTGTTGATTATCGCAGGATGTTCAGTAAAAAAAGATAATTTCACCAATCGTTTTTATCATAAATCGACAGCGTGGTTTAATATATTGTTTAACGGCGAAGAATCTTTAAAAAAAGAACTAAAAAATACTGAGAAAAATTTTCAAGAAGATTACGGAGGATTGTTACCTGTTTTACCCGGGCAATTGGTTCCACAATTAGAAGATGAAGACTACGAATATTCTTCCATAGAATCTAAAAAACCGGATGTTATTAACGACTTGACCAGTATTTTTGGAAGAGGAAACTCAAATAGTCAAGAAGATTCAGAGGATTCAGGAAATCCTTACGAATATGCAGAAAAAAAAGCCATAAAAGCCATTGAAAACCATTCCATGATAATTCGAAGTACAGAACGCAATAAACTCATGGCAAACGCCTACCTTTTATTAGGAAAAGCACGGTATTATCAAGGAAAAAGTTATGAAGCTTTAGATGCTTTTAATTATATTTCTCAAAATATTAAGGGAAGTAAAAAGACCCGTGAAGCCCAGTTTTGGGTTGCAAAAACCAACTTTCAAGCCAGAAATCGATTTTATGCTTTAGAAGAATTGGTTAAATTATACGAACAAAAGGATCTTAAAAAAGGATTAAAGGAAGAAATAGCCGCTTTGTACAGTCAGGTTTTAATTGACGAAGGAAAATACCAAACCGCCATAGAAGCCTTAGAAAAAACAAAACAAAACACAAAAAACAGAAAAAGAAAAGGGCGTTATACTTTCATTCAAGCCCAATTGCAAAATCAGTTAGGCAATTATTTAGAATCATCAAAATTGTTTGATCAAGTTAAAAAATACCATCCGGGATTTGAGATGGAGTTTCAAGCCAAAATGGGGATTGCTCAAAACTTTGTTTCAGGAAAAAACAATTACGATGCTTTTCAGAAAGAATTTGGAAAAATGCTGAAAGACAGTAAGTATGAAGAATACAAAGATCAGATTTACTACCATAAGGGACTAATTGCCGAACGGTCGAAGAAATCTGATGATGCCGAAAAATTATATAAAAAAGGATTGTTAGAAAGCTCTTCATCTGAACGAATTAAAAGTTTGACCTATGCACACATCGGGAATATCTTGTTTGACAAAGAAAGTTACATTGCTTCCGGGAATTATTATGATAGTGCTGTTACAGTGTCTGAAAATGAGCAGATTAAAGCTTTTTTAGGGACTCGTAAAGAACATTTAAAAGAATTGATTGAAAATTATAAAAAAGTTAAACATAACGACAGTATCTTAAAAATAGCCAAAATGACTCCTGTGGAGCAAGAAGCCTATTTTCAGAAATATGTAGATCAGTTAAAAAAAGAAGACAGTCAAAAAAAGGAAAAATTAGAAAAATCTTTGGATGATTTTGAGTCTTTAAACAGAACTTCAGCCTTTGATAATTCGTATGAAAATAAAAAGAATTTTTACTTTTATAATGATAATTTACGTGTAAAAGGACAGCAAGAATTTAAAAAAAGATGGGGAGACCGTCAACTAAGTGATAATTGGCGAATTTCCAGCGTAGCTTCTAAAATTCAAACGGATGAAACCCAACCCGAAGAAGTAGTCTTGGATGAAACCCAACGATATAATGTTCACACGTATCTTGCCCAGATTCCTTCTGACAAACAAGTATTACACAAGATGAAAGAAGAGCGGGATAGTGCTCAGTTTAATATGGGATTGGTTTATCTGGATAAAATTAAGAATAATGAAAAAGCAGTTATCACTTTAGAAAACCTGATTACAAATAATCCAAAAGAAGACTTAAAAGTAAAAGCCTATTTTAATCTTTTTAAAGCATTGGAAAGTCATCCGAAAGAAGCTGACAAATATAAAAATATTTTAATTTCTCAATATTCAGGTACATCTTATGCCGAATATGCTTTAAATCCACAGGCAGAAAATTTTGTAACAGGAAATTCAGAAGAAAGTGTTAAGATGTATGAACAGGCTTTTGAAGCCTATGAATCAGAAGATTGGGACACTTATAAACAATTGGCAAATGATGCGGTTTCTAAATACGGAAAAGAAGAAATTATTGCAAAATTCAGTCTGTTAAATGCTTTTGTTGAAGGAAAAACAAAAGGTAAAGAAGCAATGGAAACGGCTTTAAACAATGTGATTTTGGTATATCCTGAATTACCGGAAGGGAAAAAAGCCAAAGAATTGATTCGTTTAATCGAATCGGAAAAAACCAATATACCGGACACTATTAAAAAGCCGGATACAGAAGAGAAAAGTTTTAATAAGGTAGAAGTAAACCAGGAAAAAGGTGAGATAGAAAATATACCTCCCGGTTTTTTAAATAAAAATTAAAATATAGTAAATTGAAGATGATTAAGAAAAAAAGTAACGAAGAAACTACTACTCCAAACGAACGAAATTTTTTAAGTATTCATTCTAAAATTAAAGGTGATATTTCAACACAGGGTGTTTTGCGAATTGACGGTATTGTCGAAGGAAATATTACGGTGCAAGGACGGTTAATTTTGGGGGCTAAGTCTAAAGTGCAAGGAAATATAATAAGTGATTCCTTAGAAATAGAAGGAACTTTAATTGGTGATTGTAAAATTAAAGAAACCTTAGCGTTAAAACAAAGTGCTGTAGTTCAGGGAAATATAGCTTACAAGAGTATTTCTATTGATTTAGGAGCCCAGTTTACGGGAACAAGTAAAATCTTATCTACTGAAGAAAAGAAAAATATAAAAAAACTGTAGGGTATAGACCCTATAACTTTTTTCCAAAGGCTAAATCTCCGGCATCTCCCAATCCCGGAACGATGTATTTTTTGTCGTTTAAAACAGGATCTATTGCAGCTATCCACAAATGTGTGTTTTCGGGAAAGTATTTTGAAATATAGTTTACGCCATCTTCCGAACCAATAGCAGCAACCACATGAATTTCTTTGGGGATTCCCTGCTTTTTTAAAACATTATAAACGCTTACCATGCTTTCACCGGTTGCCAACATTGGATCTGCAATAATTAATGTTTTATCATGAAGGTCAGGCGTTGCCAAATATTCTACAACAATTTCAAACTCTTTTCCCTCTTCAGGATGTGTACGAAAAGCCGAAACAAAAGTGGTTTCCGATTGGTCAAAATAATTTAACATGCCCAAATGTAAAGGCAGTCCGGCACGTAAGATAGTACAAATAACCGGTTGGTTTTGTAACAATTGTGATTCTTTCTTTGCCAAAGGTGTTTGAATGACTACTTTTTCATAGTCTAATGTTTTACTTAATTCATAAGCCAACACTTCTCCAATACGTTCTAAGTTTCTTCTAAAACGCATAGAATCCTTTTGAACGGCAATATCACGTAATTCCACCACAAAATGGTTTAGAACAGAATTGTTTTTGCTAAAATCGTGTATAATCATACGATAAAAATACAACAAAAAGATTATTTTTGTGATTATAAATGTAATTTATTGATTTTAGAAAGCATCCATAATCCCCGAATAAAAAACCTGATTTCATTACAACAAAAATCGAGTGAACGCAAAAAACAAGAAGCATTTGTTGTGGAAGGCATTAAGGAAATGGAAATGGCTCTGCAAAGTAATTTTGAATTGCTTGAGATATACTATTGTGAAACTGTTTTTACAGAAAATTATTTTTTAGAAAAAATTGCATTGAAAAAGCGGTTTAAAATTACTCAAAAATTATTTGAGAAAATCAGTTACCGAAATACAGGAGGCATTTTGGCCGTTTTTAAAACCAAAAATACAACCTTAGAAGACTTAGAATTGAAGGAAAATCCTTTAATTATCGTATTAGAAAAAATAGAAAAACCGGGAAATTTAGGAGCTGTTTTGCGAACGGCTGATGCGGTTTGTGCTGATGTTGTTATTGTCTGTGATCCTGTCATTGATTTATATAATCCGAATGTTGTGCGTTCAAGCATAGGATGTATTTTTTCGGTTTCGGTTGTAAAAACAACTTCTGAGAAAGCAATACAATGGTTAAAAAACCATAAGATTATGATTTACACTACGTATTTGCATAAAAATACCGTTTCAATTTATGATGTTGATTTAAAGAGAAAAACAGCTTTTATTATGGGAAATGAAGCAACAGGAGTTACTTCCAAGTGGGTTGATTATTCAGACAAAACCATTAAAATTCCCATGCAAGGAAAAATAGACTCTTTAAATCTATCCAATGCAACAGCCGTTTGTGTTTATGAAGCTCTCAGACAACGATTGCTCAATAATGAAAATTAAATTATTTTATAAACCTATTTTATTACCTTTACTGTATGAATTTAGAACCTATTTTAGAATTAGATAGAGAATTGTTAATCTATTTGAATAATCTGGGGAGTGAAACGTGGGACGGATTATGGTTACGCATTACGGGCAACTGGGCATCTTTTCCACTGTATGTGTTTGGAGCTTATTTGTTGTTTAAAAAATTAGGAAAAAAACAAGGTTTTATAGCATTGGTAACTCTTTTGCTGTTGTTTGCTTTTACCAGCCAAATGACTCAATTTACCAAACATTTCTTTGAAAGACCTCGCCCGTGTCGCACCGAAGGATTGTATGAACAATTAAGAATTGTGTATGATACGTGTGGTCGATACGGTTTTTTTTCAGGACATGCATGTAACTCTTTCGGATTTGCTGTCGGTATGGGATTAATCCTCAGAAAACAATATAGATATTTACTTTGGATTTTATTATTATGGGCATTCATTGTAGCCTACAGCCGGATTTACGTAGGCGTACATTATCCTTTAGATATTATATGTGGAGCCGTATTTGGTATATTATCAGCACTTTTATTTTATCAGTTATATACATTTTTGGTAAAAAGATATCTATCAAAAACTTAATATCATACAAATACAATTTTAGATAAACCTAAACCTATTACATTAATATAAAGAGTGAAAACAGGTGAATCTAAACTCATTGGAAATTATGAAAACACATTTTTTAGTTTTAATACTCATTACAGGTATCGGTTGTGCTTCATCGAATAAGGCACAAGAGCGTTCTACTCTTGTAAGGGCTTTGGAAGAAACGTTTAAGGATGATTTTTTAATCAATATAAAGATGAAAAAGGCAAGCTAAATGTTATCACAGAGTTTAAAGATATTTACAAAGAAATTAGTTCACATGAGACAAGTTTGTCTTTTGCATTAGATAGCATTAATAGAGGTCAATCAAAATATTTAAGCATAAATGATTACCAACAAGTGAAAACTGTAAGGTTGCAAATAGCTTGTTACAATAATGAAAGTGAACCCTATTACATACAATACTCTACATCATACAAGATAGATGATAGCGGAAATCTTGAATTAATCGCAGATGTCAGTCCCTTTATAGATACGATACAGGTTAAGAGATAACTATTTGAATCCTTTTACTCTTGAAATAACTGAAGGGGAAAGAGTAATTCAAGAAGACTGTAATTGTAATGATTAAAATAAAAAAGTGGAAGTAATATTTTACTAAAGTAATTTTTATATGGTTAAGAAAATATTAGCACAATTTTGTGTTTACTCTTTATTTATTTCATGTACAACTATGAATAACCATAGTATAAAGGGAAAATTAATAAAATTAGATTCTCTAAATTATTTAGATGTATCTTCTATTCAGTCAAGTAAGGGAGGTAAGATAATATTCTCTTCAATTATCGACAAAATAGGAGATGATTATTCTACATATAGAACTGTCTTATCTGAGTATGATAATTCAAATCATACATTTTCCTCAATTGGTACTATTTCAGGAAAAAACTATAAATCTTATTCTAATGAATATGATACTTTCTTTATAAACCAAGTATTTAAAAAAGATTTTCTTGAAGATGAAGAAACGATAATATATAAATTATCAGATAAAGGAGAAATCATTAGGCTTAGTAATATTGGTAATAGTTATTTGAAATTTATATACTTTAATACTGAACTTGAAGGTTTTATAGTATCAAGAGAAAAAGGCGTTTATTATATTAATAAGACAATTGATGGGGGTAAATCATGGAATAGATTGACCAAATTAGAAAGATTTGTTGGTAATTCCTTTCTTATAAGAAAGGAAAAACTATATTATTTGTCTTCAGAAAATAATAATTTGAATAATAGAATTAAATCATTAGATTTAAAAACATTACAGACTACAGAATTTAAATATCTTGATGGTTTTTCTTGTGAAAAATTTCAAATAGATGCTTCAAATAGTTTAATTATATTTGGAAAAGAAAATAACTCAACGAAATTGAAAATCTTCAATTTTGAGACAGATACATGGGAAGATGATTTCCAAATAGATAAATTATTACCCTATGATATGTATATTTCAAAAGAATTTAAAGTAATAATAACCAACCAAGTTAATGAAAGCTTATTAGGAGGGTTTGGAGGAACTGAGTATCAAATGTTCGTAAAAAATAAAAATGAGCAAGAATGGACAACTATTGAATTACCTGATAAAACATATATAAAGCCTTACTCTTTAAATAGTAAATCCTTTATAGGTTATTCAGGAGATAATAAAATTACTTTAGTAAAATGGAAGTTAGATATAATACCTGCTCGACCAAAATAAATTATAATGGATAGATTACGAAAAAGAGTGCTTTTATCGGCTCAAAGAGCTTTATTAGGGGAGATATACCCAGAAATAAGAGGTATTTGTGTGGGTTTCTCGAATAAATTATTACATATAATCTTCTACATGGACAGAACTCCAATTGAGAGTGATTATGACACAATCTCTAGTGTCTCTGGTGAAATAATCTCTGATTTTAAATTTCCTGAAGAATTCGATAGGGTTCAAGAAGACTGTGTTTTTTCGAATGATCCAATTACAAATTTGAATAGTTTAGACGACTGGGTCTACATAAGGAAAGAAAATGGTAATGCATAGACAGTTGAAATAGTAAAAATGAGTTATAAATCCTAAGCGATAATATGAAATTAAAAACTGGTGATTGTTTTACAATTCCAATTACAGAAAATGAAATTGGAATAGGACAAATTATAGAGACAAAAGAGCATTCGTTTTATGTTGCTATTTTTGAAAAAAAAATACATGTTGATGAATTAAGCAAAAGTACTCTTGAAGGGTTTTTAAACTCTAAAGTTTTATTCTTCGGTGAAACTACAGATGCTCGTTTGTATCATAAAATCTGGAAAATTTTAGAAAATAAGCCTGCTGTTATCAAAAATTCTGAGATACCATTTTTTAAAGTTAAAACTCTTCTAGGAATGATATTAGTAGATTATAAAGGAAATAAAATTAGAAAGATAAATTCTAAAGAAAGTGAAACATATAATTATGAAACAAGTTATTCTCCCATAAGATTTGAAAATGCCTTAAAAGCGTATCATAAAATTTTACCTTGGGATGAAAGTTTTTTAGAACTTTACTATAAAAAGCGGTAATATTTCAAACATGTTTTTGTAAAAAATAAATATGCTCACACGCAATAACATAAACAGACACAGTAACAACATGCTAAAAAGCACGTTACCAAATGAAAGTTTGTATTATTACGGAGCACGTTATTATAACCCAAGGATAAGTTTGTGGCTGTCGGTCGATCCACTGGCGGAGAAGTATCCTAATATTTCTCCGTATGCGTATGTGGTGAATAATCCGGTTAATTATATAGATTCTGACGGTAGAGATGTCATAATTGTAATAGGTGGAAAAGAAGAATAGGTGGAATGACGGTAAAACAAAAATTACAAAATACTCATATGCAAACCAAGAGGAATGGAATTCTGCAAGAAATTATGTGAATTTCCAAATTAAAGTAGTTTAACAATACTGTTAATTATTCTAAATTTTTAATAATATATTCTAAATACTGTTTTGTATTTACAAAGGTTTTATTACCTTTCAAATACAAAAAACTCAATGAAGCTACTAAACCGTTTTAACTAAGAAAAATACGTATTTATGACCGTAGAAAACACTCAAAGAAAAAAGTATCAATCCGTTTCTCATGGAATAGGAATTACAGGATTAATATTAGGTATTTTAACTCTTTTGGTTTCTTTTATTCCCTGTTTTGGAATATTTGCAATTATTTTTGGAGTAATCGGTGTTTTGATTTCTTTGGTAGGGTTGGGTATAGCCTTAAAACACGATCATCCTAAAGGCTTAATCATAGGAGCTTTAATAACAGCTTTTTTGGGTTGTGCAATTGCTTATTCACAATATTCTGCAATAAGAAGTATAGGAGAAGAAGCTGTTAAACATCAAAACAAAATTGAGCAACAACAAAATAAATAAAGCAGATTATCTTACAATTAATATACTGTTAATATTAGTATTTGTAACGGGTCTCATTTACGTTATTCAGTCGAAATCACACATACAGTGCTATTATAAAGAAAATTATAATATACTTTGTAAAACGTGTGGAATTACACGGGATTTTAAGTCTATATTACAATTGGAATTCACCCATTTAATCAATCCGATTTCTGTTACTTTTTTCATTTCTTTAACCGCATTTTTCATATCTAGAATCATTGCATTACTCATGTTTTATAAGCACATAGATACTGCCAAAATTATCATTTTTGATACAGCAGTTAGTATGATCGTTATTTTTAATATGATGTAAAATCCTTTTGAATTTCTAAATATGAATCACCTCATCATAAGCATCGGCTACGGCTTCCATAACCATCTCACTTAAAGTTGGATGAGGATGCACCGCTTTTAATATTTCATGACCGGTCGTTTCTAATTTTCGAGCTACAACAGCTTCTGAAATCATATCCGTTACACCGTTTCCAATCATATGACATCCTAACCATTCTCCATATTTAGCATCAAAAACTACTTTAATAAATCCTTCAGAATCACCGTTGGCAGTAGCTTTACCGTTAGCAGAAAAAGGAAATTTACCTACTTTAATATCATAGCCTTTTTCTTTGGCTTGAGTTTCGGTTAAACCAACTGAGGCTATTTCAGGATGACAATAAGTACATCCCGGAATGTTTCCGTAATCCATAATATCAATAGGCATTCCGGCAATTTTTTCTACACAAATAATCCCTTCAGCAGAGGCCACGTGTGCTAATGCAGGTCCTGGAATAATATCACCAATAGCATAATAACCCGGAATATTGGTTTGGTAATAATCATTTACCAAAATATGTCCACGATCTGTAGAAATTCCAACTTCTTCTAAACCAATTCCCTCTAAGTTGGCTTCAATACCTACGGCAGACAATACGATATCAGCCCCTAGGATTTCTTCTCCTTTTTTAGTTTTTACAACAGCTTTTACGCCTTCTCCTGAAGTATCTACTTTTTCAACAGAGGAATCAGTCATTACTTTAATTCCTTTTTTCTTGAAAGAACGTTCTAATTGTTTAGAGACTTCTTCATCTTCAATCGGAACAATGCGAGGCATAAACTCTACAAGTGTTACTTCAGCTCCCATTGTGTGATAAAAATCAGCAAATTCAACACCTATAGCTCCTGACCCTACTACAATTAATTTTTTAGGAACTTCAGATAAAGTCAAAGCCTGACGATACCCTATAACTTTTTTACCGTCTTGAGGTAAATTAGGCAATACACGAGAGCGGGCACCTGTTGCAATAATGATATGATCAGCAGTATATTCTGTTGTATTTTCTTCGTTGGTAACGTCTATTTTTTTTCCGACTTTTATTTTTCCTGAGCCCCAAAGCACATCAATTTTATTCTTTTTTAATAAAAACTCAACACCTTTGCTCATCTTTTCGGCAACTTCTCGAGAACGTCCGATAACTTTATCAAATTCATATCCGACATCATTTGCTTTTAAGCCAAAATCTTGGGCTTGTTGTAAATATTTAAAAACTTGGGCACTTTTTAATAAAGCTTTGGTGGGAATACATCCCCAATTTAAACAAATTCCTCCTAAATTTTCTTTTTCGACAACAGCGGTTTTGAGTCCTAATTGCGAAGCTCTTATGGCGGCTACATATCCGCCGGGACCACTACCCAAAACGATTACATCGTATTTCATTATGAAGTGTTTTTTATTTTTAAATTTTCGAACTACTAAATTACAAAATACTTGTGAAAGTAATACTTTAAAACCTGAAAGTTTAAACTACAAGGTGAATGTATCATAAAAATAAGGTAATTTATATTAAAACAATTAAATTTGTCGTTTTAAAGAATGGAATGAAAAATAAACTCCTGATTTTTTTTACAGGTATTTGTATGTATGCTTATACACAAATCAATACGTATGATTATGATCTCAACAGACGTGATTCCATTCAGCAATTTTCTGAAAGAGAAAAAGTAGATTCTACAAAAACCCTTTATTTACCAAAAGATTCCGATTATCGTTATTGGACAGAAAACTCAGATACCTTAGTCATTGATTCCTCTTTGTCACTAAAAAATTATTACAATCAAAATTATGCTCATAAAGATACTTACGGTTATATGTTGATGCCCAATATAGGGCAAGGTGCAAACGAGTTAATTTACCAAACTGATTTTAATGTTGTACCTCAAATGGGCTTTACGGGTAAAAAATTTAATTATAAAGGAGTTAATGATATTAAATATTATGACGTTAGAACACCTGTAACAGAGTTTAATTATCAAAGCGGTTACGAAGAAGGTCAGATACTAGAAACAACATTTACCCACAGCATTAATAAAACATTAAATTACTCCATTACGTACGAAGGATTACGCTCTTTAGGGCGATATAATGACCAGTTGGCAAGCAATCGTTCCATTATTGCCACATTAAACTATCGATCAAGGAAAGGACGGTATAAATTTTGGACACACTACGCTTCTCAAAACATAGATAACGAAGAAAGTGCCGGTATACGTGAAATAACAGAATTTGAAAATGCAGATAATAATTATTCAGACCGAAAATCATTTACTTCCAATTTGCAAGGAGCAATTTCTGAGTTTGATTCACGCCGCTTTCATTTTGCACAACAATATGGTTTGTTAAAAGGAATAAGCAAAAAAGATTCCTCCACGTACCGTCCGGTTACCTTACAACATGAATTTACATACGAAAAACAAAAATATTTATACCAAGAATCCGAAGACAACACCTTTTTTGACAGTGATGTCCTACCTGATAAAAACAGAAGTTCTTTAAGCGAATATGTATGGTTACGAAATGAACTTTCCGCCATTGGAAATCTGAACGATAAACTCCGTTTAAAAGCAGGAATTTCATACGATCGGTTCTCCTACGGATACGACTCGGTTTTAATTACAAATTTAATTAATGTTCCTGCCAAAGTAGAAGGCAATTTAATTTCTGCCATCGGAAAACTGGATTTTAACTGGAGTAATCGACTGAAACTAAAAGCAGATGCACAATATGCATTGGGAGGAGATTACAGTAATTCGTATAAACTAAATTCTAAGTTGGATTTTAAGTTAATGAAAGAGGTTATATTAAGTGGAGGAATTAATACTGCTTCAACCTCTCCAAATTTAAACATGATTTTAAATCAAAGTTTTTACAACGATTACAATTACTACAATACCTTTGATAAAACCAACAGTCAACAAATCCATTTGGGTCTGCACTCCGATAAATACGTAAATGCCAAAGCAAATTTTTACAACATTACAAATTATGTTTTTATTGATAACACAGAACGACCAAAACAATACGGAGGTTCTTTAAACCTTTTTAACGTAACGATTAATAAAACATTTCGGTACAAAAAATTTGCCTTAGAAAACACCTTTACCTATCAAAAAGTAACCAACGGAGAAGAAATATTGCCTCTACCCGATTTTATAACACGAAATACGTTATACTATCAATCAAAAATTTTTAAAGAAAAGGCAGAACTCCAAACCGGAATTTCCTTTTATTATTTTGATAAATTTACCTCCCGTACCTACTTTCCGGTTTTGGGAGAATTTTCTTTGCAAACCCTAAACAGCACCAATTTAGATACTGGAGGAACAACCAACACACCCTCTGAAATAGGAGCTTATCCATTGTTGGATTTCTTTTTAAATATGAAAGTAAAAAGAATGCGTATCTATTTAAAATTACAACATTTTAACCAACTTATTAACGATGGCGGAAACTTTTATTCAGCTCCTAAAATACCTTATACCGACTGGGTATTTCGGGTAGGGTTTAAATGGTATTTGTTTGTTTAGAAATACAACAAAAAAGCAAAAAAACATTTGACCAATTTCAGAAGGTTTAGTATGTTTGCATTGCACTTGCCTTGGTGGCGGAATTGGTAGACGCGCACGACTCAAACTCGTGTTCCTTTGGAGTGTGGGTTCGATTCCCACCCAAGGTACAAAATCCTTTCAAAATAAATGATTTTGAAAGGATTTTTGAATTTATTTTCATGTAGGACACATGCGTTGTTAGTTACCGTTTTTTTCATTTTCTTTCTGTATTTTGTTCATCATAAAAATTAAAGACCCCACCCGATTATTACGATACTATTTTAATAATCGGTTCATGATTAATCTTAAAATTACATGAGTTGGCAATGAAGCACATTTTATTTGCTTTTTTATGGAGTTGTAATGCTAAATCGATATTCTCTTTTTTATTAATTGTAACCGTAGGTTTTAACGTAACTTCTTTAAATTGACCACTTCCGTCAGAATTTTCTTGTAAAACCCCTTCTGCCTGATCCATATAATTTATTACAATAATTCCATGATTTACACATAAATGCAAATACCACAGCATATGACATGAAGAAAGAGATGCAATTAATAAATCTTCCGGATTATAACGAGAAGAATCTCCATAAAAAGCAGAATCAGAAGAGCCGTTAATTTGTGTTGTTTTACCTGTTCCCGATATAATATGATCACGGCTATAAGCCCGATAATCAAATGTCCCACTCCCTTTGTTTCCTGTCCATTCTACTTTGGTTGAATAATAATGTGTCTTCATAAGAATTTATTTTTCTATCAAGATAAGAAAAAAATAATCTTTTTCGTATTTTTTTAATTCTATTTGATTTTCAGAAGTTAAGGAATTTCCTGTTTCAATAGTTCTTTGATAATTTAAAATAAATTTTTTCCATAGTTTTTCTTCTTCTGAGGTAACTGCTTGGTGAATGGTATTTATGTCAAAATTTGCAATTACATTCTCTTTATCAAATTTTATTTTTAAAGGAGTATTGCTTATACACAATGTTGTGCGATCGTACTTTTTATTTTTCTGTCCGTCAGCGTGGGTAAGAAACAGCTCTTTTGATTTTTTGTTTGGCTTTGCGTGTCGACAAAAAATGCAAATGTGCTGTTTATGCGTTTGGCTTTCTTGTATGCCACACAACGCCCTATAAACGCAGTAACGTTTTGGATTTATAACTGTTTACCGCTTTCTTAACGAATCCAACTTTTTCTTAATTGGTTTCATAATGGAGTCTTTCTTTTGTTGGTCAATCTTTTTTAAATCTTCTTCTGATTTGGTTTTTTGTACTTTTTCCAATTCTATTTTTTGAATTTTTGCTTTTTCTGTTTCTAAAGAATCTTCTATTCTAAGTTGGTTTAATTTGGTATTCAAAGAATCTTTAATCATCTTAAAAATACTTTTATATTCTTCAGGATACGTGGTATAATAATAATGACTTTCTTTAAAACGTTTTAAAGTTATGGATTGATTAGTAAGCACTTCTAAAAAGCGTTTGTCCGGTCTGTCTTTACTGTTTCTAACCAATGTGTCTAATAAATTAATAGGAATATTTTTTGATAAACCTATTTCAATTAAAATATCTCGCATTTGCTCTTTTGAAAGCAAGTCTTTGGGTTCTTCCAATCTCTTTGTGCAAGAAAGAATTAATAAAAAAACAACTAAAAATCGGCTGTATTTTTTCATATTACAATTGGTTAAAAAAATCATCTAACTTTAATTTCAAAATTCCAAAAGCCGCTTCTTTAATAATTCCACCGTTCATTTTTGATTCGCCTCTTACGCGATCTGTAAATACAATAGGAATTTCTGCTAATCGAAAACCTTTTTTCCAAACTTTATACTTCATCTCAACCTGAAAACCATAACCTGATGATTTTATTTTTGTTAAATCCAAATTTTGCAATACCTTTTTTTTATAACCTACAAAACCTGCTGTGGTATCATGAACAGGAACTCCTGTGATAAATTGAACATACTTTGAAGCAAAATATGAAAGCAATACTCTTTTCATATCCCAATTAACTACGTTAACTCCATGCGAATATCGAGAGCCTATTACCATATCAATTCCGTTTTCTAAACTTTTGTATAAGCGTTCCAAATCATTGGGATTATGGGAAAAATCAGCATCCATTTCATAAATAAAGTTATAATCTCTTTCTAATGCCCACCAAAATCCATGAATATATGCTCTGCCCAAACCGTCTTTTTTTTTACGTTTTTCAAGAAATAAGCAGTTACTGTGTTCGCGTTGTAAATTTTCAACTATTTTATAGGTCAAATCGGGTGAATTATCATCTACAACTAAAATATCGAAATGTGTTTTTAAAGAAAAAATACTTTGAATAATTTTTTCAATATTTTCTTTTTCGTTATAAGTAGGAATGATGACTAAGTTCTTTGGCATATAAAAATTCTATCACACAAATATAGCATAATTGAGATGATCTGGTAAATTTCTATGGGATTTAATATCTTTGCTAAAAATAAAGATGGAAGAAGTCTTACGAAATACAGAAGGAAACAATTCTTTTTTTTATATTTTTATGGCTGTACTCGTCGTTTTGGCCATAGGAAGGAATTTATTTAAGAAAAATATTTCCTTTTTATTTTCAGATAATTTTGAAACATCGGTTGATAATGCTTTTTTGTTTATTTTCTGCGGTATTCTTTTATTTACAATGTCAGGAGGACTTTTCTTCAATTCAATTTTTCAAAAATTTCATTTTGAATGGATTGTAAAAATAACTCCTTCAAAATTAACGAATAACATTTTAGTTTCCAGTATTTTTTGCTTTTTATTTGTAATCTTTCGTTTTGTTTGGGCAAGAATTGCTTTTTTTGTTTTGGGAGTTAATCCTAATACCGAATTTTATTTTTTACTCAGATTACGATATATTTTATTCTTAAGTTTTACGCTACTGATTTTAGGAATATTGATTAAATACATGAATATTAATGATTTAAACCTTGAGTATTTGTTAGTATCGGTTTCGTTTGTTGTTTTTTTAGGCTTTATGTTCGCTCTGTACAAACGATTAATTTATCTAAATCGTCATACAGATATTCCTTTGTATTATATTATTTTGTATCTTTGCACTCTGGAAATATTACCCTTGCTTGTGGTAAGCAAGATATTAATTAATAGCATCAAGTTATAATTATGATGAAAGTAAGAACAATCCTTATTTCGCAACCTCAGCCCAAAACAGAAACATCTCCCTATTTCAAACTTGAAAAAAAGAATATTAAAATTGATTTTAGACCTTTTATTCATATTGAAGGGCTTGAAGCAAGAGAGGTAAGAAAGCAAAAAATCGATTTTTCACAATTTACAGCAATCATTTTAACCAGTAGAAATGCCGTTGATAATTTTTTTAGATTAGCAGAGGAAATGCGGTATAAAGTTCCTGATGCTTTAAAATATTTTTGTCAATCAGAGGCTATTGCAAAATACTTGCAGAATTATATTGTGTACCGCAAACGTAAAATTTATGTTGGGGAAAAAACATTTGCAGATTTAATTCCGATTATAAACAAATATCAGGAAGAAAAATTTATGCTACCCTCATCTGATGTTTTATCACCTGTGATTACCAGTTGTTTAGATAGTTTAAATATTGATTGGAAACGAGCTATCATGTATAAAACAGTTAGCAGTGATTTGTCTGACCTAGAAAATGTATATTACGATATCTTGGTTTTTTTCAGTCCTTCAGGAATCAAATCTTTATTAGAAAATTTTCCTAATTTCAAACAAAACAATACCCGTATAGCTGTTTTTGGTAAAAGTACCGTTAATGCAGCCAAAGATGCCGGATTAAAAGTAGATATACAAGTTCCTGCTCCCGGGGTTCCTTCCATGTCTATGGCTTTAGAGAAATACGTGAAAATGCAAGGATAAAAGTAGTTTTAATTTGAGATTTTGGTATTGTTAAACTACTATATATTTGTGATGTTCAAATAGATATGTCTTAAAGCTAATTTACTGAAAATCAATTTTTCAAAATTTTAAACTTTGTCAAAGTTTTTCCAAATCTATCTTAAATTAACAATATCGAGATTTGATGTAAAAATCAAGTGTTAAAAAATATCATTATTTTTACACAATGCAAGTAATAAAAACGTTATTAATCTTATTGTGGAAATTGTGGTTTTTATTGGTTAATATTATTTCGTTGCCTCTCATTGTCCCAAGTTGCATTGTTTTAATCGTTTTAAATCAATATAAATTTTTTTATCAAACAGAGCGTTTGTGGGCGTTGTTTGTTTTTTATACAAGCGGTTTTTATTTCAAAAAGGATCTATTGCCTGAAAAATTGAAATCCAATCAGCCTTATATAATTATTTCCAATCATACTTCGGTGTTAGACATTATGATTATGTTTATCTTACATCCTCACAATCCTTTGGTATTTGTAGGGAAATCAGAAGTGAAAAAGTATCCTTTATTGGGCTATATTTTTAAAAAAGCACACATTTTGGTAGATCGTAGTGATCGGATGAGCCGTGTACAAGTGTATGATGCCGTTAAAGAAAAAATTAATCAAGGATTAAGCGTCTGTATTTTTCCGGAAGGAGGTGTTCCGGATGATGAATCCATTCAATTGAATGTATTTAGAGACGGTGCCTTTAGTATGGCAATAATTCATCAAATTCCCATTGCTTCTTATACATTAGGTGATGTGAAAAAACGCTTTCCGTTTGCTATTTTACGAGGAAAACCGGGATGTATTCGAGTTAAACAACATCCTGTGATAGAAACAAAAGATTTAACCAAAAAAGACGTAAATCAAATTAAAGAAAAAACATATCACATCATTTTAAATCAATTAAAAAAGTTTGATGAATAAAATTATGAAAATAAAAAGTATCGTAACTGTATCAGCCATTTTATTACTTACCTTTTCTTGTAAAAAAGAAACAGTGAAAGAAAATAATGTACAAGAAAAAATAAATTTCAAAGTAAAAAATCATACACATGCACAGTTAGATTCTGCTAAAATTGTACATATGAATCTAAATTTAACAGCAGATTTTAATCAACATCTTTTAAAAGGTAAAGTAACGTTTACCATTGAATCAAAATCGAAACATATTTTTTTGGATACGTATGATTTAAAAATAGATTCCGTTCAGACTGATGGAAAAAACACTTCTTTTAATCTATCTGAAAAAGATTCCAATTTAGGGCAAGGCTTGGCAATTGATATTACACCGAAAACAAAAACAATTACAATTTTCTACAAGACATCAACGGTGGCAAAAGCTCTACAATGGTTAAAAGCAGAGCAAACGGCCGATAAAAAATTCCCGTTTTTATACACACAAGGTCAATCCATTTCCACTCGCTCATGGATTCCGATTCAGGATACACCTCAGATTCGCTTAACTTATGAAGCCCAAATTAATGTACCTAAAGGAATGATGGTCGTAATGAGTGCAAAAAATTTAAAAGAAGTAAATCCATCAGGAGAATATCATTTCAAAATACAACAACCCATACCACCTTATTTAATTGCTTTGTCAGCAGGCGGTTTGAACTATAAATCTTTTAATTCAAAATCAGGAATTTATGCCGAGCCTTCTATTTTGCAAGCTACTTATACCGAATTTTTAGAAACTCCTAAAATGATTCAAACAGCTGAGAAATTATACGGAACGTACGCTTGGGAGCAATATGATTTAATTGTTATGCCACCGAGTTTTCCTTTCGGAGGAATGGAAAATCCACGCCTGACTTTTGTAACGCCAACCATCATTGTAGGGGATTGCTCTTTAACCTCTTTGGTAGCTCACGAATTAGCTCATTCATGGTCAGGAAACTTGGTAACCAATGCTACCTGGGATGATTTTTGGTTAAATGAAGGATTTACGGTATATTTCGAACGTCGTATTATGGAGGATTTGTATGGAAATTCTTTTAAGGAAATGTTAGAATATAAAGGAAAATTAGATTATGATCGTAGTGTTGATTTTTTAGCCAAAAATAACCGAAAGAATGACATTCGATTGAAATTGGATTTAGAAGGAAGACACCCTGATGAGGGCGTAACAGACATTCCTTACGAAAAAGGTTATTTCTTTTTAAAAATGTTGGAGCAAAAATACGGTCGGGAAAAATTTGATCAATTTGTGAATGCTTATTTTTCTAAATACCGTTTTAAAACCATTGATACAGAAAATTTTATAACTTATTTGAAAGAAAATTTAATAGGAGAAGACAATGTTTTACTAAACGATTGGATTTTTACAGACAAAACACCAGCTAATTTTCCAAAAATAAAAGAAAATGTATTTGCCGATATTCCTCATATAAAAGAAATAGATCCTAATCAAACAATTCATTGGAATACACAACAATGGCTTTATTTTATTAATAGTTTAAAAAAAGAAGATACTGAAACGCTTTTGCTTGCCGATGAAATTTTCCACTTATCAGAATCCAAAAATGCAGAAATATTTTCGGCATGGGCAGAGATTACAATTCCAAGAAAATATGATAAAATTATTCCTTATGTAGAAGATTTTTTACAACGGGTAGGAAGAACAAAGTTCCTTGAAATCATATATCCGTTATTGATGGAAAACGGCTATGAAAAAGAAGCTAGAGAAACCTATGGGAAAGCCCGATCTATGTATCATGCTTCTTCCGTAAACGTTGTTGATAAAATAGTTAAATAATTAAATTCATTTTGTAACTTTAATATGAGAATTCTTATTTATACAGACGGTTCATCACAAGGAAATCCGGGTCCGGGAGGCTACGGAATTATTATGCAGGCAGAAGGAACTACGTATAAAAGAGAATTTTCAGAAGGTTTTCGAAAAACGACTAATAATCGAATGGAATTACTTGCTGTTATTACAGCCTTGGAAAAAATAACCAAAGAAAATCAAGAAGTTCTTATCACAACCGACTCTAAATATATAATAAATGCGATTGAAAAAAAATGGGTTTTTGGTTGGGAAAAGAAGCAATTTAAAGGGAAAAAAAATCCTGATTTGTGGCTTCGTTTTTTAAAAGTATATCGAAAGCATCAAGTTTCATTTCAATGGGTCAAAGGACACAGCCTTCATCCTGAAAACGAACGGTGTGATTATTTGGCTGTTCAGGCAGGAAAAAAAGAGGTGCTGAAAGTGGATCATTATTATGAAAATATAGAAAAATCTTCCTCTAATACACTTGATTTGTAATCTAATAATTGTAGTTTATTAGAATAGTGTTATTTTTTACTACATTTGAATCCATGAAATTTTTAAGAATACTATACATTTTCTTTTTTATTTTCCTGATGAATTTAGTGTGTTCACAAGAAAAAAAAGACTCGGTGTGTCCTACCGTAGGACTTGTTTTGAGTGGTGGCGGAGCTAAAGGATATGCACATATAGGAGCTTTAAAAGTTTTAGAAGAAAATCATATTTACCCGGATCGAGTTGGAGGAACAAGTATGGGAGCCATTATAGGAGGTTTGTATGCTTCGGGCTATACGGCAAAAGAACTGGACAGTTTGATTTATAAAGTAGATTTGGGAAAGGTCATTCGTTCGCCCCGCAAACGAAAATTAATTCCTTTTTTTGATAAAAGATATGCTGAAAAGTACATTTTGCAATTGCCCTTTGACAACTTTAAAGTTAAGATGCCTCATGCTATTTCAAAAGGGCAGGGAACGTATAAAGTTTTAACAACCTTAACCCGCCATGTACATGGTGTAGCAGACTTTGAAAAACTGTCAACGCCTTTTTTCTGTATTGCAACGGATTTAGAATCAGGGAAACAGATTATTTTAGATCATGGTATTTTAGCTCATGATATTTTAGCAAGCGGTGCCTTTCCTACATTGGTAGCTCCACAAGAAATTGAAGGTAAATTATTGGTAGATGGAGGTGTTGTTAATAATTTTCCTGTAAAAGAAATGAAAGATAAAGGGGCTGATTTGGTCATTGGAATAGATGTACAAGACGATATTTCTCGTGAAGAATTAAAAGGTATTCCCAATATTTTAGAGCAAATTTCTACTCTGAAGAGTAAAGAAAATTTTATATCTCAAAAAACACACACAGATGTTTTTATCGATGTTGATGTAAAAGGTTATGGAGTAACTGATTTTGAAGCAAAAGAAGTGTTAATTAAACGAGGCATTACGGCAACTCGTAATAAATTAGATACGATTTTTAAACTTATTCCGAAACATTGTAGAACGTCTAATCATTTTCGTACAATTAAACACGATATACATAAACAGGATTCTTTAATTGTTACTGGTATTGAGTTAGTTGGACAAGAACATTATACTTCCGATTATCTACTGGGTAAAATTGATATTGATGTTCCAAAAAAAATTCCTTATGATGAAATCGTAAACTCCGTTGACCGAATTTATGCCACAGGAAACTTCTCTCAAGTTGACTATTTGGTTCGGGATGATTTATACGGAAAGCGAATTGTATATCAGTTAGAAGAAGAAAAAACTAGAATGTATTTGAAATTCGGTCTTCATTATGACAATATTTATAGAACAGGCTTTTTGACCAACCTAACTTTTAAAAATATTTTATTTAAAAACTCCTACTTATCTACCGATGTTATTTTAGGTGATAAATCACGGATTAATGTAAATTACTTGATAGACAACGGTATCAAACCCAGTTTTGGAATAAATTATGCTTATCGGCATATAGAATTTAACGGTATTTTTGACCAAGCACAGCTTTTTAATTTAGAATATGATTTTAAAAACCATAACCTACAGGCTTATGTGCAATCTACTTTATTTGATCGATATGCTTTTGGTATAGGATTAGAATATGATAATATAAAGATAAAGAGTAATAATACGGTGGCAAATTACAATATCACTAATTTGGGTTCAAATAATTATTTCGGACCTTATTTATACAGTAAAATTGATAATAGAAACCAACCTAATTTTGCTAAAAAAGGCGTACTGGCAAGTGCTAAATATAAGTGGATTATAGCTTCTAATGATGAAAAAGTAGCTAAGACAAATTCTTACTTAAAAGCAAATTATGAATTTAATTTTTCCATTAATAGAAATTTTTCATTTAGATTAGACGGTGGATTGGGGCTAACGTTGTCAGATGAAGATTTACCTTATGGGCAACAGTTCTACTTAGGAGGTTTTAACGAGCAATCATTAGTGAATTATGAAAAATTTTACGGTTATGATTTTATGGAAATCCGAACAAATAATTACATATTGTCAAGAATTAATCTTCAGTATAATATGTTTAAAAATCATTATATAACTGCCTTTTCAAATGTATTAAGCTCAGGAAACCAAATAGAAGATTTGGATCGATATAATAATTATTTTGGCTTAGGCATTCAATACGGATACAATTCACCTTTTGGTCCTTTAATTTTTAATTATGCTTATTCCCCTAAAAACAAACACAGTACGCTTAATATCAGTTTAGGTTTTTGGTTTTGAATCTACTTAAAAATTAACACAGTTTATACATTTTTCCGGGAAGTGCCTGAACAACACCCTTTAGCTCCATATTCAATAATTCAACCGAAAGGCGTGGCATAGGAATTTGAAGTGTTAAGGATAATTGATCTGCCGTTTGTTTTTCATGTACAGACAGATAATCATAAATTATTTGTTCTGTTGCTTCCAAATGAATGAACAATTGTTTTTGAACTGATTTTTTTTGAAGTGGCTTTTCTTCCCAATTTAAAAGCCGAATAAGGTCTTCTGAAGAAGTAATCAATGATGCTATATTGTTTTTAATCAAATTATTACACCCTTGACTGAAGTGATTGTTAATATTACCCGGCAATGCCATTACATCACGGTTATAATCAAAAGCCACTTTGGCTGTGGTCATTGCTCCTCCTTTTTGTGCTGATTCAATAATAATGGTGGCATGACTAAGACCGGCAATGATTCGGTTTCGTCTTAGAAAATGCTCGCGAATAGGTTTATGAAAGCTAGAAAATTCGCTTAACAAACCGCCGTTCTCCAACATTTGCTGTGCCATTTTTTCATGTTTTGCAGGATAAATTCGATTTAAGCCATGAGCCAATACTCCAATGGTTTGTAACTGGTTTTCTAAAGCTGCTTGATGAGCCTTAGCATCACAGCCTAATGCTAATCCGCTTATAATTAAAGGGTTGTATTCTTTTAAATCATGAACCAGCTCTTTAATAAAGTTTGCTCCATAATTTGTGTTATTTCTTGTTCCGACAATGCTGATTATTTTCTGATGTTCCAAATGATAATTCCCTTTTGCAAAAAGAATCAGCGGAGCATCCAAACAATTTTTCAAAAGAAGTGGATAATTGGTATCTTGATAAAAAAGAAGCTCCAATTTATGTTTTAAAGCAAATTGAAATTCTTTTTCTGCCAAAGCCAATGCCTGCTCTTTTTCTTTTTGAATTTGAAAGACCACATAATCTCCAATATCAGGTATAGCCAAAACAGCTGATTTTTTAGCGTCAAATAAAGCTTTGGGAGCATCAAAATGACCGATTAACTTTTTTGCGGTTATAGAACCAATCCCTTTAATATATGATAATGCCAAAGCATAAAATATGTCTGAATCGTTGCTTTTTGGTTCTTTTTTCATGAATTTATTGCTTGGTTGCACTAAATATATCCAAAAAAAATGATATGTTTGAAAGAATTTAGTGAAAACCTTATAAAAATGAAACGATTTTTTTTAATGAGTCTGTTCTTTCTCTGTAATTCTTATATGTGGAGTCAGATAGATGCTTATTGGCAACAACATGTTGATTACAAGATGAATATTGAAATCGATACAAAAAAATTTACGTATGAAGGAAATCAATCAATTATTTATACCAATAACTCTCATGATGCGTTACATAAGGTTTATTTTCACTTATATTGGAATGCTTTTCAGCCCGGCAGTATGATGGATCAAAAACTGGAAGACTCCGGAAGTGAAGGAGATTCTAGAATTATGAAAAATAAAGGATCGAAAGAAAACCCTCAATGGGTCAGTGAGATTTCATTGTTATCTCCTAAAGATTATGGAAAACAAGAAATACACTCCTTAACTCAAAACGGTATTCCTTTGCAATATCATGTAGAAGGAACCATTTTAGAAGTAACGTTAGCTCAACCCATTTTACCTAACTCATCGACTCAGTTTGAAATGAATTGGAAAACGTATATTCCACCGGTTTTAAGAAGAGGAGGAAAAAATAACAGTGAAGAAGTTGACTTTTCGATGACACAATGGTATCCTAAAATAGTAGAATATGATTATGACGGATGGCATGCCAATGAATACATTGGAAAAGAATTTCACGGTGTTTTCGGAAATTTTGATGTAAAAATTACAATCGATTCAGATTATATTGTTGGTGCCGGAGGTGAAATTCAAAATCCAAACCAAGTAAACGGATACGGCGGAAAACCTAAGAAAAAACAAACTTACCATTTTATTGCAAAGAATATCCATGATTTTGCATGGGTTGCCGATAAAGATTTTGTTGTTGAAATCCAAGAACCAAAAGTCGGACCAAAAACGTATTATGTTTATAATAAAAAGAAATATGGAGCATATTGGGAAGAGGTAAAGCCTTATGTGGAAAAGTTTTGGATTTTTATGAATGATTATTTTGGAGAATATCAATATCCAACGTATTCTATTCTACAAGGAGGTGATGGTGGAATGGAATACGGAGCTTGTACGTTAATTATGGGAAAACATAAAACATTGGAAAATTTGGCCTCACTTATTTTTCATGAAGCAGGGCATTCGTGGTTTCAGCATATGTTAGCAACAGATGAAAATACGGAAGCCTGGTTGGATGAAGGTTTAACAACGTATGTTCAAGACTTATGCTTGGACGTTTTGTTTAATAAAAAACAGCACAATCCATATGAAAATGCTTACGGAACTTATGTGTATGCTTACAAACAAGGAAAAGAAGAACCCATGTCAACTTTAGCAGACCATTATAAAACTAAATTGGGCTACTCTGTTGGAGCTTATTATAAAGCAGAAGTGTTTTTTGCTCAATTAGGCTATATCATAGGAGAAGATAATTTACAAAAAACCTTGAAAGAATATTTTAATGTTTGGAAATTGAAACATCCTACTTCGCGAGATTTAAAACATATTGCACAAAAGATTTCAGGGATGAATCTTCGATGGTATTTCAATCAATTTGTAACGACCACCCAAACCATTGATTATAAAATAAAAGAAGTGAAATCCGTAGGAAATCAAACACAGGTTATTTTAGAAAAAGTAGGCGAAATTCCGATGCCGATTGATTTTTTTGCTATGGATCAATCAGGAAAACCTCAACTATTTTATATTCCTTTAAAATTATTGAGAGGAGAAAAACCCAATGATTTCCCAAATTTAGAACGAAAAGTTTTACCGGATTGGGGATGGACTCAAAAAGAATATACTTTTACCATCGACCAACCACTTTCTGATTTTAAAACCTTTGTTATTGATGCATCAACCCGATTAGCAGATGTGAATTTTGATGATAACATATTTGAAATTAAGTAATTAAAATTTATTTAAAACCATGTTGTTAGCCGTTAATATAGGAAATTCGAGCATCCGATTTGGAATTTTTGAAAAAGACCAATGCATTAATTCGTGGATTATTAATAGTAAGGCAGATCGCACAGAAGATGAATTTTATGCTCTTTTTAAAGGATATTATGTGCAATATGCCATTGAAGAAAAAGAATTAAATCAAATTGTAGTCGGATCCGTAGTACCCAAACATACAGAACCGGTATGTACCGCCTTAAAAAAAATACATGGATTTGATCCTTTTTTGGTTACAAGAGAAACACCGTCTTCTATCAAACACGACTCAAATCAATTAGGAACCGATTTGTATGCTAATGCTGTTGGAGCTCATACGTTGTTCAAGAAAAAAAGCATTATAATTGATTTTGGAACAGCCTTAACTTTAATAGGAATTGATTATGACGGAACTATGTTGGGTGTTGTCATTGCACCAGGAGTAAATACAGCTTTACAATCATTGGTAGGAAACACAGCACAATTACCGGATATAGAATTAACAGCACCTAAGAAAGTTCTTGGTTTGGAAACAGTAGCCTGTATGCAATCCGGAATCGTTTACGGTTATCTTTCGATGATTGAAGGATTAATAGATCGTATCAAAGAAGAAATCGGGAAAGATACGTACGTTATTGCTACCGGAGGTTTATGTCATATTTTTGAATCATTGACCCATAAAATTGATTATACAGACAAATTACATACAATCAAAGGGTTAAAAGTTTTGTATGAGCTGAATCATTGAAAAATCTATTTTAAACCTTATTTTTTTTCTTTATTTTATCTGAACAATCGCATCCTCTGGAACAATCTCCCTTAAAAGAGTTTCGAAGTTTATTGCCTAAAAAGAACAAAGCTCCTAAAACCAATATTCCAATAATAATATATTGCAAATTCATTTTAATTTATTTTAAAAATTGATAGGCTATCAAGGCACTAATATAAGCAATTCCTGTCATAAAAACCAGTTGAATAAAAGGCCATTTCCACGTTTTGGTTTCTTTTCGTACGGTTGCCAAAGTACTGATGCACTGCATAGCAAAAACGTAAAACAGCAATAAAGAAATCCCTGAAGCAAAATTAATCACAGGTTTTCCTGTATTAGGGTTGATTTCCTTTTCCAATTGTTCTTTTATTTTTTTTCGATCTTCTTTGGTGTCTTCTACTTCTCCCATACTGTAGATACTGGCTAACGTTCCCACAAAAACCTCACGAGCAGCAATGGATGAAATGAGTCCGATTCCCATTTTCCAATCATAGCCCAAAGGTTCTACAACCGGCTCAATTGCATGCCCGATCTTTCCTAAATAAGAATGTTTTAATTCATAACCGGCTATTTTATTTTCCAGCTCTTTTCCTGATAAGTTTGGGTTTTCTTTTAAAACTTGCTCTTCAGCTTGACCAAAAACCGGCTGAGGTCCATGTGCTCCTAAAACCCATAAAATAATGGATACGGCTAATATAATTTGTCCGGCTCCTAAAATAAACGCTTTTGACTTTTCATAAACAGATAGAACTACATTTTTCCAAAGCGGTATTTGATAATTGGGCATTTCCAATAACAAGTAGCTTTTATATTTTGATTTAATAAATGTCTTTAAAATAAATGCTGAAAGTAATGCCGCTAATACGCCCAATAAATATAACCCCATTAAAACCAACGCTTTTAAACTAAAGCCCATAATCTGAGCATCAGGGATAATCATTTCAATTAAAATAGCATAAACAGGCAAGCGTGCTGCACATGTAATAAAGGGCGTTACTAAAATAGAAATAAGGCGTTCACGATCATTTTCAATATTTCTGGCTGCCATAATTGCCGGAATAGCACAAGCCACTCCTGACATAAGAGGAACAACACTTTTTCCACTTAAACCAAAAGGACGCATCAGACGGTCTGTTAAAAAAACAACGCGAGCCATATAACCTGTTTCTTCCATAATGGATAAAAAGAGAAACAAAATAGCGATTTGAGGCACAAAAATAACAACGCCTCCCACCCCCGGAATAATTCCGTCAGCTATTAAACTGTTAAGAGGACCTTCGGGCAATATATCGGAAGCCCAAACGCTTAAATCCCTAAAAAAGCCGTCAATTAAATCCATAGGAATTGAAGACCATGAAAACAAAGCTTGAAAAACCAAAAAGAGAATTCCCAAGAAAATGACCAATCCGAAAAACTTGTGCGTTAAAATGATATCGATTTTTTCAGTTAAAGGTTTTTGTGTATCTTCCTTGTATTGAATGTGTTGATTTAATATAGCATCAATTTCTTTATAACGATCTATGGTTTCTTTTACTTGTAATCGTTTCGGAATAATTTGATGTTGTTTTTTTAAGGTTTCAATAAATTCTTTATCATGATTGTCTAAATAAAAAATATCTTTTTGTATAACATAATGCCAAGCCAAGTAAGGATTTTGTAAAGAAAAATGATTTTGGACTTCTTTAATAATTTCTTCAAAAGGCTGAGCAGGAGAAAAATGTGCCTTACAATCTGTTTCTGATAAAATTTCTTTTTTTAGTTCCGAAATTCCTTTACCGGTTCGGGCGTTTGTTGTTATAATTTTAGTATTTAATTCTTTCTTCAAATCATCAAAATTAATGATAAGCCCTTTTGATTGTGCTTCATCAATCATGTTCATTACTAAAATTACCGGAATTCCAAGATCTTTTACCTGTCCGAAAAGGAGCAACCCTCGTTTTAAATTAGAAGCATCGGCTACTACTACCACTTTGTCCGGAAGATTTTTACTTTGTGTGTCTGTTAAAACGTTAAAAACCACTTCTTCATCTTTAGAGGAGGGAAAAAGGCTGTAGGCTCCGGGTAAATCAATAACTTCAACCAATTTATTTTCGATTGAAAATTTACCGATTTTTTTATCAACCGTAATGCCCGGATAATTTCCTACCTTTTGGTTTAGTCCAGTTAATTGATTGAACAAAGAAGTTTTTCCTACATTCGGATTTCCAACCAAAGCTATTTTAAGGTTTTGACTCATGATTTGTAACAAAAATTTTTTAAACCGTTTGAATTAAAATACTCTCTGCTTCTTTTTTTCGTAAAGCCAATTTGGTTTCACTTTTACCAAAACATATACAAATAGGATCTTTAAACAATCCGGAATATTTAATTTCAACCGGAGTTCCGGGAAGAATACCAATTTCGTAAAGTTTTGAAGGTAATACATGATCATTAAATTCTTTAATGATTGCTTTTTCTCCTTTTTTAAGATCAAATAATGTCTTCTCTTTCATGTGAGGTAATTAATTGGAACAAATTTAACCTATTTAAACTAAATCTAAATAGAAAAAATAAATTTAATTCTTAAAAAAATAGTATAAACCAATTTCCTTGGTAAGATTCAAATTAATTTCTATACTAATTTTAAAACCCTTACTTTTGTAGATTCAAATTTTAAAGAATTTATATTTTTATGGATTTCGGAATCGTAATCAAAATAAGTCAATTTGTTTTAAGTTTATCGTTATTAGTGGTTTTGCACGAATTAGGACACTTTTTACCAGCAAAATGGTTTAAAACCAAAGTAGAAAAATTTTACTTATTTTTTGATCCTTATTTTTCTTTAATTAAAAAGAAAATCGGTGAAACAGAGTATGGAATAGGATGGTTGCCATTAGGAGGTTATGTAAAAATAGCCGGAATGGTGGATGAATCCATGGATACGGAACAACTTAAGAGAGATCCGGAGCCGTGGGAATTTCGTTCGAAGCCTGCTTGGCAAAGACTTATCATTATGGTTGGTGGGGTTACGGTCAATTTTCTTTTGGCATGGATTATTTATTCAGCCATGTCTGTTGCTTACGGAGTTGAGAAAATAGATAATGCCAAACTAACTCATGGAATTGAAACCAATCCGTTTTCAGAAGCAATGGGCTTTAAATCGGGAGATCAGGTTATCTCAATTGATGATTATAAAATTTCCGATTTTAAAGATCTCACACTTGAGTTTATCAAAGGTGAAAAAGCACAAGTCATAAGAGAAGGAAAAGAAGTTACGTTTAACATTAATCAGGCTGCACAAAAAGAATTTACCGATAAATTAAAAAATAAGGAAATTGATCCGGTTTCTTTTAGAATACCCATTGTTCCTATAGAAAGTATTCAAAAAGAAAGTTCAGCTGATAAAGCAGGTTTGACTAAAGGTGATTTAATTTTAAAAATTAACGAAACGCCTGTTTTGACCATGTTAGATATTAGAAAACTAATCAGTGAAAACAAAGGAAAAGCCATTACATTAGATTATAAAAGAGAGGGAATTAATCATCAGGTAAAAATAATGCTACCTGAAGACAGCGATGTTTTAGGAGCGGAAATGGGTGATAAAGAGTACCTTGAGAGTGTTGTTGATTACGGTAAAAAATCATTTGTAGAAGCAGTTCCTTATGGATTTACAAGAACCGTTTCAACCATAACTGATCAAATAAGCGGGTTTAAAATTCTGGGAAAAGAAGACGGATGGAAAAATTTAAGTGGTCCGATAGGTATCGCAAAAGCATTCCCTGATGAGTGGAACTGGAAGTTTTTTTGGGGATTCACAGCTATGTTATCTGCCTGGTTGGCATTTTTGAATATACTGCCAATACCTGCTTTAGACGGAGGGCATATCGTTTTTACACTCTATGAAATCATTTCCGGAAGAAAACCTTCTCAAAAAGTTTTGGAAGTAGCACAAATGATTGGTTTTATTATTATGATCGGGTTATTTATTTTAATTTTCGGCGTGGATTTATTTAATATTTTTTCATAATAAAAAATTATTGTAACTTATAATACAATATGCTATTATCAACCGAAGATTGTGTGATTAGATAATACGAACCTTTTTCATGGTAAATTTTGACTTTATTTTCTCCAAAAACAGGAAATCCGTCTAATATTTTTTCTTCTTTATCTAAGACCAATAACTGTTTTAATGTGTTATCAATTATTATTAAAAATGTATGTTGGTCATCTTCATAAAAATCAACCGTATAATCGTTTACCTCATCCAAATCATGTTCTATGGTGACTTTCTTTCCTTTAAAAATAACTTCATCGTCCAATAAATGAAGTGTACCGTTTTTAAAGACTTTTGTAACCTTATCTTTTGTTGAATTGGTTGATTGTGAAATGTTCCCTTTAAAATCTATTTTAACTGTTTTATGGTCTTTTGTCTGAAATACAATTTGATTGTTTACAATTTCAAAATCACCTTGTAAGTCAAATTTTTCAGGGATAGTAAATCTGGATGTGCCTACCCGCGATAAAATAATAATGCTTCCATCGGTAGCCGTGGTTACAATAAAATCTTTCCCTTCCAAACGAACATGTTCGGGTGTTTGATTAATATTTTTTTCCATGGTGTACTTAAATCCTGTTACTTCTTTTCCGGATTGATTGTACATAGTCATTTTAGTTCCTTGTGGTACCAAAATTCGGTAGTTTCGTGCTTTATCATAATCAAATAAGCCACATCCTGCGGTTGCTGGTGTTTTTAAATTAACAGGAAATGGTTTTACCTCGTTTCCGTTCCGATCTAAAACGTACAGTTTTGATGCAGTATTAAAGACCAATTGTAAACGACCGTTTCTAAAAATATCCATTTGATGAATTTCTCCTAAAATAGGTTCGTCAAACTGTTTTTCCCAAAGAACTTTTCCCGAATTGGAAATTAAGAATAACCGATTTGTATCGTCTTGAACTGCCAATTCTTTTTCTTTTGTTTTATGATTTTGAACTAAGTCAATTTGTTTAATTTTTTCAGAAAAAGAATGATTCCATACTTGCGTAACGGAGTTTAAATCAGTTGTTTTCTCATCATTTTCATCAACACGGGTTAGACATTGAGTAAATCCAATGTGCTCATCGAAATTTACTTGAAGTCCGATATGACTTATTTTAGATAATGCATCTTCGTTTTTTGAATATTGTGCTGCTTTTTCTTTATCTAAAAATGATTGTATTAAACCAATTCCTGAAGCGTTAGCCATAGCAAATAAATGACTTTTTGAGTTGAAAGAATTTATAAAATCAAGATGAGATTTATTTTTTGTATAATAATTTTGGAGTAGCAAATCGTTGATATAACTTTTCAGGGTATTTTCATTGTTAGCAAAAACGGCGTAATCTTCAGTCAGTATGTAAAACGGTTTTTTTAGATCTTCTACATAATTTCCAAAAATATCTTGCAAAATGGTTTCGTAGGTTATCTGATTGATTTTAAACCCTCTGTAATCCAGAGCAGTTGTTGATATTTCACCCAATACTTCTTCCGCCATTTTGTTATCTTTTGATTCTACAAAAAAAAGTTGATTGAATATTTTAGGCTTTTCTTCAGATAAATAAGCTACTGCAACTTCTTTTCCTATCCATTTTGTAAATTGTTTTACAGGATCATATTCGTTGTAGTTCTCTAAATTTTTCTGTTTTTTGAATAAAATTTGCGATGTATTTAAGTATCGTTCATAGTTTTGAGAAAATGTTGTATAATCATCTATTGAAATATAGATTAAAGCGGCTGTAGTTTCAGGTAATTGATCTAAAATCTTTTTACTACCTGAGTTTATATCTTTAAAAACGGTACCATAAGATGCCTTTATAAAATCAGCAATGGTAACGCCTTTTACTTCTACCGTGTTCGATGAAAAATCTACTTCAATGGCAGACCAATCTGCCCAAAATTTTATCCACTGAGTATCCGCATTTTTAAAATAATTTTTAACTAATTGATTAAGGTCTGCATACTGAATAAAAATATTAGCCTCTTTATTGGAATCGGTGGCTTCGTATATTTTTTTAAAGTCTTCATTGGATAATATAGAAGCATCTGTATTTAACTGTCTTATTCCTTCTTCTACCAACAGTTTTTTTTCACTTAATAAAAAAATATTATTATGAATGGCAAAATATAACTGTTTTTTATTTTTTTCTAACGTATATAAATTTACTCCATCATATACGATTGGAGTTACTTTGTAATTTGACTTTAAACGGTCAGTATATTCTTTTTCTTCTTTGGCTTCTACATATTTTAATAATAAATAATCAAAACTGTGTCCTCCCGAAAGTGTAGAGGTTATAATAAAATTTTCAGAATAGTCTTTTTGGGGTACAATATCTAATATTTGATCAAAAAAATCATGTGTACTTTTATTCCAATGTAAATTTTTAGTAGCCTCCCATACTTTTGATTCATATAATTTGGTTTTAAACTGATCTAACGATTGGGTTTCAATGATAATTGTTGAACCAATAGGTACAGCGTTAATCAAAGTAAAGTTTTTTGGAGTATTCTGCTTATTTTCTTTGCATGAAAATACAGCCAATATGAGTAAAGAAAATAGAATCTTTTTTAACATGGAGCATAATTTTAAGACTAAAATACGATTATTTAAAAAAATATTCTTAATTCTTTTTATAAAATAAACAAATATTTTGGTGTAAGATTTTTAACTAAAATTATCACAAGAAAAAAGCCGATCGTACGACCGGCTTTTATATAAATCAATTAGTGTGTTTTCTTATTTAAAAGAAATAACTACACGTCTGTTTTGTGCTCTACCATCAGCTGTTTCATTTGTTGCAACTGGGTTTTCTTCACCAAACCCTCTAGCATTTAATCTAGAACCATCTACTCCATTTTTGATTAATCCTGCAACTACTGATTTAGCTCTTCTTTCAGATAATTTTTGGTTGTAAGCAGCAGAACCTTTACTATCTGTATATCCATCAACATGGAAAGATCTTCCAGTCAATTGGTTATTCATAATAGTAGCAGCTCTCTGAACTTTACCAAGTGATTCAGTAGTTAGTTTATCAGAATTGTACTCAAATGTTAAGTTTCTTAACGCAGCATTTACATCTGTGGTTGTATGAGGACATCCATGATTAGAAGCTGGACCTGGAACATCGATACACTTATCGTCAGCATCAACTACACCGTCTCCATCTTGGTCTCTGATTGGACAACCGTTATTGTTAGCCGGACCTGCTTCAGATGGACAAGCATCATCTTTATCTAAGATACCGTCGTTATCTGAATCTTTCCAAGGACAACCATTATTGTCAGCCAGACCTGCAACTTCTACACAGTTATCAACGTTATCAAATACACCATCTCCGTCTGTGTCAGGACAACCGTTGTTTTCAATCGGACCTGCTAACTCAGGACAAGTATCTTTTGAATCGATAAGTTTATCTCCGTCTGTATCAGGACAACCATCAAATTCTTTTAATCCAAATACTTCAGGACAAGCATCTTTGTTATCAGGAATACCATCTTTGTCCGAATCTTTTCCTCCAAAACGGAATACTATTCCTGCAGAGTGTTGGAAAAAGTCTGCATAATCTCTAGATACGGAAGGGAACATGTTGTAGTTTGATTCTATGTTTAAACCAAAGTTTTTAGTAACCCAAACGTTAAACCCAACTCCTGCAGAAAGTCCTAAGAAGTCATCTTCATTTAGCCCTGAACCGTACTCTCCTGCTTTACTACCAGAACCTTGAGCTGCTCGGTAAACACCAGAATAATCATACTTTGTGTAGTTAACACCTCCTCTCAAATAAGGATCGAACCAAGAGGTTTCGTTTAATAAGTAATCGTTAGCAAATTTATACTTAATTCCTAAACCTGCGTTGATGAAAAATTCATCGTTTATTAACGTTACTTTGTCTAATCCTGTTTTAAGTAAATCTCTGTTGTAATCTATTTCTCCAACGGAGGCAGATAGATCTACAGCAAATGATTTATTTAAAGAACGACCAATGGTTAATTTTGACAAAGGTGGAGCGAAAGAATAATCGTCCTCTGCATCAAAAAAACCATCAAATACACCTCTTACTGAAGAGTGATCTACAGCATGAGCTCCTACTCCAATTAACCACTTGTTATTGGAATTCTGTGCAAATACCGAACCTGCAGTTAATGCAAATACGGCAGCGAATAATGTTAATTTAAATCTCTTCATAGCTTGCAATTTAAGCGTGTTTGTGATAATTTATGAAACAAATGTATAATAATTTTTTATTTTATCCTCAAATTTCTTTGTAAATCTCTGTTAATATCCTTTGTTTTGATTGATTCTCGTTTATCATAGAGCTTTTTTCCTTTAGCTAAAGCAATGTTCATTTTCGCTAAACCTCTTTCATTGACAAAGATTTCCAAAGGTATTATCGTCATTCCTTTGTCTTGCAATTTTCGTACCATTTTTTTTATTTCTTTTTTTTGCAACAATAATTTTCTGTCACGTTTTGGTTTATGATTATAATAAGAACCGTATTGATATTCGTCAATATGCATGTTAATACACCATACTTCATTGTTTTTTATTTCACAAAAACTCTCTGCAATACTGGCTTTTCCTGCCCGAATAGATTTAATTTCCGTACCTCCTAATTGGATACCCGCCGTATAACGATCCAATAATTCGTAATTAAACCGTGCTTTTCTATTCTTTATTTTAACGTTTTGTTGCATGCAATCTTTTATTTAAAAGATTTTAGTTTTTCTAATTCGGATAATTCTTTCCAATGCCATTTCCTTTTTACAATACCTTTATCTATCAAAATAACTCCCGGACTTGAACGAATCATGGTTTTCAATACTGTTCCATCTAAACTGTAAACTTTATCGATACCTTCCATCTCTTCTGAAGACAAAACATAATAGATTTTCTTTTCTTTTTTTAGATGATCTATAAAAGAATATAATCGGGTTTGCTCTTCTAAAGTCAACGGATCATAATTTATAATTAAAAAAACTTGATTTTGATTTAAAATAGTATTGGTAAATTCTTCGTCTTGAATAACAAAATCATGGATTCGGGCAGGAATTCCTTCGTCAATCACTTCTTCAGTTGTTAAATCCGATTGCATTTCCCAATCTTTATTTTTCCACCAATCTTCATTTACATATGTTTTTGAATCGATTACTTTAGACTTTCCGGTTTTGCTGTTTTTTAAGGTGTAATTAATTTGAATAATCGGTTCTTTTACATCCTTTATATTCTCTTTTAAATTTTCTCCTATGGCATACGGTCTGAAATCAATAATAGGCAATCGTTCTATTCCCCAATAAGCAATTACGAAGCTAATAACCGTTGTCATTGTAGCTAAAGTCAAATTTAATTTCGTGCTGAACAGCGGTTGAATGTATCGTTGTCCAATCAATAAAATAATAATTGTTATTAACAAAATTAAATCCTTATAGAAACTTTTCCAAGGCTTTAATTTTAAAGCATCACCAAAGCAACCACAGTCTTTAACTTTATCAAAATAAGCCGAATAAAAGGTTAAAAAAGTAAAAAATACGATTAAGCCAAGTAAAGAGTACACCGTAAACTTTTTAAATATTCCCAGTAATAAAAAAATACCCAAAATAACTTCAGCAACTACAAAAACAAAAGATAAAGGCAATACAAAATCTTGTAAAAAAGTAAGGTTTAATACATCTTCGGCAAAATAGTCATATAATTTATACGACGTTCCTTTTGGATCAACCAATTTTACAAAACCGGACAAAACAAATAAGCCTCCGACAAAAAACCGTATGATTTGAATGATGTATTTCATGCTTTAATTTCTCTTTGTTCTTCTAACAAAATCAGAGCAAAAACCGCATAATTTAACATATCAAAATAATTAGCATCCAAACCTTCTGAAACCAATGTTTTTCCTTGATTGTCTTCAATCTGTTTCGTACGCAATATTTTTTGTAAAATCATATCGGTAATACTGCTTACACGCATATCTCGCCATGCTTCACCGTAATCATGATTTTTGTTTTGCATCAGCGTTTTAGCTTCTAAAACATATTTTTTGTAATATTCAATTGCCTCTTTTATGCCCAATTCCGGTTGATCTGCCACGCCCAACTCCAATTGTATTAAAGCAATTGTAGAATAATTAATGATTGCCACAAACTCTCCATCGATGGTTTCTTGTACTTTCATCTCTTTTTTTTCTTGAATGCTTCGGATTCGATTGGCCTTAATAAAAATTTGATCCGTTAAAGAAGGTAACCGTAAAATACGCCATGCCGCACCATAATCTTGCATCTTTTTTTCAAAAAGACTTTGGCATTTTTCAATGATTTTATCAAACTGGTGGTCTGTTTTCGACATATTTTTTATAATATTACGATGCCAAAATTAATAATTCCTTTGATAAACAAAAAATTATGACCATAAACTGTAAAGGAAAGTTAATCGATTTGAATACACCCAAAGTTATGGGAATTTTGAACATAACCCCCGATTCTTTTTTTGATGGTGGAAAATATATGTGTAAATCGGCTCTTCTTCATCAAGCTGAAAAAATGTTGCAGGAAGGAGCTCATTTTATGGATGTAGGCAGTTATTCTTCTCGCCCGGGAGCTGACCATATAAGCGAAGAGGAAGAAATCAAACGCCTGATTCCTGCAATTGAATTACTTATGAAGCACTTTCCGGATAGTTTGATTTCGGTAGATACTTTTCGCTCTGTTGTTGCAAAAAAAGCTATTGAGGCAGGAGCTTCATTAATTAATGATATTTCGGGTGGAGAGATGGATTCTCTTATGTTTCAAATGGTGGCTGATTTGCAAGTTCCCTATATTCTTATGCACATGAAAGGAACCCCTCAAAATATGCAACAAAATCCTTTTTATGAAGACATTATACTTGAAGTCAATCAATATTTTGCTGAAAAAGTTTCTCAATTAAGAAATCTCGGTGTTCATGATATTATTTTAGATGCCGGATTTGGTTTTGGAAAAACACTTAAACATAATTATCAACTATTAAAAAACCATGAACTTATAGGTTTCGGAGAACTTCCCATCTTAACCGGAATTTCCAGAAAATCCATGATTTATACAACTTTAAATACAACCCCACAAAAATCTTTAAACGGTACAACCGTTTTAAACACAATAGCTCTACAAAAAGGTGCTTCTATTTTACGTGTTCATGATGTAAAAGAAGCAATGGAGTGTATCCAATTAATCGAAACATTACAATCGTCGTGATAATTCATTAATCATCAACGGTATAAATTAATTTCATTGTAATAGAAGCGGTTTTTTCCTTGGAATCGGTATTATAAGTTCCTCCCCAAGAATAATCTTCACCGGAATTCTGCCCTGTAATTTGAAAAATTCCCATTTTGGCAGATTGTAAATCGCCTAATTTTCCTCCGGAAAATTCAGAAATTTTTTCAGCTCTGATTCGTGCATCTTCTGTTGCTTTTGAAATCATTTCGATTTTTAAATCGGCTAACTTGGTGTAATAATAGCGTGGAGGTTCAGAGTAAAACTGTATTCCTTGATTTAGCAATTCGGTTACTTCTCTCGATATACGCTCTATTTTTTCTACTTCTTTTGATTGAATCTGTACCGATTGGCTTAAGTTATATCCATCAAATTCATTTCCTGCGAATTGTCCGTTCGGAGTGTATTTGGTTTTTCTGTTTTCAGATGTTTTCACTGCAGTAAAAACCAACTCTTCATCTTTTAATCCTTTTGATTTTAAATAAGTTAAAACGGTTTGTTTGTCATTTTCCAAATTTATGTAGGCTTCTTTTAAATTAAAATTATTAGTTTCAAATCGTCCTTCCCATACAATCAAATCGGAAATGAAATTCTTTTCGCCCAAACCGGTTGTAGAAATTGTACCTGCCTTTTTTGTTCTGTTTTTATAGGCATTTCCTACAATAGCTGCCGAAACAATTATGGCTAAAGCTATCATTAATATTCCAACATTCTTTTTCATATTCTATGATAATTAAAGTTTATTTTTCTTCGGGTTTTTCATCAGACTTTCCTAAGGCATATAAAATGATTCCTAAATATTATAATGATTAGTTATTTTTTGTTTTTTAATGACCCAAATATACTAAAAATATCTCCACGATTTTTAACTTTACGGCATTATTAGTAAATATACATAAATTTTAAGTAATGACTCAGACTAAACTAAAAATTGAAATTATTAATTATACGTTTATTACATTAGGCTGTTTTTTATGTGCCTTCGGTGTGGTCGGGTTCTTGGTTCCTAATAAAATTGCAACAGGAGGAACTGCCGGATTAGCCATTATTCTTCATTATCTTTTAAATCTTCCTACAGGGTTTTTAATGTCGTTAATCAATTTACCGTTGCTTCTTGTAAGTCTGAAATATTTAGGAAAAACGTTTGCTGTAAAATCAATTATAAGTATTCTTTTGATTACCTTGTTTATCGATTTCTTAGCTGAAATCATGCATTTACCCAATTTAAGTAATACCTTAATGCTCGCTACTTTATACGGCGGTATTTTGGTTGGATTGGGTATCGGATTTATTTTTAAAGGAGGCGGTTCTGCTGGAGGAACTACAATTGTTGCCAAGCTCATTACTTCCCGTTTTGATATTAAAACCGGTTCTGTTATTCTCTTTTTTGATGCACTTGTTATTTTTACGGCAGGGTATGTTTTTAAAAGTATCGAATTGGCTTTATGGAGTTTGATTAGTATTTATGCTACATCTAAATTAATTGATGCCGTTTTAACCGGAAACCCGAGACAGAAGATTGTCCATATTTCTTCGTTTAAAAACTTGAGTGATTTAAGCATTATGTTGAACGATACATTAAAGATATCCGGAACTTTGGTTCAAGGGCAGGATTTGGAACTAAAGGAATACAAACATATTTTATTTATTGTAGTCGATCGAAACCAACTAAGCACATTAAAAAACATCGTTTACCAATATGACTCCAATGCCCGTATGATTGTTATGAAAGCCTCCGATATGCTGGCAGAAAAATAACATAGAAGAATTTTTGATATTATTTTAGAGCTGTCTTGTTTCTAAAAATACCTTACAAAGTGCTTACAGGTACTTTATCAGACCCTCCAACCGCTTCTTTAACTGCCTTGAGGCACTTATACAACCGCTTACGGGTGCTTCCGAACCTATTCTAACCCCTTAAGTAAGACCCTCTGGGTGGTTCCGAAGAGGGTAACACCCCTTAAATAACCTGTTCGAGGTGCTTCCGAACCTGCTCTACCCTCTTCTGACCCCCCCCTCAGCTTGTTTCTCTTGTACCCGACGTTGGCGTAGAAGCCCCTGAGGATACAGGGTTGGATGGTTTGGTTACAAAAAATTGCTTCATATCTTTATACACCACTGTGGTTCCTGCCACATTCTCTCCCGATAAGTACCGTATGTTGCGGTAAAAAGTGATGGAATTGTGGTAATTATCAAAATCCAACAGGGTTTTCGTGTCCGAAAGTTGCTCGGTTATCGATACCAGCCGCTGCATTCGTGTTTCCAACTGTTGCCGTGCCTCGTAATCGCGGTCGTACTCTGCCTTATCCAAAAAGGGCGGTACGTATTGCGGATATTGCTCCATATAGCCTTTGGCTTTGTTGACAAAAAGTTTGTTCTGCTCGGCAATGCTGCCGTATTGCTTCCTTTGCTCAGGGGTCAGGTTGATGGTTTTGCTCTTTAACACTGCCTCCAACAAAGCCAGTGCTTCGTCCATTTGGGTAAGCTCTGCTTCGGTAAACGTTACGCTTATAAGATTTTCTAGTGCCATAACATATTGTTTTTGGGTTAATAATTAAAGTGATAAGGTATCTTCTCATGGTTTTACGATTAAAAAACCGTGTTCGTCTAGGGTATAATCTCTATAATAAATCTCCGGATAAAAAGGTCCTTTTATAACAATCCCTCGCACTTTTTTCCCGCTTCGTACTCTTTTTATTTGTCTACTTCTCCTTATTCTCTTTCGTATACTTTTTCTTTTCGCCTTTTTTGGAGTTGTTTCAACCGGTTTTCCCTTTCGCCTTTGGTATCTCAGTTCCTTTTCCGTTATATCCAATTCTGAAAACCAATACCCCCATCCATAATCAGAAACCCGACTAATGGATTTGATGTAACCGCCTTGGATAATCAGTAAGTAAATATTTTCTACAAGAAAAGGACTATTCTGATCCACCACTATAAACTTTACCCCCGTTAAGCCACCGGGAAGCTCAAAACGCTCCACAAAATAAATATCCTGCTCTTCTTGTACCTTTTTTACATGCTCCTCATATGTATCAGTACCATAAGGTCGAAAATAATTGACAAATTCCAGATGAAACAATAGATCTTCCAGCTTCGCTATACGCAGGGCTTTGGATAGCTCCTTCTTTTGGTTCTTAACATCAAAAGCAACCTCTTTTACATCCTCCCGTTTTTGGATTTTATTTACCTCCTCCATCGGAATCTTGAGCTTCTCGTTTTTGTAATTCTTACGATAAAGGGTATCCCATCGTTCTTTTATATACCGTGTTCCCCCGCAGGAAATCAGTAGTAAAACCAAAATTATCTGTATTCTTTTTTGTAGCATCGTTACCAAGGTATTTGGGGTTGTATAGTATGTCCTAATTTATTAATTGTATTAATATTAGGATAACCGGTTTTATATTTAATAACGGCATTTATACCTAAGTTCAAAATACCTTTTATATATCGGGAAGCTGAACCTGTTCCCAACCGCCAGGTATCAATCTGTAATTTTTGAAATTTATAAATAGCCGGATGGTGAACATCCTTATGAGGAATAATATCTTTCATAGAGAAAAACCCAGCATGTATATACTCGTGCTGCATGGCAAAAAATATTTTTTATTTTTAATAAATTATATTTACTTGTTTTTTATGAGGACAATATAACCATCATCATTAATAGTAAATTGATACTTATTTTTATTAGTCGATTTTTTATAGTCAGTCAACGTATGATTTGGGGTTAAATCATTTCTACTTCCTGTTATAGTATATATGTCTTTTTTTTTGGATACTTAAGTTTTCTTTGTATTGATTATTTAAAAATTGACTTTCAATTATATTTGCTATTGATGTTATTTTAGTATCCTTTACGTTAAAGATATACAAAATATAACTATGAAGCAAATCATAAGGATAATTTTTAATTGATTTATCCATATATATAACAGGACTAATTGTGTCTTTTCTTTCTTCCAATAAAAAATAAGAAGTTTGTTTTCTATGTAATTTTTTACCAATCCAATAGTAGTTATGCTGTTTTAGAGTAGATATAAGGCAAGAAGAATCGATTTTTTTTATAATTTCAGTCCAATTTTTATCAACATCATCTCTATAACAACCTTTACTAAAAAAGTTTAATGAATATAATTTATTTTTAAAGGCGGGTGAAATTTTTAATTCTCTATCCAACAAATTAATAGTTTTTTCTAATGAAATATTATTTAAATCAATAGTAGAAATATTCTTTACTTTTGTTTCTTCAAAAAAGATAGAATGTTGAAAATTCTCATAATTAAAAGGGTATATAGTATAATTTTCTTCAGATAATTTTAATTTATGTGTAGCACATGAGTATTGTAATATTAAGATTATACATATAAACCTGTTGTGCATTTAAAAAAAAATTGTTCAAGTGATTAAAAAATCGTATATTTATTTGACTTTCAAACAATTAAATATCATGAACAATCTGATTGAAAATTACGA
>JBKEDE010000075.1:0-2431 GCA_047975265.1 Flavobacteriales bacterium
AACAAAGGAAAGAACTAATTTAACTACTCAATTTTCAAATGATAAATTAAATAATCTTATTAAACTAAGAAAGTGTATTAACGGAGAATGAATTTAGAGTTTGGGTAATGTGGTTCAACGATAATAAGAAAAACCTTGCAGGAATTATTCTTAATAACGCCAAAACGGGAAAGTACCAAGACCAAAAAATAGAGGACGGCAAAACGGCTTATGCAGAGGATGTAGAAAAGAAACTGACCAATAAAACTTACGCCAAAGGAGAAACCGTAACTTTCCCGCTTTATAAAAAAGAAACGCAAATGCTTTGGTTAGACGTTTCTTGTGTAGGTAATTTAGACGACTACGACAAAGATTTTTTGAAAAAGGAGTTGAAGTGTTTAAGGTTAATCAATGTGGAAGTGATGAAGATAGTAATAACGTTAAGCCAGGATATGATATAGATGCAGCAGTAAATTATGTAATCACAAATGCTACATCAGGTTCGGTTGGAAGATGTGCATTATATGTGAGAAAAGCGATTAATGCTGGGGGGATTAGTGGCTCATGGGGTGATGCATGGCAATACATAGTAGCTTTACCCAAAATAGGATTTACCGATTTAGGTAAAATCACAGATTTCAAGAAAGGTGATATTGTCGTATTCAATAAAACAGGAGGTAGAAAGTACGGGCATATAGCTATGTGGACAGGATGTTTACAACTTACAAATGTAAAACACAAAAAGCATAAGCAAATTTTAATGTGTTGAATCATAATTTCCATTTATAAATATTTCATAATTTTGTTGTTTCCGTTTTCTATTTTCAATATCCAAAAATTCTTTTGCTGCGTCTTCGTATTTCTCATCTAATAAATTTTTATAGAGTTTGGGAGCTTTTCCACTGCTTAAAAAATACTGTCCACAGTTAAATAATAAATTTACCAGTGCATCAAATTCTCTCTGAAACAGCTTTACCTTTACATCTCTCTGTACAGTGGCTTCAAACTCTTCTAAATCCTTTCTAAATAGAGATGTCGCTTCAGTTTCTGAAACCCCGTTACTAAATTCAGACGGAATTATTATTGACCTGTATTTGTGTTTTTGTTTCATTTACAACAATTTCTTTTTTATGTTCTTTGTTGGAGCAATTTAAGAACATGATGCTTAGCACAACTAAAAATACATTTTTCATTTTTTTATTTTTGTTTAATTTGAATGTGATAGCAATTATTTTCATTTACTTCTATCATAAACCCTCTGTGGAATTCTTTTCAAATCTTTTCCTTGGTTTATCATTAATTCAATATACTTTTTATAATTTTCTTTGGCTTTTTCTTTATTATCAATTCCCCAATAGGCATCTGCTAAATTTAAATATGCGACTACACGGTCTGGGGATTTATGTATAATTCTTTCAAGTAAGATGATTGCTCCTTCGAATTCATTTCCATTTTCTAAACGAAAGGCAAGGTTATTGGCTTGCTTTACATTAGAGCTATTAATTTGTATATTATCTAAAAGATTTTCTGACTCAATAGACCAATTACCTATTGGTAATTTTTCTAGGTAGCTTAATATAAATTCATTTTTGGATTGAAAAAATTCTTTTGATAATGTTTGATATTCTTCTGATAAATCGCTCTTTTCACTAAAAGGGATGGTTACTTTTTTTCCTCTATATAAAACTTTAATCTGATCTTCCAATAAAAGCTTTTCTGATTTTGAAATTGAATCAATTACTAACTTATTTGAAGAGTTAATTATATTAAAGAAGTAACTGCCCTGTGGTGAAGATCCTCCATATTCCTGATTAATTTCAATTACCCCATTATTACAATTTACAGAAATATTGTTGTCATCTGAAATAGCCCCAAGTGCACCTGTATCAAATAGTAAATTTTCATTACATATACCTGTTGTGCATTTAAGAAAAGATTGTTCAAGTGATTAAAAAATCGTATATTTATTTGACTTTCAAACAATTAAATATCATGGACAATCTGATTGAAAATTACGAAATTATTTTGAATAATCTTAAAAATACTTGTAACGATATTGATAGTTTTACTCAAATTAGAAAACCAAAAATGAGTAATATGGAATTAGTTGCCCTAAATCTTACAGCAGAATATATGTCTATTAATACTGAATTACAGTTGTTTAGAAGTTTAAAATCAACTTGTTTAGAAAACTTGATAGAACGTAGTGTTTACAATAAAAGACGGAAAAAGTTATTCGATTACACCGAATTGATAAGAAAACGGTTAAGCGAAAAATTTACCAAATTCACCAATGTTTTTGTGTTGGATTCTTTGCCAACGCCTATTTGTAAATATGCCAGAGCAGGACGTTCAAGTATTTGTTCAACTTACAAAATACAACCCTCGTTTGGGTATTGTGCAGCACAAAAAGACCGTTATTTTGGATATAAATTTCATGCTGTTTGCGATA
>JBKEDE010000004.1:0-3020 GCA_047975265.1 Flavobacteriales bacterium
AAAACAATACCGTCGGAATGAATATTTCCGAAAGTGCAGGAATGAATAAAACTTCTACCGTTGGTTTACTCAATATGCTTTCCGTAGGAACCGACTTTATCACCAATGTTACCGGACAAATGGTGGAATTTATCACAGGAAATAAAGAGTCGCACACAGAGAAAGATAGAACGAGAGTTGCAAATGGGAAAATATCCGTTCAAAGCAATGACGTTTACGAACAACATTCCAAAAAGAACGTGAAAAATAACTCTGGAGAAAAATCTAAAAATCACTAAATTTAAAAGCTATGAGTAAAGAATCTTACATAGGCGGTGATTATATTGAAACTACAGGAGGTTCAACAAAAATTTATGCAGCAGAGGATATTGAAAACTCTTCTGCAATGCATTTTGCACAGACTGGCGATGCGGATGGGGTGGTTTATGGTGTGAATGAGGATGCTCCAACTATTACTGTTACAAGAAAAATAATTAGGTTAGAAATTACAAACGAAGTAACGGGTTATACTATTCAGTCCGTAAAAGGTTTAGATTATACATTTTCCGACCCTGCTGTTGTTGTACCAACCTACAAAGTTAATATTTTAGACTTAGAGATAAATAATAAAGATGAATTAATTTCCGAAGAAAATAAAGGTGAATTTAACGTAACAAGAGATGCATGGTACAATTTAGGGAAAAACAATAATGGAAAGTACGAATTGTTAAATCGAGCATTTATTCCTGCTGATTATTCAAGAAACTTATATGGCTTATTTTGGATAGCAAGTTATCCAAATATTTCAGCAAGATTTGCTAGGTCAAATTTAGACGCATTTATTTTTACAAGATTTGGGCAAAGGAAAATACCCGCTAAACCTTTACTAACTCAAGAAAAATTAGATGGCACCTCAATTACTTCTCCACGGGAAGATGTTAATTTTGCTACTGATGTAATGATACATGTAGGTGGAACCTACGAAGTTTTTGGTTATGATTATTTAGGAGGGTCGTATGGTTGTTTTGGATACATCCCAACTAATGATATATACACTACACCCGAACTGGCAGAAAAAGCATCTGATACTGATGATTATGACGATGAAAGTTCAAATGGATCATGGAAAAGTGTAACGAATCAAATTAAATTACTTACCTTCAAAGAGAATAAAGAACTTCAAGTAATTTTAAACGAAAGAGACGAAGACTCTGTATTTTTTCCACCAAGAGTATTGCGAGAATAACTATGAAAAAAAAGCATTTAATTATTACTGTAATAGGTTTTTGTGCAGGTTCGTTTCTTGCATTATTTGATACAGCAACGAATAATATTGATGTTGCTCCGATAGATTCAGACTTTACTTATCTTCTCCAAGAACTTAAAAATAACTTTAATTTTCTTAAAACATTTGTTTATGGTGTTTTAGGCTCCATTATGTTCCTTACTATATTGATATTGTTTAATTTTCTCAGAAAAAAAATCAATCCAGATTACAATAGGTAGTAATTATCTTTTTCAAGTGTATTAAATACGGTTTCTATTTCACATCACCGCTCCTGAAACCATGACGTTGAATTGTAAAAACATGAACATTAATGTTGGAGAAAATATGACGACAACCGTAGGAATGAATAAATCTGACAGCATTGGTATGAACAATACGGAAAGTGTCGGAGCGATGAAAATGACTTCTGTTGTTGGAGATGCAAGTATGTTTATTACAGGAAAACTTACGGAAATGATTGAGGGGGATGTGCATAGTGAGACGAAGAAAGAACGAAAAGAATATGCGTCTGAGGTAGAAAACTCTTCAACAGAAGGAAAACTTCATCAAAACGCCAAAGATCAAGTGGAAAATAACAGTGGTGAAAAGAGTAATAATTTCTAAAACAATCAATAATGAGCAGGATACGAATTGTTAAGGGAAAACTTACTAAAATATCTCACCAAGACTATTTTATTTATTCAAAAGGTTCAATAGTTAATAATGGTGCTACAAAAGTTATCCAAATTGGAGACGAGAAAGGTGTCTTCTATGGAAAACCCGATTTTCCGGATCTAGAGTATGAAGAAACAGAACTGAAGCTTAAGAGTTCTCTCGCACATGAGCAGCTTGTAAAAACAGCAAAGGAACTTTCAGAAATGACCTTTGTCCTTCTAATGTTGCAGATTTTTGGAGAAGCAATTGAAGTAGAAGCAATTGGAAAACTCTATAAAGATTTGTGTGATGATAAATTAGAGACACCTGAGATTATTGTAACAAAAGACCCAATTAAAAACTATAAAGCAAATTATTCAAATAAAAAAAAGAAGATACTTGTAAGTAAAGGTTTTCTTGAGGATGCTATAAATAATAATGATGTAAAAGCCCAATTAATGACTTCATTGCTAGAAGAATATGGACATCATATTGACAACCTTTTGCGAACAGATTATGCTACAAATGGTAAAGATGATAAAGACAGAATTGATGAAGGAGCTAAGTTTGCCTATTATTTTCTAACTGTGGATTTTGCAAATACTCCCCAACTGGATTTTGCCGAAACAGAAACACCTGAATATAGTGGTAAACTAATTTTAGATTTAGAAAAAGAAAGCGAAGATCTGTCCCAATATGCAAACCAAAAACAGTGGTATGATGATGACCCCAACGAAGACGATATAGAAAACTTTGGCTTTGGTTTTGAAACAGGGACACATGGAGGAATCGAAATGAAAGCTTTATATTCTGATGAAATGTTTTCAAAAAATGAAGTATTACAAATATACTATGGCAACTGGCTGCGGGATGTCTCGCAGGTTTTGGTGCCTTTTACCATCCGTTTTACGAAGGCGGTCAGAGAAGTGGTTGAAAACCATAATAAGCAAACCCAAGGTAAAACACAACATCTAAAGGCAGGGAACACCGCAAAAGTATCACATGATGGCTGGGTAGTACTCATAGAACTATTTGCAGCAAAAGTAGTTATATACACCATAGGTGAAAATAAGATAAAAACACAATAGTATGTAGAACGTCTTGACCGTTGCTGAAATAC
>JBKEDE010000035.1:0-48368 GCA_047975265.1 Flavobacteriales bacterium
GGTGTAATCGAATAACTTTTTCCGTCTTTTATTGTAAACACTACGTTCTATCAAGTTTTCTAAACAAGTTGATTTTAAACTTCTAAACAACTGTAATTCAGTATTAATAGACCTATATTCTGCTGTAAGATTTAGGGCAACTAATTCCATATTACTCATTTTTGGTTTTCTAATTTGAGTAAAACTATCAATATCGTTACAAGTATTTTTAAGATTATTCAAAATAATTTCGTAATTTTCAATCAGATTGTCCATGATATTTAATTGTTTGAAAGTCAAATAAATATACGATTTTTTAATCACTTGAACAATCTTTTTTTAAATGCACAACAGGTATAAAAACAATTAAAAAATGCTTTCCAATTGGAAAGCATTTTTTAATTGTCTTAGGTTTTAGACTCTACCACCGTATAATTCGTCCTGCCATTTTTTTAGCTCACTCCATTGGTTCTTACATGCCATTTCACACTGTTTTGGCCAAGTTTCCGGATCGTGTGCTAGGAATTGATCTCCTCCTGAATCTAAAATTTCTCTACATTTTTCAATTGACAGTTGAGAAAGCTCTTGCCAAGTAGTAATTCCTGAGTTTTTGAAAAGTCCTTCTATTTTTGGACCTATTCCTTCTACAATTTTTAGGTCATCTTGTTTTACAGTCACTCCAAAAGCAGTTTTTGCAGCAGTAGCATCAAATATATAACTTGGACCTTGGGATTTAGACTTGCTTCTACAAGCTTCTAATTCAGCCCTTAATTTTTTATTTTTTTCAATTTCTGCATTTAGTTCAGCAGAGGAATGATTTCCTTTACCCAAAAGCCTACCTAGTAAATATCCAAGTAATGCACAAATGAGACCTGTTAATATTGGGATTAATAAACAACACATATTATTTTTTTTAAGATTTTTATTTTATTGAATTTTAATTTCTGTTCTTCTGTTTTTTGCTTTACTTTCAGCAGTTGTATTATCTGCAATGGGTTCTTCAGAGCCTTTTCCACTCGTTACCATTCTGTCTGCACTAAGTCCGGTGTTTTTTAGAATATACTGTGCAATAAACTCTGCACGCTTTTTTGATAACACCACATTATCTTCAGGGCTTCCCACATTGTCTGTATGCCCTGTAACAATCAACTTAGCATCACTAACATGATTCATGTATCGCGTTATTTTCTCCATTTTTTCTTTTTCTTCATTGTCTAAGCTAATCTCCGATTGATTCGTTTTAAAATGTACAACCAGAGGATTCCTATTAATTTCTTCCTTTAAATTTTCATAATCATTGGATGTATTAGATGGAATAGAAGCATTGTTAGTTTCTGTAAAGTCAAACTGTAATGGTCCATAATAGATACCACTTTGTACAGTTATTTCCTTTATTTCTCCATTAATTTCAATTTTTTCTGAAGGAATACCTTGAGAAATCAAATAGTTTTTAACAGAATCTGCTCTTGCATAGCCTAAGTTTGGAAATGATGAGATGTTCTTCTCCAGTTGTGTACAATAACCGGTAATAGTAATTTTCTGATTGGGATTGGCTGTTAAATTTTCTTTTAATTTAGCAATTCCTTCATCAACACCCAGAGAAACCGGAGTTATAAAATTTTCGTCATTTTCCTTAAAGTTGAAATTTTCATTACATTGGTAATCCAGTGTTTTGCTTTTTAGGATCAATCCGTTTGTTACTAAATTTACTGAAGCAATGTTAGGAGGAGCTTTATCTTCCGTACAACAAGTACAGCAAAATTTCCAATAGAGAAACGCCCCTAAAATAATAGTGAGCAATATCCCTAATATCAAACTTATTTTTTTACTCATATTAGTTTTTTTTTCAAAAGTAATCATTTTTTTGAATTAAGTCATTAAAAAACAGTAACAAATGTTTAATTTTGTGGATTTTAGATTAAAAAGATGAAATCCAATTAGCAATGTTATCAAATTGTAAAGTATTAAAAAACTTTTGAGAAGAACAATAAAGGAAAAGGTATTAAATTTGGTAAGGAGAGATGAAGCCTCGCTATGAAAATAAAAATTGATTTTCAGTTAATTAACCTTAAGACATATCTATGAGAACATCACAAATATATAGTGGTTTAACAATACCTTATTTTAGACCGTTTTACATTGTAATCCAAAATATCGGAACCATAAATATTTTCCTTAATGGTTGCTTTTATGCTTTTGTTAAAAGTCTTTTGGTAATATTCCACTAAACTGATCAAAAAAGCTCCGCAACCACAACTTGGGTCTAAACATTTGTCGTTGTTTTTTGGTGCAACTTCTTTTATTATACTTTTGTCCATATTTTATTTCTGTTGACTATAAGTAACAAAATTAAAAATTTTATTTGAACTATCCAAATTGTAGCGTTGGTGAAATTTTAGCTCTTTTGGTTTTTTGAGCGTTGGATTTGAGCGTTTGTAAAAACCAAATGTGCTAAAATGTATGGTTGGTTAGTATGCACAAATAGGGATTTATACATGGGAAACAAAAAACAACCAATATAATCCGATAAGAATGCTAAAAAATGCACCAAAAAAACGTAATCCTTTGTAAAAGGAAGGATTGTTTTGTTTGTAAGTAAACAACGTTATTTTTTCTACGATGAAAGCATAAGAGGTCATGGTAAATAAGGTTCCTACGGTAAAACCTAAAATATAGTTTACACTTCCTGATGTGGTTGAAAAACCTAATGTGGGCAGTAATAATAAAAAATGTGAAACACCGGCTAAACCATGTAACAGACCTATTCCTAACGAAGAAAAAGAATTGTGTTTGGCTTCAACGTTGGTAGAAGTTGTATGTTTATTGGTTAATATTCTGAAAAGAAACCAAAAACCAATCATTAATAAACTAATTCCTACTAATTGTTCACTGTGTTCAGATATTTTATCAACAGGTATGAGGTCTTTTAAAAGATAAAAAAGAACCCCCACTATCGCCATTCCCAAAGCATGACCTATTCCCCAAAAAAGACCTATTATCCATCCTTTTCGTTTTGTTTCGATAACTAAAGGTGTTACGGCAGCCAAATGGTCAGGACCGGACAGAACGTGCATAACCGAAATCAAAAAAGCGGTGGAAAAAGCTAAATGTTCAGGGTTTGATACAGCATGCATAAAGGAGATTAAAAAATCCATACAAAATATGTTGTTATTAAGTTATTTCAGAATGGTCGTCCAATTCATGCAGTTCTCCCAATTGTTTAAGGGTATCAAATGTTTTTTTTGCTTCATCTTTATCAATTATGCTGATGGCAGTTCCTACATGAACCAATACATAATCTCCTACAACAGCTTTTGGAACCAAAGCCAAATTGACTTCTTTAATAATTCCGTCAAAAGAAACTTTTCCTATTCTGAAAACAGCGTCTAATTCAGCCGTAACGGCTTTGAGTTGTCCGGGAATCGCTAAACACATATTTTTAAATATTATTTTGTAACCATTTAAACCATTGAGTCATACCTTCTCCTGTTGTAGCAGAAACTTCAAAAAAACATAAGTTTGGATTTACTTTTAAAGCATATTCTTTCAGCAGATCTAAATCAAAGTTAAGATAAGGAAGCAAATCTATTTTATTAATGATACAGACATCAGAATTATGAAACATGTCCGGGTATTTAATAGGTTTATCTTCACCTTCCGTAACGCTGATAATAACAATACGTTTGTTTTCACCTAAATCAAACATGGCAGGGCAAACCAAATTTCCGACATTTTCAATAAGTAGAGTGCTATTTTCTTTAGGAGTTAACTTTTGTACGGCGTCATAGACCATTTTACTGTCTAAATGACAACCTTTTCCTGTATTGATTTGAACAACAGGTACATTTAAAGCATTGATTCTATTGGCATCATTTAACGTTTGTTGATCACCTTCTATAACGGAAAAATCAATTACATTACCTAAATTTTTGATTGTATATTCCAAAAAACTGGTTTTACCCGATCCGGGAGAACTGACTAAATTTAGGGTATAAATGTTTTTTGCCTCAAAATAACCTCTGTTTCTTTCAGCCAACAGTTGATTTTTATGCAAAATATCGCGTTCAAGATCGACAATGGTTTTATGATGATGATCGTGGTGGTGTTCATGGTCATGATGGTGGTGATCGTGATGATGATGTTCACCTGGTTTTAAAATAGAAACGTCATTTCCGTTTCCGCTACATCCGCAAGTAGTACACATAATTTTTTTATAATATTTCTAAACGTTTAACTTTTAATTGTTTCCCCGAAAGGATTTCTTTGAAAGGGCTGTTGCATTTCGGGCATGAATCAAAAATATGAAACATCTCAAATAGAGTGCCACATTCGAGACATTTTCCTTCGCCCTGTATTTTGGTAATTTTTTTGACAGCACTTTCCAGCACAGTCCCTTGACAAGCAATTGGCCATGCAAATTCAAACGAATCAAATTCGATACCTGCCAATATTCCAATTTCTAAATAGATGATATCTACACGTTTACCATTGTTTTTTTTGGTTTCTTTTTGTGCTATATCAACAATTCCCTGTACTATTGAAAGCTCATGCATTCGTTACCAAAATTTTTGCAAAATTATAAAATTTATAATTGTTCTATATTTATTAAAAACTGATTTTAATCATGCTCTGATTTAGAAATAAGTAATAATTTCGTTAAATTCGGATAATTTTTTATAATTTATCATAAAATAACTATAACGTATGGATTCAAAAAACAGTAACGGAGAAACTTACTATGAAAGTATTATCAGACAAGGCTATTCTCGTAGAGATTTCATGAAGTTTGTAGCTTATATAGGAGCTTATATGGGAGTGCAAACATCGGCTATGGGACAGATAGCAAAGGCTTTGGAAACAACGCCTCGGCTACCCGTTATTTGGGAGCATTTTCAAGAGTGTACATGCTGTAGTGAATCGTTTATTCGTTCAGACCATCCTATAGTTTCTGATATTATTTTAGATAAAATATCACTGGATTATACTTTAACCTTAATGGCAGCATCAGGGCATCAAGCAGAAGAAGCCAAAAGAGCAACAATGGAAAAATACAAAGGAGAGTACATTCTTTGTGTTGAGGGATCTGTTCCTATGGGAGCCGATGGAAATTATTGTTGTGTGGCCGGAAGATCAGCTCTGGATATTTTAAAGGAATCTGCAGCAGGAGCAAAAGCCATTATAGCTTGGGGAAGTTGTGCTACCACAGGATGTGTTCAGGCAGCCAAACCTAATCCTACTCAAGCGATGCCTATTAAGAAAATCATAAAAAATAAACCGATTATCAATGTTCCGGGTTGTCCGCCTATTGGGGAAGTAATGGCAGGAATTATTGTTCATGTCGTTTCTTTTGGAAAATTTCCTGAATTGGATAATGCAGGAAGACCTAAAGCCTTTTATTCAAAACGAGTTCATGATAGTTGTTACAGACGTCCGTATTTTGATGCCGGTTTATTTGTAGAAAGTTTTGATGATGAAAATGCTAAAAAAGGATATTGTTTATACAAAGTAGGATGTAAAGGTCCGAGTACGTATAATTCATGTGGAAATATCCGATGGAATGGAGGCGTAAGTTATCCTATTCAGTCAGGACACGGATGCTTTGGATGTAGTGCCGATGATTTTTGGGATAAAGGATCCATCTATGAACGCGATATAACGCTTGATGAATTAGGAATAGAATCAACAGCAGATACCGTAGGTAAAATTGCTGCCGGAGTTGTGGGAGTAGGTATTGCAACACACACTATTGCCTCTAAAATTACACGTCAAAAAGATGTTGAGAGAAGAGTGAAAAAAGGAATTGAAAATGAAGAACAAATAAAAGAATCTTAAATCATGGGAGAAAGAATAGTTGTTGATCCGGTTACCAGAATAGAAGGGCATTTACGGATAGAAGTTGAAATAGAAGATAGCACAATAAAAGATGCTTTTTCTTCTTCGACAATGGTTAGAGGTTTAGAAAATATTGTCAAAGGAAGAAATCCTAAAGATGTTTGGGCTTTCGTACAAAGAACTTGCGGTGTTTGTACCGCCAGCCACGCTATTGCTTCGGTCAGGTCGGTTGAAGATGCCTTAGGTATTGAAATCCCGCCAAATGCTGAAATGGTGCGAAATATAATGTTGGGTGTTTTGTATATGCACGATCACGTAGTACACTTTTATCATTTACATGCGTTTGATTGGGTAGATGTCGTTAGTGCATTGAGTGCTGACCCGTTAGAAACATCGAGAATTGCACAAAGTATATCTCATTGGCCCAAAAGTTCACCGGGCTATTTTTCAGATCTTCAAAATCGTTTAAAGAAATTTGTAAACAGCGGACAGTTAGGAATTTTCGCAAACGGATATTGGGGACATCCGGCAATGAAATTGCCTCCTGAAGTAAATTTAATAGCCGTAGCACATTATCTGGAAGCACTGGAGTGGCAAAAAGAAATTGTAAAAGTTCATGCTATTTTCGGAGGAAAAAATCCACATCCTAACTTTTTGGTAGGTGGTATGGCTTGTGCGATTAATACAGACGATGCCAGCGGTTTAAATGCTGAAAGATTAGCATTGGTGGAGCGTTTGATTCACGAAGGAAAAGAATTTATTGAGCAGGTATATATTCCGGATGTTTTAGCCATTGCTTCTTATTATAAAGATTGGGGTTCTATCGGAGGCTTTCATAACTTTTTAGCTTTTGGAGATTTTCCTATGCAGGGATACAACAATCAGGATCATTCATCATTCAAATTCCCTTCCGGAGCTATTTTAAATAAAGATTTGACTAAGATTCATCCTACCGATTTACGGGATTTAAAAACGGTAGAAGAATATATTAACAATTCTTGGTATGATTATACAGGAGACGGAAATGGAGGAAAACATCCTTGGAAAGGAGAAACCAACATTAATTATACAGGACCAAAACCTCCTTATACACATTTGGATGTAAACCAAAAGTACAGTTTTATAAAAACACCGCGTTGGAAAGGTCATCCGATGGAAGTAGGACCGTTAGCACGAGTTTTGGTAGGTTATGCAGAAGGAAGAGAGGAATATGTAGAAATTGTAAACAAAACATTAAAACATTTGGAAGTTCCTGCAGAAGCCTTGTTTTCAACGTTGGGAAGAACAGCGGCAAGAGCTTTAGAAACACAGTTGGTAGCCAATTGGACGGTTGAATTTTATGATCGTTTAATCCAAAATATTAAAAGTGAAGATGACCGAATGGCCAATACTGAAAAATGGAGTAAAACCACTTGGCCAAAAGAAACCGAAGGTGTCGGTTTTCTTGAAGCACCGAGAGGAGGATTGAGCCATTGGATTGTCATAAAAGACGGTAAAGTTGAAAACTATCAACAAATAGTACCTTCGACATGGAATGCGTCACCCAGAGATCCGAAAGGACAATTATCTCCTTATGAAAAGACATTGATTGACACACCGATTGCCAATCCGGAATTACCGTTGGAAATTATCCGAACCATTCATTCATTTGATCCTTGTATTGCATGTGCAGTCCACTTATATGATGAAAAAGGAAAACGGTTGAAAGAAGTTCAAAACATAGCCAGTTGTGTGTAAATTTTAATTAAAGTAAGATTATGTCAACAAAAAATTATAAAAGGGTTTATGTTTGGCAATTACCCGTGCGTATTTTTCATTGGTTAAATGCTTTATCAGTAACGGTTTTAGTAATAACGGGATTTATTATTTCAGATCCTCCGGCACTTTTGTCCAACGGAGAAGCCTATAATCAATTTTGGATGGGAAAAGTACGGATGATTCATTTCATAAGTGCGTATATTTTTGTAGCCGTTATGATGATGCGGATTTACTGGATGTTTGTAGGAAATCGATACGCCAATTGGAAAGTCTTTAATCCGTTTAATAAAAAAGGTTTAAAAGAAATTATCCATGTAATTAAAGTAGATTTGTTATTGGTTTCAAGAGATGAAGATATTAATCATATTAGTATAGGACACAACAGAGTAGCCGCTTTTTCATACGTAATCATGTTTTTGATGGCTTTGGTTATGATTTTTACAGGCTTCGGACTTTATAGTGATATGTCCGGTTGGTGGTTTCCAAAACTGTTTTCTTGGGTTCCTGAGTTTGTAGGAGGTGATTTTAATGCAAGAATTATTCATCATATAGCAACATGGGGATTCATTTTATTTACGATGGTACATGTTTATTTAGCTCTTTTTCATGATTGGTTGGAAGGAAGAGCTGAAATTTCGTCCATGATAAGCGGGTATAAATTTGTACGTAGAGAACGATTTTCTAAAGATTTTGTAAAAGAAGACAGATTAGAAGAAGAATAAAGCAGGAATAATATATGAATTTGAATCAATCTGAGTTCCATTCCAATGGACATAAGATTTTAATTTTAGGTATTGGAAACTATGTAATGGGAGATGAAGGCGTTGGGGTTCATTTTGTTAGAAAATTAGAAAGCGAAAATACGTTTAAAAATAAAGAAATCACCGTTTTAGACGGAGGAACAGGAGGTTTTCTGCTAGTTCCTTATTTGGAAGCACACCCTTATGTAATCATTGTCGATGCTACAATGGATGAACAGCCTTTGGGAACAATCAGTTTGCTAAAGCCTAAATTTTCATCCGATTTTCCTACGTCATTAAGTGCCCACGATTTCGGACTGAAAGACATGGTTGAAATTTTAACCCTTTTCGACCGTATGCCTGTTATTTTCTTATACACGGTTTCCATAGAAGAGATAAAGCCAATGAACGTCGGAATGAGTAAAAAAGTGGAAGAAGCCTTACCTTTGGTTTTAGAAAAAGTGAAAAACACAGTAAAAGAAATAGAAAAACGACTTTAAATGGATTTATCGGATATACTGGGAAATAAGGAATCAGAAGATAAAATAGCTTACAGTACAGGTGTTGTAATGGCTCAGAGTTTACAAGATATCGGTTTTAATGAAATGGATTTTGATGATTTTTTAAAAGGATTTAAAGCAAAATTCAAGAATGAAATTCTTAAAATTCCACAAAAAAAAAACATTGAAATTTTTAATAATTATGTGGAAATTATTAAAGAAGAACAAAAAGAACGAAATCTTGAAATTTCAAAACAATTTTTAAAGGAAAACAGTGAAAAAGGAAATGTTGTAACACTGAAAAGCGGGTTGCAATACAAAGTATTGGTTCAAGGAGAAGGAGAACTTCCCCAATTAGAAGACAAGGTTAAAGTATTATACGAAGGTTATTTGATGAATCGGAATGTTTTTGATACGACAAAAGATACCGGACCGTTATCTTTTTATTTATCACAAACCATTTTGGGATGGCAAGAGGTTTTGCTTTTAATGCCGATAGGATCACGATGGGAAATCACGATCCCACCTCATTTGGCTTATGGAGAAAATGGAGCAGCACCCATGATTGAACCCAATGCAGCCATTGTTTATATTATTGAATTACTTGAAATTGAAAAAGAATAAATGAAATATTTATCAGAATATAGAAATCCGGAATTGATTAAATTTTGTGTAGATGAATTGCATAAAATTACGACAAAGCCATGGAATATTATGGAAATTTGTGGCGGACAAACGCACAGTTTGGTCAAAAACGGTATATTGGACATATTGCCTAAACCCATTCAAATGATTCACGGGCCGGGCTGCCCGGTTTGCGTAACACCTTTAAAATTAATTGATAAAGCAGTTGATTTACTAACAAAAGATGTTATAGTTTGTTCTTTTGGTGATATGGTACGTGTTCCCGGGAGTGAGAAAAGTTTATTGGAAGCCAAAGCAGAAGGAGGCGATTTGAGAATTGTGTATTCGCCATTGGAAGCGGTACATATTGCCCGTGATAACCCTAATAAAGAAGTTGTTTTTTTTGCCGTAGGATTTGAAACTACAGCTCCTTCAAATGCCTTGTCGGTACTTCATGCAGAAAAGTTGAATTTAAATAATTTTTCATTATTGGTGTCGCATGTGCTGGTTCCTCCTGCAATGGAAGCTATTTTGGATGATAAATTTTGTAATATAAACGGGTTTTTAGCAGCAGGTCATGTCTGTGCTATTATGGGAATACAAGAATATAAACCTTTGGTAGAGCGGTATAAAATTCCGATTGTGGTTACAGGATTTGAACCGGTTGATATTATAGAAGGAATTTATCTGACAGTGAAACAATTAGAGAGAGGAGCACATCTTTTAGAAAATCAATATTCACGGGTGGTAAAACCACAAGGCAATAAAGCGGCACGAGAAGCTATTGCTACCATATTTGAAGTAGGAGCAAGGGAGTGGAGAGGAATAGGAGAGATACCCGATAGCGGATATGTTATAAGAAAAGAATACGAAAAATACAATGCGGAAATAAAATTTGATTTGAATGAAGTAAAAACCTCCAAACAAACGTTGTGTATAGCAGGAGAAATTTTAAAAGGAAAGAAAAAACCTCAAGATTGCAATCAATTTGGTAAAAGGTGTATTCCTGAGAATCCATTAGGGGCTCCTATGGTCTCTTCTGAAGGAGCTTGTGCAGCATATTATAATTTTTCAGTTTAATAGAATGTTATGGAAAGAAAAAGTTTAGCAATTAATTTGGGACATGGAAGTGGGGGAAAACTGACAAAAGAGCTATTGGATCATATTATTTTTAAAAGGTTAAAAAATCCTTATTTAGATCAAAAACATGATGGGGCTATTTTTGAATTAAAAGGAAAAACGGCTTTCTCTACGGATAGTTTTGTGATAAATCCTATTTTTTTTAAAGGAGGAAATATTGGAGAGTTAGCGGTCAATGGGACGGTAAATGACATTGCAATGTGTGGAGCCAAACCGCTTTATTTATCCTTGTCATTCATAATAGAAGAAGGATTTTCCATAGAAAATTTTAAAAAAATTGTAACATCGATACAAAAAGCAGCTATTGAAAGTGGCGTTCAAATTGTTACAGGTGATACAAAAGTAGTTGAGAAAGGAAAAGGGGATCAATTATTTATTAATACTTCAGGGGTAGGAACAGTTCACCCAAAAGCTAAAATAAGTAGTCATCGTATTGAAGTTGGAGATCAAATTATTGTAAGTGGAAATATAGGAACGCACGGAATGGCAATTATGTCGAAAAGAGAAGGATTGAAGTTTGAAACCGATTTGGAAAGCGATACAACCAATTTAAATCATATAACAGAAAAATTGTTAGACGAATTTGGAGAGGATATTCATTTATTCAGAGACCCTACAAGAGGAGGATTAAGCAGTGTTTTGTATGAAATAGCAGATGAAACGGAAAAAGGAATCTGCATTAAAGAAACGGAGTTACCTGTTTTAAAGCAAGTTACAGCTTCTTGTGAAATGTTGGGATTAGATCCTTTGTACGTTGCTAACGAAGGCATTTTTATAAGTATTGTCAAAGCAGAAATAGCGGAAGATTATTTAAAAAAAATGCAGCAAATGAGTAAAGGTAAAAATGCTCGGTGTATTGGAGAAATAACGGACGAATATGCTAAAAAAGTTATTTTACACAGTTCAATCGGAGGAAGGCGAGTTGTAAGTCCTCTTATTGGAGAGCAATTGCCCAGAATCTGCTGATTTTAATGCGTTGAAAAATTATCATATACATATTACCGGACAGGTTCAAGGTGTTGGTTTTCGTCCTTTTGTATATCAAATCATGACTTTAAAAGAGCGAAAAGGGTATGTGAGTAATACTTCAAACGGAGTTCATATCGAAGTTGAAACAAAAGATTCCGTTCAGAAAATTATTAATGAAATTAAAGAAAATAAACCGCCTTTAGCACAAATAGAGCATATACATTATGTAGAAATTCCTCTGAAAAATTACAAAGATTTTTCAATTATTCACAGCAGAGAAGAACACAATACAAATCTTGACTTAACACCCGATTACGCAGTATGTGAAACCTGTAAAAATGAATTGTTTGAAACTCAAAATAAAAGACATTATTACCCTTTCATTACCTGTACCAACTGCGGACCAAGATATTCCATCTTGCAGAAAATTCCTTATGACAGACTTTTTACAAGTATGAACTCCTTTCAGCAATGCTCCGATTGTTTAAAAGAATATGAAAATCCGTTGAACAGAAGGTATTATTCACAAACCAATTCTTGCCCTTCGTGTGCTGTTTTGTTACAATTGATTAATTCAAAGACACAGGAAGAAATTAAAGGAATGCAAAAAGAATTAGTATACAAGGTCGTTCAAAAACTCAAAAAAAATGATATTGTAACAGTAAAAGGGATCGGAGGTTATTTATTGTTGGGAAATGCAATGAATGAAAATGTTGTAAATGAAATTCGTAAACGAAAAAACAGACCTGACAAACCGTTAGCTTTATTGATGACTGATTTAAAGATGGTTAAAAAATATGCTGAAATAACGGAAGAATCAGAAAAAGAATTAACCCGAAATACATCACCCATTGTTTTAATAAAAGAAAAAAATAATTATTTATCTGAAAATATAGCGTTTAATAACGGTTATTTAGGCATAATGCTCCCTTATACACCTTTGTTGTGCTTAATTATGCATTCAATGGATAATCCTTTGATTGCAACGAGTGCAAATGCAAGTTTTCACCCTATTTTATATGATAAAAGCCAGTCTTGTTATCAAGATCTATATCGATTGGCAGATTATGTTCTAACCAATAACAGAGCAATTGTAACACCTCAGGATGACAGTGTTATCGGTTTTACATCAGAATATAAACAAAAGATTATTTTTCGTCGGTCTCGGGGTTTAAATCCATCATTATCAGGCGTGAATAAACCCAAAAGCAAAAAAACAATGTTGGCATTGGGTGCAGATTTAAAAAATACTTTTGCTTTTTGGAACGGTTCTAATTTAGTTTTAAGTCAATATTTTGGAAATATGGAATCGTATGATGTACAAAATGAAGTGATTAAAGCCCAAAGACATGTATTGAATATCTATCAAAAAAAACCGGAACTAATTTTAACAGATAAAAATGGCTCATTTTTTTCATCCCAACAAGCATCATTATATCCAACAATTCCTGTTTTTAAGATTCAACATCATAAGGCACATTTTTCAGCTGTTTTAGGAGATTGTAATTTGTTGCCGTTAAAAGAACCCATTTTAGGTGTAATATGGGATGGCATAGGATTGGGAGATGATTCCGCTGTTTGGGGTGGAGAATTTTTTATAGCCGATCATCAAGAAGTAAAAAGAGTAGAGCATTTAAAATATTATACCTATTTTTTAAATGATAAAATGGCAAAAGAGCCTCGTCTAACCGCTTTTTCACTTATGAAAGATAAAGAAAAATTAAAAAACAAATTTTCGGCGATTGAATACTCGGTTTATACAAAAAAAATAAACAAAGAAGGATTGAAAACGTCCAGTATGGGTAGATTATTTGATGCCGTTTCTTCTTTATTAGGTTTAGCCGATTATAATAAATATGAAGGTTATGCAGCTACTTTACTAGAAAAAGAAGCAGTAACTTTCTATCATCAAAATAAAAAATATAAAAAATATTATACCTCTGAAATTTTAAATGGAACGGAATTGTGCCAATTGATTTTTGAAGAACATTCAAAAGGCATTGAAAAACGGGAGATTGCATTTAAGTTTCACGTAACGTTGATTAAATGGATTAAAGAAGTGGCAAAGAAATACAAACTTACAAAAATTGCATGCAGCGGTGGTGTGTTCCAAAACAGGCTGTTGGTCGATTTAATTTATAGAGAACTGGAAGATTATAAAGTGTTTTTTCATAAAGAGTTGCCTCCAAATGATGAAAATATTGCCTACGGACAGTTGATGTATAAAGCGTTTTATATAACTGAAAATGAGCTTTAAACTTCGAGTAGGCGTGTTACGGAGTAATTTTCTTATTTCAAACTTGATTTTTGTTTCGCTTTTTTATCAAGAAAAAAATAAAACTACAATGCCTTTTTTAGGTAATAAATTCCCATCATTTATGTAGAATTATGATGTTGTAACCTAAATGTAACCACGTAATAAATTTTTATTATAAATAGCACTTATTTAATAAATTTATTTTATAGCTCTAAACACTACTACTACTACTACTACTACTACTACTACTACTACTACTACTACTACTACTACTACACTAAAATTAATATAGTTTAAAATTTTTATTATTTATTTGTATGGTATAATGAAATTATGAAAAAAATGAGATTATATTTTTTAACAGTATGTAGCTTACTTGTTTCCGGTCTGTCATACGGACAAGTAGGAATGGCTACTTCTGCACCGAAAGCGACATTGGATATTGCCGCAATAAAAACGGACGGTTCTACCCCGGAGGGGCTTATTGCTCCACGCCTGACCGGAGACCAAATTAAAGCAGCCGACACAAAGTACGAGGCAGCCCAAAAAGGAGCTATCGTGTATGCCACAGCTCCCGTAACCACCGCAAGCACCAAAACCGCCAATATTACAAAGAAAGGCTATTATTATTTTGATGGCAGCGTGTGGACAAACTTTGTACATTCCTTAGGAACCACACTTTTTATACCGTATGTAGCCGTTTCCGGAAAGGAAAGTTCCCCGATTACTCAGGAGGATCAGCAAAGTGCAGGAGGAACAGACTATACAAAATGGACTTTTTCGTCGAATATAAATGATAATAATTGGAGTGACACCAACCACTTTTATACCGTTTCCCGAACGGGCTACTATCAGATGACCTTGCGTGCCGAAGTAACCCCTAGCAACGGTACAACAAATTCTTTTACCTGGGTAGTACGATTCGATGAAGGAAATGCTAATACTGCCAATCGGTATGAGTTCGAAAATTTTAGCCATGTGAGTAATTCAACCTATACCGGTGCCGGCGGAACAGCCGTATTTTACCTTACAGCCGGAACCGTCGTGGATTTTGGAGGGACTCCATGTAGTGGATGTGCGGGGCATTCAAGTTACACCATAACCGATCGGGAATTTTCCATAACCTATCTGGGACTGTAATTCGTAATCAAAAAAAACAAAACCGTGCATTTTCCAAATCGAAAACCCGTAGAAAATAACGGGCTTAAACAGGGACTGCACAAGGTTTTATCAAAATAAACTTTATAAATAAAACATAAAAAATGAACACATTGAACATAAAAAAAAGCATGCTAACCCTTGCCCTGTTGATGCAAAGCATCCTTGCTCTCGGGCAGGCGGGTATTAATACGGACACCCCCCAAGCGACTTTGGATGTGGTGGCAAAAAAAGACGGTTCTGCAGAAGGCGTTATCGCCCCACGCCTGACCGGAGACCAAATCAAGGCAGCTGATGCACAGTACGAGGCAGACCAAAAAGGCGTTATCGTGTATGCCACATATCCCGTAACCACCGCAAGCACCAAAACCGTTAACATAACCAAGGAAGGCTATTATTATTTTGATGGCAGCGTTTGGGTTGGTTTTTCAACTTCTTCAGGAACCACCTCCTTTGTACCCTATACAGTTGCTGCCGGAGAAAGCTCTACTGCGATTTCTCAGCTAGATCAGTCAGCTGATAAGTATGAGCAAAAAATTTGGTATTTTAATATGACTATTAACGACGGTAACTGGCATAACAACACATATACCGTACCGGAAACGGGGTATTACCAGATAACCTTACAGGGAGTGGTACAGCCTTCCCATAGCAGGTGCAACTCTTTCTCATGGGATGTAAAAGGGGACATCGGATATACTTTTGATTCACTCAGCAGGGCAGGGGCTATTCCACATAACAAAGGAGGAGCTATCTTACTGCATCTAGAAAAAGGGAATAAAATTAGTTTTACAGGTACTCCTTGTCAGGGTTGCAATGTTAATTCCCCTAGCTGTACATGGAGTGGTAGTGGTAATAATCTTTATCCCCACTATACAGTAGGAAAACGGGCATTTTCCATTGTATTTTTCGGATCCTGATCGTAGAATTTTCAACTATAGTTTAAACGAATAAAATATAAAAAACATGAATGCATTGTATAACATAAATCCAATAAAAAAAAGCGTGCTAACCTTTGCTGTGTTGATGCAGAGCATCCTTGCTTTCGGGCAAGTGGGGGTTAATACCCAAGCACCCAAAGCCACCTTGGATGTGGTGGCAAAAAAAACAGACGGAACGACTGCAGAGGGCGTTATCGCCCCACGCCTGACCGGAGACCAAATCAAGGCAGCTGATGCACAGTACGGGGTAGCCCAAGAAGGCACTTTGGTGTATGCCACAGTGGCGGTAAACAACGCAACAACCAAAACCGTTAACATAACCAAGGAAGGCTACTATTATTTTGACGGAAGTGTGTGGATTCGTCTCGAATCTACCTCAAGAACCGCATTTATACCTTATGTAGTGGCTTCCGGAAAGCAAAGTACCACAATTACCCAGACAGATGGAACAGGTTTCAAAAAATGGGATTTCATACCGATTCTTAGTGACGGCTACTGGACTACCGCTGATAATAGTTATACCGCTCCCCGAAACGGCTATTACCAGTTTTCCTTGCGAGGAGTTATGCGTCCAAACAAAGATACCAACTATTTTTCATGGGTATTGAAGAAAGTAACTGGAACCGATATTGAATACCTGTTTGCCAAAACTCAAAATGTAAAAGTGGGACCTGCAATCAAGCCTTATACATATAATAGAGGAGGAATTACGGTGCTATACCTAAGAGCCCAAGAAAAGATAGTGTTTGGTAGCATTGCAAATGGTACTGCATCAACAACACATACAATCACCAATCGGTCATTTACAGTAACATTTTTGGGAGAAAGTTAAAACATATCCGGTTAAACACATTAAAATGATCAATATTGTAATACAATAATTTTTTTGACCTGAAAGTATATCCGTTTCACCATTCAATGGTTTTCTTACCTTTACAGGCTAAATATTCATTGGTTTTGTTGAAATGTTTACACCCGAAAAAACCACGATAAGCAGAAAGAGGAGAAGGGTGAGGAGCTTTTAAAATAGAATGCTTTTGAGCATCAATTAAAGGGGCTTTTTTTTGGGCAAAACTCCCCCAAAGTATAAACACAACTTCTTCTCTTTTTTTTGAAATCGTTTCAATGACAGCATCTGTAAAAACTTCCCAGCCTTGATTTTGATGAGAACCGGCATGGTGTGCTCGAACGGTTAAGGTAGCATTTAATAATAAAACCCCTTGATTGGCCCACCGGGTTAAATCGCCCGACGTAGGTATGGAAGCTCCGGTGTCTTCAGAAACTTCTTTAAAAATATTTTGAAGCGAAGGTGGAAAAGGAATTTCTTCCCGAACCGAAAAACATAAACCATTGGCTTGATTGTAGTTATGATAAGGGTCTTGACCTAAGATAACCACTTTTAAATCCGCTAACTTACAAGAATCAAAAGCAGCAAAAATCTCTTTACCGGGAGGAAAACAAGTGTGTTGTTTGTACTCCTGTTTTACAAATTGAACCAAATGATGAAAATAAGGCTTGTCAAATTCGTTTTGTAAAAACGCTTTCCAATTTTCGGCTATTCGTACATTCATAATGCGATCATTTTATGTTTTTAGTGTATCCATTCAGATCACTTTATTTCACATTAAATATAAACAAAATTTTGATTAGAGCAAATGTATAAAAAACAATTCCTAATCAATTAATTACATTCGTTCCGGAACTTGAATTCCCAATAGCTGCATTCCATTTTTAATTATAATACCGGTTAGTTTTGAAAGATGCAAACGAAATTGTAAGGCTTCCTTATTTTCTTCTTTAAGAATCGGTATGTTTTGATAAAAATGATTGTACAATTTTACCAAATCATATATATAATTGGCAATTAAAGCCGGCGACAATGTTTGGGCAGCCTGTCGGATAATAGAAGGAAATTCTATGATTTGTTTAAAAATTTCTTTTTCTACAGGTTCAAAATTGTAATTTTCAAAACAATATTCTTGGATGTTTCCTTTTCTTAAAATAGAACATATTCGGGTATGAGTATATTGTATAAAAGGACCTGTATTTCCATTAAAATCAATGGTTTCTTTAGGATCAAATTGGATATTTTTTTTAGGGTCAATTTTTAAAATAAAATATTTTAAAGCACCCATGCCGACGATATGGTATGTTGCCATTTTTTCTTGTTCGGAAAGAGTTTCTAATTTACCGGCTTCTTGTGCAATTTCTTTTGCGGTTTCTATCATTTCAATCATTAAATCATCAGCATCAACAACAGTTCCTTCACGGCTTTTCATTCGAGAACCGTCGGCAAGGTTAACCATCCCGTAAGAAAGATGGTGCAATTTATCAGCCCATTGATAACCTAATTTTTTTAAAATAATAAATAAAACTTTAAAATGATGATTTTGTTCATTTCCAACAGTATAAATCAAGGATTCAATCGGATAATCTTTGTAACGTTTAACAGCAGTTCCTAAATCTTGCGTCATATAAACAGCCGTTCCATCTCCGCGAAGAAGCAGTTTATCATCCATTTTTTCATCACTGAGGTCGCACCAAACAGAGTGATCCTCTTTTTTATATAAAATACCTTTTTTCAGTCCTTCTTCAATGATATCTTTACCTAATAAGTAGGTTTTTGATTCGTGATTTTGAAAATCAAAATTGACTCCTAAGTTTTTATACGTAATTTCAAATCCTTCATAAACCCAAGCATTCATTTTTTTCCAAAGAGTGATAACTTCTTGGTCACCTGCTTCCCACTTGCATAACATTTCTTGGGCTTCTTTCCCTATAAGGCTTTTAGTATTAAAATATTCATTTTTATAATCTGACTTAAATTCTTCTTCAATAGAGCGATTATCTAAAATAGAAAACCAATCTTCATCTTCGCTTGGTGGAGAGTTGAAATCTCGTAGATCGTATTTTTCCGATTCACTAAGTTTATCGGTTAATGTTTTCTTTTTATAGCGTTCAAACTCTTTTTTTGCTTCATCTGTTTGTAACCAAGCCGTATATTCTTCTTGAAAAGTTTGTTCAAATAAAACATAATATTTTCCTACCAGCTTATCTCCTTTCATCTTAGAAGATTCAGGTGTTTCTCCATTTCCAAATTTTTTCCAAGCCAACATGGATTTGCAAATATGGATTCCGCGGTCGTTTATAATTTGTGTTTTAATTACATTTTTACCGGATGCTTTTAAAATTTCTGCAACGGAATAACCCAATAAATTATTACGAATATGCCCCAGATGTAACGGTTTGTTGGTGTTGGGTGAAGAATACTCAACCATGACGGCGGGCTTATTTTTATCAGGTTCTGAAAAGCCGTAATCTTGCTGATTTTTAATAGAGTTAAAAATATTCAGGTAATACATATCAGAAATAACAAGATTTAAAAAACCTTTTACCACGTTAAAATTTTCGATTTCCATCGTATTTTTTTGGAGAAATTCGCCCAATTCTTGAGCGATTATATTGGGTGCTTTTTGAAGCGATTTTACATAAGGAAAAATAACCAAAGTAACATCACCTTCAAATTCTTTTCGGGTAGATTGTAGTTCTATCTGTTCCGGTTGAAAATCATAAAGTTTACCAAAAGCAGTCTTTATAGAATTTATAATATTTTCTTGAATGGTCATAATGGCTACTCGTTAAAACTACAAAAATAGCCTTTTTGATAAGAAAGATAAAAACAAGTTGGATTAATTTCTTTTTGTGGTTTGATCATAAAGTTTTTTTGTATCTTACTGTCCGAATTTTAAAAATAATTAAAAATACATGAATTTAGCGGGTAACTTAATTTTAATTGTAGTCAGTGTTTGTGCAATGGCACAGCCTTTGCAACAAAAGCATTCTTTTTCAAAACAAGATAGTTTAAGAGGATCGGATAATGCGTTTAGAAATTGGTGGGATGTGCAACATTATAACTTATTTGTAAAGCCTGATTTTGATAAAAAAAGTATTGAGGGAGTAAACGAAATCAAGTTTCTTGTAAAAAATAATAAAATACCTCAAAAACCGATGATGCAAATTGATTTACAAGAACCGATGGAGTTAAGTAAAGTTCTTTTTAAAGGAAAAGAATTAGATTATACCCAAGAAGGAAATGTTTATTTTATACCAATCGATTATAACCTTTTAAAAGGAGAAGAACAGACCATAACGTTGTACTATAAAGGAAATCCTAAAATAGCAAAAAGACCTCCTTGGGATGGAGGATGGATTTTTAAAAAAGACCAAAAAGGACGTCCATGGATGTCGGTAGCTTGTCAGGGATTGGGAGCCAGTGTTTGGTATCCTAATAAAGATTATTTAGGAGATGAACCGGATAAAGGAGTAACGTTTACCGTAGAAGTAGAAGGAGATATGGTAGCTGTTGGAAATGGGAGATTAAAAGAAAAGAAAAACAATCGTTATACATGGGAAGTTACGCAACCGATTAATAATTATAATATAATACCTTACATCGGGTATTATGTAAACTTTAAAGATGAATTTATAGGAGAAAAAGGGCATTTGGATTTGGATTATTGGGTGTTGGATTATAATTTGGAAAAATCAGAAAAACAATTTCAGCAGGTAAAACCCATGATGAAAATTTTTGAAAATTGGTTGGGTCCTTATCCTTTTTATGAAGATTCGTATAAATTGGTAGAAGCTCCTCATTTGGGGATGGAACATCAAAGCAACGTTGCGTATGGAAATCGATATGTCAACGGATATTTAGGAATGGATATTTCCGGTTCGGGATGGGGCTTAAAATGGGACTTCATTATTATTCACGAATCAGGTCATGAATGGTTTGGAAACAATATTACCAATAAAGACATTGCCGATATGTGGATTCATGAAAGTTTTACCTCTTATTCCGAAACGTTATACGTAGAAAGTATGTTTGGAAAAGAAGCCGCCAACGATTATGTAATCGGAACAAGAAAATCCATAGTAAATGATATTCCTATCATAGGAGTTTACGGGGTAAATCAAGAAGGAAGTGGTGATATGTATTATAAAGGAGCCAACATGCTTCATACGTTAAGGCAGTTATTGGATGATGATGCATTATTTAGGAAAGTTTTACGAGGAATGGGAAAAGAATTTTATCATCAAACCGTTACTTCAAAACAAATTGAATCGTATATAAATAAAGTTACAAGCAAAGATTTTACTACTTTTTTTAATCAATATTTACGAACAACAAAGATTCCAACATTGGAGTACTCAATAAAAGGAGACATGCTTACCTATCGTTGGGTTAATATTGTTAAAGGTTTTGATATGCCTGTTAAGTTAGCCGATTCAGAAAAATGGATTTTCCCAACCTCAATATGGAAAAAAGAAAAATTACCAAACCAATTAAAAAAACTCAGTATAGACCGTAATTTTTATATTCAACTAAAAGAAAGTAAGCAATAATTTTTGATTAAAAAGGAGAAAATAATTAACAGAAATGAGTTATCTTCGCCTAAAAGAATATTGAAATGGGTTTATTACAAGGGAAAAATGTGATTATTACAGGAGCTACTCGAGGAATAGGAAAAGGAATAGCTGAGATTTTTGTAAAGCAAGGTGCAAATGTGGCATTTACGTTTGCTTCATCCGTTGAGAAAGCCAAAATAGTAGAACAAGAATTATCAAAACACGGAACAAAAGTAATGGGTTGTCAGTCAGATGCTTCTGATTTTGAAGCGGCACAGGAACTTGTTAATACAATTCTTGAAGAATTTGGAAGTATTGACATATTAATCAATAATGCAGGCATAACCAAAGACAACCTTTTAATGAGAATGAAAAAAGAGGATTGGGATCAGGTGATTAAAATAAACTTAGATTCTGTTTTTAATATGACCAAAGCGGTACTCCGTCCGATGTTGAAACAACGTAAAGGATCGATTATAAATATGGCATCCGTCGTTGGAGTAAAAGGGAATGCGGGGCAGGCTAATTATTCAGCTTCCAAAGCAGGAATTATTGGTTTTTCAAAATCGGTTGCACAAGAACTGGGTTCGCGAAATATCCGATGTAATGTGGTTGCTCCCGGATTTATTGAAACAGAGATGACAGAAGCCTTAGCTGCAAATGTAAAAGAGGAATGGATTGAAAATATTCCTTTAAAAAGAGGCGGAACACCTGAAGATATAGCAAATGCTTGTGTTTTTTATGCTTCAGACATGTCTGCTTACGTTACAGGAAATGTAATGCACGTAAACGGAGGAATGTATATGTAAGCTATTTTATTTGATATTCCGTAAATAACGTAGCATCTACTCTAATAGTCCCTTTACTTATTGCAATTGACTTATTATCTCTTTTTGCTACTACAAAGCCAGCACCGGAAATGCCATCTACATCATTTTCATTTGCATATTCATTTGTATTCGGAATGGTTGCTGAAATTTTAATATTTCCAATTTTCAATATTTCTTTTTTTGTTTCCGGGAGTTTTTCTAAAAGTTTATCGGCAAGACCTCTTGACTTTTCCAAAGCATTTACGTAGGCTTCATTTTTCAGACTATCGATTTTTGAATGAGAATAACTCAATCCTCCAAGATCAAGATTTCTGTTTTCTAATAATTCGGTATAAATTTCCTCAAGTTTTTCAATATTTTTTACAGTGATAAATACCGTTGTCGAACTTCTGTAACCTTCAAAAACGCGTGAATTATTTTGCCATGTATAGCTTTTATTCATATCAACCGAAGTGGTAAGTATATCATCTTTATTTATACCGTATGATTGTAATTTAGAGTTTAATTCATTTGATTTATCGACAAGGCATTTTTTTGATGATTTTATCGACTTATCCAAACAATTTAAATCGATATGAAAAGTTGCCATATCGGGAAGAACTTCTACTTCACCTGATGATTTTATCATAATGGTTTTAAATTTTGAAGGGTTGGTAGTTGGAGTATTTTGGCAACCAATCAATAGCAAAAAACCAAGGATTACAATAAGCTGTTTCATTTTATTTAATTGTTTTATATTTGTAGCACACAATAGTTTGTGAATGTAAATATATGTATTTTTACTTATTCGTTGTTATTTTCTAATTAATAATTATCTTTGTTCGAAACCTTTAGGTTATATGAAGCTACGATATCTAGTTCTATTTTTTTTGCCTTTGGTCTTTTTTTCACAAGAAAAATGGGATTTTAAAAAGTGTATTGAATACGCATTAGAAAACAATATTTCAATTAAACAAGCAGAAGTAAATTCGAAAATACAGGAGCAAGTTGTAAAAGCCAATACAGGAACTTTTTTGCCTAATTTAAGCGGTTCCGTTGGTCAAAATTACACCATTTCTAAAGGTTTTTCAAATCCAACATTGGGGACGTATTCATCTGGAAACAGTAGCAATTTTAGTGTGGGATTTTCTTCTAATTGGACTATTTTTAACGGTTTTCAGAATTTGAATACGTATAAAAAAGGAAAAATCGATCAGGAATATACCGATACAAACTTGGAAGTACTTAAAAACGATGTTTCGCTTAATGTGGTTAATGCTTATTTACAATTACTGTTTGCAAAAGAACAAGAAAATGTTTCAAAAAACAGTTTAGAGCTGAATCAATTACAATACGGACGTGTAAATACCCTGTTTAAACACGGCTCAGAAGCCAAAGCATCCGTTTATGAAGCAGAAGCCAATGTCGCTAGAGCCGAACAAACGTTAGTACAAGCCAAAAATACCGTTCGTTCATCCAAATTGAATTTAACACAGCTTTTACAATTACCTTTTGAATCCTCGTTTGATATTCAAAATATTTCGGTAGATCCTTTGATCAATGAACTTGTGCTACAAACCCCTGAAGAAATTTATAAAGAAGCTTTGGATGTCCGCCCTGAAATAAAATATGCGGGGCTGGCTATACAAAGTGCAGATAAAGATATTGCTATCGCTAAAGGAGCCTATTTACCTTCTTTAAATTTAGGGTATAATTGGGGCGATAATTATTATAATGTATATGGACAACATGATCCTAATTTTACAGATCAATTAGAGGATAATTACCAACATCAATTCAGCTTATCTTTAAGCGTTCCTTTATTTAATCGCTGGGCAACAAAAACGGCTGTACAGCGTGCCAAATTATCAAAGGAGAATCAAGAGCTCAATTTAGAAAATACCAAGTTTGCTTTGCGTCAAAATATTGAAACTTCTTATATTGATGCCTTAAATGCTGAAGAAACGTATGCTGCAGCAAAAAAATCAGTTAAATCGACAAAAATTGCTTTAGAATATGCAGAAAAGCGTTTTAAAATAGGAACGGCTAATAATTATGATTTTGAACAAGCCAAAAATAATTACATTGCTGCTCAAGTAGATTTAATTAACGCAAAGTACGATTATGTTTTCAAAATAAAAGTTATGGAATTTTATGCCGGAAAACCTTTTGTTGATATAGAATCAGGTAGTGCTTATGATAAATAGCGTTTAAGAAAATATGGCACTGCTCCTGGACAAAGTTTTAAACTTTTTAGATAGAAGGATGTAAGTCACCTTTTTCTTAGCAAACGTTTTATTACTATTTTTAAAGAAATATTTTAATGAGCTTCCAACCAATTATTTCCTTCCTCCACATCTGTAATTAGCGGAATACGGGTTTTAATAACTTGTTCCATCATACTTTTTAATGATGACTTTAAAAGTTCTTTTTCATTTATAGGAGCTTCTAAAACCAATTCATCATGCACTTGTAATAATAATTTTGATTGGAGATTTTCTTCTACAAGATAATTTTGAACTTCAATCATGGCTAATTTCATGATATCAGCTGCACTTCCTTGTACAGGAGCATTAATGGCATTACGTTCAGCATGACTTCTGACAACCGAATTGTTTGAATTAATGTCTTTTAAATAACGTCGTCTTCCCAAGATAGTTTCAACATAGCCATGTTGCCGTGCAAATTCTATTTGACGATTCATAAACTTTTTTAAAGTAGGATACGTCTCATAATAAGCATCAATAAGTTGTTTGGATTCACTTCTTGATAAGCCGGTTTGTTCGCTTAATCCAAAAGCAGAAACACCGTATATAATTCCAAAATTAACCGTTTTTGCTTGAGATCGTTGTTCCCTCGTTACTTCATGAATAGGAATACGGAAGATTTTAGCAGCAGTTGAAGCATGAATGTCTTCTCCTTTAATAAAAGCCTGTGTCATGGTAGGTTCTTGAGCCATTTCAGCGATTAAACGCAATTCAATTTGTGAATAATCAGCAGCTATTAAAACATGCTGATTATCTTTTGGAATAAATGCTTTTCGTACTTCTTGTCCACGTTGGGTACGAATGGGTATATTTTGTAAATTAGGATTATTTGAACTTAAACGTCCTGTAGCGGCAACGGTTTGTCCAAAAGTTGTGTGAACACGATTGGTTTTAGGATTAATTTCCTTTGGTAAAGCATCTGCATACGTTGATTTTAATTTATTTATTTGTCGATAATCTAAAATATCAGCTACGATTTGATGCTCATTTTTCAGTTTTGACAACACTTCTTCTGAAGTAGAATATTGCCCTGTTTTTGTCTTTTTTACATTTTTAGAGATAGCTAATTTTTCAAATAAAATAGGACCTAACTGTTTTGGAGAAGCAATATTAAACGTTTCTCCTGCTAACTTGTAAATAGATTTTTCTAAAAAATTACTATCTTTTTCTAATTCTTGAGATAATTTTTCTAGAGCATTTGAATCAATTGAAATTCCATTCAGTTCCATTTGCATTAAAACATGCATAAGAGGCATTTCAATATCATAAAACAGTTTTTTGATTTCTTTGGTAAACTTTTTTTCAAAAATTTCTTTTAATTGTAACGTAATATCGGCATCTTCACAAGCATAAGGCGTTTGTTTTTCTATTTCAACATCACGCATAGAAAGTTGGTTTTTACCTTTTTTACCAATTAAGGTTTCAATTTTAACAGGTTGATAGTTCAAATACGTTTCAGCCAAAATATCCATGCTGTGCCGCATATCAGGATTGATTAAATAATGTGCAATCATGGTATCAAAAAGATTTCCTTTCACCTTTATGTTGTAATTAGCCAGAACTTTTAAATCATATTTTAGGTTGTGTCCAATTTTAAGGATGTTCGGATTTTCAAAAAAAGGTTTAAATTCATCCAAAATAGCTTGGGTTTCTTCTTGATTTTCAGGAAAAGTAATATAATATCCTGTTTGGGCTTCAAAAGAAACTGCCAGTCCTACCATTTCAGCTTCAAAGGTATTTAAACCTGTTGTTTCGGTATCAAAACACACTTCTTTTTGTTGTAAAAGTTTCTCTAAAAGCAGTTTTCTTCCTGTTTTTGTATGGATGTATTGGTACGGAGCTTGCGAGTTTTCAATTGTTTTATATCCAATATCAGAAACAGCGTTTGATAAGGTTAAAGAGGTTGTTTCTTCTTCAAAAAGAGACATTTGTCCGCTTTTAGCTTCCTTAGGAGTTGTGGAAACAGTAAAAACCTCTTTTAAGTTTTCACGGGCTGTTTTTTGGTTAAAATACCGTATGACTTGTTCTGATAATCGCCTGAATTCCAAATCTTGAAAAATTTCTTGAATCTTTTCTAAATCAGGCTGTTCCATCATCAACGATTGCTCGTCAAATTCGATGGGAACATCGGTAATAATCGTAGCCAATTGTTTAGATAATAAGCCCAAGGCTTTGTTTGTTTCAATATTTTCTTTTGCTTTTCCTTTCAATAAGGCTGTATTAGCTAAGAGATTTTCTAAAGAACCAAATTCGGCTAAGTATTTTTTAGCTGTTTTTTCTCCCACTCCGGGTAGCCCGGGAATATTATCTACTGAGTCGCCCATCATTCCCAAAAAATCAATAACTTGTTCAGGGTGCTTTACGCCAAATTTTTCTTGAATTTCAGGAACTCCCCATATTTCGGGTCCATTTCCTCGAGCAGCCGGACGATACATGAAAATATTTTCACTAACCAATTGTCCAAAATCTTTATCAGGGGTCATCATATAAGTTGTAAAACCTGCTTTTTCTGCTTTTTTTGCTAAAGTTCCAATTACATCATCAGCCTCGTATCCTTCTTTGTATAAAATGGGAATGTGGAAAGCTTTTATAATTTCTTGGATATAAGGAACGGCTATTTTTATAGCTTCAGGAGTTTCATCACGATTGGCTTTGTACTCAGGATATTGTTCGGTTCGAACAGTTGATTTTCCTACATCGAAAACAACGGCAATATGGGTTGGATTTTCTTTTTTCAAGATTTCAATCATTGAATTACAAAACCCCATAATAGCTGAAGTATTTAATCCTTTTGAATTGATGCGGGGATTTTTGATAAAGGCATAGTAGCCTCTGAATATTAGGGCATAAGCATCGAGTAAAAATAAACGTTTGTTTGTATTGGCATGTTCTTGCGTCATTTTAAATCCTGATTTTTGGTAAAGATACAGTTCTTGTAGCGTAAGTCAAAAACTTATGTTGTTTTGAACCGATTAAAATTTCATCATCCAACAATCAACTGTATCAGTTATCATATGAAAAAGCAATCCGATAGCGATGATTCGGGTTTTGGAGAAGAAAAGCATCAAAATATAGAAACAAATTGCCCAATATTGATGTAATAGATGAAATCCGATACTGCATCGGTTAGGATCAAAAATGGGATCGGCTAACAAATGGTCTAAATCAACAAGCATTGTACTTAAAAGTATAAATGCTACTTTGATCCAATCTTTTTTATAAAAAAAATAAGCAAATAAAACAGGAAAAACGAAATGTAGCCCATAATGAATAACAAGGCTTAAAAAATAAAGATTCTCCATTGTAAAGAACAAAAGTAATAACATTTTGGAATATGAGGCATTATTATTAAATAATATAACGTATTTTGCAAAACTTTTTTAATCTTGCTTTTTTTATGGATAAAAGTACTCGGTTAGGAACTGAACCTATCAAAACACTGTTATTTGAGCAAGCGATTCCTGCTTCAATAGGAATCTTAGCGATGTCTATTTACATGTTGGTAGATTCTATTTTTGTAGGAAAATGGGTGGGGCCTTTAGGAATAGGAGCTATTGCCATTGTGATGCCGATTGTATTTTTTATATCCTCAATTGGAATGGGAATTGGAGTAGGGGGTAGTTCCATTATTTCCAGAGCGTTAGGAGCTGATGAAAGACGCTTGGCACAACATACTTTTGGAAATCAAATTACGATGACGCTTATTTTATCGGTGTTTGTAGTAACGTTGGGTTATTTTTATACGGATGAAATCGTATATATTTTTGGAGGAAAAGAAGAATTACACGATCCATCGTTTGTATATTTTAATACCATGTTGTACGGGATTCCGTTTCTGGCTTTAAATATGATGGCTAATAATGTAATTAGAGCAGAGGGACAAGCCAAAACGGCTATGATTGTCATGTTGATTCCAGCCGTTTTGAATATTATTTTAGATATTGTTTTTATTAAAATCTTAAATGGAGGATTGGAAGGAGCTGCCTGGGCAACGGTATTATCATATGTAGTTTGTTTTTTATTCATTTTAAGTTATTTCATTTTTGGAAAAGGTATCATCAATATCCGTCCTAAATATTTTCCGTTGGATTTGGCTATTGTAACAGAAATATCAAGTTTAGGTTTTGTTACACTTGCAAGACAGGGCGTTATAGCCTTATTATCCATTATTCTAAACTTTGTATTATTCAAATACGGAGGAGAAACAGCCATTATTATGTATGGAATTTTAGGAAGAGTTATTATGTTTGCATTGTTCCCGATTATGGGGATTACACAAGGTTTTCTCCCTATCTCAGGATATAATTATGGTGCTGAAAATTATGAAAGAGTTAAAGATTCAATCAAAACATCAATTTATTATGCTACTCTATTTTCCTTTCTCATCTTTGCCTTGATTATGTTTTTTGCTCCTGAAATTGTATTGTTATTCACAACGGAAGATATGGATAGTATAACTATCATAGAAGGCACTCCGGAAGCCTTGCGATGGGGATTTGCAGCTGTTCCCGTTATTGCATTTCAATTAATAGGAGCGGCTTATTTTCAGGCTATTGGAAAACCCAAGCAGGCTTTACTTTTAACCTTGTTAAAACAAGGTTTTTTTCTAATACCGTTAGTTTTAGTTTTGCCTCATTATTTAGGGCTTTTCGGTGTTTGGATTTCTTTTCCTATAGCCGATATTTTATCAACAATTGTCACAGCATGGTTTTTAAGGAAAGAGATGAATAAATTAGATCATCAGGATGAAGACGCTCATTTGCAAATGGTTTTGGAGAAAATCGTTAGAGAAGAAGAATAAGAAAATTTAATACATTTTTATTAAAATTATGTGAGCAAGCTGTTAATCAGAATCATTATCTTTGTACCAAATGGACTTTGTACAACATTACCTACACGAATTTTGGAATTTAACTAAAGAAATGGCCTTTTGGTTGTTGCTTGGGTTTCTAATAGCCGGAATATTAAAAGTTTATTTTCCTGCCCAAAAAATAGATCGGCATTTAGGAAAAAATAATTTTATGTCTGTTTTAAAGGCAGCTTTTCTCGGAGTGCCAATGCCTTTATGTTCTTGTGGTGTAATTCCCACGGGAGTAGGTTTTTATAAAAGTGGAGCTTCAGCGGGAGCTACCAATTCCTTTATGATTTCAACTCCGCAAACCGGAGTGGATTCTATTTTGGCAACACAAGCCTTGATGGGATGGCCTTTAGCTGTTTTAAGACCTCTTATAGCTTTTGTTACAGGGATTTTTGGAGGAATAGTAACTAATTTTTTTAAGTTAAAAAACCCTAATCAACTAATTGAGAAAAAGATAGAAACAGTGTGTTTGGATGAATGCTGTTCTACCAAAAAAAAGAAGACCCGAACAAAGTTGGAAACAGCCTTGCATTTTGCTTTTATAGAAATGGTTCAGGATATAGGAAAATGGTTGTTAATAGGACTGGGATTGGCAGCATTGGTTTCTGTGTTAATTCCTGATACGTTTTTTGAGCAATATATAGGAAGTGGTTTTTTAGAGTTGATGATTGTTTTAGTTGCATCTATTCCTTTATACGTATGTGCAACAGGTAGCATTCCTTTGGCAAGTTCTTTAATTTTAAAAGGAATATCGCCCGGGGCAGCAGTAGTGTTTCTAATGGCAGGACCAGCTACCAATATGGCAACCTTAGCCGTTATAAGGAAGGCAATTGGTACAAAATTTATGTGGATTTATTTGGGAACAATTATGATGGGAGCTTTATTTTTCGGGATGTTAGTCAATTGGATTTTTCCGCATGACTTCTTAACTCCGTTTGTATCAAAGTCTCCTCACCATCATTCTATGACAGGGAATATAAGTGTAATTTTCGGAATTATTTTATTGGGAATTATTTCTTATGCATTGGTTTTAGAACCTTTGCTTAATCATAAAAAAAAACGTATAACGGAAAAAAATATACAAACAGTTTTAGTAGAAGGCATGATGTGTAATCATTGTAAAAATAATGTAGAAACCAATATAGCAAAACAAAAAGGTGTTACACATGTTGAAGCCAATTTGGAAACTAAAAAAGTTCAAATAGAAGGAAATATTGACCTGCATCGTATAGAAGAAATTATTGATAATTTAGGATATAAAGTAAAAAAAAGATGAATTTAAAAGAAATTGTAAATGACCCGGAAACTACTTTTCTGGATGTTCGTGAGGCAGACGAATTAGTGAATGACGGTAAAATTGATAAAGCCGTTCATATTCCGATGGATGATGTTCCATATCAAGTAGATGAAATTAAGGCTATGAAAAAACCAATTGTTGTTTTTTGTAGAGCAGGACGTCGAGCCGAAAAAGTAATTGAATTTTTAGAGCAAAACGATATTGAAGAATTGTATAACGGTGGAGGATTGACCGATATGAAAAAAATGTTGGAAAATTCATGAAAAAAATTATAGTACTTTTCGCTTTGATAGGATTTTTTATAAACTCTTGCGTAGTTAAGAACAACGGAAATATTGAAAAACAAATTCAGAATCCTCATGTAACCTTAATTGATGTTCGTGAAGCTGATGAATTAATAAATGACGGTAAAATTGATAAAGCCGTTCATATTCCAAAAGATGAAATAAAAAACCATGTGGAAGAAATAAAAAAAATGCCCAAACCGATTGTGATTTTTTGTCGTTCGGGAGCACGAGCACAAGTTGTTACGGATTTTTTGAAAGAGAAAGGAATCAAAAAAGTGTACAATGGTGGCGGATTACAAGATATAAAAACCATTTTAGGAAAATAAAAAATAACGTTTTGATTTGAAAAAAGTAAATAATTATAGATTTATAATTCATAATTCACAATTAACGTTTACCTTTGCGGTTCGTACATAAAAATTATTAAAACAATATTGGAATGTATTTAACATCAGAAAAAAAAGCTGAAATTTTTACAAAATACGGAAAATCAGCACAAAACACAGGTTCTACAGAAGGACAAATCGCATTGTTTACTTATCGAATTAACCATTTAACAGAACATTTAAAGAAAAATCATAAAGATTTTAACACTGAGAAATCGTTAGTACGTTTAGTAGGTAAAAGACGTAACCTTTTAAATTACTTGAAAGATAAAGATATTACTCGTTACAGAGAACTTATCAAAGAATTAGGTATTAGAAAATAAACCAATTAAAGAGGCTCTATATCAGCCTCTTTTGGTTTTATGCAGTTTTAAATGAATAACCAAAGAGGATTTATCGACTAGTCATCGGGTAAGGTACAATTACAGGTTGTGCGTTACCGGCTGGCGTACCGATCAATCCTTTTTATTAAATATATTTTTATATGAAACCAAATGCAATTATAGAAACAATTGAATTGGCAGATGGTCGTAAAATTACGATTGAAACTGGTCGTTTAGCAAAGCAAGCAGACGGATCCGTAGTGGTCTCTATGGGAAAAACAATGTTGCTGGCAACAGTGGTTGCTGCAAAAGAAGCGGGTAAAGGTATTGATTTTTTACCCTTAACCGTTGACTATCGAGAAAAATTTGCTTCAGCAGGACGTTTTCCGGGAGGATTTTTTAAAAGAGAGGCTCGACCAAGTAATGAAGAAATCTTAACCATGCGTTTAGTGGATCGTGTTTTGCGTCCATTATTCCCAAAAGATTATCATTGCGAAGTACAAGTAATGATTCAGTTGATGTCTCACGATGAAAATGTAATGCCGGATGCTTTGGCAGGTTTGGCAGCCTCAGCAGCGTTATCGATTACGGATATTCCGTTTGCGGGACCTATTTCCGAAGTGAGAGTTGTTCGTGTGGACGGAGAGTACATTATAAATCCGAGTTTTTCTCAGTTGGAGAAATCCGATTTAGATTTAGTGGTAGGAGCCTCTTCAGACTCTGTAATGATGGTAGAAGGAGAAATGAAAGAAGTTTCTGAAGAAGAAATGGCAGAAGCCATTAAAGCAGCACACGAAGCGGTTAAAGAACAGTGCGAGGCACAATTACGCCTACGTGAAAAAGTAGGGGCGAACTCGTATAGAGAATATGAGAAAGAAGAAGAAAACGAAGAAATTGCTAAAAAAATACATGATTTTTCTTATCAAAAAATATACGATGTAGCCAAAGCAGGCTCTTCCAAAAAAGAACGAAGTGAAAAATTTGCGGCAATTAAAGAAGAAGTAGAAGCCTTATTTACCGAAGAAGAATTAGAGGAAAAAGGAGATCTGATTGCCAAATATTATGCAACAACAAATAAAAAAGCTGTTCGGGATTTAACTTTACATGAAGGATTGCGTTTAGATGGACGTAAAACAACCGACATTCGTCCGATTTGGTCAGAAGTAAATTACTTACCTTCTACGCACGGTTCGGCTATTTTTACACGAGGAGAAACACAGGCGTTGGCAACAGTAACTTTAGGAACTTCTCGTGAAGCTAATGTGATTGATTTGCCTACAATTCAAGGAGAGGAAAGATTTTATTTACATTATAATTTTCCACCTTTTTCAACAGGAGAGGCACGTCCTTTGAGAGGAACTTCTCGTCGTGAAATTGGGCATGGTAACTTGGCTCAACGAGCATTAAAAACGATGATACCGGATGATTGCCCTTATACGGTACGTGTGGTTTCCGAAATTTTAGAATCAAATGGTTCGTCTTCTATGGCAACAGTTTGTGCAGGTACTTTATCGTTATTGGATGCAGGAGTTCAATTAAAAAAATCCGTTTCCGGAATAGCTATGGGATTGATTTCGGATGAAGAAACCGGTAAATTTGCCGTATTGTCAGACATTTTAGGTGATGAAGATCATTTAGGCGATATGGATTTTAAAGTAACCGGTACTGAAGATGGTATTACAGCCTGCCAAATGGATATAAAAATTAAAGGACTTTCTTATGAAGTTTTAGGAAAAGCCTTAACACAAGCCCGTGAAGGAAGATTGCATATTTTAAATAAATTAAACGAAACAATAACCTCACCGAATAAAAATGTGAAACCACATGCCCCAAAAATGATAAAAATGGAAGTGGCTAAAGATTTTATTGGAGCGATAATAGGGCCTGGAGGAAAAGTAATTCAAGAGTTACAAAAAGAAACCAATACAACGATTGTTATCGAAGAAGTGGGAGAATTTGGTGAGATTGAAATCTTAGGAACCGATCAAGAAGGAATTGATAAAGCGATTGCCACCATAGAAGAAATTACTTTTACACCTGAAGTAGGAAGTATTTATGAAGGAACGGTGGTTTCTATCAAGGATTTTGGAGCCTTTGTTTCTCTGGCTAAAGGAACTGAAGGATTGCTTCATATTTCGGAAATACGTCATGAACGTGTTAACAAAGTAGAGGATGTATTAAAAGTAGGAGATAAAATTGATGTAAAATTATTAGGTTATGATAAAGGAAAAATGAAACTCTCGCATAAAGTTTTATTACCGAAACCGCAACGTAAACCGAAAGAAGAGGTAAAGTAAGCTGAGTTATATATAAAACTAAAAAATCCCGATTAAGAAAGTCGGGATTTTTTTATATAATTTAGTGAGTGAAATTAAGCTTTGGCTGCTTTTATTTTTTCAATTAAAGCCGGAACGACTTCAAAGGCATCAGCACATACACCATAGTCTGCTGCTTTAAAGAAAGGAGCTTCAGGATCATTATTAATCACTAAGATTTTCTTAGAAGCATTAACCCCGGCAAGATGTTGAATGGCTCCTGAAATACCGATTGCAATATATAAATTGGGAGCCAAAGCGATTCCGGTTTGTCCAACATGCTCACTATGCGGTCTCCAGCCTATATCTGCAACAGGTTTAGAACAAGCTGTAGCTGCTCCTAATACGTCAGCTAATTCTTCAATCATTCCCCAATTTTCCGGACCTTTTAATCCACGACCTGCAGAAACTACAATATCAGCTTCTTTTAAACTTACTTTTCCGGTAGTCTCGGCAACTGAATTTACCGTAATATTATTCCCTGAAATTGTTGCGGTTGCATCTGAAACGGTTGCAGTTGCAGCAGCTTCTTGGGCTCCATATGAGTTTGGCAATACGGTAATAACAACTTGTGCAGAGTTCGCAGTTACTTCCATAATTCCTTTTCCTGAAAAAGATTTTCTTTTAACGGTAAAAGGGTTTAAAGAGCTTGGAGTGCTTAAGACATTGGTAATTAAAACGGCTTGTTTTTTTATAGATAAGAAAGCTCCGATACCACTTCCCATATTGGAATGAGATAATACATAAATATCACCTTCTGCAACAGAAAGTAAAGCCTCTGCATAGGTTTTGGAAGAAAAAGCATCCAATTGTGCATCATTTACTTTAATGATATTCGTTGCACCATATTTTTCCAAATCAGAAACGTCATCAACGTTGAAAGCAACAACTTTTAATTCTTTTCCCGATTGATCGGCTATATTTTTAGCATACGAAACTACTTCGAATGCTGATTTTTTTAACTTTTTTTGATAAGAATCTACAAATGCTATGATTGACATGATTTTTTGTTTTTGAATTTAAAATTAAAATGCTTGTGCATCATCTTTTAAAAGGGTTACTAATTCATCTAAGTTATCCGGTGAAACCATCTTAACAGCTGATTTTGCTGCAGGTTTTTCATATCCGTTAATGTTCAAACTTGCATTAACATCCACAGGTTCTACAACGCTTAAAGGTTTTGTTCTTGCCTGCATAATTCCTCTCATATTAGGAATTTTTAAATCTTTCTCCTCTACAATTCCCTTTTGACCTGCAACAACTGCCGGTAAGCTAAAGGAAACATTTTCTTGAGTTCCGTCCAAATCACGATTTGCTTTTGCTGTTGTTCCTTCAATTTCCAACCCGACACAGGCATTAACAAAATTATAATCGGTAAGAGCCGCTACCATAGCCGGAGTAACTCCTCCGTTATAATCTAAAGACTCTTTCCCTGTTAAAACCAAGTCGTAAGCCCCTTCTTTTACTACTTTTGCGATTTGTGCTGCAACAAAGTTTGAATCAAAGGCTGTTCCATTAATGCGTATAGCATCGTTTGCACCGATAGCCAACGCTTTTCTTAAAACAGGCTCAATACTTGCATCTCCTACACTTAATACAGTTACGGTGGCACCGGCACCGGCTTGCAAGAGAATGGCTTTCGTTAAACTGAATTCATCTACAGGGTTGATGATAAACTGAATACCGTTTTTGTCAAATTCTTTACCGTCGGCGGTAAAGTTTATTTTTGAGGTAGTGTCGGGTACACTACTGATACATACTAAAATTTTCATTTATAAATTGTTTTTCGCTATTTTGCTACTAATGTACAAAAAATATTTTATTATGCACGCATAACAAAGTATTTTTTAAAAATTTATTTAGAATTAATCTAATAATATAAAAATAAAAAGCTTTTATAAAATAAATAATAAAATTAAATTTTGAAGCGGTTAAATAAATTTCTCAAAAAATCAGGAATTTGTTTAAGGTATTTTTATTACATTTATGGCTTGGTTATAAATCTAAATAAAAATAAAAAATGAAAGTAACAGTAGTAGGAGCAGGAAGTGTAGGTGCCAGTTGTGCAGAATATATTGCTATTAAAGATTTTGCGACAGAAGTAGTCTTGTTGGATATTAAAGAAGGATATGCTGAAGGAAAAGCAATGGATTTAATGCAGACAGCTACTTTAAACAGTTTTGATACTAAAATTACAGGTAGTACAAACGATTATGCTAAAACAGCTCAATCTGATATTGTGGTGGTAACTTCAGGGATTCCTCGTAAACCGGGAATGACCCGTGAAGAATTGATTGGAATCAATGCTGGTATTGTAAAAACAGTAACAACCAGTATTTTAGAACATTCTCCAAATGCTATTTTTATTATTGTTTCCAATCCGATGGATACCATGACGTATTTAACTCATAAAGAATTAGGATTACCTAAAAATAGAATTATAGGAATGGGAGGAGCTTTAGACAGTGCTCGTTTTAAGTATCGTTTGAGTGAGGCCTTAAATCGTCCTGCATCGGATGTTCACGGAATGGTTATTGGAGGACATTCCGATAAAGGAATGCTGCCATTAACTCGTTTGGCTACTTATAATGGAATTCCGGTTTCTACTTTCTTATCAGAAGATAAATTACAAGAAGTAGCACAAGCAACAATGGTTGGAGGAGCTACTTTAACAGGATTATTAGGAACTTCAGCTTGGTATGCACCCGGAGCAGCTGTTTCGGCTTTAGTTCAAGCCATAGCATGTGATCAAAAGAAGTTGTTTCCTTGCTCTGCCTTATTAGAAGGAGAATACGGACTAAATGATATTTGTATTGGTGTACCGGTAATTTTAGGAAAAAATGGAATTGAAAAAATTATTGAATTGAACTTGAATGACGCAGAATTAGCCAAACTAAAAGATAGTGCTGAAGCAGTTCAAAATACAAATTCAACGTTATAATTATTTTTAAATAATAAAAAAAGCCTGTCTTGTTTATTAAGACGGGCTTTAAATGTATACATAACTAAATTTTATAGCTTATTCAGCACTTCCAATATTTGATTGTAATCAGGCGTTAGAATAATTTCTACTCTTCTATTTTTAGCCTTTCCTTCAGATGAATTATTGTCTGCAATAGGTAAATATTCACTTCTTCCGGCAGCCGTCATTTGAATGGAAGAAACCCCGTTTTTCTCTAAAATCTTTGTAATGGAAGTTGCCCGCATTACGGATAAATCCCAATTATCTTTCACGGTCGTTACTCCGTTAAAAGGAACATTATCCGTATGTCCTTCAATTAGAATATTCAAATCAGGTTCATTTTTTAAGATTTCTGAAAGATGTTTTAATGCCGTAACTCCTTGCTCTCCAACTACCCAATTACCCGAAGCAAAAAGCAGTTTATTCTCCATTGAAATATAGATTTTTCCTTCTTTTTCTTCAACGGTTAATCCTTTTCCTTCGTATGATTTCAAAGCATTTTTTACCGTATTTTTTAGATTGGATAATAATTGTTTTTGTTTAGTTAATAGCTTTTCAAGCTCATTAATTCGTGCAATTTTATCTGCTAAGTCATTTTCTGTTTGAGCTAATAAGGCTTCTTTATCATTCAGTTCAGAACGAATCTTTTCTAAATTGGATAACAATTCACGATTTTTTTCAGCGTTCTCTTTTAGCATAGCTGAATTTTTAGACAATAATGCTTCGTAATCTTCTTTAAGATTTGCATAGTTTTGCTCTAAGCCGGACAATTCATTTTTTAAATGATCTCTCTGCAATTCTAAAGCTGTTTTATCTTTTTGTAATGTATAATGTTCTTCTTTTAATATTTTTAGAGCATCGGAATCTTTTCTAAGTTTAGCATTTTCACGCATTGAATTTCGGTAGCGTGTTTCTAAATCGTTATATTGTTGCATTGAAACGCATCCTGATAAAATCAGTATGGTTAAGCTTAATGTTATCCATTTTTTTCTCATGTTTTATTTACTTTTTATTTAAAGATTTAATTCTACCATTATGGGACAATGGTCGGAATGTTTTGCTTCCGGTAAAATGGTTGCCCGTACTAATTTATCTTTCAGTGGTTCTGCTACCATAGTATAATCAATACGCCAACCTTTGTTATTATTTCGTGCGTTGGCTCTATAGCTCCACCAACTGTAATGATGCGGTTCTTTATTAAAATAACGAAAACCATCTACAAATCCACTGTTTATAAATCGGGTTAGCCATTGACGTTCTACGGGTAAAAATCCTGAGACTTTAGCATTTCGTACCGGATCATGGATATCGATGGCTTCATGACAAATATTGTAATCTCCACAAACAATTAAATTGGGAAGGGTTTTACGTAATTGGGTTAAATACTGTAAAATTTCATCCATATAGTTTAATTTGAATTCCAATCGGTCTAAATTAGTACCTGAAGGCAAATACATGCTCATAACAGACACATCGTCGAAGTCTATACGAAGATTTCGTCCTTCAAAATCCATACTTTCTATTCCTGTTCCGTATTCTATGTGTATGGGTTCTTTTTTTGTAAAAACAGCTACGCCACTGTATCCTTTTTTTTGGGCAGAATACCAATAATGGTTATAGCCTAAATTTTCAAAAATGGAAACATCCACTTGTTCTTGGGTAGCTTTTATTTCTTGCAGACAGATTACATCTGGATTGGATGCTTCTAACCATTTGTCAAATCCTTTTTTTAAGGCTGCTCTAATTCCGTTTACGTTATAACTAATTATTTTCATTTCAATAAAATAAGAAACTTTATGTTTAAAGATAGAGTCAAAAATAAGAAAAAAACATTCAATTATTTTTTTGGTAGGGAATCTAAGGTTTCTTTCAATTTGAAAAAGGCTTTTTGAAGAATGGGTAAAGGGGAAGCAATGGTCATACGCATAAAGCCTGTACCGTCTTTTCCAAACCAATCTCCCGGAGCAAATCCAATGCCTGCTTTCCTGAAAAGCACTTCTTCTAATTCTTTTTTAGTTAAATTTAATGCTCTGAAATCGAGCCAGATTAAATAAGTACCTTCCATTGGAAGAAGTTTTACGGTAGGTAATTCTTTGGTGATGAAATCTTGAATCCACTGGTAACTACATTCGATATAACACATCATTTGATAGAACCATATTTCACCATTTTTATAAGCGGCATAGGTTGCATAACGAGAAAACGCATTTCCGTGATTTAGATGAAGGGCTTCAATTTGTTGTTGAATTTGTGTTCGTAAAGTATCATCATTAACATAAAAAACACCGGTGGCAATACTTTGCAGCCCAAATGTTTTTCCTGTAGAACCTAATATTGAAATAATATTGGGGTTATCATATTGTGTCAGGCTGTTAAATTTTCTGTGTCCAAAAATAATTTCAGAATGAACTTCATCACTGATTAAAAAAACACGGTATTTTTGAGTTAGTGCTACAATGCGACCTATTTCTTCTTTTTTCCAAACACGTCCAACCGGATTATGAGGGTTGCAAAGAATCATTATTTTGACTGATTGAGTTTGAAATAGATGTTCTAAATCTTCAAAATCAATTTCATAATAATTATTTGAAATCTTTAAAGAATTGCTTATAACTTTTCGTTTGGTTTTTTCAATAGTTGATTTGAACTGATGGTAAACCGGCGTTTGAATCAGAACAGTATCCCCTTTTTCGGAAAATTCTTCTATTAAAAAAGCCATACCGGTCAAAATTCCCGGAACTGCCAAAAAATATTCAGATTTTAAATTGTAATCATGCCGTTTGTTAAACCAATTTGCCATAACATCATAATAATTTTCGGGAAATAATTCGTAAGAATAGATTCCTCTGGAAACAATTTGACGAAGCTGTTCGGTGATGGAATTGGCTATTTTAAAATCCATGTCGGCAATCCAAAATGGCATAATTTTTTCAGTTCCGAAAAGTTTTTTATTTCGAATAGGATTATTTTTGTAAAAGTAGTTTTCAGGTTGATGAATTTTGTCAAAATTATACATATTTTTAGATCTTTATAAAGTTTGGTATACAAAAAATAAAGCAAATTATAATCAAGGTTCACCCCGTTAAATGTTGGAAAGATACTAAAAATTTATTGAATATTTTGGTATTGTTAAACTACTATATATTTGTGATGTTCTCATAGACATGTCTTAAAGTTAATTAACGAAAATCAATTTTTTCAAAATTTTAAACTTTTTCAAAGTTTTTCCAAATCTATTTTAAATTAACAATACCAATAATCGGTTATTAATTAAATCAAATGACAATAAAAATAGTTAAACAATATTATATATATATATATATGATTAAATAATATTTAATATAATTAACTTACCTTTGTTAAAAAATTAAAAATTAGAAAAATTATGAAAAAGAACTATTTCAGATATGTTATATACATATCCATTCATCTTAGCTTTCTGCTAAGTAATGCTCAAGTGGGAATTGGTACAGATACACCCAATGTCCACTCTAATTTGGATATTGATTCAAAAGATGGTACAAAAGGCGTAATGTTACCCAAGATTACGAATACTCAAAAGGCTACATTAATCTCAAGCCTTGGTGCTGATGACGAAGGTCTTTCGTTTTACAATGTTGATTCAGATTGTATTATCACTTGGAAAGGAACAGAGTTTTCCGAAGTTTGTGAACAAGGTAAGGCCGTTTTTGAAACAACGTGTACTACAAGCACCGTCAATGGTACGTATAGAGAAGGATACACACTAACTTCAGCAGAACAGATAATCTTGGTTATCAATGTAACCAAGGAAGGCCCTTATGATATAAGTGCAACTGCCGGTAATGGATATTATTTCAGTGCATCAGGATATCTGACTACGGGAAATCAAAATTTAGTTCTTACAGGCTACGGGACACCAACTTCAGAAGGAACAGATCAAGTGGTGGTTAGAGATAATTTGAATAGTTCTGATCTGTGTACATTTGATATTGCAGTAGGGTCAGGTGACGGACAAATTGAAATTTCACCTACTCAATGTTCAAACATTAACGCACCCAATATGATTGTTGGTAGCAACACTTCAGTTGAGGTACAAGTTGAGGTAAATGTTTTACGAACTGGTCCGGTAACTTTAAAAACAGATACAAATAATGGTGTTACTTTTGAGGGTTATAAATATTTTACAACCACCGGTCCCAATACAATTGTATTGTCTTCCAATGGTACTGTTCCTGCAAGTATAGGAACTTTTACTTATACTATTGAAGGTATCTCATGTACTTTTGACATTACTGTAGTACCTAACACTGCCACAATAAATGCAGGACCTACTTCTATAACTCCAAACGGAACTTACATAGAAACTATAGATTTAAGTTCAACTCAATCTATTACAGCTAACGGTATTACTTTTTCTACAGCGGGTTCTTATAATTTGGGAATACGGTATAAAAGTGGTGGTTCTGCAGACCCTGGATTAACATTCCAAAATCAGTCCGGAACAATTACTACAGCACCGACTACCCAAAACTTCACTTTTCCGGCTACAATAGGAACAACAGCAAGTAAAGCAGGTACTTATGTATACGAAGTTTATGATGTTTATACCGGAGATGCCGCACCGGGATTGACCGTTTCAATTATAGTAGAACCTCTTATAGGGTCGTTTGATAATCCTGCTCCAAGTTGCCAAGCAATTTTTGAGGAATATAATACATCAACCAACCTGATTTTAAATGATGGAGAATACTGGATAGATGGTACAGGCGGAAAATATAAAACCCGATGCGATATGGTTTCTTCTTCTGAAGCCTCTTCTCAAGGCAAAACAGTTGGTGGATATACACTGGTTTGGTCCTATTCTGAAAAAACCAATTTGACAACGTTTAATCATGGCGGAACCGATGAATTTTCCCAACTTCTTGATCGATTAGAATGGAATTCTACATATAGTGATATTCAGCCTCGTAATCTGGTAGAAATAGAAAGTGGTACAATGAATTATTATGACTTTAGAATTCGACAAGTAGAAGCTACCAGATTATCCAATAGAGTTACCAGAATTCGAATAGCTGAAGATGCTAAGAAATCCGACACAGACACTTACGGTAATAATTATTACATGGAAACAACCGGATCTGTCAATTGGCTTTCCGGAGGAGAAAATTTTAGTGGTGCTACAGGTGGTGCATTCGGTAGATATAAAGGGGAAACACTTTCCCTTACCGGAGGTTCTGGTCCGTGTGGATTAACTTTGGCTATTGGTTCTAGTAGTGATAGAAGCGTATGTATATATGGTAATGATGGTTATGGATGGCATTTAGATATAAATTATTATTTTACTTCAATTGGAGAATCCATAAACAATATGTGGGGCTTTTTTGGTGAATTAGACCATGACACGGCACCTTTCGGTAAATGTACAAATCCCACAAGCATGACCTTGTTTGGGCATACGGCACCTGGATGTAATGGTGATACTGACGGAGCTAGAAAACAGCACTCGGGTATAAATGGTGATGAAGGCTACGTACTCCAGTGGTGGGTAAAATAATTTAAAAAAAATAAAATGATACTTAAAAATAAGAACAATAAATAGTTCAAATGGACTATGATTTCAATTAATTTAATTTTAGCAGGTCGCTTTCTTTTAAGAGAAGCGGCTTGTTTTTATAGAATTATAAGGCTATTTGAACCGACATTTTAAAAACTTAACGAACCGTAATAAATTTCCAAACGTTTTCTTTTGGTATAGGAGCGGTGATGATTAAATTTTCTTTACTGACCGGATGTATAAATTGTACTTTTTGAGCGTGTAAACAAATACCGGCGTTTGGGTTGCTACGCGGAAAATGATATTTCAAATCACCCACAATAGAACAGCCTAAATAAGCTAACTGACAACGGATTTGATGATGTCTTCCTGTTTCTAATTGAATTTCAAAAAGTTGATACTTATCTAATTTTTGTATGATTTTATAATGCAAAATGGCTTTTTTGGCTCCTGTAGCTTTTTCGGTTGTAACATACGATTTATTTTGTTTTTCGTTTTTACGAAGATAATGAGTCAAAGTATCTTGTAGTTTTATATTTTTTTTAGAAGTGATAGCCCAATAGGTTTTATGAATTTCATGATTTTTAAACATTTTGTTTAATCGAGCTAAGGCTTTACTTGTTCTGGCAAAAATTACAATACCACTTGTAGGACGGTCTAATCGGTGAGCCGTTCCCAAAAATACATTTCCGGGTTTATGATATTTTATTTTAAGATAATCTTTAACGATATCGGAAAGAGGTGTATCTCCTGTTTTATCTTTTTGAACAATATCAGAGGAACGTTTATTGATAATGACGAGATGATTATCTTCATATAATACTTGTAAATTTACCCATGTAGATTCGCTCATGATGCATTGGTTTAAAACGTTGTTTTTTCACAATATACGATGTAGTATCTAGGATAAAAATGACGTAATATAGGGCGAAATCCTATTTTTCGTAAATCGGAGCTTATCCATTTTTCTGAATCTATAATTTTCCAACCGGTTCTTTTTAAAAGAAAATCCAATTGTTTTGGTTCAAATTCATGATAATGTTTGTCCCAATCATCTTTCCCCCAATAGGCATTGGTAAACCATAATTTTAGCGGTACAGAAATAATTATTTTATCACATTTGATATTTTGCAAAACATTAAAAGGAGCAAAAAGGTGTTCAAAAATTTCAAAAGCCGTTACTATTTCAACCTCTTTTTGGTTTGTTTTTGAAAAATCAGTATCCAAATCTTCTCCTTGGGTATTGTAAACCGTATATCCGTTTTGTTTCATAATTTCAGAAAAAGGATTACAAGTTCCTAAATCTAAAATTTTACTTCCTTTTGGAGCATGTTTTTTTAAAAAACGAAGTGTTTTATGATATCTTTTTTGGCGATAGGATTCGTGAGGATTCATTATCGGATAAATTGTTTTCTGTATTGGGTGGTTTGTTCAAAAATATGTTCCAAGATTTGGGCATCAGTCGGGGTAAACTCAATATTCCGTCTAATCATTACTTTTTTCATTACTTCAAAGGCTTTTTTAATTTGGAATTCATCAGAACTTCCCCAAGAGAAAGAAGGAACTAAGTCTTTAGGAAATCCCGATTCAAAAATGTTAGCACATACACCTACAACAGTTCCTGTATTGAATTGTGTATTAATGGCACATTTAGAGTGATCCCCCATAATTAAACCACAAAATTGCAATCCTGTTTTTTCAAATTTATGTGTTGCGTAATTCCATAATTTTACTTCGCTGTAATCGTTTTTTAAGTTAGAGTTATTGGTATCTGCTCCTAAATTGCACCATTCACCCAAAACAGCATTTCCTAAGAAACCTTCGTGTCCCTTGTTTGAATAACCGATTAAAACAGAATTATTTACTTCTCCACCAATTTTACTGAAAGGACCAACGGTTACAGCACCATAAATTTTAGTTCCCATACTTAGTTGTGAATTTTCACACAGAGCAAGTCCTCCACGAATTAAACAGCCCTCTAATATTTTAGCATTTTTTCCAATATAAATAGGTCCGGTGGAAGCATTTAATATAGAAAATTCTACTTCAGCACCTTCTTCTATAAAAATATTTTCAGGATTAAGGGCTTGATTGGTTTTGGATAAAGGTTGAGAATTGCGTCCTTGAGTGAGAAGATTAAAATCATCTTGTAAAACGTGTTGGTTGTGGGTAAATAAATGGTAAGGTCGCTCAATATGGATTATTTTTTTATCATATTCAAGTGTTTTAAAATCTTTTAAAGCAATCTCTTTCTCAGGATCGGTATAAAGGGCAATTATATTTTTATCTGTAATTAAAGCCTCCTGTTTCTTCAAGTTTTTAATTGTATCTACAAGATGTTGAGTAGGTAAAAACGAAGCATTAATCAGAATGTTATCGTCTAAATCTACCAAAGGATATTTTTTTGAAAGATAATCTTGTGTTAGATAAGAACAGGTGAGTCCCAAATATTTTTCCCACTTTTCCTTTAGGGTTAAAATACCAATTCTAAGCTCTCCAACAGGGCGAGTAAAAGTAAGAGGCAGTAAGTGATCTCTTTCAGGACCGTCAAATAATATATAATTCATTGTACGAATAAATTTCCTCAAAAATAAAAAAAGCACTCTTTATCAGAATGCTTTTTTTTAAAAATTTATAAATGGATATTATTTTTTAGCGTATTTTTTCTTAAACTTATCAATACGTCCGGCGGTATCAACCAATTTTACTTTTCCTGTATAAAAAGGATGAGAAGTATTGGAAATCTCTAATTTTACTAAAGGATATTCCACACCTTCAACTTCAATTGTGTCTTTTGTATTAGCTGTTGATCGTGTAATGAAAACTTCATCATTACTCATATCTTTAAAGGCAACTAATCTGTAATTTTCAGGATGTATTCCTTGTTTCATTGTAATTTTGTACTTTTATTTCGGAGTGCAAATATAAAGTAATTTTAAAACAACGACAAATAAAAACGGAAATATATTTATAGAAATACTCCTTATCTTTGTTTTAACAAGATTGAAATTATATGAACATAAAAACCATAGTAAATATCATTTTTTTTGGGATATTGTTTTTAATTAATTCATGCAGAGAGGATTACGAAACAAACGATCCTATGCAGGAGCTTGCATTTTCTGAAGAAACTATTTTTTTGAATACGGTTTTCACCGATATTTCTTCATCCACTTACCGTTTAACGGTAACCAATAATGAAAATCAAGATATTTTGATTCCCTCTATACTTTTAGAAAGAGGATCGACATCGTTTTATTCTATTGAAGTGGATGGAAATCAAAATGATGAAAAACAATATCAAGATATATTAATCCGAAAAAATGATTTTATAACTGTTTACATAACCATTACACCTAAAAATACAACAGAAACACTCTATGAAGATAAAATTATTTTTAATCTGGGAAATCGAGTGCAAGAAGTAAAATTAACATCCGTTATTGAAGATGTTGAACTATTTAAGCCTAATGTTGGCACAGATTATTACGAAATTACATCGGATACGACCTGGGATAATTCAAAATCAAAAATAATTTATAATGGCGTTTTAGTGAAATCAGGAGCAAAATTAACCATTGAAAAAGGTACGAAAGTGTATTTTTATACGGATTCTGAATTGATTATAGAAAATGGAGGAGAGCTTATTGTAAACGGAACAAAAAATGAAAAGGTAAATTTTAGTGGGTACCGAACGGAGCCTAAATATGATACTATTATAGGAACGTGGAATAAAATTGGTTTGAAAGAAAATGCTAAAGCTAAAATAAATTATGCTTATATCAAAGGAGGAACAACCTCTATAGAAGCAGTAAAAGCTAATGTAGAATTGACCAATACGCAAATTTATAATTCAGAACGGTTTGGTTTATACGGGGAAAATGCAACGATAACAGCCTCTAATTTAGCTGTAAATCATGCATCAAGGTATAGTGTATTTTTAAATGAAGGAGGAAATTATGATTTTAAACATTGTACATTGGTAAATTATTGGTCTTATGAATCTAACGAAGAAGTAGCATTGTATGTCAGTAATGTTAAAAGTAAAAGTGGGCAATTAACGTACGGCGATTTAAATGCTGATTTTGCAAACAATATTATATTTAGTTTAGAATCAGATGGTTTGAGAATGTTTATCGATACAGAAAAGGCAACAGCTACATTAAATTTTGATAACAATTTGATTAATGAAATGGCAGGAGAAATTAATTTTTCAGGAAATAATTTTTCCAATACAATAGTAAATCAAAATCCTATGCTGAAAGATGCTACAAAATTTTCTTCCAACGATTTAAGATTAACAGCTTCTTCTCCAGTATTAAATAAAGGAAATGAAACGATTGCTAACTTAGTGCCTCAAGATATTTTAGAGGCAAACAGAACCGTATCTCCGGATTTAGGGGCGTATGAATTAGAATGATAAATAACAAAATATGATAAAAAAATATATTATCACAGCACATACTAATCCGGAACAATTAAAGAGACTTATTTGTAAACTCAATGATGAATATTCTATTTTTTATATTCATATAGATTTAAAAAGTGATATTAGTGAATTTAAGAAAGTTATAGATTTTAATAACGTTATTTTTATTGAAAATAGAATCGATTGTATATGGGGGGATTTTTCTATAGTAGTTGCAACCATTAATTTACTAAAAGAAGCAAGTAAAAGTGGTGATAGTGATAAAGATTCTAAAATTATAGTTTTAAGTGGTCAGGATTATCCAATAAAGAGTCTTTCAGATATAAATAATTATCTAAAAGCTAATAAAGAATATGAATTTATTAGCTTTGAATTAGACCCTATTCCAAATGATCATGAGCGAATTAAAAAATATAAAATTAACGTATCTTCTAAAAGAGGTAATTTTATGTTGTTAAACAGTTTTTTCAACAGCAATTTGAAAGATAAGCTAAGAAGGATAAAATATTTAATAAAAAAAATAATAAGTTTTGATGATTTTACAAATACGCTCTTTGATAGGAAACCCTTATTTCAAGATAATTATAAAGGATCTAATTGGTTTTGTATTAATGAAAAAACAGCTGTAAAAATATTAAGATACATTGATAAAAACAAAACAAAATTATATAACTATTATAAATATACATTTTGTGCTGATGAACACTTTTTCCACACAATTTTAAAAGATATGATGAAAGAGAATAAAGATATAAAAATTAAACCTTGTCTTCATTTTATTGATTGGAACAGAAAAAATATACCATGGGTTCTTTTACCTGTAACTTTTACTACTATTGATTTGGAATTATTATTAAAACAACCGGAAAATAAATTATTTGCAAGAAAATTTGATCAAGATATGGATGAAGAGATTCTTAATCTTTTAGACGAAAATATTGGGTAATACTATATTTATTGACACTGTTTCAACATATCTGAACCATTTTAATTGATGTGATTTAAACTTTTGGAGCTAATTCTACAGTTAAACCATCCAATTCATCTTTTAAGAAAATTTGGCAACCTAACCGACTATTGTCTTCAACATTAAAGGCTTGGTCTAACATATCTTCTTCATTATCACTCATTTCAGGAAGTTCATGATCTGAATGTATGTAAACTTGGCATGACGCACACATAGCCATTCCCCCACAAGTACCTTCAACGGGTAATTCATAAGCTTTGCAAAGTTCCATTAAATTCATGTTAATATCGGTAGGAGCTTCCAATTTGTGCTCTTCTCCTTCGCGATCAATGACCGTTACATTAATTACAGATTGTGCCATATTTGCAAAAGTAGTCAGATTAAATGGATTTTACAACGGCTTTTTTGGCTTCTTTTTTTTCACCGTCAAAACCTTCCACACCGTTAACGGTTGTGTATTTCATCACGTATCGTTTTTCCGGATTAATAATATTGTAAGCATACTGCATCATAATGGCGGCTTCATGAAAACCGCATAAAATTAATTTTAATTTTCCGGGATAGGTATTCACATCACCAATGGCAAAGATTCCGGGAATGTTGGTTTGATAATCCAAGGCATTGTTCA
>JBKEDE010000063.1:0-3571 GCA_047975265.1 Flavobacteriales bacterium
AGTCCAGATTTACTCAACTATAATAAAATACAAAAAAAATTACTTGAAAATTTTGACTATTTAATTAAGGGGTTAGCGAATGATTTTAATTTAACAATAATTGGAAAAGAAATAGACCTAAATGGAAACGAGAAGTAAAAACACTACATGCAACATCGTATATATGCAATAGCGGATTAAGTGCTAAATCTAACGGCTGTACTTTTCTTGTCGCTACTTGCAAATTCATTTCTTATTTCTAAATTTAATAAATGAAATTTGCAAGTAGCTTACGTCAGTCTAAACCGAAAGTTTCGGCTTCGCTTTCCCGCTACTGCATATATACGATGTTGCATGTAATGTTAACCAAAAAGATGCCTAAATTGAAAACACGATGGAATACAAAATTCACAAAGTTGTGGCTGAAGAAAAACTAGCCGATATTGCTGAAAAATATAATGTTTCAATTGATGAAATAAAAAAAGAAAATTCTGATGTTCGTTTCTTCAAAGCATTTTTAGGTTCAGAATATGTTGCAGCAATGCAAAGTTTGAAAATACCAATACCAAAGGTGTATGAAATCCCTCCTAAACAAGGAAATAGTATTCCTGAAGGAAAGTTCATACCGAACGCAAGATACCGCTGTTCTCAAAGTAATCTAATATTAATTGATGGAAAGTCTAATTTTTCATGCGAAATAAAGACACAATATCTATTTTCAATATTAGAAAAAAAAGAAACTCAATTTAAAAGTATAGAGTTAGAAGACTATGTAACAGCTATTGAACCTAAAAATATGCAGGATGCATTTGATATGATAAAAAGAATAGAGTTACTACGAAATAATATCATTTTTACTAACACAGAAGATAAAATTGAGAAAATCCATAATATAGGTACTCTACAAAAAGACTGGGAATTGTTTTCAAAACATAAAATTAATAGTTTACACTTTTTTAAAGAATTACAAGAAAGAAACCCACAAAGTATCAGAGAATTTATTTCAAATGGAGATAAAGAGTTTTCTAATGAAAAACAATTGTCTGAAGTAATTGATAAAAATTTATTTTTTCATGTACTTTTAAAATCACTTAATGAAAACTTAGAAGAATATTCAATAGTTCAAAAATCTCAAATTTTCCCGTCTATTGACTTAAAAGCAAATGTTACTAACAGCAAAGTAACAGAAGATGAGTTAGCTACAACATACAGATTAGTTGGCACATTGGAAAAAGAAAGTATTGATGAAAAAATACTACAAAACTTGTATTCCAATATGTATCAACCATTAATAAAGTTTTCATACACCGAATTTGATTTTATTTATAGAATAACCTACATAATTGAAAATAAAACAGGATTATTGAAAAACGCCAATGTTTCAATAAAGGAATCCGTCAAAAACGATTACGAAGTAATCACAAAATTTGAGCTTAAACAGGTGGAGTTATGACGGAATCAAAAACATATAAAGTATATGAGTATAATACAATGATGAAAACGTCGCTTCTATTGCTTCCTGTTTTTTCCGTTGTTGCAGTAATCAGTAATATGTTTGGAAATTTGAGATATATTTTAATGTTAACATTAGCGTCTGCAACTTTTTGGGGAATTATCGGTAAATTGAAGAAAAAATTTGTATTTATTAAACTTGGTGAAAATACTATTTCAATTAACAATAAGAAATTACATGTTAGCGAAATAGAAAATTATTTCACATGCTTACCTCTTAATGAGTTGTTTATGCTACGAATCACAACAAAAAATGGAAAAGAAGTTTTCTATATCAAAAAAGAGTTTAGAACAGAAATAGAAAATGTAATGAACAACTATCATATTCCTTTCAAGAAAACCAATAATGACATTTGGCTAAAATATAGTCATTTAAAGTTCGCTTTTATTTGTTTATTCATTAGTTTTATTATTCACAGTTTATTTCAACGATTAATGTACTCACTATTATGAGCAAAGCCTATATTCCAAAAGATACTTGGGTGGTTTGTACTTACCAACAAAACCCTAGTCCTCAAAAACTAATTCCTACTAGAGCAAAACGTTCTGTCTTTTATAAAAAAGATTTGGAATTACTAACCATAGAAGACAGAAATACCAAAGAAAAGTTTGTTTGTAAAAGTCCAATGAATTTTGCAATGGGGTTAGGTGGTCTCATTGTTGGGGTCATTCTTGCATCAAATCCTATTGGTTGGGTTGTTGCCGGTGTATGTGCTGTAGTTTTAATAGCTACTGCAACATATGCTATTGTTACCCATGATTGCTCAGGGCATTTACAAAAAGGTAAATGGATAAATGAAAAACAAGGCGTAAAATTTGATGGATTTTTAGCAATTACAGAAACTTCAATGCTTATGTGTAATACAGGAGGTATTTTACAACCAATCATAAGTTATGATGTAGCAAAGCAAGCAGCAAAGGAAATAGCATCAGCCAATATTAAAGAAACTGCAATTGTTACTGTTGGAGCCATTGCTTCTGGATATTTAATGGGTAAAGAAGGTGGAATAATCAAAACTATTTCTGGAATATTTACAAAGTCAGGGGCATTATTCACAATCGGAGGAATAGGAGCAACTTATGCTATGACATCATATCAGACAAATGCAATGAGGAATAATGATAATTATGCCGATAATGAGATTTATCAAAGAATGAATAATGAACAAGAACTTGATTGGGGAAATCCTGAAGAAGTTTCTGAAGAAGTTGTAGATGTTCTTACAGATGAGTTATCATCTGGAGACCCATCTACTTTGGATGACCTTTATGGTGTTATTCAATTACAAAAAACGGGTAGGTTAATCATTCAAGACCAACAGCTTCTATCTCGTTTTAATCAGATAAAAGATTTAACTAGGCAACAATTATATAGAAGTGATATTGCACAAAGCATATTAGATGATTTTCAAAATGGAAGTTTTAGTGATGTAAATAATGCTATCAAACGAAACCCAATGTTTAATCAATATAGAATTACTCCAACAATGAGAGAAAATGCTAGAAACTTTATTGATACAAAAATAAGAGGTAATAAATGGTCTTTAAATAATCCAAATTCTTTGCTGTCCAAAGCTACTGGAATTGCATTATTTTTTGTTCCATTGGCTACTAATTACTTTTCAGAAGAGGCAAGACGTGCATTAGCTGAAAATGCTATACAAGATGCAACAAATTCAATAAGCGTAAGGACATCAAATTAAAAACACTACATGCAACATCGTATATATGCAATAGCGGGTTAAGTGCTAAATCGAACGTTAGTACTTTTCTTGTCGCTACTTGCAAAGTCATTTTTTTTCTAAATTTTACAAATGAAATTTGCAAGTAGCTTACGTCAGTCTAAACCGAAACTTTCGGCTTCCCTACTCCGCTACTACTCATAGCCGAGACCGTTGTGGTGCATTTTGTCCCGTCCTGAAATATGTATACACACCATCAATTAGTATAAGTATAAAATCAACAAAACCGTGAGACGGGACAGCGAACCCATCAAACTCAAAATTTTAGACGAACTTAGAAAAGGAAACCATTCTAAACGTCAGCTAGGTATAAGATACGGTATCAATGCCTCTACCAG
>JBKEDE010000040.1:0-47375 GCA_047975265.1 Flavobacteriales bacterium
GTCATTTGGTTTCAATGAATAAAAACGGAATTCAGGTAATGGTTTATATGACAATGATTGCTTCAATGTTACTTTTGATTTACAAAAAAGCAAATAATATAGGATATAAAACTGCTAAAAGGCGTATCGCAATGGAACTTAGAGATATGATTACGGCTATTCTAATTGTTTTTGCCGGTGGAGATCCAGACAAAGTTTTTAAAACTTAATCATAAAAAAATGGCCGGAATTTCTTCCGACCATGACTGCCGAATTTTCGGACTTTTTTATTTATATTTAAAAATGAACGTTAATCCATTTCAAATCCTCCATAAATTTTTCTACCGTATTTATCTAAAAAGACCATACTGACTTCTCCTTTATAACCTTTAAGAATTTTATCTACATCTTTTGGTGTAGAAACTTTTTTCTGATTAATAGCCAAAATAACACATCCGGTTGTTAAACCTTGCACTTGATTGATTTTACCACTATTCAATTTTGTAATTTGAACACCAAAATCAATGCCGTAACGTTTTCTGAATTTTTCAGGAGCTTCTGCTAATTCTGCTCCCAATACTTCTGAAACGGTTAATTCATCTTTACTTCTCATTTTAGCCACGCCGTGTTTATCTCTTAAAACAACGTTATAAACTTTTTCTTTTCCGTTGCGATTTACCGTAATTTTTACCGTATCACCCGGATGTTTAGAATTGAGGTATCCTATTAGAGAAGCATTATTTGTAATCTTTTGATTATCAATCTTCTTAATGATATCGCCTTTTTCCAATCCGGCTTCTAAAGCAGCTCCATTTTCATCCATGTCATAGATTAGAACCCCTTTTTGAACAGCTATATTTTCATTAAATTGTTTATTGTACCGCGATACGATATCTTCATCTGAAAGATCAATAGGTGTAACACCGATTAAACCGCGTTGAACAAAACCGTATTTTTTAATATCTTCAACGATTTTCTTCACCATGTTGGTAGGAACGGCAAAACCATACCCTATATAACTTCCTGTACGAGAGCTGATAGCAGAGTTTATGCCTACCAAGTCTCCATCGGTATTTACCAAAGCACCGCCTGAATTTCCGGGATTTATAGCGGCATCGGTCTGAATAAAAGATTCAACCGGATTTAAGTTTAAACTACGCCCTACGGCACTTACAATACCAGCTGTTACCGTTGAATTTAAACTGTAAGGATTTCCTACGGCTAACACCCATTCGCCCACTTTCAAATTATCTGAATTGGAGAAAGGTAAAAAAGGCAATCCTTTTTCATCAATTTTTAACAATGCTATATCGGAACTAGGGTCTGTACCTACTAATTCTGCATCATAAGTACGTTGGTCATTTAAAGTAACCTCGATTCGATCTGCTTTTTCGATAACATGATTATTGGTTACAATATAACCATTGGCTGAAATAACAACACCCGAACCGTGTCCCATTTTTTGAGGTTCACCATCTTGTTGCTGTTGTTGTTGCTGACCACCTCCAAAAAAGAAATCAAAAGGATCAATGTATTGTTGCTGCTGCCTGTTGGAGTAATTTTTAACATTTACTACAGCATTAACCGTTTTGGAGGCAGCCTTTGTAAAATCCGCCGGATTATTGGATGATGTTGGTTTACCAAAAACGTTAGGTAAATCATAGTTTACACTGGTTGTAACAAGTCCTGTTTCAGTTTCATTCACATTTTGATTGTTAGGTTGTTCTTCTAAGAAACCTTTGTAAGCTCCAAGTGTAATTCCTGCACTTAGAACTCCTACTACCGCATATCCTACTATTTTCTTCATTTTGATATATTTGTTTCTTTTAATTAATTTTAATTTTTAACATCTATTATAAAAACAAAAACAATGCCCAAATATTGTATTACAAATGTAGTTTATTTATTTTTAACATTTTTTAGTAGTGTGTTACACTCGTTATTTGTAGTATATTTACCAAAACAAAAATAAGTTAAAGTATTGATAAGGTGAAATTTTCTATTTATAAATATCAAGGAACCGGAAATGATTTTGTAATCTTGGATAATCGCAAAAAAGAATTTCCTTTGGATAAAAAATTAATCCAAAATATATGTAGCAGACGTTTTGGAATAGGTGCAGACGGGTTAATGCTTTTGGAAAATGATGAAAAAACTGATTTTTACATGTATTATTTCAATTCTGACGGAAATGAAAGTTCTATGTGTGGTAATGGTGGGCGTTGTTTAGTTCGGTTTGCTCACGATCTCAAGATTATTTCAAAAAACACTTCTTTTAATGCGATTGATGGTTTACACACAGCAACTGTTTTTCCTGACAAAATTGCATTAGGAATGGCAGATGTAGAAAAAGTAGCAGTTTATGATCAATATTATTTTCTTGATACAGGCTCACCTCATCATGTAGAATTTGTTGAAGATATTAAAAATTTTGATGTTTTTACTCATGGGAAGCAAATCAGAAACAGTACTTCTTATTTTGAAAAAGGTACTAACGTTAATTTTGCAGAAAAAATAGCCGATAATACGCTGTTTGTCAGAACATACGAACGAGGAGTTGAAGATGAAACTTTTTCCTGTGGAACCGGAGTTACTGCCTCAGCGATTGCTTCTTATAAAAAAGGAATTACAGAAAATCGAGTATTTATCAATACATTAGGAGGGAAACTGGAAGTTCAGTTTCAAGAAAAAAATGATACATTTACAAACGTTATTCTAACAGGATCTGCCCAATTTGTATTTAAAGGAGAAATTAATACCTATGACTTTGACTTCTGAAAATATTAAACTACGAGCCTTAGAGCCTGAAGATATTTCTATTTTGTATGAATGGGAAAATCAAGCAGATCATTGGTTAGATTCCCAAACATTACATCCTTACTCGAAATATTTATTAAATCAATATATTGAAAATGCTTCATACGATATTTTTCAAATGAAACAATTACGGTTGGTCATTGTGTTAAAAATTAATAATCAATCTATTGGATTTGTAGATTTATTTGATTTGGATCTTAAAAACAGCCGTGTGGCTTTGGGTATTTTGATTGGTGAGGAATCCTTTAAAAATAAAGGATATGCCTCAGAAGCCATCCAATTAATGATTCAATACGCCTTTAAAACCCTTAATTTGAATCAGGTGTATGCTCATGTTGTTGCAAATAATAAAGTGTCTCTACAACTTTTTAAAAAAAACGGATTTGAAAAAACTATGGTAAAAAAAGATTGGGTTCAAATCAACCATCAGTTTTTAGATGTTAATTTATACCAAATATTCAAATCATAAAAAATGAAAAAAACACTGGGAATAATTGCTTTTTTACTGATCATTTTAGGAGGATTGGCAGGTTATTATTTTTCTAATAAAATTTTTTTAAAAAAAACGCAAAAAGAAGGTTATGTTTACATCAGTTCAAATGCAACTTTTGAAGAAGTAAAAAACAAAATTACGCCTTTTGTCGAAAACATAGAGGATTTTGAATGGGTTGCTTTGCAAAAAAAATACCCAAGCCATATTAAAGGAGGAAAATACAAAATAGAAAAAGGATGGAATAACAATAAATTAGTAAATCATTTACGTGCCGGAATACAGGAAGAAGTAAAAGTTCAGTTTAATAACGTAGAAACACTTCAGGAATTAGCCGGAAAAGTTTCCAAACAAATAGAAGCCGATTCAACAGCCATTTTACAATACATTTCCAATTCTGGATTTTTAGAAAAAAACCATCTGACAAAGGAAAATGTAAAACAAATTTTTTTACCCAATACATATAACTTTTATTGGAATACCTCTGCAAAACAATTTGTAGATCGTATGGAAAAAGAACATCAAAAATTTTGGAATGCCAAACGAAAGGCAGAAGCAGATCAATTAGGAATGACACCTCTGCAAATAACCTCGTTGGCAGCTATTGTAGAAAAAGAAACTGCCAAACGCAATGAACGACCTAAAGTAGCGGGATTGTACTTAAACAGGTTACGTGAAAACTGGAAACTGCAGTCTGACCCGACAGTTATTTATGCAGTAAAAAAACGCATAGGATTTGATACGGTTATCAAACGTGTACTTTTTAAGCATTTACGAGAAGAATCACCTTATAACACTTATTTGAATTATGGCGTTCCGCCTGCACCGATTAACATTCCTGAGCCAAGCTCCATCGATGCTGTTTTAAATGCTTCAAAACATAATTATATGTATATGTGTGCCAGTGTTGAAAATTGGGGATATCATGAATTTGCTCACTCTTTGGAAGAACATGAAGCTAATCGTAAAAAATACATTGATTGGTTGGATAAAAACCAAAAAGAAGAATAATGGTTATTTTTCAGACCTTAACTTAATACAAAACTTAAAATATGTTAGATGTACTTATTATTGGAGGAGGACCAATAGGAATGGCTTGCGGAATAGAAGCTCAAAAAAGACAATTAACGTATAAAATTATTGAAAAAGGCGTTTTGGTTAATGCTCTTTATCATTATCCGGTTAATATGACTTTTTTTTCAAGCTCGGAAAAATTAGAAATTGGTAAAGTTCCTTTTGTATCTACAAATAGTCGCCCAACGCGTAATGAGGCTTTGGAATACTTCAGAAGAGTACAACAGCATTGGGATTTGGATATTTCCTTATTTGAAAAAGTTGAAAAAATTATCAAAAAAGAAAATAAAATCTTTACAATTAAAACCTCAAAAAGTACCTATCAGGCTCAAAATATTGTGATAGCAACCGGTTTTTATGACAAACCACATTTATTAAATATTGAGGGAGAGAATCTTCCAAAAGTGAAACATTATTATGATGATCCGCATTATTATATTAATCAAAAAGTGGCTGTTATAGGAGCTTCAAATTCAGCAATAGATGCGGCTTTAGAAATTTATCGGAAAGGAGCAGATGTAACATTAATTATACGAGGTAAAGAGATTGGACACCGTGTAAAATATTGGATAAAGCCCGATATATTAAATAGAATAGAAGAGGGGAGTATCAAAGTTTATTATCAGTCGGAAGTAAAAAAAATAACATCCCAAAGTATTATAATGAATACTTCGGAAGGTCAAATTGAAATAGAAAATGATTGGGTATTAGCTATGACGGGTTATGAGCCTGATTTTGAGTTTTTAAAGAACGTAGGTATTCATTTGCAAAACGACGGATTGCAGACTCCTGAGTATAATCCTGAAACACAAGAATCCAATGTAAAAGGAATTTATTTAGCAGGAGTAGTTTGTGGAGGAATGTGTACAAATATTTGGTTTATTGAAAATTCAAAAATCCATGCAGAAAAAATTATGGAGGCGATAAAAATAAAAAAACCAGTATAAAGTCATACCGGTTTTTTATCATAGTGAGAAAAATCTTTATGGATTTAATCCTAATACTTCATAATGCAATCTACCTGACATTTCGTTACTTCTACTGTAGGTAGCAGAATGGTTGTTTACAGTAAAAGTATGAGTTTGATACATAGGAGAATTCCATTTTACAGTTGTGGACGTCTGTGTAGGTTGGATATTATCTCCGTTTCCATCAAGTAAATAGAGTATTTTTACAATGCTTGCATCAGAATTAGGTCTTTTATTAATCATAAATTTTCCGCAGAAATTATTAACAATACAGTTGTTATTAACAGTACCACTTAAAGGTGTGAAACAAAATTCTAACGTATGATTATACGATGTGTTTGTAGTAGAATAAAGAGTCGTTTCTGAACCATTTATAGTAGATGTTTTTTCTCCAAGTTTTACCCATGACTCACTTACATCACTGTATTGATAAAAATCTTTTTGACTATTATCATAAACAATCATAGAGTTAGAAGGTTTTTCAACTTCACTTACATCAGAAACTCGTGGAAATAGAACACCTGAATTGGAACTACTGACATCTAACACGGCTTCAGGTTCAGCTATACCGATTCCTACTTGAGCCTTTAGATTTTTTACACATAAGATAAAGCATAACATTACAAATAATGTTGAAAAGTAATTTTTTTTCATTTTTTCTAATTTTTAAATGTTTTTAAGCAGGCAAATTTATAGTGTATGTAACATGTAGTTGTATGTTATATGATGATTTACCTTAATATGAATAAAATTTTAAAAAAGATTATTTTTTTAGCAGAGAGATTTTAATAAAAAAAATAGTTTAAAAGCATAAATTTTTTATTCTTTTTACAAACTAATTAACATAATTATAATTTTTTGACAATTATTTCATTTCTAAAACGATTTTTATACATTTTTTCACGTTAGACGGTTATTAAATATGATATTGGTCATGTTTTTGATTTTAGTAAACTTACACCTTTGCATTTACGAAAGATGAACGATATAAATTGAATGAAGAATGCGAAAAAAAATGTTTTATTACAAATTTTAATTGTAACGACAATATCTCTTTTAACACAAATGATTTAACTTTATCAGGTGTTTCAGGACTTAATGTAATCAGTATTGACCAAGAAATCGTGAGTTTTATTTCAGGACAATCTAATAATACCATAAAAAAGAGCCGGAGTCTTTAATCGAGCTCTTTTTTATATTTTTTCTAAAACCCTCCACTGGACTGATTTAAAATAAGCGGATTATCATCTTCATATTTAACATCTTGAAGCATGCTGGCTTTTAAGCCTATAAATAAATTCCACGTTTGATAAGTCCCTGTGGGAACCCAACCAAAAGTCATATTAAAACTTCGTAAATCCCTTGTTAGATTCAATCGTAGAGCTGCAAATTTACCCGAAGTAAAATCATAACTGGTATTATATCCGATTTTCCAATAAGGAGCCGGTTCAATAGATCCGTTTATATTAACAGAAGTTGCATGAGAACTCTCTAAAAACTGTCGCGTAGTTCGATGGCTGAAATTCAAACCCAAAGACCACGGAATCTTAAATCGGGCGTATCCGTCTTTATCATACTCATAAACATCATAACGAACGGCTCCTCGATAAGGATTATCAGATGATTCTTTATTTTTTGAATTCTTTTTATCGGAATTTCGTTTAAAAGTGTCATTGTTAAAAGTATAACCTGTTGAAACACCCCAATTAACCAATCGAGGTCCCAATTTATCAATCGTTTTATACGACGAAATAGAACCATCATCAGCATAATTAGGGGCAAAATCATAAGGATCCCAAGTTGCATTAAAATTAACACTTATTCGATCATTAAAGAATTTGGTTGATCCTGATACGGTTAAATCAGACCATTGAAGCGAATCGGCAGCCATGTTGTAACTGGTCGACATATTGACATAATCAAATAACTTAATTTTTTTATAATCTAACGAATCATTTTTATTATCACGTATTTTTGCTTCTAAATTGTGCCGTAAGCTCAATCCTACGGAACTACTTAATCCTCTTCCCGGAGCACCATAAATACCATCCTCAAACGGAGAGTAAATATTCAAATTACCACTTCCATCACGATATGTTTCATAATAACCCCATGAAGGTGTTGAAAAATCGGGTGTGAAAGAATAAGATATGCTGGGTGTCATTACATGACGAACCGCTTTAAGCCAAGCATCTTTATTTTTTTTATCAAAATGAAGCGTTTTATATAGATTTGTAGAAAGACTGGAAGAAAAGTTAAAAGTTCTATATGTCTTAAAACCATTTACAGTAGTGTCTTCTACAGAATTAGTCTTAGGGTTGTAAGCCCGGTTGATGGTTTCTAAATACCAAACATCTTTATACGTTCCGGATAAGTTGAAATTAAAATATTTTGCCAATGTAACCCCGGTATTAGCTGATATTTGGTGTTGAAAACCATTTTGCAGGCTATCCCACATTTCTTTTTTAAATAGATTATCATCCATGACTTGTACTTTATTTTCAAAATCAAACGAATAATCAATTCCTATGTTTTGTAACAAACCTTTTTTGCTTCCCACTTTTGGAGCAAAAGGATATTGACGATCTACTATTAAATTAAATCGGGGTAAAGTCATATTTACTTGGTTGGTTTGTGAGTTTTGCGAGTGAGTTGCTGATAATGAAACGGTTATAGGAAGATTATCAAATGTTTTTGATAAACTAACTGAGGAGGAAATCGTATTGGTTAAATTATTTCCTGAAATATAATTTCCGGAGTTTAACGTGGTATTAAAATAATTGGTAGAGGCATAGTTAACATTGGCTGATAAACGCAGATTCGGATTTGATTTAGCATCTTGAGCATGTCGCCAGTTCAATCGGATTAATTGTTGTTCGGAATAACTACTTAATCCTTTGGTTCCTTGTTTTCTCACTTCATAATCAAATCCGAAACCGCCATTGAATTTATAGCGTTTTTTATAATTGGATAATAAATGAACACCCCAACTCCCTTTTGTATAAACATCCAACGTAGTTTTTAAATCGATGTAATCTCCAAAAGGAATATAAAACCCCATATTTTCCAAATAAAACCCCTGATTACTATTTTCTCCAAAAGAGGGAACAATAATTCCTGCCCGTGATTTTTCGCCACCGATAGGAAAAATTCCCCAAGGCAAAATCAACGGAGTAGGCACGCCGTGTATATAAGCCTGAGCTGGAGAAGTTACGACAATTTTTTCTTTTTTAAATTTGGCTTTATTCGCTACGATATAAAAATCGGGTTCATCGGTTTTTCCTCCGGTAAACTCAGGATCGGGAGTATAAAAAATTCCTGCTGAGTATAATACGGAGTCGTTTATCTTTTTTACTTTTTCGGCCACCATTATTCCGTCAGGAATACCATCTTCAATGCGTACGTTGGTTGCCACACCCACACCGGTTTTAATATTATACTGAAATGTTTCATATTGCATGCTTTGGTTGCCTTGCTTAAAAATGGTTTTATTTTTACATTTTCCAAGACTGTCACGTTTGCATTGGGCTGAAATAATTTCCGTATTCCAATCAATTTCAATATAATCAGCGGTTAATTCAATATCTGTATATTTAACCACCGCATCATCAATCAAATAGGATTTTTTTTCTTTTAATTTGGAAATTTGGTCTTTTGAATCGTAGTATAAAAAATCTTCTAACTTACCTTTAGGTCTTTTTACCGTTACCGTATCAATTTTAATCGTATCCCGAACCGTAAGATCTTCTTTGGGGTCTAAATAAATTGTATCGTTTTTTTGAGCAAAAATAACGTTTAAGTAAGAAAAGATAAAAATTAATGTTAATAGATATTTCGTGCTACTTAATTTCAAATTATTATTTTTGTTGAATAAAAAACTATGCCAAAAATAAACAAAAAATATTCTGAACTATTATTTTAACGCGAATTAACATGAGAAAATTATCTCTTATTCTATTTTTTATCTTTCTATGGGGTTTTTCATTTACCCAAGATAAACCTTTTGTAGTTGTTATTGATGCCGGACACGGAGGTCATGACAAAGGAGCCATAGGGAGTAGCAGGCATGCCATTTATGAAAAAACCATTACGCTTGATGTTTCCAAACGTTTGGGCTCTTTGATAAAAAAGCAACATGGAAATGAAGTCAAAGTTATTTATACAAGAACTACGGATAAATTTGTTACACTGAAAGGGCGGGCAAATATTGCCAATCGTAACCATGCAGATTTGTTTATTTCAATTCATTGTAATGCCAATGCAAAAACATCTCCTTACGGGTCAGAAACTTACGTCTTGGGATTACACCGGTCTGCTGACAATTTTGAGGTGGCCAAACGTGAAAACTCAGTAATTTTGCTTGAAGAAGATTATAAAATTACTTATGAAGGTTTTGACCCTAATTCTCCCGAATCCGTTATAGGATTAACATTGATGCAAGATGCACATTTGGATCAAAGTATTGAATTTGCCGGAGATGTTCAAAAATATTTTACAAATATCGGAAGGAAAAATAGAGGTGTAAAACAGGCCGGTTTTTTGGTTTTACGCGAAACTGCCATGCCTTCGGTTTTAATTGAAATTGGGTTTATATCAAATGATTCTGAACGCCAATTCATCAACTCACATAACGGGAAAGATAAAATTGCTGATGCTGTTTTTAAATCGTTCAATTCTTATAAAAAAGAGTTTGATAAAAAAAACGGCGTTATAACCAAACCTCCTCCAATCAATACTAAAGATAACGACACACAAATCACTTCAAATAAAGAAGTTGTATACAAAGTTCAGTTAATGTCAACCCAAAAAAGAATCAATAAAAAATCAAGTAATTTTAAAGGTTTAGAAGGTGTCGAACGTGTACAAAACGATAATGGAGTTTACATTTATACTTACGGAGAAACAACTAAGTATCAGGATATTAAGAAGAAACAAAAAGAAGCTCAGGCTAAGGGATACAAAGATTGCTTTATCATAGCTTTAAAAGATGGAAAAAGAGTATCCGTAAAAAGTACCTTGTAAAATGATTTATTTAAAAATTAACTTTTTTACACTAAATTTACTGTTTTAAATGTTTTATATATGTCGAAAAATTTAAAAGCTGGAATTATTGCCGTAGCATCTATAGGGGCTTTTGTCCTTTTGATTAATTTTTTAAAAGGCAAAAACGTATTTAATAGAGGAACTGTTTTATATGCTGTTTATGAAGATGTACACGGATTGCAGGAAACAAAACCGGTAACCATTAACGGAATGAAAGTAGGACATATAGATAATATTGATTTTACTGATGATGACTCCGGAAAATTATTGGTACAAATGACCATTAATACCGATTTTAAATTTGATAAAAATACAAAAGCCATTATCTATGAACCCGGTTTGATGTCGGGAGCTGAGGTTAAATTGGAAATGTCAAGAAAAGATAAGCCCGTAAAAGATGGAGACTATATCATAGGTGAAGTTGAATCAGGTATGTTGTCCATTTTGGCAAAAGAAGCCACTCCTTTAAAGCAAAAGTTGGAAAATGTTTTGGCGAGTATTGATTCAACATTGGTTATGGTGAGAGGATTGGTTACACCGGAAAATAAAAAAAGTATTGCCAACTTGGTTCGTAATTTAGATCAAACTATTTTGTCATTTAATCAAATGGCAAAATCCGTTCGTACAACGGTTTCTAAATTTGATAATACGGCACAAAGTTTTAACGGATTAGCTTTAGAAGCAAAAGGATTGATATCTGAAAATCGAACAAAATTAGCCTCGACTTTAACCAATTTAGATTCTACAATGCATAATTTTAATCATGTAGCAGAAGATTTAAACCATGCTGATTTAGATCAAACCATTGCAAAGTTAGATCAGTCGTTAAATAATTTGAATAACATTATGAGCGGAATCCAAAAAGGCGAAGGAAGTTTAGGAAAATTGGTAAAAGATGAAGCTGTTTATAACAACTTAAATCATGCTACCAAAGAGTTGGAGTTACTTTTACGCGATATGAAAGAAAACCCAAAACGGTATGTCCACTTTTCTATTTTCGGTAAAAAAAATAAGCCTTACGTCAATCAAGAAATTAAGAATGATTCTAAAGAGTAAAATTATTATTCATGCATAATATATTTTTCAAAAAATCTTTATATCTTGAATCAAATTTTAACATAGATATGATGAATATTCTTTCCAGTTTATTATTTGTTGTTTTATTAATTATAGGATTTGGTTTTTTTGTTAAAAATATAAAAAAACTCATCCGAAACATAAAATTAGGTAAAGACATAGACCGCACCGATAACGCTTCTAAACGGTGGACTGTAATGTCTCTCGTAGCTTTAGGACAGGGGAAAATGACTGTCAGACCCGTAGCAGGAATACTCCATATTTTGGTTTATTTGGGGTTTATTATCATTAATATAGAATTGTTGGAAATTATTATTGACGGTATTTTTGGCACACACCGTATTTTCTCTTTTATGGGAACTTTTTATGATTTTCTGATAGCTTCTTTTGAATTGCTGGCATTTTTAGTTCTGTTGTCGGTTACTATTTTTTGGATTCGGAGAAACATCATTAAGATAAAACGTTTTTGGAATCCCGAAATGCAAGGGTTTCCTAAAAACGATGCTAATTATATATTATATATAGAGTTTATTTTAATGAGTTTATTTTTATTAATGAATGCTGCCGATTACAAATTACAAATTTTAGGCATTTATCATGAAGCTGGAAGTTTCCCGATTTCTCAATATATTTCTACTATTTTACCTGAAAATACAACAACACTTGAAGTTATAGAAAAGGTGGCATGGTGGCTACATATAATAGGCATCTTATTCTTTATGAATTATTTATATTATTCAAAACACTTGCATATTTTATTTGCGTTTCCCAATACATATTATTCTAAATTAGAGCCTAAAGGTCAGCTGAATAATTTAACTTCTGTAACCAAAGAAGTAAAAATGATGATGGACCCTAATGCCGATCCTTTTGCAGCACCATCTGCAGAAGAAGAGGAGGGAAGTACTCATGAAAAATTTGGAGCAAGTGATGCTGTTGATTTGAATTGGGTTCAGCTTATGAACGCTTACACGTGTACAGAATGCGGGCGTTGTACTTCCGTTTGTCCTGCCAATCTTACAGGAAAAAAACTATCGCCACGTAAAATTATGATGGATACGCGTGACCGTATTGAAGAAATAGGAAAAAATATAGATAAAAACGGCGAGTTTAAACCGGATGGAAAACAGTTATTAGGCGATTATATTTCACAAGAAGAATTATGGGCGTGTACCTCCTGTAATGCTTGTGTAGATGCATGTCCTGTTTTAATCAACCCATTGTCTATTATTATTGATTTACGCCGATTTTTAGTAATGGAACAATCTGCCGCACCTCAAGAGTTGAACATTATGATGACGAATATTGAAAACAATAGTGCACCATGGCAGTTTGGGCAAGCCGATCGATTAAATTGGAAAGACGAAGAATAAATTAAAATATTATTCAGCTAGCCATGATATAGTTAATCATTCTAAAAGTTATAAAATAAATGAGCACACCGAAAGTAGGAAAAAACCTGTTAAAAAAGAAAACGGAAGACGGTAAAAATATAAGTCCGGTTTTACCAAAGGAAATTAAAAATTATCTCATTGATATTGATGGGACAATCGGAGATGACATTCCTAATGAAGAACCGGAACGAATGGTTACGGCAGCTTATTATCCTGATGCATTAGAAATCGTTAATAATTGGTATGACCAAGGACATCAAATATGTTTTTTTACATCCAGAACAGAAGAACATCGAGATGTTACGGAAAAATGGTTGGCAAAATGCGGGTTTAAATACCACAGTCTTCTAATGGGGAAACCTCGTGGAGGAAATTACCATTGGATTGATAACCATATTGTTAAAGCAACACGCTTTCATGGCAAATTTACTAATTTAGTTAAAAAAGAAGTAAAAATAGAGGTTTTTGATGATGGAAGACATGATTAAATTTAAATAAATAGTATTAAAAATTTTTTAAGATATGAGCAATTTGAATGTTCCCACAATGGCAGAATTTATGGCACAAGGAAAGTTACCCGAAGTTCTTTTTTGGGTAGGATGTGCAGGAAGTTTTGATGACCGGGCTAAAAAAATAACTAAAGCTTTTGTAAAGATTTTAAACAAAGCAAATATAGAATTTGCTGTTTTAGGAACAGAAGAAGGATGTACCGGAGATCCTGCCAAGCGTGCCGGAAACGAATTTTTATTTCAAATGCAAGCCATCATGAATATTGAAATTATGAATGCATATGAAATTAAAAAAATTGTAACAACATGCCCTCATTGCTTTAATACACTTAAAAATGAATATCCTTCATTGGGTGGAAATTATGACGTTGTACATCATACCCAGTTTATAAACAGCTTGTTAGAAGAAGGTCGTTTAAAAATAGAAGGAGGAAGCTTTAAAGGAGAAAGAATTGTATTTCACGATCCTTGTTATTTAGGTAGAGCTAACGATGAATATGAAGCTCCTCGTTTATTAATTCAAAAATTAGATGCTGAATTAGTTGAAATGAATCGTTGTAAATCAAAAGGTTTGTGTTGTGGAGCCGGAGGAGCCCAAATGTTTAAAGAACCCGAAAAAGGAAATAAAGACATTAATATTGAAAGAACGGAAGAAGCTTTAGAACAACAGCCGAAAGTGATAGCTACAGGTTGTCCTTTTTGTAACACGATGATGACCGACGGTGTTAAAATCAAAGAAAAAGAAAAGGAAGTTTCTGTTTTAGATTTAGCAGAATTGATTGCCACAGCAGAAGATTTATAGTATAGAAGAATCCCTTATTAATAAATCCCATTATATATATAGGTTTTTACATACAAATAAAAATCATAATTTATATTATGTTAAATAGAGTACTTGAAAATACAGAGGATTTTCTCCTCTGCAATTAGTTTAACTATTTTACGTTATTTTCTATCGTATTGACAGCACCCCGGTAGCTCATTGTAAGTACTGTCTTCTGCCTTAAAATTTTCTGTGTCATGACCTGCTTGTGTTATAGCTTGTTCAACTTGTTCCTGTTTACCACCTTCTACTTTCATCATTTTGGTCTCTTTACTCCAATCAGCTGATAAAACTCCCTCAACCGAATTGGCTGCTTTTTCAATTCGTTTTTCACACATTCCACAATTTCCATAAACTTTAAATTCATAAGCCTTATCGCTCATTGCCATAGTTTCTGCTTCCGGCTTATTGTTTTTACAGCCTGTTAAAGTCATACCTAAAATACTTAATGTTGCAATTAATGTTTTCATCTGTATCTATTTTTTAATTAGTTTAATCTTTATTCTAAATTTATTACAAAATTCTTCTAAAATTATTTAGTTTTTGTATATTTTTTTAGTTTTTATGTATAATTTCACGTTTTACTTCACCACATTTTAACATTTTAGCACCAAGATAAGGATTTAACACGTCATTTTCTTTACTTAACCAAATAGCTCCTTTACTATCACCTGCCATCGGGCAATATAATTCATAAACTTTTTCCTCAATACCTCCAAACATTTCAATTGTGGATAGTAAATTGGTAGAAAGACTTTTAAAATAGTATCGTTGTTTTTCAATATCCGTTGAATTTGAACTATTTTTTAACAACGTCTCCATTTCTTTTTTTAGAGTTATCCAATGATTTTTTGCATTTTGGTCTACAACATCATCTTCTTTCATATCATTTAATATTTTTAAAGCTACTTTGGATTGTTCTACTACTTTTTCTGATTTATCTTCAACTAAAAAGTCTTTGTATTTTATATAAGCATTATAAAAAGTATTCAGTTGTGTTTTAAATACTTTATTTACTTTAACTTTCAGATGACTATTTTTTTCGTTTTGTGTATCCTTTTTCTCAGAAGAATTCATCATGCTCTTTTTTCCTTGTAATTGAGCTGCAGAATCAATGGTGAAGGCCCCGTTTACTACAATTTCTTCTCCTACTTCCAATCCTGTTAAAACTTCTATCTCCTCTCCTACTGTATTTCCTACTTCTATTTCTCGCATTTCAAAAACAGGTTCCTCTTTATAAGGTTTTACGTAAATTACAGAGCGTTTTCCTGTCCAAATTACAGCTGATCTCGGAATGGTAAGTCTTTGATTTTTTGCTACGTCATGTGGAATTTCAATTTCAGCAACAGCCAACATACCCGGTTTTAATTTCATATTTCTGTTTATGATTTCGATTCGGATTGGAACTGTTCGCGTTTTTGTATTCAAAACAGGTTCTATAAAAGAAATTCTTCCTTCAAATTGTTCATCCGGATAAGCCGATACGTTTACAACAACTTTTTGACCTGTTTGTAAATAAGGAATATCTTTTTCATAAGCATCTAAAATAATCCAAACCTTACTTAAATTGATTAAAGTATATAAAGGTGCACCGGATTGCACATGCGTTCCTATGGTCGCAATCCTTTGTTTTACAATTCCTGAAGCATCAGCATACAAAGGAAAATCAGTTTTTATCTTTCGTGTACGCTCAATTTGGTTAATCTCAGCATTGGATAATTTCCATAATCTTAATTTTTGTTTCACAGCATTGTAAATTTCAGGCTGTATTTTTTTACTTTCTGAAGCAATTAGCAATTCTTGTTGGGCAGATACTATTTCGGGAGAATAAATCGCTCCGATGAATTGTCCTCTTTTTACATATTCTCCTTCATACGTTACTCTAAAACTTTCAAGTCTTCCCCCGATATGAGCTGTTTGTGTATAAAAAGAAGATTCGTTTTCTTCTATTTGTCCTGATAATTTTATCATATTTTTTTCAGAGACATCCTGCTTATTCTTAGGTGCTACTTGAATTGTCTGCACATTTGCTAAAGCTAACGCATTCTCAGATAACTTAATCTGATAATCTTCTAATGTTTCAGACTTTGAATTACCTGTCGATACGGGAATCAAATCCATCCCACAAATTGGGCACTTACCGGGTTCAGGCTGTCGGATTTGTGGATGCATCGAACATGTCCATTCTTCTACTTCATCATGCACATTTCCTTCTGTTTTCCTTTGTTCTGATACTGGAGTTTCGTTCTGATTATTACTTCCAAAAAACAACCATCCTAAAAATAAACCTATTCCTAAGATAACAATATAAGGGACTATTTTTTTCATTTTTTATAATTTAATTTTTCTTAATCTTAATGAATTTACAATTACTGATACTGAGCTGAAGCTCATAGCTAAAGCAGCTAACATAGGTGATAATAACCAACCAAATAACGGGTATAATAAACCTGCTGCAACCGGAATACCCAATGTATTATAAAGAAATGCAAAGAATAAATTTTGTTTAATATTTTGCATAACTTTATGGCTTAAATTATACGCTTTTACAATGCCTTGTAAATCTCCTTTAACCAGTGTGATTTCAGCACTTTCAATAGCTACATCGGTTCCTGTTCCCATAGCAATTCCTATATTAGCTTGTGCCAGTGCAGGAGCATCATTAATTCCATCTCCTGCCATTGCCACAATTCTTCCTTCTTTTTGCAATCGCTTGATTTCTTTTAATTTATCTTCAGGCAAACAATCTGCTTTAAATCGAGTTAAATTTAATTCATTAACCACCGCTTGTGCCGTATTTTTATTGTCTCCGGTTAGCATAACGACTTCTATGCCTTTAGCATGTAAATCTTGAATGGCTTGTTTACTGTTTTTCTTTATGGCATCGGAAATGACCACATAGCCCGAAATAACGTTATTAACAGCAATATAGGATACGGTTTTTCCTAAAGTTTGTTCTTGTTGTACTTTATAGATAATTTCGTTTGAAACAGATATTAAAAATTGTTCTAATAATTTTTTATTTCCTATTGCAATTTGTTGATTATTATATTTCCCAACAACACCTTTTCCTGCTACAGATTCAAAATCAGAAACGGAATTGATTGTAATTTGGTTTTCTTTACCAAATTTTGTAATAGCTTCAGCCAAAGGATGTTCACTGTGTTGATTTAAAGAAGAAATTAGTTGGATTAATTCCAATTCTGAATATAACTTTGTTAAGTTTACTACTTTCTCAACAGATGGTTTTCCTTCCGTAATCGTTCCCGTTTTATCTACGATAACCGTATCAACTTTATTCATATTCTCCAAAGATTCAGCATTTTTAATTAAAACTCCTGATTGTGCTCCTTTTCCCACACTTACCATTACAGACATAGGTGTAGCCAAGCCCAATGCACAAGGACATGCAATAATTAAAACGGCAATTGCATTAACAAAAGCAAATACATAAGAAGGTTCCGGTCCCAAAATACTCCAAACGATAAAAGTCAATACGGCAATTACCAAAACAATAGGAACAAAATATTTGGAAATTTGATCAGCTAATTTTTGAATAGGGGCTTTAGAATGACTTGCATTGTTCACCATTTCAATAATTTGTGATAATAACGTTTCCCCTCCTACTTTTTCGGCTTTCATTAAAAATGATTTTGAACCGTTTATGGTTCCTGCACTAACTTTATCACCTTCTTGTTTATCTACCGGTATAGGTTCTCCGGTAATCATAGATTCGTCAATTGCACTATTTCCTTCAAAAATAATTCCATCTACAGGAATCTTATCTCCCGGTTTTACACGTAAAATATTTTCTCGTTGAATTTGATCAATTGAAATTTCAACTTCTTCTCCATCTTTTATTAAAAAAGCTTTGGAAGGAACTAATTTTAATAATTCTTTAATTGCTCCATTGGTTTGACTGTGGGCTTTTGCTTCTAATAATTGACCTAATAAAACCAAAGTCAAGATAACTGTTGCTGCTTCAAAATAAACGAAAACAGTTCCGTGTTTTGTTTTAAATTGCTCAGGGAAAACATCGGGAAACAACAAAGCTAAAACACTAAAAATCCAAGCTATTCCGGATCCTATTCCAATTAAAGTAAACATGTTAAGATGCTTTGTTACAATAGATTTCCATGCTTTCTCAAAAAACATCCAAGTAGCATAGAAAACGACCGGAATGGATAAAATAAACTGAACCCAGTTCCATTTGACAGCTTCCATCATACGATACAGCGGATTATTCGGTAGCATTTCCAACATGGCAATAATAAAAATCGGAAGTGTAAAAATTACAGCTACTTTAAATTTCTTTAATAAAGTAAAATAGGTGTCGTTTTCTATTTCATCCTCCATTGGCACTAAATCCATTCCGCAAATCGGACAATCTCCCGGCCGGTTGTATGCTTTCTCTCCTTCACAATGCATAGGACAATGGTATTTTGCTTTTGCTTTTAACACCTCTTTTGAATGAGAATTATGAGATTTTTTCATCTTTATTTTTTTATAATTAAATCGTATCCAGTGTTTTACGAATACCGTTTTCCTTAAAATCACTCGGTGTCATTCCGGTTATTTTTTTAAATTGTCCTGATAAATGTTGCGGACTGCTGTAATCTAACTCATATGAAATTTGACTTAAAGTTAATTCTCCGTACATCAACAATTCTTTAACCCGTTCTATTTTCTGTTGAATAACATAATGTTCAATCGTTTGTCCTTCAATTTGAGAAAACAGCTTACTGATATTGGTGTAATCCATTCCTAAATTTTCACTTAAAACTTCAGATAGTTTTTGATTTTTATTTATCTTTTTTCTTTGGTGAATTTGCTCTATTACATAGTTCTTTATAAAATTTATTCGTTGTTGATTTTTGTCTTCCAATAACTCAAAGCCTTCTTTTTCTAAAATTTGTAAAAGATTTTCTTTCTGTTTTTCCGAAAGTTCTTTATCCAATTCTATTTTTCCTAAATCGACTCGTACAAAATCAATTTTATTACGCATAAGTTCCTCTCTGATTACTTTAATGCAACGGTTGCACACCATATTTTTAACAGATAATTCAATATTTTTTGTTTTCATTTCTCATCTTTGTTTTGAATTAATATGTACTCAATCAATGCCTTTTGCTGGTAAAGTGAATTTAATTCATCCACTTTCAATAATTGATACTTCAATGTTAATTCCTGAATTTCTAAAATTTCATCATAATCCAATCTTCCGGTTGAATAATTTGTAAGAACTAAATTTTGAACTCGTTTGGATTCAGTAATATTTTGATCATAAGTTTTAACATTTTCTTTACTTATAAAATATTGATTTAAAGCATCATCCAATTCTTTTTCTAAAGTAATGATTTGATCTTGCTGAGTTAAATAGTTTTCTTCGTTTTGAATTTCTAAACGCCTTGCTTTTGCCTTATATTTTTTATTAAATAAAGGTATATTAAGCGATATCATAGGCATAATAATATCTTTTCCATTATCGGATATATTCATGTCAGACCGCTCGGAAACTAATACATAATCCAATCCGAATCCCACTTTAGGCAATCCTTCTTTCTGATTAGCCAAAGACTCTTTACTTAATACTTCCCGCTGTTTTTCAAAACGCTTAACCAACGGATGGTTATTAAAATCAAATAAAGAATCTATTAAAGGCAAGGAAATCGGTTCACTAAAAGATTGTACTTCAATAGGTTCTTCCCTTTTTCGATATAAAATTCGGTTAAAATTTCGTTTTTGAACTTCCCATTCACTTTCCTGATTTTTAATTTTTGTTTCTAACTCATTTTTAGACATCCTAATTTTTAAAACATCAGCCATTGTAGCCAAATTGTTCTCTAAATTTTTTAACGCTAAACGCTCATATGTATCCAACAAGGCCATGTTTTCTTTTAAAACCACAATACGATCTTTAATTTGCCCCAATTTGTAATATTTACGCTGCGTTTTTAAAATTAATTGGTACTGTGTTTCGCGAATATTTTCCAATTGAACTTCAGACTGCGTTTTTACCACTTCTTTTTGTGCTTTTAAAGTACCCAACCAAGGAAATTGTTGCGAAGCACTTAATTTGACATTTTGAGGACCTACACGCGTCTCGGGAGAGCTTAAGAATACTCCTCCGGAAAACTTGGTATCAGCTAAGTTTCCCACTTCGTTTACACGTTCTAATATTACTTGATATTGCAAACTATCCGCTTGTAATTTCGGGTGGTTTTTTAGTGCAATTTGAATATAATCATCCAACTTTTCCTGAGAAAAAACTATGCTGAAACCTAAAAAAGTAAGTATCAACGAAAAATAAAAAGTAAAATTATTTTTCATTACTCTTTTAATTGTTTTTTGATAATTTATTTTATTGATTAATAACAACATAATAAATTTATTTAAATTATTACTTTATCTTTTTCTATTACATGATTTTTAATCTTTCGCTCGGCATTCCAACTATATAAAACCGGAACGACAAATAATGTGATTAAAGCCACTAACATTCCTCCAAAACTTGGAATAGCCATAGGAATCATAATATCAGAACCCCGTCCGGTTGAAGTCAAAATAGGCAACAAAGCCAATAAAGTAGTTGCCGTAGTCATCAAACAAGGACGAATTCTTTTTTGCCCTGCTTCTATCACAGCTTCTCTAATCTCTTTCTGAGTCTGAGGTTTCTTCTTATCAAACACCTGAGTCAAATAGGTTGCTATAACAACGCCATCATCCGTGGCAATACCAAATAAGGCAATAAAACCAACCCATACGGCAACACTTAAGTTAATGGTTCGTATTTGAAATAATTCGCGAATATTTTGTCCTAAGAAAGAAAAATTTAAAAACCACTCTTGTCCGTATAGCCAAATCATGATGAATCCTCCTGAAAAAGCGACAGCAATTCCTACAAAAATCATTAAAGAAGTACTTACTTTTTTAAACTGAAAATATAAAATTAAAAAGATAATAAGCAGAGCCACCGGAACGATTAAACTTAATTTTTTTTCTGCTCGGATTTGGTTTTCATAAGTTCCCGTAAAACTATAACTAATTCCGTGAGGTATCGTTAGTTCTTTAGAATCAATTTTAGATTGTATGAGTTTTTGTGCTTTTTCAACTACATTCACCTCTGCTTCACCGGCTTCTTTATCAAACAAAACATAACCTACCAAAAATGTATCTTCACTTTTAATAGCCTGCGGTCCTTTTTCATAGTTGATTTTCACCAAATCCTTTAAAGGAATCTGTACACCTTTACTGTTAGGAATATAAATTTTTTCCAAATCATCCGGTGAAGATCTCATCTCTCGAGGATAACGAACACGAACCGGATAACGCTCTCTTCCTTCTACGGTATAAGTTAAGGGCATCCCTCCCACTGCTACAGACAAGGTTTGTTGAACTTCTTCTACCGATAGCCCATAACGTGCAATAGCCTCACGGTCAATGTCTATTAACAAATAAGGTTTTCCTACAATCCTATCAGCAAAAACAGCTTCTTTTTTTACACCATTTACTTGTTTTAAAACAGCTTCCAATTGCAATCCGAAGGCTTCTATTTCTTTTAAATTTTGTCCTTTAATTTTAATTCCCATAGGAGCTCTCATTCCGGTTTGCAGCATAACCAACCGTGTTTCAATCGGTTGTAATTTAGGTGCTGAAGTTACACCGGGTAATTGGGTAACTTGGGTGATTTCTTTCCAAATATCATCCGGAGAATGGATATGGGAACGCCAATTTCTAAAAAATTCTCCGTCTTCATCCGGAATTAATTCAGATGGATTTACTTTTTCGCCCCATTGGACGGTTTTCTTTTTGTTTTTTAATAAAAATGTTCCGTCTTCATTTACTTTAAAACGTTGTGGGTTTCTATTCTCATCTAATACAAACTCCGGTTTGTATAGAATAACATTTTCAAACATAGAAAGCGGTGCAGGGTCAATAGCACTTTCAGCACGTCCTGCTTTTCCTACAACGGTTTCAATTTCAGGAATATTGGCAACAGCTCTGTCTAATTGTTGTAGAACTTTTTTATTTTCAACAATACCTGCGTGAGGTAAAGTGGTAGGCATCAGTAAAAAAGACCCTTCATTTAAAGCAGGCATAAATTCTTTACCAATTCCGGGAAATTCTTTTATTAATGTTTTATTTTTTGTTCCGGTTATTTTTTCTATTCCTAACCAAGCAGTAACACCAAATAATATAATAAAAAAAGGAATAAGAAGAAAAAGTACCTTATGATTTAATGCCCATTTTAGTAATTGTATGTATGCCTTTCTGAATAATATAAAAAATCCCAAAATCCCCAAAACAACGATGGCTACAAAAATAAAGTTATCGAATAAATTTTCTTGAAAGCCTAAAGGTCTCCAATATTTGCTTAACAAATATATAACAGCTCCTGCAACTATACTGATGGTAACGTAATTGGTTTTTGTATCATCTAATAAATTAAAGATATTTACTATTTGAAGAATTCCTACTATAATTAAAACCAATCCTAAATAGATTCCGTAGTAAATCCCTACTCCTCCCAAAATAATGAATAATGCATTACATACCAAACCAATTTTATTTTTAGGTATTTTTATTCCAAAAACCCATACTGAAAAAGGAGGAATAATCCATAAAGCAACTATTACAGAGGCAATTAAGGCCATCGTCTTGGTATAAGCCAAAGGGGTGAAAAGTTTTCCTTCAGCAGCTTCCATAGTAAATACAGGAATGAAACTTACAATGGTTGTCATAACAGCTGTTACGATGGCTCCTGAAACTTCGGAAGTTGCTTTGTAAATTATTTTTGATAGAGAATCTTCTTTCTTGGCTTGATCCATATATCGAATTATATTTTCGGAAAGAATCACTCCAACATCCACCATCGTTCCGATAGCTATGGCAATTCCTGATAAAGCTACAATGTTAGCATCTACCGAAAACAATTTCATGCCTATAAAAACCATCAAAACAGCAATAGGCAATAAAGCCGATATGAGACCTGATGCTCGCAGATTCATAACCATAATAACAATGACTAAGACAGTGATAAGTATTTCTAAAAACAAAGCTTCGTTTAATGTATCTAAGGTCTCGTTTATTAATTCTGTCCGGTCATAAAAAGGTACAATGGTTAGTTTTGAAACCGTTCCGTCTTTCAGTGTCTTAGAAGGCAATCCGTTGCTTAATTCATTTATTTTTATTTTAACATTTTGAATAACCTCCATCGGATTGGCACCATAACGTGCAATAATAATACCTCCCGCAACTTCAGCTCCTTCTTTATCTAAAATTCCTCGTCGTGATGCCGGTCCTAAGGTAACTTGAGCTACATCTTTAATACGAATAGGAATATAATTGGATTCTTCCACTACCGCATTTTCAATATCTTCAATTGATTTGATATAGCCTAACCCTCTGATTAAATACTCTACTTGATTGATTTCAAGTGTTTGAGCTCCAATTTCTTTATTACTGTTTTTTACCGCTTTTACGATTTTTTTAAGAGGAATATTATATTGTCGCAATTTTTCAGGATTTACATCAATTTGATATTCTTGAATATATCCTCCAATGGAAGCCACTTCCGATACCCCTTTTGCTGAGGACAAAGCAAATTTTACATAATAATCTTGTATGCTTCGTAATTCATGCAAATCCCAACCGCCTGTTGCATTTCCCTTTTCATCACGACCTTCCAACGTGTACCAATAGATTTGCCCTAATCCTGTAGCATCAGGACCTAAAGAGGGTTGTACACCTTCAGGAAGCAATCCTTTGGGAATGGAATTTAATTTTTCGACAATACGACTCCTACTCCAATAAAAATCAATGTCTTCGTCAAAGATGATGTATATACTGGAAAAACCAAACATAGAGTTGCTTCTAACGGTTTTAACTCCGGGTATTCCCATTAAATAAGTCGTTAATGGATAAGTAATTTGATCTTCAATATCTTGAGGAGATTGTCCTTCCCATTTTGTAAACACAATTTGCTGGTTCTCTCCAATATCAGGAATGGCATCAACAGCTACGGGATCTCTTGGAATTGCATTTATTTTCCAATCAAACGGTGCGACTAAAATCCCTCCTCCTATAATTATACATAATAGGATGAATGCTACCAATTTATTCTCTATAAGAAACTTAATACTTTTATTAAGCATAAAAATAATTTTAAAATGAACAATTAAAAAGTTTTAACACAAAGCAAAAAGCTCTCTGTTTTAATCTAATAACTTATTCATTTCAAATTAAAAAAGTTTCGTAAAGAAGGTATATTTTTTGGTGAAAATCAGGTGGTGAAAAATGAATCGATGTAATTTTTTTTTGGTTACTCAATTCATCTGATATCAGTCCAAAACTATTAAAAACAGGTTGGTTTTGAACAAACCACTTTTGGTTAAAATCGAAAGAAATATCTGACGTGATAAAATCTACTGAAGAGGCATCTTTTTCAATTATAATTGTAGTGCAGCATTTAGCTTCATCAGTAGTAGAAGTACAACAACTTTTCTTTTGATTTACTGTTTCATGCTGAGCAATTTTAGGACAATCATGCTTTTTTACGACAAAAGATGTTGAACTTAACAATACTAAAATCGTTAAAACAAAGGATGCTATTTTTTTAAAATTTGCTCGCATGCGGTACAAAGCTACTAAAATTTTTAAAATTTACATGTATATAATTTTAGTTTTTCTGTACAATTTCATGCCTATAAAATTCTAAAATCGTAAGCATGATTTTATACACTACACTTTATTGTTTACAAATTCAAGGGATTAGTAACCTATTTTTGATGGATTTCTCGGGAAAAGTAGGATCAAAAAAAAAATGCCTATTCTGACTCGTATAATTTTATACGTATCTTTTTTTACAATCAATACGTTCTAATCTATACAATAAATAATTTTATCGTTTACTTGTGTTTTAAAGACAGTATGGTTTCCCATAAAAATTTCTTGTTTTACTTGATAATCTTTTTTCAAATCTTTTAAAGAAATTTGATGAGCATAAACTATGATAGAATCCTTAATCTCTTTCCCTAAGATAGTTTGAGCCTCTTCGGTATTAAATTCAGTGGCATACCCAAATAATTGTGCCACATACAAATTTATTGGATTTTTATAAACCTCTTTCGGTGTACCTAATTGAATTGTTTTTCCATTTTTAATAACCAAAAGTTTATCGGCAAAGCCTAATACGTCTTGCAAATCATGTGTTGAAAAAACAATTCCTATTCGTAATTTTTTAAATAATTCAAATAATTGATTGCGTAATTTGTATTTTAAAATTGTATCAATATTAGCAAAAGGCTCATCTAACAACAATAAATGAGGTGTCTTAGCAACAGCTCTGGCTAAAGCAATGCGTTGTTTTTGCCCACCACTTAGTTGTTTTGGAATTAGATCTTTCAACTCCAACAATTCCACACTCTTTAAGATAGCCTTGATTCTTCTCTTTTTAAAATCTTGATCAATATTGGAAATATGCGTTCCTACATTATCATAAACCGTAGCGTAAGTAATTAATTCAAGATTTTGAGCTAAATATTTTATATCACGATGCCCGGGTATCAAGTTAAATTGGGGTCCTAAAATAGCTTCTTCTTGGAAATATATTGAACCTTCATCAGCGTCTAACATACCGTATAACAGTTTTAGAAGCGTTGACTTCCCTCCTCCACTTTCTCCTACAACAGCCAATATTTCTCCTTTTTCAATCGAAAAAGTGATATTATCTACTGCTTTTACTTCTTGATTTGGGTATTGATAGGATAAATTTTGAACTGATAACATAAATTGCTGAAAATATTATTTTTTTATTTGTAACCGTTAAAAATAAATCTTTTTTTTATATTTGCTATTCAATATTAAGGATAATTATTTTTAAATGAAAAAAACATTTTTAGCAGGTGTAATGCTAAGTATAGTATTCTCTGCGTGTAAATCAGAAAAAAAAGTAGAAGCCCAAGAGGCTCAAGAAGTTACTCAAGAAGTTACCGCAACAGCTGTAGATTACAATGCTGATACTGAAGCTACCGTAATTGCATGGAAAGGAGCTCATTTAGGAGGAATAGCTCCTCATAATGGAACTGTTAAAATTAAAGAAGGAAATATAACTGTTGAAAATGATAAAATTGTAGGAGGAAAATTTATCATTGACTTTACTACAATTACAAACGAAGATTTGGCAGATGATTCCGGAAAACAAGCAAAATTAATGGGGCATATTAAAAGTGCTGAGATTTTAAATGTTGAAAAATTTCCTGAAGCGGCATTTGAAATAACTTCTGTTGAAACCGGAGAAGGTGATTTTAATTCAAAAGTTATAGGTAATTTAACCTTTTTAGGTGTAACAAAATCCATCACTTTTCTAGCAAATATTTCAATTGCAGATGGTAAAATTGACTTAAATTCAGACCGGTTTATAATTGACCGTACACAATGGGGATTGGCTTATGGTTCCGCCTCTGATGAGGAGCTTGCCAAAATGGATGAAAGTGCTAAATCAAAATTAATTTCAAATGATGTTGAATTTCAAGTAAACGTTATTGCTAAGAAATAAATTTTTTCATATTCTATTTATTATTAATAACCTGCTCATAAATCAAGCAGGTTATTTTTATAAAATTCCATGAAATATGATTGTAAAAAAGATTATTTAATAATAAAAAATAGAGTAAACTAAAAATTTCATAAAAACGATTCAAATTTCTCATTCATAAATTGCTAATAAAATATAATTCTTATCTTTGCTTCCAAATGGATAAAACAATAAAGTATCTCAGTTTATTAACGCCACGTTTCTTCCGACGCCCCTTAGGGGTGTGTGATTAATATATGCTTTATCGAGCATATAAAGCTTCTTGTGGCTCGATAATTTACAAACCGTATCAATTAAATTTTATTTTAACCAATTTTACTCAATTATTTATATGATAGTTGTTCGAATCGCTACGGAAGCAGACCAAAAGTTTGCCGAAGATATTTGCAAAGAAATGGAAGAATCTGCAAAAAAAAGAGGAACTGGAATTGCAAAAAGAGCTCCCGAATACTTGGTTCAAAAAATGATCCATCAAAATGCAGTCATTGCTTTGGTTGATAATAAAGTTGCTGGCTTTAGTTATATTGAAATTTATGATGATGGTGAATTTATCACCAATTCAGGATTAATTGTTTTTCCCGAATTTAGAAATATGGGATTAGCAAAAAAAATCAAGAAAGAGATATTTAAACTATCCCGAACCAAATTTAAAGGAGCAAAAATTGTGAGTATCACCACAAGTTCAGCTGTTTTAAAACTGAATACAGAACTGGGTTTCAGACCTGTTACTTTTGAAGATTTACCCGTTTCCGAATCTTTCTGGAAAGGATGTCAAAGCTGTGTTAATTACGATGTATTATCTCGAAATAACAAAAAAATGTGTCTGTGCACCGGACTTTTATACGATAAGGAAAAAAAGAGTTTCATTAAAATATTAGATAAATGGCGAAAAAAATAGTTTTAGCTTACAGTGGAGGACTTGACACCTCTTATTGTTTGGTACAATACGCTCAAGACAAAAAAATGGAAGTTCATACTGTAATTGTCGATACAGGAGGATTTTCCGAACAAGAACTTCAAAATATTGAAAAAAGAGCCTACGAATTAGGCACTTCCAACCATATTACTTTGGATGTAAAAGAAAAATATTACAAAGATTGTATTCGTTACATGATTTACGGAAATGTATTAAAAAACAATACCTATCCTCTTTCGGTAAGTGCTGAACGCATGTTCCAATCTTTAGCCATTGCCGAATATGCTAAAAAAATTAATGCAGAATATATTCTTCACGGAAGTACCGGTGCAGGAAACGATCAAATACGTTTTGATGTTGCTTTTGCCGTTATTGCTCCTCAGGCTGAAATTATAACACCTATCCGCGATGAAAAGCTATCCCGCCAACAAGAAATCGATTATCTAGTTAGCAAAGGAGTCGATATGAGCTGGGAAAAAGCCAAATACTCTATCAATAAAGGAATTTGGGGAACGAGTATTGGAGGTGTGGAAACACTCACTTCGGATAATAGTCTTCCTGAAAGTGCTTTTCCCACCCAACTGACCAAAAAAGATTCTCAAATTATTGAAATCGGTTTTAATGAAGGTGAACCTATTACTTTAAATGATAAAAAAATGAATCCGGTTCAACTGATTCAACAACTAAATCAATTAGCCGGAGAATATGCTATTGGGCGAGATATCCATGTAGGCGATACTATTTTGGGAATTAAAGGAAGAGTTGGTTTTGAGGCTCCTGCTCCTTATGTTTTGATTAAGGCTCATCATTTATTGGAAAAGCATACTTTGTCAAGATGGCAGTTACTGCATAAAGACCAGATTGCCAATTGGTATGGAACACTTCTACACGAAGCTCAATATTTAGACCCGATTATGCGTGATTTTGAGGCATTTTTAACATCTTCACAACAGCATGTAACAGGAAAAGTTAAAGTTAAACTACATCCGTATCGTTTTGAATTAATTGGAATTGAATCTGAATACGATATGATGCAATCAAAAGTAGCTACTTACGGAGAAGAAAATGAGGCTTGGGATTCAAGAGATGCTCGTGGTTTTATTAAAATCTTTGGAAACCAATTAAAAATCCATCACAATTTAAAAAAATAATATGATTAAAGCAGGAATTATAGGAGGTGCAGGTTATACAGCAGGAGAGTTGATTCGAATTTTAATAAATCATCCTAAGGTTGAAATCGATTTTATATACAGTACCAGCAATGCCAAAAATCCCATTAACCAAATCCACACAGACTTAGTGGGAGAAACTCTTTTACACTTTACTGACGATATCAATCCTTCTGTTGATGTTGTTTTTTTATGTCTCGGACATGGTCATTCCGAAGCTATTCTAAAAGAACATCCTTTTGATACGAACACAAAAGTCATCGATTTAAGCAATGAATTTCGCTTAAAACCTAATACACATTTTGAAAATCGTGATTTTGTTTACGGATTACCTGAGTTACAAAAAGAAATAATTCAAAAGGCAGAAAACATAGCCAATCCGGGTTGTTTTGCTACCACAATTCAATTAGCTTTATTACCACTTGCAAAATATCAGCATTTAGAAAAAGATGATTTACATATTCATGCTATTACCGGTTCTACCGGAGCCGGGCAAAGTTTGAGTACAACTACTCATTTTAGTTGGCGAAACAATAATATTTCTTCGTATAAAGTGTTTACCCATCAGCATTTAGGAGAAATTAACCAAACGTTAAATCAATTGCAACCGGATTATCAAGGTGATGTTAATTTTATTCCTTTACGAGGAGATTTTACAAGAGGAATTTTTGCTACGGTTTATACCAAGACGTCTGTTAGTTTAAAAGAAGCCAAGAAAGAATATGAAAACTTTTATCAAAACGATCCTTTTACTACAATTTCAAATGAACCGATTCATTTAAAACAAGTTGTAGGAAGTAACAAATGCCTCTTACATATTGATAAACACAATGATAAACTGATAATTACTTCAGTTACCGATAATTTAATAAAAGGAGCTTCAGGACAAGCGGTTCAAAACATGAATCTGATGTTTGGTTTTGAAGAAACTTTAGGATTAAAATTAAAAGCCCTGTTTTTTTAAATAAATTAGTATCTTAACCGTTCAATCTATTAAAAATGAATTTATTCAATGTTTATCCTCTCATGCCTATAGAACCTGTTAAAGGACAAGGCTGTTACATATACGATCAAAAAGGAACTCAATACCTTGATTTTTACGGAGGTCATGCCGTTATTTCCATCGGGCATGCTCATCCGCATTATGTTAAGATGATTTCGGAACAGGTGGGAAAACTTGGCTTTTACTCTAATGCTGTAATTAACTCGTTACAACAAAAATTAGCTGATAAATTGGGTGAGATTTCCCATTGCAACGAATATCAGCTTTTTTTATGCAATTCAGGAGCTGAAGCCAATGAAAATGCTTTAAAACTGGCTTCATTCCATACAGGACGAAAAAAAATACTCGCAATAAAACGCGGTTTTCACGGGAGAACCAGTGGTGCTGTTGCCGTTACCGATAATCCTAAAATTGTTGCTCCTTATAACGAAAATCATCAAGTTACATGGATTAATCTCAATGATACAGAAGCCATGCAAAAAGAATTAAGCACTAAAGAATATGCCGCGATTATTATTGAAGGTATTCAAGGAATTGCCGGTATTTATGAGGCTTCAGATGATTTTCTTCAAGCTGTTGAAAAAACTTGCAAGAAAACGGATACACTTTATATTTCTGATTCCATTCAATGTGGCTATGCCCGAAGTGGTGATTTTTTTTCTCATCAAAAAAGCGGTGTAAAACCGGATATTATTTCTATGGCAAAAGGTATGGGAAATGGTTTTCCAGTTGGAGGAATTTTGATCCATCCTAAAATTAAAGCACAGTTTGGAATGTTGGGAACCACTTTTGGAGGAAATCATTTAGCTTGTGCTGCTGCCATCGCTGTTTTGGATATTATAAAAGAAGAAAATATTATAGAAAATGTACAAATTATAGGTTCTTATTTGAAAACAGAATTAGAAAAAATAAAAGGAATTAAAGAAATCAGAGGACGAGGACTGATGCTTGCTGTAGAATTGGAAAAATCCATTAAAGAATTACGCAATACCTTGGTAACCCAATCTAACATTTTTACAGGTTCTGCCGGAAATCCGAATGTTTTGAGACTCCTTCCTCCTCTAAATATCAAAAAAGAGCATGCAGATTTATTCTTAAAACATTTTGTACAACATATAGAAGATTATATTTAAATTATGCCATTTAACACTACAGCCAAAATTATTTTAGAAGACGGTACTGAATTAACAGGAAAATCGTTTGGGGCTAAAGTTCCCAAAGCAGGAGAAGTTGTTTTTAATACTGCCATGACCGGATATCCTGAAAGTTTAACCGATCCTTCTTATAAAGGACAAATCTTAACCTTGACTTATCCCTTGGTAGGAAATTACGGTGTTCCAAAAGAAGAAAAACATCATGACGGATTAGAAAAATTTTTTGAATCTGAAAAAATTCATATTTCCGGACTTATCATTTCTGACTACTCCATTGAACACAACCATTGGAATGCTCAAAAAAGTTTATCAGATTGGTTAAAAGAATCTCAAATACCGGCAGTTTACGGAGTAGATACACGAGCCTTAACCCAAAAATTGCGCGAAAAAGGAACTATGTTGGGAAAAATTATATTTAATCAAGACATCGAGTATTATGATCCTAATCAAATTAACCTAGTTGCTGAAGTCAGTTGTAAAGAAAAAATAATTTACGGAAACGGCAAATACCGAATTGTTTTAATTGATTGCGGTGTGAAAAACAACATCATTCGTTGCTTATTAGATTATGACACTACCGTTATTCGTGTACCTTGGGATTATGATTTTACACAAGAAAAATATGATGGTATTTTCATTTCAAACGGTCCCGGAAACCCTGAAATGTGTCATACGACCATTCAAAACCTAAAAAAAGTTTTAAAAGAAAACAAACCTATTTTTGGTATCTGTCTGGGAAACCAACTTTTGGGATTAGCTTCCGGAGCAACTACTTTTAAGTTAAAATACGGACATAGAAGTCATAACCAACCTGTTCGAATGAACAATACCAATACGTGCTTTATAACCTCTCAAAATCACGGTTTTGCATTGGATTTAGAAAGTTTGTCTGACGATTGGGAACCTTTATTCATCAATTTAAATGATGGAACATGTGAGGGAATCAGACATAAAACCAAACCGTTTTATACCACCCAGTTTCATCCGGAAGCCTCAGGAGGTCCGGAAGACACCCAATTTTTCTTTAAATGGTTTATTGAAAAAGTAAAAGAAACGTATTAATTGATCGTAAATACAGAATATTAGAATATGAAACAGCATATCAAAAAAGTACTTGTTATCGGTTCGGGGGCTTTAAAAATTGGAGAAGCGGGTGAATTTGATTATTCGGGAGCTCAAGCTTTAAAAGCCTTAAGAGAAGAAGGAATCCAAACTGTTCTAATCAATCCTAACATTGCTACCGTACAAACATCCGAAGAAATTGCCAATCAAATTTATTTTTTACCGATTACGCCTTATTTTGTAGAAGAAGTCATCAAAAAAGAAAAACCCGATGGTGTATTATTGGCTTTTGGAGGTCAGACAGCTTTAAATTGTGGTGTTGAGTTATACCAAAATAACATCTTTCAAAAATACAATGTTGAAATTTTAGGAACTCCTGTTCAAGCTATCATTGATTCAGAAGATCGAGACGTATTTAAAGCCAAAATGGATGAAATTGATGTTGACTTAGCCATTAGTGATGCTGCAGAATCTTTAGAAGAAGCGTATGAAGTCGTAGATCGAATCGGGTTTCCGGTTATTGTTCGTGCCGCCTTTACTTTAGGAGGATTAGGAAGTGGATTTGCTAACAATAAAGAAGAACTTAAGGATTTGGTTAATAAAGCCTTATCTTATTCACCTCAAGTATTAATAGAAGAATCATTAAAAGGGTGGAAAGAAGTGGAATACGAAGTAGTTCGTGATGATTATAATAATTGTATTACGGTTTGTAATATGGAAAACTTTGATCCGATTGGAATTCATACCGGCGAAAGTATTGTCGTTGCTCCTTCTCAAACCTTAACCAATTCCGAATATCATAAATTACGTGAAATTTCAATTAAAATTGCACGTCATGTAGGGATTATTGGTGAGTGTAATGTTCAATTTTCTTTAGATCCAAATTCCGAACGTTACCGTGTTATTGAAATTAATGCCCGACTATCTCGTTCCAGTGCTTTGGCTTCCAAAGCAACAGGCTATCCTTTAGCTTTTGTGGCTGCCAAGCTTGCTTTGGGTTACGGTTTGTTTGAATTAAAAAACTCGGTAACAAAAACAACGCCTGCTTATTTTGAACCTGCTTTAGACTATATTGTATGCAAACTTCCTCGTTGGGATTTGAATAAATTTTACGGTGTTTCTAAAAAAATAGGATCCAGTATGAAATCAGTTGGTGAAGTAATGGCAATCGGAGGTTCTTTTGAAGAAGTGATTCAAAAAGGATTACGTATGTTGGATAATGGTTTGGACGGTTTCATTAATCCTTATCGGACTTTTAAATACGATAATTTAAAACAGGCTTTAACTGAGCCTACAGATTCTAGAATTTTGGCTATTGCTACTGCTTTTGAACAAGGTTTTGATCGTAAAACCATTCATGACTTAACAAAAATTGATCTATGGTTTTTGCATAAATTAGAACGTATTTTTTCTATTAAAAATCAATTAATCAAACAAAAAGAGTCTCTTTCTAAAGAATTATTATATGAAGCTAAAAAAGCAGGTTTTTCAGATAAACAAATTGGGGGGCTTATTTTTGAAGAAAATGCTCATCAGGATCTATTAAAAGTACGCTCTATAAGAAACCAACATAATATTATTCCTTATGTACGCCAAATCGATACATTGGCAGCTGAATTTCCGGCTAAAACCAATTATCTATATTTAACGTATCATGCTCAAAAACACGATATTGAATATGAAAACGATGGAAAATCTGTTATTACATTAGGCTCAGGTGTTTATCGTATCGGAAGCTCGGTAGAGTTTGACTGGTGTGGTGTAAATGCTTTACAAACCATTAATAAAGAAGGATTTCGCTCTGTAATGATTAATTATAATCCTGAAACGGTCAGCACGGATTATGATATATGCGACCGTTTATATTTTGATGAACTCACTTTTGAACGCGTATTGGATATTATTGAATTAGAAACGCCAAAAGGTGTTATCATATCTATGGGAGGTCAGATTCCAAATAACTTAGCTATGAAACTATATCATGAAAAAGTAACTATATTAGGAACAACGCCTAATGATATCGACAATGCTGAAAACCGACATAAATTTTCTTCTATTTTAGATGAACTGAGTATTGATCAGCCTCGTTGGAAAGAACTTTCTTCTTTTGATGCTGTTTACTCTTTTGCTGATGAAGTAGGATTTCCTTTACTTATACGCCCTTCTTATGTTTTATCAGGAGCGGCGATGAATGTTGTCTCCAACAAAGAAGAATTAGAGCAATTTTTAGCTTTAGCCACTGATGTTTCTCCTGATCATCCTGTAGTAGTTTCGGAATTTATTGAGGGTGCAAAAGAAATTGAGATGGATGCGGTTGCAAAAAACGGTAAAATTATTGATTATGCTATTTCAGAACATGTAGAATTTGCCGGAGTACATTCCGGTGATGCTACAATTATGTTTCCTCCCCAGAATGTTTATGTTTCTACTTTACGAAAAATCCGTGTTATTTCAGCAAAAATAGCAAAGCGGTTTAGTATCTCAGGACCTTTCAACATACAATTTTTAGCTAAGGAAAACGATATTAAAGTCATCGAATTAAATTTAAGAGCTTCCCGAAGTTTTCCTTTTGTTTCTAAAGTAGCCAAAACTAATCTGATTGACACTGCTACACAGATTCTGTTAGGGAAAGATATTTCAAAAAAAGAAACCAATTTTTGGAATTTGGATTATGTAGGGGTTAAAGCTTCTCAGTTTTCTTTTCATCGTTTGCAAGGTGCAGATCCTGTATTGGGCGTCGATATGTCTTCTACCGGTGAGGTAGGTTGCATTGGAAAAACAGAATCGGAAGCTATTTTAAAATCCATGTTATCCGTAGGGCAAAGAATTCCTAAGAAAAATATTTTAATTTCCAGTGGTCCCGTAAAATCAAAAGTAGATTTGTTAGAAAGCATTAAAAAGCTTGAAACCAATGGATATACAATCTATGCTACCAAAGGAACCCATCAATTCTTAATTGAAAACGGTGTAAATTCCCGTTATTTGTATTGGCATGACGAAGACAGAGAAGATAATGTTTTACGTTATATTCAAGAGAAGAAAATTGATTTGGTCATCAATATTCCGAAAAATTTAACAAAAAAAGAATTAAACCGCGGTTATACCATAAGGCGTTCTTCCGTTGATTTTAATATCCCTTTAATTACCAATACACGATTGGCAAAATCATTTATTAAAAGTATTTGTGAATATACTCTAAAAGATTTGGAAATTGCCTCATGGGAAGAATATTAATAGCGATTAGTAAATATGTATAAAATGAAAAGATTCACCAGTGTACACGACGTTCAAAATGTAGAAGATTTTGTACAAAAAGCACTTAAAATAAAACAAAATCCTTATGGTTTTCAACAATTTGGAAAAAATAAAACCATTGGTTGTGTATTCTTTAATCCCAGTCTCAGAACACGTTTGAGTAGTCAAAAAGCTGCTTTTCATTTAGGGGCTGATTGTTGGGTTTTGAATGTTGGTGCCGATTCTTGGAGGCTTGAAATGAATGATGGAACCGTTATGGAAAATACTCAAGAACATGTTAAAGAAGCCATACAGGTCATGAGCGTTTACTGCGATTTATTAGCTGTAAGAACATTCCCATCACTCGAAAATAAAGAGGAAGATTATTCAGAATACATTTTTAATAAAATTGTTGAAAATGCAACTGTTCCCGTTGTTAGTTTAGAAAGTGCAACCCGACATCCGTTACAATCGTTTGCCGATCTAATTACCATTGAAGAACATCGACCAAAAAATAAAAAAGTAAAGGTTGTTTTAACTTGGGCTCCACATCCAAAACAGTTGCCCCAGTGCGTTGCTAATTCGTTTGCTGAATGGGCACATCATATTCCAAATGCTGAATTTGTCATTACCCATCCTAAAGGTTACGAATTGGATGAAAAATTTACTCAAAACGCCCCTATTTTTTATAATCAAGAAGAAGCTTATAAAGATGCCGATTTTATTTATGCTAAAAACTGGAGTTGCTATAAAGATTATGGTAAAATATTAACGGTAGATACCGATTGGATGATTACAGCTGAAAAAATGAAACATACAAATAAAGGTAAATTCATGCATTGTTTGCCTATGCGACGTAATGTCATCGCTGATGATGAGGTAGTTGATTCGGAACATTCCATTATTATTAAACAAGCAGAAAACCGTATTTATTCAGCTCAAACCGTATTTTTGGAGATGCTAAAATCATGATAAATAAATTTAATATCCTTTTGAAAAACAAAGATTTTGTCAGAAATTATGAATAAACAAGGTATAAAACAACCTATCACCATTCTTAAAATCGGCGGAAATGTTATTAACGATTCTGCCCTATTAGGAAATGTATTAGAAGATTTTTCTTCTATTAAAACACCAAAGATTTTAATTCACGGAGGAGGAAAAATTGCAGCAACATTATCTGAAAAATTAGGTATTGAAACGAAAATGCACGAAGGAAGACGCATAACGGACCAAAATACACTCGATATTGTTACGATGGTTTATGCCGGACTAATAAATAAGCGTATTGTATCCTTACTTCAAAAAACCAATTGTAATGCTTTGGGCTTATCAGGAGCAGATGCCAATGCTATTCAAACGACAAAACGCCCTATAAACGATATCGATTATGGTTTTGTGGGCAATTTGAATATCAATGGTATTAATGAATCCTTTATAACTATGTTGTTAAATCATGATATAATACCTGTCTTTTGCGCCATTACTCATGATAAAAAAGGACAACTTTTAAACACAAATGCTGACACGATTGCCTCCGGTATTGCCAATAAATTAGCCCAAAACTATGAAGTACGTCTTATTTATTGTTTTGAAAAAAAAGGGGTTTTACTTGATATTGAAAATGAAGACTCTTTTATACCTAAAATAACAACTGAAATATATCAAGATTTAAAAAAGAAAGGAATTATATTTGAAGGAATGATCCCTAAACTTGATAACGCTTTTAACTCTATAAATCAAGGTGTTAAAGAAGTTATTTTATGCAATCCTTTTAATATAAAAACTTTAAATGAAAAAACAATTTTATGTCTGTAAAACTTGAAAAAATAACTGATGATTGCATTCAATTATTATATAAAATGATTGCAACACCTTCATTTTCAAGAGAAGAAAATCATACTGCCGATTTATTATTTGCTTTTTTTGAAGATTATGGTTGTAATCCTAAACGGTTAAAAAATAATGTTTGGTGTGAAACTGAAAATTATGATAAAGAAGTCCCTGTTATTTTATTAAACTCCCACCACGACACAGTTAAATTTGGAAGTGGCTGGCTAACCAACCCTCATACTCCTACACTTCAAGGAGATAAGCTCATCGGGTTAGGAAGTAATGATGCCGGTGCTTCAGTAGTTTCTTTAATTGCCTCTTTTATTTATCTAAGCCAATTACCTTATTTGCCTTATAAATTAATCATTGCTATTTCAGCAGAAGAAGAAGTATCAGGTAAAAACGGGATACAATTACTTTTACCTGAATTAGGTAAAATAGACTTAGGTATTGTAGGAGAACCAACACAAATGCGAGGAGCTGTCGCCGAAAAAGGATTAATTGTCTTAGATTGTATTGCACATGGAAAGACCGGACACGCAGCACGTGAAGAAGGTGAAAATGCTTTGTACAAAGCCATGCAAGATATTTACTTCTTTCAAAATCATCCTTTCCAAAAAGAATCATCTATTCTTGGAAAAACAAAAATGACCGTTACTCAAATAGAAGCGGGTTCTCAACACAATGTAATTCCGGATCGTTGCCATTTCGTTGTCGATATTCGTACAAATGAATTATATCAAAACACAGAAGTTATTGAAGAGATAAAAAACCATATCCAATCAGAAATTACACCTCGCTCCTATCATTTAAATTCTTCACGAATTGACATAAAACACCCTTTGGTTAAAAAGTTAATTAAAATGGGAAGAGAAACTTATGGTTCACCTACTTTATCCGATCAGGCTTCTATGAATTTTCAAACCATTAAAATAGGTCCCGGTATGAGTGCCCGTTCTCACACTCCCAACGAATTTATTTTTTTAAATGAAATCAGGGAAGGAATTCGATTATATGTTGAATTATTGGAAGATTTTAAGTTTTAGGATAACAAAGATATAATTTCTTTTAAAGTCGTTTTACCTTTATCTTTATTAAACCATTTTTGAACATCATTTACAAAATCTGCTTTTGAATATTGGTCATTTGCTTTAAACTCAGCGGTTAATTTCATTAATTCTTTTGGACGAGGTCCCCAATTTTCTATAATTTCATAATTTTTGATAATTAATACTTTGGGGATAGACCGAGTTCCATTTGTTTGAAATTCATCCATTAATTCTAAATTTTCATCTCTTAAAATAATTTTCAAATCGATAAATGATGATGCTAATTCTAAATTTCTTAAAATAGGTAAAACTTGTGAAGCATCTCCACACCATCCTTCTGTAAGAACCAACAAGGTATAATGATTTTTCTTTTCATTAATTTTAGAAATAATTTTAGGGGAAATTTTAATCGTTTTTAATAACCGATTCATTCGAACTAAATTAAGTTCTGTATAATTCAAAAGTGTTGTATCTTTTTGTTTATTTGTAGTAGTTTTTTGATGTAAAAGTTTTGTTGTCAGATCAGTGAAATCATCAAAATCAACGCCTTTCTTTAAATAATAAATCAGTTCTTTCATTTATTTTTATACAAAATATTTTTATAAATCCAAATCATCAATATTATCGAAAGAAGAAAAATCGTCGTCATCATCAAATTCTTCTTCTAAATCAAAATTTTCTTCAATAGAAGTCGAAGTAAACTTTTTTTTAGGAGCTTCGTTTAGCATTTTACCTACCGATGTAATAACTTTTGGATAATTTCGGGAATGATCATTTTCCCGAACCTCAACCAATTCTACAAAAAATGTCCAATAATTAAACAAATCATAGACATAAATAAATTTATCTCCTACATCATCGGCTAAGTCTTCAATTAAGGTCTGATTCATCACATAAGAATTAGGAATTCCCATATCCATTTGAACAATTTCTTCACCTTGTTTCCAATCATCATCACTTATATAAAAAGTTGCCATTTCCTGACCATCAAATCCAAAGGCTTTATATATTCCTTTGTGAAAACTTTCAAAACTTTGAGAATCTAAAATTTCAATATCTCTAAAAATATCTTCTTTGGAATCGAGTATGACTCTAAATTTGAATATCATTTGCAATATTTTTATTTACGTCATAAATGTAAATAAAGATTTTTAAAGTTTTGAAAAAAATTATATATTAAGTGGAATATTTATTTTGATTATAAAATTTCTTCCCATATTAAAAACACCCGTTTTCCCATTTAAAGGATTAATTCCCAAATACTTCAACCGACTCAAATGGCTTTGGTAAGTTATATCAAATAAATTTTCTCCTCCTAACATTAGGTGGAACAATTCCTTTCCTTTTTTGCTTTGAAAAGTAGTTGAGATGCCTGCATGAGCTAAAGTATAAGAATTTGTCGGCGTTTCGGTTTGATATAATGTATAGGCTTGATTTTGATTCATATAATGACGAATCCCTGCTGTAAAAGACCATTTTTTTATTAATTTATCAGGATGAAAAAACAATTCAATTTCTGATTGTAACTTATTAGCCGGTATATTAGGAACGTATTTAGAAGCTGTATTTTCATAACGTTTAAACTGAGCATTGACCATAGCAAAACTATTTTTCCAATGAAACCATTTTATTATTTTCGGATGAATATTTAATAAAAACTCACCGCCATAAAAACGGGCATCTTGCTGTTGGTATTGAAAAACCTCAAATCCATCGACCAAAATAGGGTTGTTTTGCTGGTCAATCATCTTTTCCAAGTAAATAAAATCTTGGTAATTTGTATAAAAAACAGAAGTTTCAAAACTAAAGTTACGGTTGGTAAAAATAAGACTTCCATCAAGCTGTAAAGCATTTTCTATATCTAAATCAGGGTTTCCTCTTTCATAACGAAGACTTCCATGATGAATTCCGTTTGCTGTTAGCTCTAAAGCCGTAGGTGCACGAAAACTTTTTCCCAAACTGGCTTTTAACGTAATATTTTTTATTAAATGATGACTGATACCCAACGATCCGCTCAAATTATTGAATGAAGTTTCTAATGCTGTAAATCCCGGTTCAAAAACATGTTGATGGTGGTGGTGGTTTTCCACTTCCATTGCTTTGCTGTTAATTTTCCGATAATCCCAACGAATACCGGCGTTGATCAATGTTTTTGACCACTTTTTTTCAGCATAGGCAAAAGCTCCAAAATCATATAAATTGTAATTAGAAATAAGGTGTTCTTCTCCTATAGATTCATTTTCTTGAAACATTCCATTGATTCCCCACGTTGTTTTTAAGTGTTTGGTTTCGCTTAAAAACCATTTTATATCATAATTGTATGTATGTAATCGCATATTTAAAGCCGGTTGATTAGGTTCTTTGCCAGCATCGTGTAATTCAAATTCTTTCCGACTGTTTTGTTGATAAGCAAAATTGAATGCTAATTTTGATTTGGGCAAAAATACATTTTGTTTTAATTGAGCTTTAAAATGATTTAATCGTTGGTACGGAAAATGAATTGTATAATCTTCTAAATCAGTAGCAGGAACTTCTACTAATTGATTTCCTTGAATGATGTGTGTTAAAAAGTTTCCATTTTCATCTCGTTCTCCTTCTATTATCCCTAAATTTTGATGAAAATTACTCACAAAAAAATGCATGTTTCCCCAATCATAATTTTTACCTATACTCCCGCTAAAATTCAAATTTCGAAAACCTGAATTGAAAACCCGACCATCGTCATCATTTTTATAATTTGCGGCTTCAACACCTGAAATAGTCCAATCCCAAAAAATACCTTGTAACATTCCCGCATTATCCAATGAAAATTGACGTTGTTTATTATTAGTGAAATAAGCTGAATTCAAATTCCACTTGATTTCTCCTTCATGTAAATGTTTCTCCGTATTAAAATTGATAATACCCCCTAAAGCATCTGAGCCATACATAAGACTGGCCGGTCCTTTGATTATTTGAACTTTTTCGATAGCCTGCCCATCCATTTGAACACCATGTTCTGCTCCCCACTGCTGTTCTTCTTGGCGGATTCCATTTTGAGAAATTAAAATATGATTACTTCCCAGACCCCGTATAATAGGCTTTGAAATACCGATTCCTGAGCTTAAATTTTCTATTCCCGGCGTTTCCGATAGTGTTTCAATAATATTAGATTGAGTACTTTTCATTAGTTGTTCTTTTGAAACAGTAGCTCCAGAAAGTGGACTCAATATTTTTTTTGAGTTGGAAATTCCTGTAAAAATAACTTCATCAATATGGTGTTCGTCATCATTTTTTAAAATAATAATCCATTCTTTTTGAGTGTTATTTAGTTCAATAATTTGGGTTGAATAACCTTCTTTTGAAACGGTAAACCAATGATTTCCAGATGGAATCGAAATTGCAAAACGTCCATTGGCAAGTGTTTTGACTCCTTTGTGTAATTCATCGGAATAAATATGAACTCCTGATAACGGTGCTTCTGTTTCGTTCTTAATAATTCCGGTTATTTTTTGAGTGTTTTGTGCAAAAATAAATTGAATGCTGAAAAACAGCAAAATATTATATAATGATTTCATGTTTAATTTTTATTGTCATAAATAATAAGGTGGTTGATTAATCATTTTTGTAAATTAATCAATACTTTTGTAGATATATTTCATTGAATATCAATTTAATATATAAAAGTCGTAATAAACAAGTTTAAAACGAGATAAAAAAATTAAGTAAAATAAACAGGAGGTCCTCTAAGAAAAAGAATTTCTTCTGGTATTAAATCATAAAGATTTGTATGGATAAAAACTATTTTTTCATGAAAAATAACTGTTTCAACTGTTTTGACTACCGAAATAGGATTGTTTTCTATAAAATGATTTTGTGAATAGATAAAGCATAAATGACATTCTTGTGTAGGTGGTGTATCATCGTGTTGATGTTCCATTTGATGAAAAGAAATCATCAAAATTTGCATCCACAAGAGCAAAACTCCGAAAATACTTAAAAATGGATGTATTTTTTTTTCTTTATTCATGAATAACCAAACCTAATTGTTTTCCTTTCTTTATCATATAGGCTTTTGCCGCTTCATATTCATTAGGAATTATTCCTGTCAGAATAGCATCTTTTATTGCATTTTTAATGATTCCTATTTCTTTTCCGGGCTGAATATCAAAGGTTTTGATAATTTCCTGTCCTGTGATAGGCGGTTGGAAGTTTCGAATCCGATCTCGTTCTTCAACTTGCTTTATTTTTTCTTTAACACGTTTGAAATTATTCTGATAACGATCCTGTTTTTTAGGATTTTTAGTTGTGATATCTGCATTGCAAAGAATAAAAAGGTCTTCAATATCATCGTCTGCATCAAACAATAAACGACGTATGGCAGAATCCGTTACTTCATTTTCAACCAAAGAGATAGGACGCGAACTCATCATGACTATTTTCTTAATATATTTTAATTTATTTCCCAAAGGAAGCTTTAAACGTCTGAATATTTTAGAAATCATCTTACCTCCAATAAATTCATGATTGTGAAAAGTCCAACCGATTTTTGAATCGTATCGTTTTGTAGGAGCTTTTCCTATATCATGTAAAAGAGCTGCCCAACGCAACCAAAGATTCTCTGTATTAGGCGCAATATTATCCACAACTTCTAAAGTGTGCCAAAAATTATCTTTGTGTGTTTTTCCGTCAATTTCATCAATTCCTTGCAAATCAGTAACTTCAGGTAAAATATATTCCAATAAACCGGATTTGAATAATAAAGTTAATCCAATAGAAGGTTTCTCTGTAAGCATTATTTTATTAAACTCGTCCATAATTCGTTCTATCGAGATAATCTTTATACGTTCTTTGTTACGTTGTATTGCTTGAAATGAATCTTTTTCGATATTAAAATCAAGTTGAGTTGCAAAACGAATGGCACGCATCATTCGAAGAGGATCATCAGAATAAGTTATATCTGCATCCAAAGGTGTTTTTATCAGTTTTTCTTTTAAATGTTTGACTCCTCCAAAAGGGTCTATCAATTCACCAAAATTATAATCATTTAATGATATTGCCATGGCATTAATAGTAAAATCACGGCGATTTTGATCGTCTTCCAAAGTACCATTTTCTACAATAGGTTTTCGGGAATCGCTACGATATGATTCCTTTCGAGCTCCCACAAACTCAATATGCATTCCTTTAAATCGAAGCATGGCTGTTCCAAATCGTCTAAAAATTTTAACTTCGGGTTTTGTGGGGAGCGATTGAGCTACTTTTAGGGCAAGTTTAACTCCACTGTCCTTGGCTACAATATCAATATCTTTTTTAACTTCTCTTTTTAATAAAAAATCACGTACAAATCCACCAATTACATAGCTCTCAGTAGAAATTTCCAAAGAAGCTTTTTTGACATAAGTAAAAATAGAATCTGCTACGGCATGCTTTAAATTCATATGCTTATTTACGAAGTATTTTTACTTCTCCATTATTTTTTAATTTGATTACGGTAGAGCTCTTCACTTGTGCTTTTTCATTCTGACACAAATTTACAATGTAATCTACACCTTGCAAAATTTCAGAAGATATTTCATCAAAAGTTTGAGGCGATTTTTTACCTGAAATATTGGCTGAAGTTGACACCAAAGGTGCTTTTAACTGTTGAATCAAGCGTTTACAAAATAGGTCTTGAGTGATTCTGATTCCTAAAGAATTATCTTCTGCCATAATGTTGGAAGCTACGTTTTGAGGATTATCCAAAACCAAAGTAGTCGGTTTTTTGGCTAAATCGATAATATCCCACGCAACGTTTGGTACATCAGGAATAATTTGTTCCAATTGAAAATCATTATGAACCAAAACAATCATGCTTTTTGATTCTTCACGTTGTTTTAAACGATAAATCTTTTGAACAGCCTTGGTATTCGTAGCATCGCAACCGATTCCCCAAACTGTATCGGTTGGATATAATATTATTCCTCCTTTTTGTAAAACTTCTAATGCGTTTTGTATTTCCTGTTGCATTATTGTAAAGTCGATTGCTCGAAATTAAGGATAAGAAAAAGTTATCAAGATTTTAAATCCTCTCTAATCATGTTCTGTATAAAAAGGCATTAATATTCATTCCTGCTCCCACAGAAGCAAAGATAATATATTCGTTTTTGTTAATGGTTTGTCCTTCCAAATTTCCTTTCATCATCAAATCATACATTGTCGGAACGGTTGCTACAGAAGAATTTCCCAGCGTTTGTATAGTCATGGGCATTACGTTTGTGCAATTGTTATTTATTCCATACAAATGTGCAAGTCGTTGTAAAATAGCATGATCCATTTTAGCATTTGCCTGATGAATCAAAAATTTTGAAATATCATTATAAGTAAGTCCTGCTTCGTCTATTACACTTTTTATAGCCGCCGGCACGTATTTTAAAACGTATTCATACACTTTGCGTCCTTTCATATTAATATTAATATGACTTCCTTGATAATTGGGATTTATGGATTTATCATTTGTAATAAATTTTAATTCTTCTCCCATATCACTCAAAGTAGCATAATTGATGATTCCTTTTTCAGAATTTTCTACTATTTCGACAACAACAGCTCCTGCTCCATCAGCAAAAATCATGGTATTTCGGTCATGAGGATCCGTAGCTCTGCTCAATGTTTCAGAGCCAATAACTAAAGCCTTGTGTACAAAATTTGCTTTTCCTAATTGATCCATCAAAATCATTCCCTGAATCCATCCCGGACAACCAAAATTCATATCATACGGAATACATTTTCTGTTTTTAATTCCTAAATTGTGTTTCACTCGGGCAGAGAGCGATGGTAAAATATCGGTTTGGCGTTTTTCTACTGTAATATTTCCGTAATTGTGTGCAAAAACGATGTAATCCAATTCCTCTACATCTACCTGAGCATCTTCTACTGCTTTTTTTGCTGCAATGGTAGCCATATCTGAATTCATTAAATCGTCCGAAACGTAGCGACGTTCTCGAATTTCAGTAATTGATTCAAATTTCTCAATAATTTCTTTGTTATCTATTTTAAATGGAGTTCTATCCTCATCATAAAAAACATGGTTTAAAAAATCTTCGTTTTTCACAATATTCTTTGGTAGATAAGATCCTGAACCTTTGATTACTGTTCTTTTACACATTTATAAGCTATTTGGTGGTAAGTTACAATTTTTATTTTTTAATCTGCTTTTCTGCGATATGTTACAAATTTATAAGAAAAAGCATGCTTGTCATCTTTTTCATATTCAAATTCGCTTATCACCTGCCATTTTTCATAATTTATTAAAGGAAAGAATGCATCACCACTAATTTTTGCATTAATATAGGTGATTTCTAAGAAATCTGCATTATCTATAAATAATGTATAAATTTCAGATCCTCCAATAACAAAGGCTTTTTCATAATTTTTTACGTATTCTAAAACAGCTTCTTTTGAATGTACTGTCGTAATGCCTTCTTGCTTCCAATTTTTGTCGCGGGTTAATATAATATTTTCTCTGTCAGGAAGCGGTTTCCCAATGGATTCAAATGTTTTTCTTCCCATAATTACAGGGTTTCCCGTTGTTAAGGATTTGAATCGTTTTAAATCGTTAGGTAAATGCCAAATTAATTGATTGTCTTTCCCTATTACTTGGTTTTCTGCAAATGCTACAATAATGGTTAAATTCACTTAAATTATTTTTGACAAAAATACAGTGTTTTTTTCATAACATAAAAATTTGAAACAATTATCACTATAATACTCCGCCGGCGGATCCACACTTAACCACAAACTTATCCTCGGGTTATAATACCTCCCTCCATAATAATACAACCCCGTTTCCTCGTCAAGCCCGAGTAATCGGGCTTTTGTTCTTAATACTTGTCTAAATACTCTTTCCAGTTATTGGGATATTCTTCTTGAGTTTTTTTCTTAATATAATCGGGGATTGGTGTGGCTCGATAATCAATGCCTTTGCTCTTTAAAAAATCCACTATCTGCATTTTGTATTTATACTCGTCCGTGTTAAAATCTAAAAATGCTTCCCGCAATACGTCCACCAAATACATTGGTTTTCCTTTGTCGTTTGGGTCTTGCTTTTCTACTGGAATAGAATAATCAGGTCTGTAAAATATCGGTCGCTCATAATCCGCTCCTTTTTGAAGCAGGTAAATCGCTACATTATACCTTTCTACCATTACACATTCACTCAATGCAGATTGCCCATATTCATTTTGATAATTTATATCTGCTCCATTTTTTAAAAGCAATTCAACTAAATCTAATTTACCCGTTTTAGACGCTTTCATCAAAGCAGACTTTACTTTGTTTGGTTCGCTTTTGTCGGTCTGAATATCATTTGCATTAGCACCATTTTGTAAAAGAATTTCAGCGAATTTAGTATCGTATTGTTTAAAAGAACAAGCTTCGATTATAGCCGATGTTCCTTCATAATTATTATGGATATTTATATCTGCTTTATCGGCTAATAAAACTTTGAAAGGCTTAATTTGTTGGTTCATTATGGTAAGTATCAAAAGTGTATTCCCAAATTTTGGGTCTTGGTAATTTATTAGCTTTGGGTCTTTTGATACTATTTCATTTATCTTCTTTTCGTCTTCATCTTGTACTGCTTTGGCTAATTCCCAAGCGGGTGTGTTTTGGAAAAGGCGATAGTCTGCTCCCATTAAATCTGTTTTATCCACCGGTTTATCTCTATTAATGTTTGAGCAGGAAAGTAACAAACAAGAGAATATTAATTGTATAATCATTACTTTCATTATTGCATTATTTCTCATATTCATCAGGATTAACTTCAAAATTTTTAATGATATTGTCTATACTGTGACCATTATATGTTGATGGCAAGTCTTTAGGCAACAAATAGTTCCTGTTACCATTTACATCTGGCATTATAGGACTACTATTCTGTAATTTATTAAGTGGGTCATACAGTGTATAGGATCCACACTTAACCACAGGCTTATCCTTGGCTCGTAATACCTGTTTATGTTACTGTGTGTGAGCATTTTATTTTATAAACAATGTGTTTGGAACATGACCCATTACCCCGAATGATTTAGTAAATTATCGCATCTTCGCTATCTCTTAAATCAGATACTAATTCTGAATATATAATTTCTTTTGGCTTATACAGTTTAAAAATTTGCTCAACTCCGTTAGAAAATTTGTCATTAGGGAAAAATAGAATTTTCATTA
>JBKEDE010000039.1:0-12492 GCA_047975265.1 Flavobacteriales bacterium
CTTAAAAGTGCTTCAGGGATAAACTCTAAAACATGTTTGAGAGATATTTTGTGGTCTTTAAAAACTGACATAATTGTTTGATTATCAGTTGAAAATATACAAAAAATTAATCACAAAAACAAATTAAACGACTGATATTCATGTGTTTATAACAATTTTTCCTCGTGCTTTTATAACAAAAAAGTCGGAAGAAAAATCTTCCGACCATGACTAGTTGTGAGGCGGCTTTTTATTTTATAAATAGCACACGGATTATCAGGTTATTAGACAGAGGTTTTCGTGTATTTAACTATCTAATTATCAGCACAATGAGTTACAGGATAAAAGAATGCAATCAATCTCAAAATTGGTTATTTCCCCCTTCGATAGAAGGATTAATACCTTCGGATCATCCGGTAAGAATCGTAAACAAGGTTGTAGAAAAGATAGATTTAAAATCCTTGCCGGAAACCTGATCATCGTCAATTATACCCTGCATCAGGACACCAACGACATCCATACATTAGAACCTCATTTGGAAAACCATAAAGAACTTTACCATGAGCTTTCCGAAGAACTTACCGCAGATGCGTGATACGGAAGTGAAGAGAATGATGAATTCTTGGAAGAAAAACAAATCAAAGCCTACGTCAAGTTCAACACCTTTGATTCCGAACAGGGAAAATCAAAGAAAAGAAAAAAGAACTATCTCTAAAAAAATCTGCCAAAATAAAAAAACCGTCCCGATTTGTAAACCAGACAGCTTCTTTATTCTTTATTAATATCATATTCGTAAAAAAAACAATATTTCTTTATGAAATAGCTAAAAATTAACTTTTTGTAAAAAAAATACAAGAGTTTATTTGTTACTTAAAATACAATGCCTACTTTTGGGTTCTGTAATGACGAATCGGTGTGCATATACAAATTTTTATTTTTACTTCTTTTCTAAAGATTAGAGGTGATTTTTTGTATATACTAAATAAAATATAACCAATTTGCCTCTTGATATTTTTCAGGAGGTTTTTTTTGATATAAATTTATGATAACAAAAAAAATAGCAATACAAGGAATTAAAGGCTCATTTCATGATGAAGCCACCCACATTTTATTCAATGAGACCATTGAACTTGTGGAGTGCTTTACTTTTAAAGATGTTGCCAAATCCGTTGTAAGCAATAAAGCTGACTATGGTGTTATGGCTATTGAAAATTCCATCGCAGGTTCTATTCTTCCTAATTACAATTTGTTGGTCGAATATAATTTAGAAATTGTAGATGAATTGTATATGCCTATAAATCATTATGTAATGGCTAAATCAGGGCAAAAGTTAAACCAAATCAAAGAAGTCCATTCACACCCTATGGCTTTGATGCAGTGTGAAAATTATTTTGAGGACTATCCTAAAATCCAAATGGTTGAAGTTGCCGATACGGCTTTGGCCGCCAAGCAAATTGTAGAACATGATTTAGAGAATATTGCTGCCATTGCTCCTAAACGCTCTGCCAAAGTTTATGGATTGAATATCTTAGGAGAAAAAATCCAAACCATTAAAAATAATTTTACACGGTTTTTCGTTGTCCAAAAAAAAGAAAACAATATTTCAGATTTTAATAAAATTTCAATTAAGTTTAAAGTTTCCCATCAATCAGGTTCTTTGGCACAGATTTTAAACCAAATTGCTTTCAGGCGGATCAATATGAGTAAAATTCAGTCTGTTCCTATTATTGAAGAGCCTTGGAATTATGCTTTTTTCGCTGATTTACTTTTAGATGAAGCATCTGAATTTGATACTTTTTTAGAAAGCGTTCACCCTTTAGTAAAGGATATTAAAATTTTAGGTAAATACCAAAACAAAAGAACATCATGATTAAAACGGCCCAACGGTTAAACCATATAAAAGAATACTATTTTTCTACTAAATTAAAAGAAATCAAACGTAGAAATGAGGCAGGAGAAAATATTATCAATTTAGGTGTCGGAAGCCCTGATCTTTTACCTCCGCCTTCCGTGATTAAAGCGTTGCAAAACGCTTCAGAAGAGCTGACTGCCAACCGTTACCAATCTTATATCGGTATTGATGACTTACGGCAAGAAATGAGTAACTGGTATGCAAAATATTTTGGAGTAAATCTTAATCCGGAAAATGAAATTTTACCTCTTTTAGGATCAAAAGAAGGCATTACACACATTTCTATGGCTTTTTTAAATAAAGGAGACTCTGTTTTAGTCCCAAATCCGGGTTATCCAACATACTCTTCCGTAACTCACTTAGTAGAAGCCAATGTTTTACATTATGATTTATTAGAAGAAAACCATTGGATGCCGTCTGTAGAACAGTTAAAATCAATACCTTTGGATCAGGTTAAAATAATGTGGACTAATTATCCCAACATGCCTACCGGGTCAAAAGGAAATCAAGAAATATTGGAAGAACTAATTCAACTCGCTGTAAAACATCAGTTTATTATAGTTAATGATAATCCTTACAGTTTTATTTTAAATGATAATCCAATCAGTATTTTACAATTAAAAAATGCTGAAAAATGTTGTTTAGAGTTAAATTCTTTAAGTAAACTTTACAATATGTCGGGCTGGCGTGTTGGAATGGTTTCCGGAAAAGCATCTTTAATTACCGAAATTTTAAAAGTAAAAAGCAATGTCGATTCCGGTATGTTTTTACCTGTTCAAAAAGGAGCTGTCGAAGCTCTAAAACAACCTAAATCTTGGTTTGATAAAATTAACAATGAATACCATAAACGCCGAGAATTGGTTTGGAAAATCTGTGACGGTCTGAATTTATCATACGATAAAAATAGCAGTGGAATGTTTGTTTGGGCAAAAATTAATAATGGACAAAACAGCATAGACTGGTGTGAAGAGAAACTTAATCAAAACCATGTTTTTATCACTCCCGGAATTATTTTTGGAAGTAAAGGCGAACATTTTGTGCGTTTTTCTCTTTGTGCCTCTTTAGAAATTTTAGAAGAATCATTAAAAAGATTACAATGAAAACAGCCATTATCGGTTTAGGTTTAATGGGGAGTTCAATGGCTCTTGGGTTAAGACGGAGCAGTTTTGGCTCTGAATTTATAGGAATTGATAAAAATACCGTTCACAAACGGATTGCTTTGGATTTAAAAATAGTGGACTCTGTTACGACTTTAAAACAACTTCCTAAAGTTGATATCATAATTTTGGCAACACCCATCGATGTCATAAAAAAATTACTCCCACAAGTTTTAGACCAAATAGACCGTACAACCTTTGTAATGGATTTGGGTTCTACAAAAGAACAGTGTTTTCAAATTGTGAAAAATCATCCAAAAAGAAAACAATACATTGCCACTCATCCTATGGCAGGAACTGAAAATTCAGGTCCTGAAGCTGCTTTTGCTGAATTGTTTTTAAACAAAATAGCTGTAATTTGCGATCAAGAGTTCAGTGATCCGAAAGGTGTAGAATTAATCAAAAAACTCTATGCTTCTTTATGGATGCAGACGATTGAAATGAGTTCTAAAGAGCATGATCGACATATCGCTTATGTATCTCATTTGTCGCATGTTACCTCTTTTGCCTTAGGAAATACAGTTTTGAATATTGAAAAGAATGAAAAAAATATTTTTGATATGGCGAGTACAGGATTTGCTTCAACGGTTCGTTTAGCAAAAAGTTCACCCGAAATGTGGACACCTATATTTGAACATAATAAAGAAAATATTTTATTTGCTTTAGATGCTTATATTAAAAATTTACAAAATATCAAGCAAATGCTTTCTCCAGATCAATTTGAGAAAATAAAAAAATATATGAAAGAAACGAATGACATTCGTAGAATTTTAAACGGAATAAAATAAAACAACCATATGGAAAACCCTTTAAACAAAGACCAGAAATGGGCAAAACAATTTGGTCAACCGATTGTAATTGCCGGACCATGCTCCGCAGAAAGTGAGGAGCAAATGTTAGAAACCGCACGTAGAATGGATAAAAATTATATCAATGTTTTTCGTGCTGGAATTTGGAAACCCAGAACAAAACCCGGATCTTTTGAAGGTGTTGGTGAAATAGGATTGAAATGGTTAAACAAAGTAAAGGAAGAAACCGGTTTTAAAACTGCAACCGAAATTGCCAATGCCGAACATGCCAAATTAGCCTTAGAATACGATATTGATTATTTATGGATTGGTGCCCGTTCTACCGTAAGTCCGTTTATTGTGCAAGAAATAGCAGAGGCTCTTAAAGAAACTAAAAAACCGGTGATTGTTAAAAATCCTGTAAATCCGGATCTGGAATTATGGATTGGAGCATTGGAACGTTTTGCTTCTCAAGGAATTGAGAACTTAGGCGTTATTCACCGAGGATTTTCAACATATAAAAAAACAAAGTACCGAAACAAACCTGAATGGCAAATGGCATTGGATTTTAAAAAACGATTGCCTAAAATTCCGATGTTAATTGATCCTTCTCATATTGCCGGAAATCGGGAATTGTTATACGAAGTTTCCCAACAGGCCTTTGATTTGGAATATGACGGAATCATGATCGAAAGCCATCAAAATCCGGATGAAGCTTGGAGCGATGCCAAACAACAAGTAACACCTGAACGGGTTTTGGAAATTATTAAGGCGATTAAATTAAGAATGCATTCGTCTGATAATTCTATGTATAATTCTGCGTTGCAGACTTTGCGTTATGAAATTGATGAATTGGATCAAGGGTTATTGGATACGCTGTCGCATCGAATGAAAATATCAGAAAAAATAGGTCGTTTGAAAAAGGAAAACAATGTAGCGATTTACCAACCCAACCGTTGGGATAAATTGTTGGAAAAAGCAAAAATCGATGGTGAAAAGTCGGGGTTATCAATAGAAATGATTGAACAGATTTACAAAGCCATTCATCAGGCTTCCATTGATATTCAGAGTAAAATCATGATTGATAAAAAATAGTTTTTAGGATAAATTCTCTTTTTAAAATCATTTAACCTACATTTGTTAAAAACGAAGAAAAAAATGTCAGCAATTGTTAGTGGCTTTTCTAAATTAACCAAAGAGGCAAAAATCGATTGGATTATTGAACATTGTTTAAATCAAGATTCTCAGGCAAAAAAAATTATTACACAATATTGGAATGATGATGCAGCACTGCAAAAATTACATGATGAATTTTCTGAAAATACGATTTCCAATTTTTATATGCCTTTTGGTTTAGCTCCCAACTTTAAAATCAACGGAAAAATAATAACCATTCCTATGGCTGTTGAAGAAAGTTCTGTTGTGGCTGCAGCTTCTAAAGCGGCTAAATTTTGGTTAGATCGAGGAGGGTTTAAAGTTACTGTTTTAGGGAATACAAAACTGGGGCATGTTCATTTTAATTTTCAAGGAGATTTTCGGAAATTGTCGACTTTTTTTGAAAATACTTTAAAAGAAAAACTACACCAAGATACGGAAAGCATCACTCATAATATGAGAAAACGAGGAGGCGGTATTTTAAAAATTGAGTTGGTAAATAAGACAGACGATATTCCTTACTACTATCAATTAAAAGTTTCGTATGATTCTGTGGATTCAATGGGTGCTAATTTTATTAATTCCTGTTTAGAGCAATATGCCAAAACCTTAGAACGTGAGATGCGTTTAAATGAATCTTTTACTTCCCAAGAAAAAGAAAGTCTGCAAATCATTATGTGTATTCTTTCAAATTATACACCCGATAATATAGTTCGTGCAGAGGTTTCATGTAAAGTGGAGGATTTAGCGGAAGAAAATACTTCGGCAGAGGAATTTGTATCCAAATTTACTCAAGCGGTTCGTATTGCTGAGGTAGAACCTTATCGTGCCACAACACATAATAAAGGAATTATGAATGGTGTTGATGCCGTTGTTATTGCAACAGGAAATGACTTTAGGGCAATTGAGGCTTGTGTGCATACTCATGCTTCTCAAAGCGGACAATATTCCAGTTTAACACATTGTAAAGTTGAAAAGGGTGTTTTCTGTTTTTGGATAGATTTACCGATTGCTTTGGGTACGGTTGGCGGGCTGACTTCTTTACATCCGTTAGTTAAACTGGCTTTGCAAATTTTAGGAAATCCAACAGCACAAGAATTAATGGGAATTGTCGCTGTGGCAGGACTTGCACAAAATTTTGCAGCATTACGTTCTTTGGTAACAACGGGGATTCAAAAAGGACATATGAAAATGCATCTTTTTAATATTTTGAACCAATTTAATGCCACCGAAGAAGAAAAAAACTATTTCGTAAATTATTTTAAGGACAAAACCGTATCTCATCACCATGTTATTACAGAATTAGAGAAACTGAGGAGTAATTAATGAGCGTTCTATTCTTTTAAAAATGTAGTAGCACTGGCTTGGGCTTTAGGTAGAATTGTCATATCGGAAATTTGGACATGTTCAGGCTGTAAGGCTACAAAATAAATACAGTTGGCAATATCTTCTGCATGTAAGGGTTCATAACCTTCATATACCTGATGGGCTTTTTGTTTGTCTCCCTTAAATCGGATTTTTGAAAAATTGGTTTCAACCGCTCCGGGTGCTATATTGGTTACTTTAATTCCATGAGGTAATAGGTCTAAACGCATTCCCTTACTAATAGATTCAACCGCTGCTTTTGAGGCGCAATAAACGGTTCCTTTTGTGTATGTTTCTTTTCCTGCAATGGAGCTTATATTAATAATATGTCCTTTTTTTTGCCGAATCATTAAAGGTATAACCGCTTCTGAAACATATAACAACCCTTTAACATTAGCATCGATCATCATCTCCAAATCTAAAATCTTGATTTGATCAATAGTGTCTAAACCATGAGCATTACCGGCATTATTAACTAATAAAGTTATGTTTTTAAATTTTTCAGGAAGATTTTCGATATGGTTTAGAATAGATAAACGATCTCGAACATCAAAAACAAGGCGGTGAACTTCTGTTTTCTTTTGTAGAATATCCGCAAGCTCGCTCAGCTCCTTTTTTCTTCTTCCACACAAGATGAGTGAAAAATCATCCGATAGTTTTTTTGCAGTAGCCAATCCGATTCCGGAAGTAGCACCTGTTATAAAAGCAATGGGTTTCATACAATTTCTTTTTTACAATAAGTAAATTTAATATTATTTCTCATTAAAAGGAAACTTAATGATACTATTTACCCTTCATATAATTTTCTTTCTTAAAGTAGCCTTTTTCTACACTCTAAACTCTCCCCCCTAAGGAGAGCGTTTTTTCTTTCTGTACGGAAGTTTTACGCAATGCCCATCACGTAGCACCTACTTCCAAGCACCCTGTACACGCGGGTTGTAGAAAGGCTGTTTTTTCAACATAACAGTCTAACAGCATCCATACCACACTATCCCTATACTCCTCTACAAAAAGAATTATTTGGGCTATAGACTATAAGATTTTTAAGTTCAAACCAAATGTCTTAAAAAAAATCGTTATTCACAAAATAATATAAGTAATTTTTAAGAAACCTTTATAAATATTGAATTAAAATCTTTTAGTGTAAAAAGTCTGTTATAAACGGAATTTCCATTTAACTACCTAACTGGTTTTTTTAAGATATTAACTTTACTATTCTAAAAATTAATTTTCAAAATTGCTTAAAAATACATAACTTTAGCTAGCGTATTTTCGATATAACCCCCTTTACTAAAAGCAATATGAGCAAAAACACGTATCAAGCTGACCATATAATAGTAGGAGCAGGACTTGCTGGTATCAGTACAGTCATCGAATTGCTTAATCATAACCAGAAAGTGCTTTTAATAGATCGGGATGTAGAAGAAAAAATGGGCGGTTTGGCTAAGTTATCTTTTGGTGGAATGTTTTTTGTAAATTCACCTGTACAACGCAAAAGAGGTATAAAAGATCATCCTGACATCGCCCTTAAAGACTGGCTTTCGGTAGCAGAATTTAATGATGATGATGTCATACCCAAACAATGGGCTAAGCTTTTTATAACAAACACTACGGAGCATGTTTACCATTTTCTTACACAAAAAAATATACGTTTTTTCCCCGTAGTACATTGGGTAGAACGCGGCATGTTTAAACGAGGTAATACCTTACCCCGTTTTCATATGGTTTGGGGTACAGGCTACGAACTTTCAGAACGATTAAAACATCATTTGCTCAAGCATCCAAAGGCTCAAACTCACTTAACAATGGTTTTTAATCATAAAGTAGATGAAATTTTAAGTGAAGCAGGAAGAGTTATAGGTGTAAAAGGCATCAATGAGCAAACCAACAAAGATTTTACAGCCACAGGAAGTAATACTATTATAGCTACGGGCGGTTTGGGTGGTGATATAAACCAAGTAAAAGAGAATTGGAACAGTGATTGGGGTACACCGCCAAGAAAAATACTAAACGGAGCACATCCTTATGCCGACGGTACTGTTCATTTTGCTGTAGAAAAAATAAATGGTCGACTGACGCATTTAGACAAAACATGGCCTTATGCTGCAGGAGTGCATCATCCACGTCCTACAAAAAAAGATGATGGATTAAGTCTTGTGCCACCACGTTCTGCTTTATGGCTTAATTACGAAGGTGAAAGGATAGGTCCTGTACCTTTAATTACTGCTTTTGATACGCTTTTTTTGGTAAATGAAATTTGCAAGCAGAAAAAGAAATTTTCCTGGCAAGTTATGAATATGAAAATACTTAAAAAAGAGTTTGCCATTTCCGGTTCTGAATCAAATCCTTCTTTTAAAAACAAAAGTTATTTACAAGTTGCTAAAACACTGTTGTTTGGAAATCAGACTTTGGTAAAAGACATGTTGAATAATTGTCCTGACTTTGTAGTAGCCGATACCTTAGAAGAACTTGTAAACAAAATGAATGCTTTAGAAGAAAATAAAGATGTGAAACTAAGCCACGTAAAAGAAGCTATAGAAAATTATGATACTCAAATAGATCGAGGTAAAAAATATTTTAATGACGAACAATTAAGACGACTGCAACATTTAAGAAATTATTTGGGTGATAGAGTAAGAAATTGTAAATTTCAAAAAATAAACGATAGGAAGCATTTACCTTTTGTAGCCATAAGAGAGTATATATTATCGAGAAAAACCTTAGGAGGTATTCAAACCGATTTAAACGGGAATGTCATAGACCAAAACGGGAATGTCATAGAAGGCTTATACGCCGTAGGTGAAGCAGCAGGATACGGTGGTGGTGGCATACATGGAAAAGGTGCTTTGGAGGGCACTTTTTTATCAACCTGCATACTTACAGGAAGAATAACAGCCTATCATTTATCAGGAAAAAAATTAATACAAACAATATAAAGCAATGAAAAAAAATGGATCTCAAATAGCTACATACGCACTTGAACAAATAGGAGTAAAATATACTTTTGGAATTCCGGGTACACATACTACGGAACTATATGATGCCATAGAAAAATCAGATAAAATAACACCTATTTTGGTAGCTCATGAAGGCGGTGCGTCTTTTATGGCAGATGCCATTTCACGTACTACGGATTCTATCGGTTGCTTAACCATAGTACCCGCAGCAGGGCTTACTCATGCACTTAGCGGTATAGGCGAAGCGTATTTAGACGGCATTCCTATGTTGATTATTTCTGGAGGTGTAAGAAGAGATAGCGGTAAGCATTATCAGTTACACCAGATAGATATGAAACCTATAGCACAAGGTGTTACCAAAGCCCAGTATTTAATAGAAAGCCACGAAACAATAGCCGATACAATATATGAGGCCTATCAAACAGCTATTAGTGGCGAACCGGGTCCTGTTTTTATAGAGTTTCCTGTAGAAATAATGATGTTTAGCAAAGAAATTAAAGAACTTCCTTCTTATAATTTACCTACTTTAAATCCTACAGTTTTAGAAAAAAATATAGATGAAGCTGTTAAAATATTACTTTCAGCAGAATACCCTATGATGTATTTAGGTTGGGGAGCACGAGAAACCAATGAATATAGTATAAAAATAGCTAAAAAACTAAATGCTCCTGTAGCACTTACGTTACAAGGTAAAAGTGTTTTTCCAAACAATCATCCGCTTTACACAAGTTGCTTTATAGGAGCCAGTGGAAAACCAAGTAGTCAATATGCTTTAAAGAAACACGATGCTATGCTTGCTGTAGGTGTTCGTTTTTCTGAAATATCCACAGGAAGCTATGGTTTAGATAATCCTAAAGGCTTAATTCATGTAGATATTAATAAAGAAGTTTTTGACAAAAATTACAAATCAGCCGTAAATATAGAAGGGGATGCTACGGTCATTCTTAAAATGATTTGGGAAAAAATAAAGGATTTAGATATTAAAAATAGTAATGAAAATGTAGCAAGTAAAATAGCAGAACTTAACAAAAAATACGATGAAGAATGGTTGGTAAATAAAAGAAATGACATGGTTTCTCCCGGATGGTTTTTTGATGTCTTAAACAAAAAGCTAAGTGAAGATACGTATGTCGTGTTGGATGATGGTAAACACACCTTTTTAGCAGCAGAACTATTAACTACACACAAACCTAATCATTTAATTTCTCCTACCGATTTTAATTGTATGGGTTATTGTATTCCTGCAGCTATTGCTACAAAATTGGCTTATCCTGATAAAACTGTCATAGGTATAGTAGGCGATGGTGCAGCACAAATGACCGGTTTAGAATTAATAACAGCTAAAAATTATGAAATAGCTCCTGTATTTTTTGTTTTTAATGATGGTGAATTAGGACAAATAGCCCAATTTCAAAAAGTACCTTTAAAAAATAAGACGTGTTCTGTAATAGGAAACTTTAATTTTGAAGGTTTAGCTATAGCTACAGGTTGTGAGTATCTTTTAATGGAAAACGATCATATGATTGGAGAAACTATAGACAAAGCCTTACAATTCTCTAAAGACAACAAACCGGTTCTTGTAGATGTACGCATCGATTACACAAAAAAAACGATGCTGACAAAAGGCGTTATAAAAATAAATTTATTGCGCTTTCCTTTAAGTGAAAAAATACGCTTTATAAGCCGAATGGTCAAAAGACATGTGTTGGGGTAAAGCGGTAAACATATAGTCAAATCATTATAATTTGACATATATATTGTATCTTTCCAATGTTTCTTCATGATTATTAGGTGGTAAAAATTCATTTCATCTGTCTTCCATTACAACACCTACAATTTTACTGGTTCAATCATGTTCATTGACAGAAATTGAATATTTCCACTTATATAGTTGAACATTTGTCTTTTCTTACCACCAAAAATGGTTTTTAACCACTTTTTTTTAAGTTAGCGGTTGAAAAATCATTTTGGCTTACAGCAGTGCTGAACTGAACATTCGTGCTTCCTTTTCCGCTACTGCGTTTAGCCCCGACGTTATGTGCAATTTTGAAAAAACACTCGAAAACGGATAAATTGATGTTAAAAAAATGTTTTGCTTTATTTATTTTAAGTACAATTCTAATTGGCTGTATTGGATATTACAAAATACCGAAGAATGAAAATGGTGAACGAATTTTAAATGATAAAGTTCAATATAAATTCAAGTCTATTCCATCCAAAGAAGATTTGATTAAAATTGATACTTCAGCATATTATGTTCAAATTTTCGAAGGAAGATATTATAATGAACAAGAAAAGAAAAATCCTATGATTTTGATTTTCCATAACGATGGATACTTTAAAAACACTTCCGTTCTTTATCATTCGGAATTTAATAAAAGACCAAAAAATTCAATTTATTATGGGGGAAAATTTAAATTAACTGATAATCTTATTGAATTAGAAAAATTTTACCCATCTCGTGGAGGAAGTACCAATTACTATTCGAGAAATATAAGAAGAGGAAAAATAGAAGATGACAGAATTATTTTTGATGATGGCTTTTCTCTTTTGACTATTTATGAAAAAAAGTATGTATTGAAATGAATAAAAATTGCACAAACAAGGAGTTTCTGTTAGAAAAAGAAATTGAATTAAAAGCAAAAGGATATAAAATTGGAAAATCTGCCATCAACAATTACATCAAAGAACTGAAATCAAAAAGTGCTAACATAATAGAGATAAATTAGGTAGAGGATAAATTGAAATATTTTATAGATTGAATAGAAAGTGTAATCTCCCAAAGTTTTTTAGGTCAAATTCATAATTTTCATATTGTTCTCCAATAGTAAATTTCAGCTCTTTTAATAACTGCTTTGTAACTTTAGGTTTTAATCCTATAATTGAAAAAAGCCACCTGATAAGATGGCTCTTGCTATAATATTTTGGGTTCATTTTTCTCGTTATTAATAGAATTTAATTTAAAAAAATCTGTTTTTCTTTCGTTAGCCATTATGTTATGTTTAATTTAGCGACTTACTGCGTAAAAGTACACAATAAAAAATAAAGTTACAAATCAGTTATTAAAATATATGATATTTACTATTGTATAACAATATGAAAATTATGAATTTGACCTTAAAAAATTTGGGAGATTAAACTTTCTATTCAATCTATAAAATATTTCAATTTATCCTCTA
>JBKEDE010000055.1:0-11629 GCA_047975265.1 Flavobacteriales bacterium
CCGTTCTTGCTACAATCCCAATTCCCAAAATTGTTATTGATAAAATCAAGTAATTGACTAGCTGTTTCCGATTTCTCAGCCAATGTATCTGCCATTTGATTAGTTGTAAACGAACAAAATCATCTTTCTCAAAAGGAGAGTCTATTTTCAATGTTTCCATTTCTATCAGTATTCTGCTGTTTTAATATGTTTGCTAACGGTCTAGGCTATGAACAGTTGGGGTTTTTAAGCCCTAACTTTTCAGTTTAGCAACGACCTTTGTTTTATGTTTATACTTTCGTTTTATCACTTTCGCCCCAATTGTTTATAGCCATTGTTGTAGGGCGTTTTTTTATTTCTTTTATGATTCGATAAATTATGTATCCAATCGCAATCAGATTAATAATTTGCCAAACATTAAATCCAATATAATTTATTTTTTGCCAAAAGGTCATACTCTCTAAACTCCAATATTCTCCTTTGCTTTCATCATAAAAATCATCATAATTCATAAGTGAAAGTGCAAGGATGAAGTATACCGCCAAGTCGAGAATAATTATCCCTATTGCAATTAGAATGTTTTTTATAGTCAAATATTTTTTCATTCTATCCGTCCCAAACTGAAAAATCAGTCACGATTCCATTTTTGTTAAATTTTATAGTCAAACTTCCTGTATTTATTCCGCGTTTAGACATACCTAGATAGTATCTAAAATCCGTATTTGTTTCTGAATCTGGCTTTCCCAATAACTCTATTATTTCTGTTCTTGACTTTCCAGTTAGTTTGTGATTATTTCTCAAACTGTTCATCATATCCCAACGCAACGATAATTCCGATTCTGATTCCGTCCAGTTTTTCCACTTATCAGAGTCAAACTTTTCGTGTGTAATTCTCCCTTTAAGCCCAAATCCGATTAGAATTATTAGTCCAATCGTTAAAATTCCATATTTAACTTCTTTGTTCAATGGTTCTTTTTTTTCAAATGCTCTACAACGGAAAATTGTATGAGTAGTGGCAGATTGCGTGGTACTTTCCTGTCAAACCGCTATGCTGTTTGAGCGGGCTACAAACCTTGATATTTACTACTTTGCCTGCCATTACTTATACAAAGTGTTGTAGGGCGTTTTTATTATTCCGACTTAGTTTCATTTTCTTTATTACTATTCCTATCAGGTATACGATAAGTAAATATGGAGAATAAAAAACATAAGTCATAATTGCTTTTAATGGCCAACTAATTCCGAAGTAACTAATTTCAATCTGTTTGACTTTTTCCAAATTTTCACTCTTTATATTTCCATATCGTTCCAAGTCGTTCATTGCGTTCAAGTCATATCCATAATGGTTCAATAATAGTTTGTCTGAATAATTTGCCCACCAAGCAAAAGTCAAAGTGATTCCCGATGTAATTATTAATCCTAAAATTAAATATTTCAAGAGTCTTGAATTTGAATCCCTTAGTTTAACATACAGGAGAATAGGAGATAAAATCAGTCCAATTAATAGAATTATTGATATGATTAAGATTAAAGTTTCCATTTGTTTCTTTTTTGTTTAACCATCCCAAACAGAATAGTCAGTAACCGTATTATCTTTATCAAATTTGATTGTCAGTCGTCCAGTATTTATTCCTCGTTTTGAATATCCTAAATAATATCCAAATTCGTTTTCAGTTTTAGATTCAGGTTCGCCTAATAATTCAATGATTTGGACTTTTGTCATTCCTTTTAGTTCATAATTATTTCTCAAACAATTCATCATATCCCAACGAAGTGACCATTCAGTTTCCGATTCTGTCCAATTTTTCCACTTGTCAGAGTCAAACCTTTCATGAGAAATTCTACCTTTAAGTGCAAAACCGATTAGAATTATTACTCCAATCGTCAAAATTCCATATTTAAGCTTCTTGCTCAATGTCTCATTTTTTTTAATGCCCTACAACGGTAAAGTATAAGCGTAGTGCGGGATTACGAAGCCTACACTTTTAATTTACCGATTATGTTTGTTAATAGTTCATCAGTTCAAATTTATCTTTTTCGCCCGCATTACGCTTATACATTGTTGTAGAGCGTGTTTTTTCAGTCCATTTTCATTGTTCGGAAAAGTCCGTTTAGATAATCTTGATTTTTCGAATATTCGTAATAATTTTTTTCTTTAAGAATTGAGCTCAAAGCAAGACTTTCTGCATCTTTTCTTGTTTTTCTTTTTTGATTTAAGCACTGATGATGATAAATCAAAGTATTGTAAAAACGATTAATATAATAGTTTTTATAACTCTCTTTTCCTTTGTCCTTTTCTATTTGCATTTCAAAGTCTGGAAACCCAAAATATTTGTATTTGAAATATTCTTGTCCGTTGAACTTTGGGTATTTCTCGATACTTGCCAATGCTTTTTTGTAATTCGGTGGTTTAACAACATTCATATAACCCCAAATTTGAAGATAGCAAAGATCCATCGCTGTTAAAAAGAATATACCTTTTTCGGTTTCGTCTTTGAGTTCGTAATTGTCAATTAAAAAGTTAACATTCGATAAATCAAAAGGCTGGTTTTTGTTCCCAATTCCGGTAAACACCATACTGTAATAGTTTTCTACTAATTCATAGCGTTGAACATTTTTGTCACGCCACTCTTTTAAGAGTTCAATATTGTCTTTGGGTTCTTTTTCTCTAACATTTGCATTGACTTTCATAATCAAGTACAAGTTTAGTAAAGTTTGTTCGTCTGGAATTTTAAGGAATCTTTCTGAAGTCAAACTGTTGTTTGGTGTTATACATTCTTTTACGAAATTCTTGGTAGTTAGAAGTTCAGGTGAATTTATTCCGTCAATTTGTTTTAAAGTCAAGTCCGTTGGATTGTTTCTAAAAACAAAGTCTCTATAAATTTTTCCTAGTTCAATAATTTCATTGTCCAAATCATTTGCAAATGTTGATTGGATACTAATTACTAATAAAAGTAAGAATGTTAATTTTTTAGTCATCTGTGTTTGTTTTTATATGCTCTACAACGGAGAGGGTATTTCTGAAGTGCGGAGCTTTTATGACAAATAGTCCAAAGAAATCCTGCAATGAGCAATACCATTTTCCTTTTGCTAATGTACAAATTTATAGTAAAAGGAAAATGGTATTGTGTAAACTTTGTAAAATAGTTCTTATCGAAAGAATTTACTTCCGCATTTCATAAATACCATGTTATATGCTGTGCTTCTTATGTATTCAGTTTGGAAATATGCAGGAGAGGTGAGGGAAAATTTATTCTTTTTTTGGCGGTGGCAAAAAGAGGGCAGGGGAAAGCTCTTTTGCAAACGGGAGTTTTGACGAGGGTATAGCGGTTTGCAAATGTGCTTTACCCTTTGCGATGGCTATTCATTCTATAATTATATCTGAAGTTTATAAATTATTATTCGAAGTTGCTAATATTAAATTTGCAGTACGTAATATTATAATCGCAGTAACTAAAATTATATTTTCAGTTAATAATATTATATTTTCCTTACTTAGTTTTAAAATTACCATAATAAACACCATGCTTACGGTTGGTAATTTTATATGCTAAGTTAATCGTATTGGAATAGGCGTAATGAATTTTATAATTGTAGATGTTACAATTTTAATCGTTCTTTATTACTTTAAATTCTACGCCGCTGACTTGTTCGTATTGTGGACTTTTTGCACCGAAAACACTTTTAACATATTGTTTAATTTCCTTTGAGATTTGCACTAAACCAATAATGGGATCGTAAAGGGTTTGGTTTCGGTCGATCATGGCGTTGCTATAAAGGGTGTAAGCGTTGATAAGGTTTGAGTTTTTCGCTTGCAGGTCGGCAAGTTTATCTTTCAATGAAGTTATTTGCAAATCGTTTTCGTTGGGGGCATAAATGGTGTTTTGTTCTAAAATGGCTATAATGTTGGCGAAATGATCAATCAACCGGTCGTAGGATTGTTGGGATGTTGAAATGGTTTTAGGGGTAGTGGTATTGGGTTGTTCTGTTGTAGAGTCCGTTTCGGTTTTAGAGCTTGAACCTTGTAATTTTTTGTTGGCTGATTTTAGGTTGTTTTGTGCCAAAGCATCTGCACCTGAAACGGCAAAAGCATTGACGGTTTTTGTGGAAAGTGGTTTTAGGTCTTTAAAAGCGTTTCGTCTTTCGTTAGTGGCGTTGTCAAACGCAGTTTTTTGATTTTTGGCTTCGTTGAGTTTCTCTAAAGCGAGTTGGTATAAAGCATCTAATTGAGGAATTTTCAAGCTTTCTTTTGTTGGGTTATAGGTGTCGCCGTAGCCTTGGCAGAAGGAAATAATGTCTTGAAAGTTAGCAATGTTTTTTGCGTGCCCGGTTTCTGATGTTGATGCCATGATGTTTGTGTTTTTGTGTTGATGGGAACGAAGTTAGTGAAAAAATAATTAAAATTTTAATTATTTTTTTTAGGTGCGGAACTTGGAGGCAGAGTTTTTATTCTTTCTTTTACAATTGGGTTATTGTTGAAAAATAGTTCTTTAGTTTTATTATTTTTCAGTATTAAATCATCATAAGTGCCTTCTGCAATAAAATGAATTTTATAGTTCGATTTTTGATCGATGAGCGTAAGGTTATTACCATTGATAATAACATTATAAGCGATTTCTTTTACCTTTTGATTTATCACTGTTTTGAGCAGATTATTATCAATCAAACGTACTTCTTCGGTATTATATACAGTTTCCATAGTAGCTTTTTTTTCGCTTTCAAAAGTCAATACCTTCAAATAAGGCGTATTGGGTTTTAAAATACTTATTTTTTTTGTATTTAATGTGTATGTATATCTTGCTCCTTCCGCATACACTATTTTGTAGGGGATTTTATTTTGAACTACAGGGGGAGATTCTTTTTTTTGGGAAAATAATGTGTTACTTATGGTTAAAATAAACACAAATATAATTTTGTACGCCATGAGTGAAAAAATATGGTAAGGGTTATTTTATTATGGATTTAATAAACTCGTGCTATAAGCAAGATATCTTACAACTTCAAAATTTTCAGAGTTCTGTGGTTTATGTAACATGATATAAGTAACATATATTTTTTTATTGTTGATGTCTTTAGTTGTTAGAATGCCTTGGGAATCATTACTAGAAAGGGTTTCTAAAGCTATTACCCTTCCATTTCCCATTATTCTCATTTTATAATTTTCAATAGAAGGAACTAGTCCTTTCTGTTTTGTAAAATCATTGGATAAATTAGATAAGAATTCTTTTTGCTTATTTTCATCATAATAGTTAGCAATAAAAAATTCATCGTTTGCAAATCTCAACTCTTTTAAAAATCCAGATGAATTGCCTGCGTTTAGTAAATCTCTTAATTCATCAAATTTCTTAACGACTTCTATTTCAAGCTTATTTTTATCCCATTTAGACAAATCTTCTGAATTTTTCCAGCCATTAAGTTTAAAAGGAAGAGAGGCATTAAATTTCCATTTTCCCACTGTTGCTGAAACAGGAGTACTAATTTCTGGAAAATTTAGCTTCTGAAGTGTTTGAATATTTTGAATTTCTCCATTTTCAAAAGTTGCATTGTAAATTCCGAAATCATTACTTGATTTCTTTATTTGTTCGGAGGTTATATTTTCTTTATTAGATTTTAGCTCAATTGTAATATCTTGTTCTCCATTATCTAAAATAAAAGAATTAATAAATTCTGTTCCATTTAAAACTCCATAAATGCTTTTGTCTACTAAAACATCATTAATCAAAACATCTCCATTGTAGGGAAAGTCATATATCATTGTATAATTACTCCCATTTTTATTTTCTATTTCTGTTTTCATAGATTTTGTTGTATTTTCTTGAGATTTAGAGCAGCTCGTCAGTAAAATTGCAACTGCCATTATTTTTATTTTATTAATCATATTCGCCTTCTTTAAAAATGTTAATTTTTTTATTTAAGCTCGGAATTAAGTCTAATTCGCTATCAACTCCTTTAAAACCTGCTTTAACTTTAATAATTAATTTGACACCAGAGAAATAAAAATCTGCATCCCAGTCGTCAGTTTTGCCAAAATTTTTGCCAATTGTTAATGTTACAAATGAAGTAGCTGTTACTTCGACACCTAACTCGAAAGCTTTTTTATCATTTTCTTCAGTTCTTTGTTGAGTAAGATCTTTTCCTTTTTCAGCTTTTAATTTTATCCTAAAAGCTACTGACATTTGGATTTTCCCTTCGAGGTACCCTTGCAATGCAATATTTCCATTGTATTTTTTATCCTTGAAGTTATATGTTAGTTTTGCAGGCTTTACGTCTCCTTTGCTTGAATCAGTGCCTACTAAATTTATTTTAGCTGTTAATTGAAAATAAAGTTCATATTCAATTTCCACTTTTCCACTACTAAATACATTAGCTAACCATGATACTATATCTAATGCATCAATTACTGCACCCCAAGGTTTAAATTTGCTTCCCAAGGCTAGAATGTCTAATTTAACTTCTGCACCAATTATGGGATCAGCAATTAATCGACCATCTAATTCATAAGTAATTTTTCCGTCTTGTGAAGTTGAATAGCCAATTCCCACTCCAACTCCAATTGCAGGAGGTGTAAGAGTAAAACTCATGGGTAATGCAGCCAATCTTGCTTTTAAGCCTTTTGGTGCGGAACCAGTACTAATTTTTGCAGCTTCTGCTTTAGCATCAGAAACTCCTAAATCACCGTCTAATTTGTTAACCATCCAAAAAAGAGGCCTTAACATCTTTCTGTATTTCTCTCCAAATTCTTTTCCAAGCAACAATACATCATCTTCACCAGATACTTCACACTCTACATGAAGCCCAAAAGTAGTTTTCCTACCAACATAATGTTGTAAGCCGTTTGCTATTTTCTTGTCAAGTATCTCTTTACGTTCCTTGTTGTTTGAAGTATTAATTTTACCTTCATTAAATCCACTGTAATGTTCTTCTAAAGGAGTTGTAGTTTCATAATAAAGAGGCGTTTCAATGTTATAATTGAAATTTACAACCCATTTCATATCTGGATAAACTCTAACCCGAGCAACTTGATTGGGATATCTACACGTGGTTACAGGGACGAAATAAGTTTGTGAGATTTGTTCATTTTTAATCCATTTTAATAAGTATCTGACTACCCAAATGTTTTTAAAATTATCAGAAAAAAAGCCTTTGGTTAAATATTCTTGCTCACCAAAAAGATAATTTAATATTTTATCATTATAGGATTTATTGTAATTATATTTTAATTTTAGTGTAATAGAATCATCAGCTTCATTTATCGTATAACTTGTATTTTCAACTAGACCCTGAATTCCGGCAACAGAAACAGTTTCGTATTCATTTTTGTTAGGGGATTCTATTCCTTTGGCTTCTTGATCTGGTTTATTCCATTCTAATTTTGGTGAAGATTTGCCATTAGATGGGTGAAAAAATGTAGCATTGCTTCCTAATCCTGTCATTTTCAAATATCGTTCGGTAAAAAGAACATAATCTTTTGACGGAACCCACTGTCCAACTATCCATTCCATTTTAAAAACATCTCTAATGCCGTCATGTGGTTTACCATCATTAAGAATCATTTGGCATTTAAAACCATTTTTATGTGTACGTATATGTTCGTCTTTACTATCTTTTGATTGAAGGAATTTTGCGATAATTTTAATGTCTTTTGTTGCCTTGTCTCCACATACTACATCTATTGTGTTTTCAGATCTGTCCTTAACATTTTTCCCTGTAAGCGCATATTCATTAAAGATTTCAAAATCTGTTTCTCCATTGTTAACTATAATTTTAGAGTAAGCACATGGATTTGTTTCTCGGAAATTATAATCTATATCTCCAATGTACTGAATCATGTTGCTTTTTTTGTCTTCCATTTGAGAAAGAATGGTGTCCATAGATTCATACTTGACCATAAATGTTGGTGAAACATCAACATCATCAAAATCCCTTCTGTCATCTGCAATAGTTCTTATTTGATTCATATTGGGAGTGAAAGAGTATTCCTGTTTTGTCTTGGTATTGGTTATTTTTATTGTTACTGAATAAGTTTTTACCTTTTCATTTTTGGTATGTATAGTATCTTTCCATTTAGAATCAATTAATACTGGAAACTCATATTGGATATTAGCCGTTCCTGTTGACACACGTGCGGAACCTTCAGCATCTTTAATAATTGGTGAATAATCAACGAGCATACCTTTTAAAATTGGCTCTTCAATTAATGGAGTGTGGTTTTCATCGGTTAAAGTAATCTCGAACTCAAGATTTTCAAAACTTGTTTCCGTATCAACCTTTCCATATTTTTCAGAATATTGCTCACCTATTTTCATAGGAAGCAAATGCGTTGCTACATAAAACTTGATAACTTGTCCGTAAGAATAATAGCCATCATTAATTGTAAAGTTTTTTACTTCTGGTTTTATATTTTGTTTATCAAAATATGCTAGATAAATTTTGGGCTTATCGATAACAACAAAATGAAAAAACAGTCCTTTATTCGGACGAGTTGTGAAAACTTCCATCCTGTGAAAGTTTCCTAACCAAATGTCATTTTGGTCAGGAGTTATTTCTATTGTTTTTCCTGCTTTGTATTGCTGAATAATTCCAAGTTCTAAAATATCACTTTTACCGCCCCCTAAATCTGCCCATAAAGGCAACTCTTCTCCTTCTTTTGTATTTTTTGCTTCACCCCAAAGCCATGATAAAATAAATGCCCATTTTGTATTAGCTACTGTTGATTCTGGATTTGTTGTTTTTTCTCCTAGAATAGTAGAACTATTCTCAACAACAAATCTGTGTTTTTTACCACTTAAAAGATAAATTATTGTATTGGGAACAACTGTAAATTCATTTTTCCCATTAATCTCATGATAACATGCTTTAATACCTCGCAATATATTGTCTTCCATAGTTATTTAACATTTAAGTGTTCATAAGGAAAAGTTAAATCGGGATTCTTTATATTGATAAATGGATTCACGTGGGATTGCAATTCTTCGTCTGCATTCTTTAGATTTTTCTTAGTGGGTTCGCCCATTTGTCCAGATTTTATAATACTTATGCAATCTTTTCCACCAATCGGACACGTTGCTTTGCTGTCTTCTAACAAAATATATCCACCCGGCGGATCGTATTTTTCTTTTTCGTAATAACCGCTCCACGCTGTTACCACAATCTGACACGGCTTATAACCTCCTGGAGTTGGTTGCATTTGACAAGGTCCAAATGTATTTTTTTCAAAGGTTGTACCAATATCTTTATGTGTTGCTGCTAATTTTTGTTTTCCTTCATGATCATTAAGATAGTATTTAGTTTGCGTAAGAACTTTTAATTTGTCTGGTAATGCTCCAAATTTACATTGACATATTGCGCCTTGAACTATTTTTTCTTTTAATGACATAATATTTGCGTTTTTGTAAAAATAAATAAATTTTACTTACCAATCATTTTCTAAATTTTCAAAGTTATCAAATCCCCATTTATTAGGTGGTAATTTTACTAGCCCGCCAGTTATAAAAGGACTCTCCTTAGATAAAAATTTAGAATTGTATTCATCCGTATTTACTTGATACATTGAAAAATTTATTTTTTGAATAATGTTTCTAGTTTCAGATTTATTTTTTGAATAAATTTCTAATTCTGCAATTGTATGCATTGGAAAGTGGTGATATAAATCTAAATCAAAGTCAATATTAAGTTTCATATAAAGGGCTTGATTAGAATTTATGCTTTTAGGATAAAAATATCTTGGGGCAAGAGTTTCCTTGGAATTGAAAGTGATTAGAAAAGAATGATAACTTGTCGGGATTTTTTCAATTTTCTGAGTTCCTTTAAAAATAAATGGTGGAGAATAGGGGATTATTGAGAGTGCAATTTTTTTTTTCAATTGTTCTTCTATCTCCATAATTGATTAATTTGGGATGGAAAAATAAATTCCAAAACCAATCGTATTGCAACGATCTTTCTAAAGAAATCTTATTTTGTAGTTTTTTTTCAAATTTTTGAAACAGATCGTTTAGGTCTGTACTATTATATTTTTTCAGTAATATTTTTTTTTCAGTCTTCCACCTGCTTCTAATATCTTCCATATTTAATATTTCATTGGATGAAATCCCCTTTTCATTACAATGAGTTATTATCGGGTAAACTGACTTCGAAATTGAGTCAGAAATGATCTCATTTATTAAATCAGGCTTATGTTGATTATAATTTATATTTTGCTTATCAATAACTATTTTGCCTATTCCATGAGTTGTTTTTAATTCAACTGTAACATTATAATCGACTCTTTTCAGTGGGGTTTCGTCCTCGTTTATAAAATATTTTGTTGATACATCATAATATCTACAATCTAAACCATTAGGCTGAATTTTAATTGAGTTGAGTCTTTTTTGTAAATCCTTTTTTAGTAATTGATTATCTGGCATTCGTGTAATTTTTTTAAACCAAATTTAAAATTTTTCGGGGAAGGTGAAATTAGCTCTTTTGCAAAAAAAGAGGTAGGAGGTGTGTTGGCTTTTTGCAAATGTGCTAATTAGTGAGGGCTAAAAAGCGGTTGGAAAAAAGAATAAATTTCAGCTTGGGAAAGTGAAGATTTTGTTTTCATCATATAAATATTTTTCAGTTTTTTTTTTTTGATTTTGTTATGCTTTCAATTCTATGAATTTTTTTTTGCAGCATAGCATATAACGGTTTACGTATAAGAGCAGTAGCGGATTTGGAAGCGATAATTTTCGGTTAAGCACCAACATAAGCTACTTGCAATTTTTGTTTTGTAAATTTCGTAAAACAAAATGAAAATTGCAAGTAGCGACCTGAATGTACTGAATTTTGGTTTAAGCACTTAACCCGCTATTGCTTTTATACGATGTTAGCGGTAGTATTTCTATTCCTCATATTCCTTTAAATGTCGAACAAGTATTTTTTCAATAAACTCTGTCATTGTTTGTGCTTGTTTAATAATTTTTGCTGGATTGTATTCATGAGCAAAAACAAAAATGCTTTGATTTTCAATGTTGTATAACAATTTGTCTCCATCTCCATATTGCCAAAATTCTCCCAAAATTAAAAATTCTGTTTTGTCAAATAATTGTTTATACAAATGATTGAAATTAATTTCCACACCCTCAAATTCAAACACAGACACATTGTTAAAGAATGTTTTAAGTTCATCAGAAAATTTTATGGATAATTCATTCTCTTTGATTTCAATTTCGTCAATGCTTTTTCCTGTCTCTATTTTTGTATACTCATCGTAAGATTTAGTTAATTGTTTTATCAACTTTGGATATTTATCTTTTAAATGACCAAATTTAGTTTCAACTAATTTTCTTAATTTTTTACGCTTTTCGTCTTCTGCTTTACAGTAATCATCAAATTCCTTTTCATAATTTTGCTTGTAAATGTCAGATAAAGAAACTTCCACATTTTTTGATTTTAGCCAATTTGAAACAGCCGTTTGTCCGTGATAAGCATTTCGTGTTTCACTAAAGCTATTTGAAGGTTTTATTTTTAAGAAATTTGTTCTTCCACAGATTTTTTCGACATTTTGTGCATTATCAGAAAACCAAATTTTCCAATCTACAGCAGTCAATTTTCCTTCGGAAAGTTCTATGAATTTTTCAATTATCTTTTGTTCGTCCATTTTTTCTTTTTGGCCGTATTACCGCTAACG
>JBKEDE010000029.1:0-32709 GCA_047975265.1 Flavobacteriales bacterium
CCCTTTGGGATTCACCACCGAACTCTCTGCGTTAGCTCCTGACATGCTTGGTACTACCAGTGGATAGGTATTGTTAGATGTTTTATTGGTCAAATCCATCACTCCGTTGGGGGCATTGTTCCCGACCCCTACCTGACCATAAAGACACGAAAAACCTACGAATAACCATAACAGTACCGTAAGAATTGTACTCCGTCCTCTCTTAAACAGTAAATCTCCCTTTTTCATATAACTTTTATTTTTTTGATTTCTAATTGATTATACAAAAGAAAAGATTTAGCGTCATTTTTTCGAAAAAACAACCTCTACTTAAATATCTAAAATTATAATTATCTTATAAGTAATTGATAATAAGCTGTTAAAATTATTTATTTTAATAAAATGTAGTTATTTTGTAGTATAATTTCGTCTATAAAATCCTGCTAATTATCGAATAAATATCATATAAACAAGAAAAAATACCTATAAATAGGTGTATTCTCTTGCCAAAAGCGATATTATTTCATCTGTTTTTTCAAATTCATAGTCCAAAGCTTTTTTTACTTTGGTATTGTCGTAACGGACTTGGGAAATCAACGATTCGTATGTTGCCTGACTCAATCGCTCTTTCAACCCGAAGAAAGCTACCCACGAAGATAGAATACGCACGTATTTTAGTTTTGTATTTGAGATTCTTTTTGTTTTAATATTTTTGTAAGCACAAATGGTTTTTACCAATTTCTCGTATGGTACGTTTTCCGAAATTATAATAAACCGTTCATTGTAATACTGTTCATTCATAAGTCTTACACTGCATTTTGCCACATCTTCTGCCGAGATGAACGCTGAGCCTCCCGAAGTATAATACCCTCTTAAAGAATGCTTGACAACTTTTCCACTACTTTGATTCCAAAAACCAATACCCAAAACTACTCCCGGATTTACAACCACCACGTTTAAACCCTCTTGTGAACCTCGCCAAACTTCCATTTCTCCTTCAAATTTAGAACAAGCATATTTTGAGTGGTTTATTTTTTCTAAAAAATCATTTTTTTCAGTAATCACCTCACCATAAATAGAATCCAGCACGGCAATCGAACTCATGTATAAAAACCGCTTCACTCCGTTGACAATTGAAAAATTAACCATATTAGTCGTTCCTATCACATTTACATCATACAATTCTTTTGATTTTCGATCGTTGAAATCAACCCGACCGGCAACATGATAAACCTCTGTAATTTCTTGAAAAACAACATCCAATGTTGTGATATCCGTAATATCTCCTTCAACCCACTCTATCCGTTCCCACAAAATCAGTTGTTTTTTTCTTTCAAACAATGACTTTACTTCTTCCAAAGAAGAATACGGTCGTTTTAAAGCACGTATTTTTTTATTGACCAGTGCCAATTCTAACAAAATGTGAGCCCCTACTAAACCCGTAGCTCCGGTAATTAAAATCATAATGCTAAAATACAGTAATAAAGAGAATATTTTATTAAAAAAAATGAAGATTTAATTATCTCATATTATAATCTTATCTTTGTACGTTATAGATTATAGAGATATTATGTCGTATATAAATACATGCACTTCTTGTGGTACAAACGGTACACCTGCCGGATGTGGAAACAAAGGACATTGTGCAAGTGGAAGTTGTAATAAATTAACCGTTTTTAATTGGCTTTCAAATGTTCGACAACCTGATGACATACAGCCTTTTGAATTTGTTGAAATTCGATTTAAAAACGATCGGAAAAGTTTTTTTAAAAATATAAATCACCTCTCTTTAAAAGCAGGTGATGTTGTGGCTGTTGAAGGAAATCCGGGACACGATGTCGGCGTTGTTACTTTGACCGGAGAAATGGTCCGCATTCAAATGCGAGGGAAAAAATTTGATTTTGACCGTGAAGACTTAATCAAAAAGATATATCGGATCGCTAATCAAAAAGATATTGACAAATGGCAGGAAGTTCGAGAAAAAGAATACAAAGTGATGGTTCGTACACGTGATATTGTACGAACTTTGGGATTGGAAATGAAAATCTGCGATGTGGAATATCAAGGAGATGGAAACAAAGCCACTTTTTATTATACAGCTGAAGAACGCGTTGATTTCCGTATTCTGATTAAAGAATTAGCCGGTGCTTTCCGAACTCGAATTGAAATGAGGCAAATTGGATATCGTCAAGGAGCAGCGAAAGTCGGTGGAATAGGCTCTTGTGGCAGGGAGCTGTGTTGCTCTACTTGGCTAACTGATTTTAGAAGTGTTAATACCGTTGCTGCACGTTACCAGCAATTATCTATTAATCCTCAAAAATTAGCAGGACAATGCGGTAAGTTAAAATGTTGTTTAAATTTTGAATTGGATTCTTATTTAGAAGCTGTTAAAAAATTTCCCGATATTCATACGCAATTGTATACGGAGAAAGGTGTTGCCAATTGTATGAAATTGGATATTTTTAAAAAAGAAATATGGTATGCTTATACGGAAAATCCCATTACGTGGCATAAATTAGATCCTCAAACTGCCAATGAAATTATTGAAATCAATCAATCTAAAAAGAAGGTTTCGAGTTTGGAAGATTATATTCTTACTGATGGTTCTACAAAAGAAATTTCTTTTGAAAGTGCTTCCGAATCAGATAAAATAGATCGGTTTGATCATAGAAATAAACGCAGAAGATCGAATAAAAACAGTAAAAACCAACATAACCGAAAGAGAAAACCTTCAGGTGATAGAGCCTTTGCTGAAAACAAATCCAGTTCATCTCATAAAAATCAAGGAAAATCAAAACGTTCCAATCTTTCCGGAAATTCGGGAACAAACTCTTCTAAAACAAGACGTCAAAAACAAGGAAATGGAAATCAAAAAAGACCAAATAATCAATCCGATCGTGGAAAAAATCCAAAAAATACTAATTCTTCCGATTCTAAGTAGTTTTCTCTTTTTGACATTATTTTCGTGTACGGAAAATGTAATGTATGAATCTTTAAAACCCATTCATAATAATTGGCACAAAGATTCCGTTTATACTTTTGAAGTCCATTTAAAAAAAAGGAAGCAACCTCAAAATATTTTTTTGGTTTTGAGAAATAATGAACACTATAAATACAGTAATATTTATTTTTTTATAACATTAGAAAAACCTACCGGAATCCAAGAGACAGACACGCTTCAATACCGAATGGCAAATTCGGATGGAAATTGGACAGGAAAAGGAATGGGAAATGTAAAAGAAAACTTACTTTTGTATCGTGAAAATGAAAATTTTACCGATACAGGAATGTATAAAATTCATATTCAACATGGTATGCGAGCAAACCAATTAAAAGGATTGGAGGATTTAGGTTTAATTATTCAAAAAGCAGAAAGTCATGAGTAATCGAAAACCGTCTTTAATAAAAGACACGACAACAACAAAAAAATATACCCAAAAAACCAAGAAGAACTATTCTTACAAAAAATTATTATCTACCATTTGGATGTTCTTCTTTATTGGCATTGCCGGTGTTTTTGTCTTTTTTTATCTATTGGCAAATGGATTCATAGTCGATCTTCCTGATACTAAAGATCTTGAAAATCCTCGTTTGAGTTTAGCTTCGGAAATTCTCTCGGTTGATGATCAAATTTTAGGAAAATTTTATAAAGAAAACCGTGCCTCCATTGATTACAATGAGCTACCTCAGAATATGATTGATGCTTTGGTTTCAACGGAAGACGAACGTTTTTACAATCACTCAGGAATTGATTATAGAGGTGTTGCCCGAGCCGTAGCAACATTTGGTAAAGATGGAGGAGGGAGTACAATCACGCAACAATTAGCCAAGATGCTTTTTAGTGATATACCTCAAAATATGTGGGAGCGTATCAAGCAGAAATTAGGTGAGTGGGTTGTTGCCGTTCAGTTAGAAAAACGATTTACTAAAGAAGAAATCATCGCTTTATATCTTAACAAATTTTCATTTAACTGGAATGCCATCGGAATTAAAAATGCTTCCAAACTCTTTTTTAATAAAGACCCTAAAGATTTGAAGACAGAGGAATCTGCTGTGCTGGTTGGTATGCTTAAATCACCTTCCGTGTTCAATCCAAAACGGAATCCTAATAAAGCCAAACTACGAAGAGAAGTTGTTTTGAAACAAATGGTGAAAAACAATAAACTGACTCAAACCGAGTATGATTCGCTACGTTTATTACCTTTAGGACTAAATTACACCCAATTCAGTTCTAAATTAGGTTCAGCAACCTATTTTAGAGAGTTTTTGAAAGAAGAAGTAACCGAAATGCTTCAAACACAAGGTGTAAGTAAAACAGATGGAACACCTTACGACATTCAATCCGATGGATTAAAAATTTACACCACCATTGATTCCCGGATGCAGAAAAATGCTGAAGATGCTGTAAAAAAACATTTGGTACGTCACCAAAAAACATTTAACAGAGAAAAACGTTGGAACACAAAATTTCCGTTTCACGGCACAACTATCGGTCCTAAAACCATTGATACTTTAATGACCCGAGCCATGCGTTGGACAGATCGTTATAAAACACTAAAAGCCCAAGGATTATCAGAAGATTCCATTCGAGCTATTTTTAAAAAGCCCGTTCCAATGGATATTTTTACATGGAGTGGTTCTAAAGATACCATTATGTCTCCTTGGGATTCTATTCGTTATCACAAATCTATTTTACAAGCGGGATTAATGTCTATGGAACCTCAAACAGGTTATGTAAAAGCCTGGGTTGGGGGTATTGATTTTGACCATTTTCAATACGACCACGTAAAAAAAGGAAGACGGCAAATTGGTTCTACTTTCAAACCTTTTGTTTATGCGACAGCTATTTCTGAAAAACATTATTCGCCTTGTACCATGATTTCAAATGCTCCTTTCAGATACAGAGGAAGTTCTAAAGTTGTTCGTGGCGGGGGCGGTGAAGTATCATTAAAAACGGGGCTTGCTATGTCGTTAAACCCTGTAGCTCTTCGTTTGATTGATAAAACGACACCCAAACCGGTTATTCAGTTATGTCAAGATTTGGGTATTACTACTAAAATGAATGATAACGATTTAACCATTGCTTTAGGCTCTGCTGATATCAGCTTGTATGAAATGGTAGGTGCTTACGGTGCTTTTGCCAATAAAGGAATTTATGTGGAGCCTGTTGTTGTGTGGCGTGTTGAAGACAAAGACGGAAGAATATTATACGAACATAAACCTAAAACTCATGAGGTATTTTCAGAAGAAGTAGCCTATGCCATGATTAAAATTATGCGTGGTTCTGCCGATCATCCAAAGGGGACTTCAAAATGGCTTCGCACCAAATACGGACTAAAAAATCCTATTGCATGTAAAACCGGAACGACCAACTCCAATTCTGACGGTTGGTTTATTGGTTTTGTTCCTAATTTAGTAACAGGTGTTTGGGTTGGTCATGAAGACCGTGCTGCTCACTTTGCCAGTACGGCAAATGGTCAAGGAGCAGCAATGGCTTTGCCTATATGGGCTTATTTTATGAAAGACAACTATAAAAATAAAAAATTAGAGATTTCCAATAAAAAGTTTGAAGAACCGGAAACAGAGTCTGAAATCAATTTTAATTGTTCGGAATATGGAGGATTTAGAGCTTTTGGAGAATCCGGCTTAGAAGTAAAAACCAATCCTGTAAAAATAGATAGTGTTGATATTAATACCCGAATTCAACAGCAAAATCAAACCTCCGGAGAAGATCTATTTGATTAAATCATACTAAAAAGAGATGCTTATTAAAAGTAAATACAAATTTATTCAATTTGTTCTTAAGCCTTAATAATTATAAATATGAGAAAGTTAATAATGTCAAGTTTGATTGTAACCTTTTTAGTATCATGTAGTCAAAAACAAACGTATTTTTTTAAGGAAAAAAATAATGATATATGTACTAAATTAGTAACTAACTTTTTAGACATGTTTGATTTTCTTTGCCCACTTATCTAACTTTAAAAGGTTTTTTTCTCCTCTTGGATATGTGTTTATGATAATATTTCATTTGAAGTTTTGTCATTCCTATCTATTTCATACTTTCATTTCATAATCCATTCCAATTAAACCTTTGTTTTGTTCTAACACAGGTTTTAAATGATATTGCAGAAAATCTACCGTCTGTTGTTCTGCAAAACCGATATATTTTGTAGGATCAGCTATTTTTTTTAATTGTTCTAAAGTAAACGGATACGTTTCATCATGAGCTATCCGTTCTAATAAATCGTTTTCTTTTCCTTCTTGTTTAACTTGCAAACCGGCTTCAATGCTATGTAAACGAATACTTTCATGTAACTCTTGTCGGTCACCTCCTGCTTTTACTCCTTCCATAATAAACATTTCTGTCATCATAAACGGTAATTCAGCCATTACATGTTTTTCAATTACTTTTGGATAAACTACCATTCCGTCTACCACATTATGCCAAATGGATAATAATGCATCTGTTGCTAAAAAAGCCTGTGGAATGGATAAACGTTTATTTGCCGAATCGTCTAATGTTCTTTCAAACCATTGCGTAGCCGCTACCTGAGCCGGACTATTAGCTAAGGCTATTACAAATTTTGCTAATGATGAAATACGTTCAGAACGCATAGGATTACGTTTATACGCCATTGCACTGGAACCGATTTGTTTTTTTGCAAAGGGTTCCTCCATTTCTTTTAAGTTAGAAAGTAAACGTAAATCATTTGTAAATTTATGAGCTGATTGAGCTATGCTTGATAGTACATTCAATACACGACTATCTACTTTTCGGTCATAAGTTTGCCCTGTTACAGCCTGACTGGCTTTAAACCCCATTTTTTCAGCTACTTTTTGATCTAACTGAATCAATTTCTTATAATCTCCTTCAAAAAGATCTTTATAACTGGCTCCTGTTCCTGTTGTTCCTTTTACTCCACGAAGTTTTAATGAGTCTAATACAAATTCAAGTTCTTCTATATCCATCAATAAACTTTGTAGCCATAAGGTGGTTCTCTTCCCAACAGTTGTTAATTGTGCCGGCTGATAATGCGTAAAACCTAGAGTAGGTAAACTTTTGTTTTCTTCTGCAAAATTGCCAAGTAAATACATGACATTGATTAATTTTTTCTTAATTAATTGTAAGCCTTCTTTGTGCTGGATAATATCTGTATTATCACCTACAAAAGCAGATGTAGCTCCTAAATGAATAATGGGTTTTGCTTTAGGGGCAACATCTCCAAAGGCATGTACATGAGCCATAACATCATGACGAAATTCTTTCTCGTATTTTGTTGCTACTTCAAAATCAATGTTATATACATTTTTTTTCATTTGTTGTAATTGCTCATCTGTAATAGAAAGCCCTAATTCTTGCTCACTTTCTGCTAAAGCTATCCATAATTTTCGCCAGGTAGAAAATTTCATTTCAGGGGAAAACATATATAACATTTCTTTACTACCGTAACGTTCTACTAAAGGATTGGAATATTGATTCATATTATGTATTGATTTGTTGTCAATTTATATCCAAAAGTACAAATTTTGATTATACGTATAATTACAAACTACGTTTAAGCTTTAAAACTCATAATAATTTTGTGTATTTAAGGTATTTCATCCAAGAATCTAAAAAAACCCATCATAAATTTACAATGGGTATTTTTAACTAATAGGTATTTTAAAATATTTATTTAGCCATAACTCGCAAATCAATTCTTCTATTCTGAGCTTTGCATTCATCGGTATCGTTTGCAGGACAAACAGGATGTTCCTGTCCATATCCTTCTGCTGTAATTTGACTAGCATTAACTCCCAAACTTACTAATTTTTCTTTGGCTGTTTCAGCTCTTTTTTGAGAAATTTCTTTGTTAGCTTCTAATGTTCCTGTATTATCTGTATAACCTCCTATTTTAATTTTAGTAGTAGGAAATGCTTTTAAAATAGCTACTAAATTCTTTAACTGCTCATCAGAAGTAGCTGTTAAATCAGAACTTCCGTGTTGAAAATACAAACGATCACAAGTAATCCAACCTTTTGTTTTATCTGTGTCTATTGGTTGGTCTCCTTTTAATGCCACTAATAATTTAGCTTCCGTAGAGTTATCACCTACTTTTAGTATTACTCCTTCTGGTAATGTGATTTCTGTTTCTTTTCCCAAATCGTAAATAAAATTCCCTGTAGCATCTAAAGTTCCTGCAACCCCTTCTATTACTTTTTCTGCCCCTTCAGTTACAGCATCAGTCGTTTCTCCTATGACCTCTCCTGTCTTTTCAACGGCCGATTTTCCTGCTTCTACTGCTCCATCTGCAACATTTTCAATTCCTTCACCGACTGCGTTTATTGTATCTTTAGCTGGTTCTGAAAAACATTTCCATAATAAAAATACTATTCCTATCAAAAGTACTAAAGGCAATAGCCATTTAATAAAAGAAGTTGTTTTTTCAGCTACTTTTTCTGCACCTTCAGCTACAGCATCAGTAGCTTCTCCTATGACCTCTCCTGTCTTTTCAACGGCTGATTTTCCTGCTTCTACTGCATCTTCAGCTAAATCAGCTGCTCCATCTACTACTTTTCCTGCTCCTGAAGCTACTGTTTCAGCTACATCACTGATAACTTCCCCTGTTTTTTCAGCCGTAGCAGAAACTCCTTCTCCAATTGATCCAACAGTATTGGTTAATAATGAACCTATTTTTCCTAATCCTAATGTTCCTATTAAGCCTTGTAAAGACTCCGGAATAAACCCTAATAATCCACTTGACTGACTGTCGATCATTTCAGACAATCCTGTAGCATCAATATTATGGTCTTTTGCTCCTTTTCCTATTGCTCCTAAAACAGTAGGTGCAGCCATGCTTAATAATGCAGTAACCGAATTATTTTTTATTCCTGAAAAAGAGGCTACTTCATCAATTAATTTGTTTGCGTTACCTCCAAATAACTGGGAAACTACCTTTGTACCTTTTGACATTAAATCTTGATTTCCATCTCCGAAAAAACTTCCTAAATTTTCTAATATTCCGGTACCTTCTTCACTTTTAGCAGTATCTAATAACTGCTGAGCTCCACTTTTTGTAGAAGCTTGATCTGTAAATTTCCCAATAACTAATGGGATTATTCCTGATAAAGCTTTTGATATTCCTTCGTTACTTTCTCCTAAAAAGGATCCTGCCTGACTTACAAGTTCGTCAGTTAAGTAACCTTGTACTAATTTTAATAAGTTAAATGACATCTTAGTTTATTTATTTATTGATTTAATTTAGTTTGTTTATTAGATTATGAAATAATAAAATATACTTTCTTAAAAATTACTTATTCATATATAAAATTATCTATTTTTTCAGATATCTCAATCCTATTAACACTATTACAGATCCTATAATAGCATATATAAAATTCCAAAATCCGAGACTTAATTTTTCATCCATATGTTCAAAACTTAGAAGATCTTCCATATCAACCCCTCCTCTAAATAAAAGATTTCCTAAAAAGCCTCCTAAAAAAGCTCCCAAAATTCCAACCAATGAAGTCATCCAACATCCTAAATTTTGATTTCCCGGTAAAAGTGCTTTAGCAATTGCTCCTGCAATAACGCCAAAAAACAACCATGATAATAAAAACATAACAAATTTTATTTAAATAATTAATGCCAAAAGTACTATTTTTTTTCTAAAAAAACATATATTTATATTTGTATTACCTTGAAAAACTATTTAATAACATTCATTTTCATTTGGAAAATCACTGCTTTTTACATCTTGAATATATTGTTGGACGGCATTTTTAATTTCTTCATGTAGATTTAAATACTTTCTTAAAAATTTAGGACTAAAACCCTTCGTCAATCCTAACGCATCATTCACAACCAAAACCTGACCGTCTGTTCCATTTCCTGCTCCTATACCGATGGTAGGAATGGATATTTTTTTTGAGACTTTACCTGCTAAATCCGAAGGTATTTTTTCCAAAACAATACTGAAGCAGCCTATTTGCTGCAAAAAGTCTGCATTTTGAATTAATAGCTCAGCTTCATCTATACTTTTAGCCTGTACGGAATATCCGCCAAACTGATTAAATGATTGAGGTGTTAAACCTAAATGACCCATTACAGGAATTCCTGCATTCAAAATCTTTACAATAGATTCTTCAATCTCTTTCCCTCCTTCTAATTTTACGGCATTGGCAGTAGTTTCTTTCATGATACGAATGGCAGATTCTAACGCTTTCTTGGGAGATGACTGATAATAACCAAATGGAATATCAACAACAACAAAGGCTCTATTTACAGCTCGAGTTACCGCTTTTGCATGATAAATCATCTCATCAAGTGTAATGGGTAACGTAGATTCATTTCCTGCAAAAACATTAGAGGCTGAATCTCCTACTAAAATAATATCAATTCCCGCATGATCTAAAATTTGAGCTGTCGTAAAATCATATGCCGTCAGCATACTTATTTTTTCTTTCTCGTTTTTAAGTTTTTGAATGGTTTTTACCGTTATCCTATTTTTATTTCCTAATATACCTGAAGACATGTTTCTCTAAATTTTAAATTTGAATGTACTTATAATTTTTAAATTAAAAACTATTTTTAATAATTTTTTAATAACAAAACTTTATGAATCCTTAGATTTAATTTTATACTTTTGAAAAAAAGAAATACTTTCGTGTGTTAAATTAAAATAAATTTCATGGTAAAAAAAATCATCAGCCTATCCTTAATTTTAGGAATTTTCTTTATTAATGCTCAAATCCATCCGGATCGTGAGTTAAGTTGGAAAGAAAAATACAATGCTACACCAGAAAAGATAAATGAACTTGTACATACCAAATTAAAACTTCGTTTTGATTATTCTAAAAAACAGGTATTAGGGGAAGAATGGGTAACCATTAAACCTCATTTTTATAATCAGAATACACTGGTTTTAGATGCTAAAGCTATGGATATCCATGAAATTACTTTAAACAATAAAAAATTATCTTTTAAATACGATGGACTTCAATTACGTATTCAATTAGATAAAACCTATACAAGAAGTCAATCGTACACCATTTATATAAAGTATACGGCTAAACCTGAAGAAGTTAAACAAAAAGGAAGTGTTGCTATCAATGATGCAAAAGGATTATACTTTATTAATGCAGATGGTTCTGAAAAAGACAAGCCTACTCAAATTTGGACACAGGGAGAAACCGAAGCCAGCAGTTGTTGGTTTCCAACAATCGATGCTCCAAATCAAAAAACAACTCAAGAAATTGAATTAATTGTTCCTGACTGGTATGTAACACTTTCCAACGGGTTATTAAAATCACAAACTAAAAATGGAGATGGTACTCGAACCGATTATTGGAAAATGGATTTACCTCATGCCCCTTACCTGTTTTTTGTGGGTGTTGGAGAATATGAAATCATTAAAGATTCATGGAAAGGAAAGCCGGTTAACTATTATGTAGAAAAAGAATTTGCCAAATATGCTAAAGGAATGTACGGAATGACACCGGAAATGCTCACTTTTTTTTCTGACATTACAGGAGTGGAATACCCTTGGTCTAAGTTTGACCAAATTTCAGCAAGAGATTATGTAAGTGGTGCTATGGAAAATACAACAGCTGTTTTGCATCAGCACTCTGTAAACCAGACAGATAAAGAATTAGCTGATGAAAATCGTTGGGAATCAGTTATTGCTCACGAAGCCTTTCATCATTGGTTTGGAGATTATGTTACGTGTGAAAGTTGGGCAAATTTAACCGTAAATGAATCTTTTGCTAACTATTCCGAATACTTATGGAAAGAATATAAATATGGTCGAGATGATGCTGATGCTCATTTGGATGAAGATTCGGAAGGCTATAAATTTGGAAATAATGAAAACAAAAAATTAGTTCGGTTTGGTTATGATGATAAAGAAGATGTATTTGATGCCGTAACCTACAACAAAGGTGGAGCTATTTTACACATGTTGCGTGATTATATTGGATTTGACGCTTTTAAAGCAGGTATGAACCGCTACTTGACTCAAAATAAATTCGGAACAGGAGAAGCTCACCAATTACGGTTAGCCTTTGAAGAAGTTAGTGGTAAAGATTTAAACTGGTTTTTTAACCAATGGTATTTTGGAAGCGGACACCCTAAATTAAATATAGATTACGGTTATGACGATCAAACCCGCGAAGCCGTTGTAACTATAGAACAGACCCAAAAAGATTTGTTTGAACTTCCAATCAATATAGGACTTTATCATAATGGAAACCATTCAATTGAAAAAGTTTGGCTCAATGAGAAAAAGGAGGTATTCAAGTTTAAAACGGATGGAAAACCTGATTTAATCAATATGGATGATGAAAAAGTATTGTTGATTGACCGTACGGAAAATAAGACACCTGAAAATTATATTTTTCAATACAGCCATGTAAAAAATTACAAAGATCGTAAAGAAGCATTGGAGAAAACAAAAGATTTGATTTCAACCAATTCCAATGTTTTAAAAATGTATAAAAAAGCACTTTATGATCCTTACTACGAAATTCGTTTAATCGCTTTGCTTAACTTAAATATGGAAGATACAAAAATAAAAAAAGAAACACTTCCTATTATTGAAAAAATAGCAAAAAATGATTCTAAAAATTTAGTTCGTGCCCGTGCTATTCAAATTTTAGCTTCATTAGAAAATAAGTCTTACTTGCCCTTGTTTCAAAAAGGTTTAAAAGTAAATTCAACAGCTATTTCCACAGCATCTCTATTCGGAATGTATGAAGTAGATCCAAACGCTGCCATAGACTACATTAAGAAAAATTCTATGGAAATTAAAGGGTTGGATGATTTTTCCTTTATTTTGATTAAAATATATATCGAAGGTCGTGAAGAATCTCAAATAGAAAATGTTGCTAAATTTGTTAATATGTATCCTTTTATACAAACAAAAGAAGATGCCGATATTTTAAAAGAAGGTTATGACTGGGTCGTACAATCAGATCATTTAAAAGCAACACAGAATTTAGGTGATGCCTTTGTTAATACGGCTATAACGTATAAACAATATGGCGTAGCACAACGTTTAATACCTATGGTAGAAGAAGCCATTCAAACAAAACAGAATTTATACAACCAAACTCATTCAGAATCTGTTTTAAAACAAATTGATTATCTTCAAAAAACCATTGAAAAAATGAAAAATATTCAATAAAGTATTTTATAATTTTGAATTAATCGAATTTTTTAACTATTTTTTTATTATATTATACAAACTTAGATTTTAAATCAAGCTGTTTTTTTATATATTTGGAATCATACCTAACGATATAAAAAACATCATATGAAAAAATTTATCTCACTTGCACTGTTATGCTCAGTGCTGTTGTGTTATGCTCAGAAAAGAGGCGAATTAATTTCGTACGAATTGAAATTAGACTTATCTGCACATGGTATTGAGTCATGGATTCATCAGAATATTAGTTCCGATTTATCCATTGACCCTACAATCTTAAATTTCTTGCTTTTCAATAAAAAAGCATTGAAAGCCTACAAAGTAACTTATTGGACGGAAGATTACGACCAAACACTCCTGAAAGCAACCGGGCTTGTTATGATTCCTGATACAGATCAGTACAAAACCATTGTAACTTACGGTCATCCTACTACCGATAAAAAGGAGAATGTGCCTTCCAACCTCAGAGATGCTTTAATTATCAATTTTGTTATGCCATTTAGTTACGTACTTAATGGTTTTGTGGTCATTGCTCCCGATTATATAGGATTGGGAGATGGTGAAGGAATTCATCGTTATTTACATGCTAAGACAGAAGCTAATGCTGTGATTGATATGCGACGAGCTTCTGATTCTTTGTTTACTATTCTTCAAACCAAATTAAACGGTCAAAATTTTCTTGCCGGATATTCACAAGGAGCTCATGCCGGAATGGCAACTTTGAAAGCTCTGAAAGAAGAGTATAACAATGAATACACCTTTGATTATACTTTCCTTCTGTCCGGACCGTATGATATGTCAGATTCTAACTGGAATCATTATCTATCGAATCAAGAAATTTCTCCTTTTCCTCCCGTTCAATTATCTACGATTTATACATGCAATTCCATAGGGTATCCTTTATATTCAAACAGTAGTGAAATGCTGAAGCCTCAATATGATAAAGCATACAATGATCACATTGTGGGGTTTGCCAACGGACTGTCTCTTCCCGGATTTAACCTCAAATGGAAAAAAATGTTTAATGATGATTGGATTGCCCCTTTATTAAATACTTCTACCAGATCCAATACACCTTTATTCCAATGTTTGAGGGAAAATGATGTGTACGATTGGAAAAACACAAACGAAACCACTTTAGCTTTTTCAGTAATCGATCAAGTAGTCCCTTATAAAAATACCATAAAAACAGTTAAAACCCAACAAAATTATTACTCTTGGTATGATTTCTGGAATCGTTTAAAAATAAAACCATTTCCTGTATTTGGAGGACATATTATTGGAACAGCTCCTTATTTGGTTGCCAGTAATGCCGATTTTTCGTTAAGAAGATTTATCTACAATGTTTCTCGTTCTTTTAATCTTAAAAGTAATAGAGCCGCTCAATCTGATGAAGCTGAAATTACGGATATTATCGATTTTAACGGTAATCAGAAAAAGTCTCGAAAAAGTTTAACTACGGAAAATTTAGATCCGGGTGTTTATATGTTAAAAAAACAATACAATGACGGAACAGTTGCCTATGAGCCTTTTGCTAAGAAAGAACGTTTTTTCTTGGAAAATGCTGATCCTATCCTCAAAAAAAATGAGCAAGAACTTATGATTAGCATAAAAGAACTTGACCAAACCATTTCAAAGATTACAATTAATGATGATACGGTTCCTTTCACAATTAAAGACCATACAATCCATATTAAAAACGATTATTTACAATCATTAGACAATACTTTAGTCATTTATACCCAAGAACTCGATGAATATGCTTTCAAAGTTCCCGAAGTTGAAAAACCTTTGGATGTGAGTAAAAATATTGCTGTATATACCCACGAAAACTCCATTTTTGTCCGATCGAAAGAAAAACTTCATACGGTTGAGGTTTATAATTTAGTAGGACAAAAAATCTTTTCAAAGGGAAATATCCTCAATAATGAATACCAAATTCCTCTAAAAAATATCCAAGGGGTTTTGATTATCAAAGTGATTGATCAAAAAGGAAATACCGCTCAAAAAAGAGTATCTATGTAACACTATCTCTTTCTACGCTTTATTTCTTGTTTAATTAAATCCAGTTCGCGGGTAGTCTGTCCTGCTATTGAAGTATTTTCTTCCGCTCTTCGGATCAAATAAGGCATGACATCTTGTACGGGCCCGTAAGGCAAATATTTCGTTACATTAAATCCTTCTTTAGCTGCATTGAATGAAATGTTGTCACTCATTCCATACAACTGCCCTAACCAAATATGATCATGATTGGTTGATAACCCTTTGTTTTCAATAGTAGATAATACAATCTCAGAACTTTTTTCATTATGTGTTCCGGCAAATAATAAAATTCGGTCAATTCGGTTTAAAATAAATTCCAATGCAGCATCGTACAACTGGTCTGTCGCCTCTTTTGTAGAATTAATTGGTGATGGATAACCTTTTTCTTTTGCTCTCTCACGCTCTTTTTCCATATAAGCTCCCCGAACCACTTTAAATCCTAAAATATAATTTTCTTTTTGAGCTCGTTCATAAATTTCTTGTAAATAATCCAATCGGTCATGACGATACATCTGAAGCGTGTTACTCACAATACAATATTCTTTGTTAAACTCACGCATCAAATCTTCTACTAAATCATCTATGGCTGTCTGCCCCCACGAATCTTCAGCATCAACCATTATTCTAACATGTAGTTGGTGTGCTTTTTTGCACACTTCGTAATAACGTGATTTTACACGTTCCCAAGCGGCTTGATCTTTATCAGAGAGTGTTTCTTTGTTTTGAATTTTTTCATACAAATTAAGGCTTCCGAAACCTGTCGGTTTAAAGACAACAAAAGGAATTCCTTCTGTTTTTTTTGTTAAATCTATGTTTTCTAAAACTTCTTGAAATGTTCTGTCAAAATCAGATTCATTATCTTTCCCTTCTACCGAATAATCTAAAATACTCTTGACGTTATAATCATTTAATGTTTTGATTAGTTTTAAACTTTCCTGTTTGTTTTCTCCTGCACAAAAATGTTTAAATACCGTTTGTTTCACCATATTTTTTATTAAACCGATACCAATGGTTTTATTCAACATAAAAGAGCCAACATTTGTTAAGGTTTCGCTGGCTATCATACTAAATAAATAGTATGCTTTTTTTAATTCGTAATCTGTTTTTACTTTAAAAGCGACTTCAGTATTATCAAATCGTTTCGACATTTTTCTTTTAATTTAAACGTTCCAAAAATAATTATTATTTTTATATTTTCTAATCTATTTAGATAAACATGATAAAAAATATTTTTGAATAAACATGACTAAAATCAACTGCTTAGATTACACCATTTATTTTGGTTCAAAATCCTATTCTGAATTAAATAATTACCTGACTGATAACCAAAAAAATATCAGTAAAGTTTTTATATTAACCGATAATAATACGAATGAGTTTTGTCTGCCTGTTTTAATGGCTAACTCCATTCTTTCTGAAGTTGAAATCATTGAAATTGAAGACGGCGAGATTAATAAAAACATCGAAACCTGTGTTCTTTTGTGGGATACTTTATCTGAATTAGGAGCTGACCGGAATAGCTTATTAATTAATTTAGGTGGTGGTGTCATCACCGATATGGGCGGCTTTGTAGCTTCAACATTTAAAAGAGGAATCCGATACATCAATATTCCCACTACACTACTCTCACAAGTAGATGCCTCTGTTGGAGGAAAAACAGGGATTGATTTAGGAGCTTTAAAAAATCAAGTAGGTGTCTTTTCATATCCTGAAATGATTTTGATTGATACCCAATTTTTACAGACATTGGATCAGCGTCAATTAAAATCAGGCATTGCAGAAATGTTAAAGCATGGTTTAATTATGGATAAAACACATTGGGAAACATTAAATTATGCCTATAAAGATTTGGATTACGACCAGTTGGGAAATTTAATTTACGATTCCGTTCTAATCAAGAAAGAAGTAGTAGAAAGTGATCCAAAAGAAAAAGGAATGCGAAAAATTTTAAATTTTGGACATACTATCGGACATGGAATAGAATCTTCTTTACTGAATACAAAAAATCAGTTGCTCCATGGTGAGTCCATTGCCATTGGAATCATTTGCGAAGCCTATATTTCACATAAAACCACCGGACTTTCAGAAAAAGAAATGAAAGATATAAAGTCCTCTTTTTTAACTATTTTTCCCAAAATAGATTCTTCTGTCTTTAATCTTGATTCTATTCTGCACTATATGGAACATGATAAAAAAAATATGGGTGGAGAATTCAAATTTTCTTTGCTCTCAAAAATAGGAAAATGTGAGTTCAATTGTCCTGTAACAACAAAATTAATTAAAGAATCTATTGAATTTTATGGCGTATAAAATTTTTATAGAGACAATATTTTCTTATTTATTTTTTATACCTTTGAGTTATGTTTCTAAAGCATTTTACCAAACAACGAAGAGCAAAACAATTTCATTATATGCCACGATATGGAAATGATAAAAAATTTGATCTTATCTACCGATCTATTGGACGTATGGCGTATGCAGAATCATATGCAGATAAAAGATATGATGAAAAACGTTTCATAAACAACGAAGAATCTTCAAATCCTGATAATGCAGAAACAACTAAAAGAATTCAATTTCAACGAAGCAATCGTCATCAATACAATAGTACCAAAACACTTCTTTTAATTCTGGGAGCTTTAGTTATCTTAGTTTTAGCTTTGTTTGGTTTTGATTTGACTCTTTTTACTGCCTCATAATGAGTGATATTATAAAACTATTGCCCGACTCTGTTGCCAACCAAATCGCTGCGGGGGAAGTCGTACAACGACCGGCATCTGTTGTAAAAGAATTATTGGAAAATGCCATAGATGCTGAGGCAACACAAATACAGCTCATTATAAAAAATGCAGGACGCACCTTAATTCAATTGATTGATAACGGAAAAGGTATGTCTGCTACAGATGCCCGCATGAGTTTTGAAAGGCATGCTACATCAAAAATAAAAACTACCGACGATTTGTTTATTATTCAAACCAAAGGCTTTCGAGGAGAGGCTTTGGCTTCTATTGCTGCCGTTTCTCAAGTAGAAATGAAAACAAAGACAGATGAAGAAGATTTGGGGCATTTAATTCGTATTGAAGGGAGTGAAATCAAAGAGCAAAATATCGTTCAAACTTCAACCGGAACATCAATTTTGGTTAAAAATTTGTTTTTTAACGTTCCGGCAAGACGTAATTTTTTGAAAAGTAACCAAATAGAAATACGTCATATTATCGATGAATTTCACCGTGTGGCATTGGCTCATCCTAATTTAGAATTTTCTTTATATCATAATGATAATGAATTATTCAAATTGCATAAAGGAACTTTAAGACAACGAATAGCCTCTATTTTTGGAAGAAAGTATAATGAGCAATTGGTTCCTGTCAATGAAGAAACTGAAGTGGTTTCAATTAGTGGTTTTATTGTTAAACCTGAGTATGCAAAAAAAAAACGTGGCGGACAATTCTTTTTTGTTAATGATCGTTTCATTAAAAGTTCATATTTACATAAAAGTGTTTCAGAGGCTTTTGATCATTTGCTTCCCAACGGTTATCATCCCGGTTATTTTATTTATTTAAAAATTGATCCCAAACGTATTGATATCAATATTCATCCTACCAAAACAGAAATTAAATTTGATGATGAGTACAGTATTTTTGCTATTTTACGTTCAACAATAAAACATTCGTTAGGACAGTATAATATTGCTCCGAGCTTAGATTTTACAGTAAATCCTGACTTGGAAGTTACCACTTCTTCTAAACATCCGATAAAAGAACCGTCCATAAAGGTAAATCCTGATTTTAATCCTTTTAAAAGTTCTCAACCAACTTCAAACGAAATTCAAAAAACAGAACAGTTTTACAAATCGTTTCAAACCTTCAATCCGGAAAAAAGTTCTAGTGATAGTGAGTCTTTTTCACAAAAGGCATATGAAAATTTTTCCTCTCAAAATTTATTTCAGGATGAAATGATTTCTTCCTCCAGAAGTTTGCAAATTCATCAAAAATATATTTTATTTCAGGTTAAATCCGGTATAATGATTATTGACCAATACCGTGCTCATCAGCGTATTTTATTTGAACAATATATAGAACAACTGACACAACAAAAAGCGTTAAGCCAACAATTGATGTTTCCTCTTTCCATCTCAATTACCGAAATAGAAAAAAGTGTGGCAGAAGAAATTGAACCTACTTTGATTCAATTGGGTTTTAATATTGAATTATCAGAAAAAAACCTTTTAGTTAAAGCTGTACCGACAACGATTGAACAAAAACAAGTTACAGAAATTATCGAGAATTTGATGGAAAAATCTTCTTACCAATCACTACTTAACCAAACTGAAAATGTTGCTTTGGGTATTGCACGAGCTACTGCTATAAAAAGAGGACAAAATTTAAATCAGCAAGAGATAGAACACCTGATAAGCCAGTTGTTTTTAACATCAAATCCAAATTATTCGCCCGAAGGTAAAACTATTTTCTTAAATTTGACATTGGATTTTATTAAAACACAGTTAAAATGATCGGAGGATATGGAAGAGGTGTATTGCCCGCAACCAAAAATTTACTTATTATTAACCTTTTATTTTTTCTTGCTACGTATGCATTTGAATATTCAAGTATAGCTGATTTAACAATAGAATTAGGAGCTTTCTATCCTGATTCTGATTATTTTAAGCCTTGGCAAATTATTACACATATGTTCATGCATGGTGGATTGGCACATATTTTTTTCAATATGTTTGCCTTATGGATGTTCGGTAGTTCTGTAGAACAAGCTGTTGGAACAAAAAAATTTCTTTTTCTTTATTTCTTTTCCGGATTGGGAGCTTATTTTTTATACAATTTGTTTCATTTTTACGAGGCACAGGAAATCATCCGGCAGCTTCCTATTAACGATATTACATTAAATGATATAAAATCTCTTCCTGTTGGAAATGTATATTCCCAAAATAAAGACTTATTAACTCTATCTTCTATTTATACGGTTCCTATGGTTGGTGCTTCCGGTGCTTTATATGGTATATTAGTTGCTTTTGGTGTTCTTTATCCAAATGCTCAATTAATGCTTTTGTTCCCCCCTATTCCAATGAAAGCCAAATATTTTATTCCTATTTTGATATTAATTGAATTATTTCAACAATATCAAAACAATCCACAAGATAATGTAGCTCATTTAGCTCATTTAGGAGGTGCTTTATTTGGATTTATTTTTATACGAAAATGGAAGCAAAATCGGTTTAGAGTAAATTAAAAAATTTTATATGACTTTCTTTGAACAACAAAAGTTACAATTTCAACAAGCCAATATTGCCGTAAAATTAATTTACATCAATGTTATTCTATTTATTTTAACTTTATTGATTGAAAGTTTTATCAACCTGAATGAAAGTCATTTTTCTATATTGGATTGGTTTGTGTTAAAAAATGATACTTCTTGGGTTTATAAACCTTGGACACTTATCAGTTATGCTTTTTTTCATTCTCCAAAAGATCTTTTCCATTTGTTGTCCAATATGATATTCTTATATTTCTTTGGAACTTTCTTTTTATATTATTTTTCGAAAAAAATGTTTTTGAGAGTTTATTTTCTCGGAGCACTTTTCGGTGGATTATTTTTTATTCTATTAACCAACTTATTTCCTGTTTTTAATTATTCTACATATTCTCTTATTGGTGCTTCTGCCTCCATTTATGCAATCATTGCTGTTATCATAGTTTATGATCCCAACAAAGAAATTCGATTATTTGGATTGATTTCTTTAAAACTTTGGCAATTAGCTGGATTTATTTTGATTATGGACTTATTACAAATTGCCGGAGGAAAAAATATTGGAGGACATTTATCACATTTTGGCGGAGCTTTAGCCGGCTATCTTTATCTAAAACAATTTAATAAAGGAGACCCATTGGGACAATTTATTGAGTCTGTCTCTAATCTACTAAAAAGAAAAAAGACTTTTAAAACGACCAAAAATAGTACTCCACCAAGGGATGATTACGATTTTAACGCTGAAAAAAAAGAAAATCAAGAAAAGATTGACGGTATTTTAGATAAAATTTCTAAATCAGGGTATGAGAGTTTAACAAAGGAAGAAAAAGCATTTTTATTTAAACAAGGTAAATGATTTTTTTTATAATCTGAACTCGTTTTTAATCTGTTTTATAAAAAATAATGAATAACTTTATCCTTTCTTATGAGGACTATTTTCAAAAATATTCTTTTTTCAAGTAACCTTATTTTTGCAATCTTGTTGTGTTTTGCATGGGCAGGAAGTTTTTATTTCACAAAAGTTATTTTTTTTTCTTTTTTGGCTTTAGCTCTTCCTCCACTTTTTATCATTAATCTCTTTTTTCTTCTTTTTTGGACTTTTTATACTAAATCTAAAAAGAACGTTATTCTATCTTTAATTCCTGTTATTCTCTGTTCTTTCATTTTAAATAGATTCTTAAAAATTGGGGAAAAAGAGCAGATACAAGGAGATATTGCCATTATGAGTTATAACATTAAAGAATTTACACCGTATCAAAATATTTATCAGAAAGAAGATTTATATTTGTTTGATAAAAAATACTTTGCTTTAATTGAAGAGGAAAATCCGGATATATTATGCTTACAAGAGTTTTCAGATAGAGGGAATGAATTGAAGTCGCTTTATCCTTATTATATTCTAAATTTAAAATTACAGCATAAAGCAAGCCGTCCTTTAATTATATTTTCAAAATTTCCTATAATTAATCATTACACCAAAAAAATCAAAGGAAAATATACCAATAACCTTTTTGCCGATATTGTTATACAAAAAGATACGGTACGTGTTGTAAATTTTCATATGGAATCGCTTACACTAAAAAGTACTATCATTCAAGATTCTACTCATTCTATTCTCACTCGGTACTCTAATCTTTATAGTCGATTTGCCAAAAGTTTTCAATTACATCAAGAACAAGTCGATGTGATTATGGATGAAGTAAAAAAATCTCCTTATCCTGTTATCTTGTGTGGTGATTTTAACAATACACCTTTTTCTTACGAATATTCCAAAGTAACCTCTTTTTTACACGATACTTACCGACATAAAGGCACTGGTATTGTTGATACATATCATAATATTCCTATACCCATTCGTATTGATTATATATTTACTTCGCCAACCATTGAAATTAATAGTTATAAAGTTATCGATAAAAAAATCTCAGATCATTATCCTGTAAAAGTTTCTCTTACATTTCCAAAGTAAATTTCTCTAACTTCCTACTATCCAACTTATACTTTATAATTTTTTAGTAAAAAAAAGATAATTCATTAAATTTCTGTATTTTTGATACAATTTTTTACCATATTACTTTTATCATGAAAGATCAATTTATACAAGAAATAACTGAAAAATATAACTTTAAAGGAGATGAAATTATTTTAGGAAAGGCAAAGTTAAACGATGAAGTTCTAACTGAAGCCAAGATTTCCATTCCGTTAAAAACCTTAAATCGCCACGGATTAATTGCCGGAGCAACAGGTACAGGTAAAACCAAATCGTTGCAATTATTAGCAGAAGGACTCTCTAAAAACGGAATACCTTCTTTACTGATGGATATTAAAGGTGATTTAAGTGGAATCGCACAGCCCGGTGATGCTGAAAACAAACATGTTATTTCAAGGCATAAAGCTTTAGATATTCCTTACGAAGCCTTAAAATTTCCCGTAGAATTACTTTCTCTATCCGAAGAAAAAGGTGTTAAACTGAAAGCTACCGTTTCTGAATTTGGTCCTATTTTATTCAGTAAAATTTTAGGACTTAATGAAACGCAAGAAGGTGTTATGAGCGTTATTTTCAAATATTGCGATGATAAACAATTGGCTTTGGTTGATTTAAAAGATATTCAAAAAGTATTACAATATAGCTCAGAAGGTGAAGGCAAAGAAGAAATTGAAAAAAATTATGGAAGCATTTCTTCCCAATCTCTGGGAGCAATCTTACGGAAAATAGTAGCCTTAGAACAACAAGACGGTGATGCTTTTTTTGGAGAGCCTTCTTTTGAAATCGAAGACTTGTTAAAAGTAGAAAACGGATACGGTAAAGTTAATGTTTTGCGTTTAACCGATATTCAAAACAAACCTGCCCTATTTTCTACTTTTATGTTGAGTTTGCTGGCAGAAGTCTATAACGAATTGCCCGAGTCAGGAGATTCTGAAAAACCTAAGTTAGCTATTTTTATCGATGAAGCTCATTTAATGTTTAAAGAAGCATCTAAGGAATTGCTTTCTCAAGTTGAAACCGTTATTAAATTAATTCGTTCCAAAGGTGTTGGTATTTTTTTCTGTACTCAATTACCGGGCGATATTCCTGATGATGTTTTAAGTCAATTAGGACTTAAAATCCAACATGCTTTGCGTGGTTTTACAGCCAAAGACCGTAAAGAAATTCAAAAAGCAGTAGAAAATTATCCTATTTCAACATTTTATAAAGCAGATGAATTAATTACTCAACTTGGAATTGGAGAGGCTTTTGTTACAGCATTAAATGAAAAAGGTATTCCTACGCCGTTAGCACACACATATTTAACCGCTCCGGCATCACGAATGGATATTTTATCTGAATCTGAAATAAATGAGTTAGTAAAAAATTCTGAGTTAGTAAAAAAATACACCCAAATCATAGACAAAGAATCTGCTTTTGAAATTCTTTCTGAAAAAATGGAAAGAGCAGCGATGAATCAGGCAAAAGATGAAGAGGCAAAAAAAGCGGTTCAAAAATCATCCGGAAGAAGAAAGGAACTTTCAACTTTTGAAAAGATTTTAAAAAGTCCCGTTATACGCTCTATGGGAGTTGCCATAGCAGGAATTGTAACACGCCGTCTCTTAGGATCCATAGGCAAAAAACGTTCATAGGTTTAACATAAAATGGTCTGATTTTTGAAGTAAAACAAAATATAAACTCAATTTTTATACAATGAAAACAGCAAATTATTTTATAGCTTTAATGGCAATGATAATCATCACTTCTTGTAGTCCGTTACGAGTTTCCAGTGATTATGATGAAGCTGTTGATTTTACACAATATAAAACTTTTTCTTTTCACGATAAAGGAATTGAAAAATTACAATTAAATGATTTGGATAAGCGTCGGGTAATTAACGCTGTTACGACTGAATTAACAGCAAAAGGAATGCAACCTGCAAAAGACCAACCGGATGTTGTTGTTAATATTTTGGCTAGCAATAAAGAAAAGATAGATGTAAATTATTATAACGATCCTTTTTGGGGTTGGTATTATTATCCATGGGGAATGAATCAGGCTTCTGTAAATCAATATACAGAAGGAACTTTAATTATTGATCTAATTGATAATAAGACCAATACATTGGTTTGGCAAGGTCAAGGTTCAGGATTTCGTGTTGATAATATTCAAAATAAAGCTGAGACAATTAAAGAAGCTATTAATATTATCATGAGTCATTATCCTCCGGGAAGTGAAAAAAAATAATGGTGTAAAAACCCTCATTAAGATTAATCTTAATGAGGGTTTTACTCTAATAAACTATTTTAAACGAACCAAATTCGTCGTAGCATTTATTTCTGCTTCAGAACCTACTATCAAACTATTGTTTAACGCTTCTTGATAGAAATAATTAACTAAATCAACTGTTTCAGGTGCATAAACTCGTGTTACTTTCCAAAACCATACTTGTTTTTCTTCTACCCATGCTACTTTATAAAAATATCTTTGACCGAAATCATTGTTATGCAAATCCATTTTTGATTCTAATAACGCGGAACTACCACATTCTTCATGTGTATTCGTAAATTTTTCTGCCCAATTTACAGCTTTATCAACTGAATTAGTAACACTACCGCAATATTTAGCAATCAAAGCATTCCAAAGAGCATGACGAAAAGCATCTCCGCTCCCGTTATAATCGCTACTTCCAAATTTTTCTATTGTAAGATTTGCTGCTTCTGTAGAGGCTTTTTGCGTTCCTATGATGTATTGTGGATTTAAGAATAATAACCAAAACTCATCACGGCATAATCCTGCAGGATAGCTCAATGCACGTGCAGAAATAGTCTTATTCATACGGGTGCTTTGTGCAATTTTGTATTGTTGGATTTTGTTAAAAACAGATTGGATTTGGTCTTTTTCATTCTCAATATCAGATTCGGAGATTCCTACAAATACCTTTTGAATTAATTCGATATCATGTGCGGACATATTTTCAAAATCAGGAATATCCTGAGAAACACTTTCTGTTATTGCACTTAATTCCTCTAAAGATAATTTTAGATTTGAAACCGGATCAAAAAGTGTTTCAGAAGATTCTGATAAAAGATCAGAAGGAACCTCTTCCGGAAGTGTAAGTTGATACGACGGATTTAAAGACTGGATTGATTTTTGGTCTTCGTTTTGAGAACAAGACCATTGAATTGATAAAATCCCTACAAGGGATAATCCCATAATTACTTTTTTCATGATTAACTTATTTTTAATATAGAAGCAAAAATAATATTTATGGTGTATCTTTCAGGAAATTACGGCAACTTTATAATTTATTTAACAAACTAATTATTAATAAAAGCTAAGTTCTAAAAAGCGTATTAAACAGTTGTTGTTTAAATTCAAACCAAGCAGTATTGGATGTTAGAGCGATAGTGGTAACAGTAGCCATACGCTTGGTGTTGTTCTTTATTTTTTCTAATACCAAAAAGAAGTTCAAGGACTTTTTTGCTAAGAATATCGCTGCTCTGTAATTTTTTTAAATTTTTTCCTGCAACCCAATAAGGTGTTTCTGAACCTTTTTAGATATGAAAAGAGCCCCTGCACGAGGCAGAGGCTCTTTTGTTTATTAAATATTCTATTCTATTGTCTCTTCATAATATGGTGGAGAAACTGGCTTTAATCTGCATTTATCTACTTGTGATTTCTCATAAATTTCAATGCCTTCACCAAAGTAAGCTACGTGATTAGCCCAATTCGATTCAGTTAACCTGAATGCTCGACAATTTTCCTAAGGTGAATTATGACCCAAAAACAAATTCTACCACAAGTGATATTCCTCTGATACGTTATTCGGAGATGGATTAAAAATCCAAGGTGCTTTCTTTTTGCCCCTTCGTCTTGCTTCAAGACATCACAACCAAAAGTTGCACAATTATTAGAAAGTAGTTTGTATGGCTCTCTATCTTTATCATATTCAGAATATTGAGGATTACTTTCTTTGAGCATATCTTGTGCATACTCATTCATAACATCAAAATCACCTTCAACATACGCTCCTTCAATAGCACCTCCTTGACCTGAAATTTTACTAATCTCGCCCAATACCTTATTTAGTGACTCTTGTGTTGGTTTACCTGTTTCTGAATCAATCACAACATCTGACAAACGCAATGCCTTGTCAGTATCAGAGGAACGCACTCTACCTTTTGTTCCATCTGTGGTAGCATACCTTCCATATTCGTAGTATTTAGTCAGACCTGTCTTATTATCAATTAATAATACTCCTGCGTGACCCAATGGCTGTTTCCCTAATGGAGATTCTGTATCAACTTTATAATCTGGGAATACGACAAGTATTCCATCTCTCCCGTCAGGGTCAACATAAATCAATGGATTGTTGTGTACAAAAACATACGGACTTTCAAAATTATTCTTCTCCGCCAGCGGATCCACAGACAACCAAAGACTTATCTTCGGATTGTAGTACCTTGCTCCGTAATAATCCAAACTTTCATTAGGCAACATACTTTTTAGCACGTTGCTTTTATACTTGTTTATGTTACTGTGTGAGCATTTTTATTTTATATTGACTATCAATGATTTAAAATTCATTAAAATACACAACACCACATCTGGAACATTACCTATATAGAGCATTACCATTTAAATTTATTAGATGGAATCACATCATTAGCGATAAAATACATAAAGCAATTAAAACACATATTGCAAAAAATCCTTCATCTTTTATAAATATTTTATCATTCTTCTCATCATAATAAAATTTTTTTCTATCATATGTACCTATTCTAATATTTCCAAATGGATAACTTATATTATTGTAGACTTTGTTCTTATATTCAACTTTACATTTTGTTTTAGATTTAGCTCTATAGGTTATTCCAATTACTTTTACAGGCTTATTATTTTTGATTATTCTTTTGTGATTTTTAAAATCATTAAAACCTATTATGAAAAGCCAAAATAAACATATGTTTGCTAACAAACAAATTACCAACTTCTGATTAATCATGATATATATACAATTTTTAGATTCATTAGAAAAGCTATTTGACGATTCTTTCTTGTTGAGTAATGAGAAAGTGATAGTAAATATAGTAGCTGAAAAAATACAGTCATTCAGTTTAATTGAATTTGCAAGGAAATACAAAATTGAGGAATATAAAGCTATTGAATCAGATTTTGTATTTCAAATAATAAATGATTTGTCTAAAAAGTATAATGAAGTAATTATTGGGTTAGCAGGTATGGATAAGAAAAATATTTATGAGCTTATTGGACTATTGAAAAATAAGAATATTATACCAAATAAAAATATTATCCTTGTCTATAATTCCATTAATATCTCAAAAAATGGCTTAATAGATATTGATGGGATTAATTCTCAAAAGGAATTTGATAATATTTTAATTAAGCACGAATCTAATAATGATAGTTTCAAATTTTCCTTTTGATAGGTCAGAAATTAGGTGTTAAACTAATCTTGATTTAACACCTAATTTTATAGATTCAATGTGAATTTCTTTTGCTAAAGAAGATACTTTAAAATCATAGCATATAATTTCATTACCTCCTATTACTTTATCTTTTATGATTTTCGATTCTCTTAAAGAAATTCCTCCTTTTTCGTGTAAAAGCATAATAAAGCGAATTTTTCTAACTCCTTTTTGCCAACCATAAAACTCTACCTTTGTATTATCTACTCCCATATTTAATCAATATTAAAAGTTAATTTTGTTACTTTTCCAGGATTTGCCCCAGTTGTCCTTGGAGCACCTTCAATTATTACCTTATTGACTTTTTGTTGTTTACCAAATTCAAAAATTAAATCTCTCAAACCAGACACTCCAAGTTTATTTGTAGATTTACCATCTATGTCAAAATTTTTAATTATCAAAGTTTTATTTGACTTATAAAAATCACCACCAAATTCAATTACATCATCTCCAACTTTCGTAGAATAAAAGAATAAATTACCCTCTTGTGCTGTTTTTGTAAAACTTCTTGTGGCAATATTTGAAGAGGTTTTAGAAAATGTTTTGGATATTTCCTTTCAGCGAACCAAATCCTCCAATAAAAATAGTTGCAATGTCAACACCTGTGGCAATTTTATTAGCTGTATCAGAGTCTGCACCAAGGGCTTCTGCACCTGCTTCTACTCCTGTATGTAGTAATGTATCAGTTGATTCTCCTGTCCACAATTGTCTTGCTCCTGCTTGAACATTATCTGCTCCATTTGCTACTAATAAAGCCACTCCAATGGTTGTAGCAGGTTCAGGTGCAACCATACCTACTGCTCCACCTACAACTTCAACTGCCCCTCCAACCATTTGAAGACCACCCCAAAACCTTGTCCAAAACTTCGATTGCTTTCCATTAGGGTCGAAATATAGAATTGGGTTTTGATAGCAATAGCCATAAACATTAAGATTAAAACTATTAAATACTCCACCATTATGTTGACCATCTATATAATGTTCTACCTCCATAACAGGGTTGTAGGTGGCGAGTGGGTCAACACTCAACCACAAACTTATCCTCGGGTTGTAGTATCTCGCTCCGTAGTAGTATAGCCCCGTTTCTTCGTCCAGTTCCTTGCCGTTAAACAAGTAAGGCGTGTTCCACGTGTTGTTGCGTTCTTCTATAAACACCTCACCAAACGGTACGTATTCTATATGTTGCACCACTTCGCCGTCCAAGTTGGTTATGTAGCTGGAGCTTCCCAAGTGGTCGGGGTGGTAGTAGTACTGGTACAGCTCCGCGTTCTCGTTTTCCGTCGGTATGCGGTTATTTACGCTTTCGCCTTGCACCCCGTCACCTAACCGGCTCTCGCCCTGCGAGCAGCAAAAGCCCGTACCGCCCGCATAGTCGTCGTTATTCTTTCCGTAGTACGGCAACTGCAGGCTGTCAAAACGCTTCCGTATCTCCTGTTGTGTGGTGTATTTCATTATTTTATAGTGTCCAATATAGGAAACCTTGTTTATTTACACAAAAAATTCTGCTTTTTTTATTATCTTTGTTTCTCATAAAGAAACTAAGAGTAGTTTTTGAACTTTAAAAGAGATTTAATGCACTAAATAAAAATGTAGCCGTTTTATGAAAACACACGACATATTCATTGCTCATCCAAAAACAAGCGAGCAAGTTTCTGCTTTAAAAGCTTTTATGCAAGCTCTTAAAATCAAGTTCGAGATTTCTAAGGAAAGTCCCTATGACCCTGAGTTTGTAGAGAAAATAATGGAAAGTAAAAAACAAATCGCTGAAGGAAAATTTACGGAAGTGAAAAGCAAAAACCTCAAAGCTTTTATGGACAGCTTATGAGTAGCTACACCTTACGGATTTCCGAACAAGCCAAAGACGATATAAGACAGCATAAACTTTCGGGCAATAAAGTTGTGGTAAATAAAATTACCTTGCTTTTGGAAGAACTGGTACTACATCCTTTTACGGGAACGGGAAAGCCTGAACCGCTTAAACATTCGCTTACAGGCTGTTGGTCTCGCAGAATTAATCGGGAACATCGATTAGTTTATGAGGTTTCAGAAGATTTAGTTTTTATTCTCTCAGCCAAAGGACATTATGAATAAAGCCACTCAACGAGTGGCTTTATATTTGACAATTAATTAATAATAGGCATCTTCTGTTTCAATATACCACCAATGTGGTGATAATTCCTTATGTACTTTACTATTCTTATATATAGCTGGTAATTTGTCCACAAGTACATAGACAAAGTAATATTTCCTTTCAAAGTCAGATTTTGAGTTAGCTTCTACATTTAGTAAAAATTCTATACTCTTATCTTGATAAAATTCTATCGTTTGGAAAATATCCATATCCAAATAATAATTCAAAGAATCTTGCATAGTTGGAAAACATCCTGCCTCACACTGCTCTCGTAAAGACAAGGACATTTTATTACAATCCGGATTTAAAAACTCTTGCTTATTTTCAATTAAAAACTTCACCAAAGAGTTGTATTCAACACTTTTATGTGAAAAATTATTCACGTAGTCTTTTTCATTTTGAGCATTGCAAGATACTGACAGTATCATCAACAAAATATAAACTAAATTCTTCATTGCTACCATATTTTATTGATACTCCTTACTTGGTGTTGGAAATTTATTCAAATCGTATGGTTTCTCAGAAAAATTTTGAGGAACGTATTTCCCTGTTTTAATCATTGCTCCTTTTTCTTCACTGGAATAAAATACAGGTATATTTATATGACCAAAACGGATTATTCGTTTAACACTAGGCACTTTAGGTCTTTCTTTTTGAGGTAATTTATCGTAATTAGGTGCTTCCGATGGGGCTTTTGCCCCCGCAAATAAGAAATCATATTTTACCGCACTCAATAATTCCTCTCCTGTCTTTTCAACTTGTGCACTTCCACTAAACCTTTTGTTCGGGTCTGTTACCTCTTTCCAAACTGGGGCACTCCCGCCCATATGATTGGAAGGTAAACCCTCGTAAGAATAACAACTTCCTTGACCTGCTGCACACTGGACATTTTCTAGTAAATCCATTGCTGTTTCTGTATTTACTATTGTTCCAAAATAGTGTTTTAGATCTATCCATCCATTACCTTCAGTATATACGTATCGAGTATAATTTGTTAAGCGGTTCCCTTTAGCATCCATCGGATTTTCATAGAAATCATTTATCTGTTTAATAGTTGTCAATCCTCTGCTTCGGAACAAATCCAATGCCTGATTAATGGTTCCCACTAAAGGTTTTATTGGCTCTCGACCGTCTGGGTCAATATAATTAATCGGATTATTCGCCACATACGCATACGGAGAAATATTAGGATATTTCTCCGCCAACGGATCCACAGACAACCATAAGCTAATACGAGGATTATAGTACCTCGCCCCGTAATAGTACAGCCCTGTCTCCTCATCCAATTCCTTAGCATTAAACAGATAAGGCGTGTTCCACGTGTTGTTGCGTTCTTCAAGGAAGACCTCGCCAAACGGTACGTATTCTACGTGTTGCACCACCTCGCCGTCCAAGTTGGTTATGTAGCTGGAGCTTCCCAAGTGGTCGGGGTGATAGTAGTACTGGTACAGCTCCGCATTCTCGTTTTCCGTCGGTATGCGGTTATTTACGCTTCCACTCTGCACCCCGTCACCTAACCGGCTCTCGCCCTGCGAGCAACAAAAGCCCGTGCCGCCCGCATAGTCGTCGTTATTCTTCCCGTAGTACGGCAACTGCAGGCTGTCAAAACGCTTCCGTATCTCCTGTTGTGTGGTGTATTTCATTATTTTATAGTGTCCAATATAGGAAACCTTGTTTATTTACACAAAAAATTCTGCTTTTTTTATTATCTTTGTTTCTCATAAAGAAACTAAGAGTAGTTTTTGAACTTTAAAAGAGAACTAATAAAAATATTGAACAATGAAACAAATAGTTTTAAATATAAAAGACAGTAAATACCGCTTCTTTATGGAGCTGATTAAAAGTCTTGATTTTGTGCAAGTACAAGATGATACAAGCGGTTCTAAAAAAGTGGACAGTAAAACCAAATTAACTTGGAATGATTTAACCGACGACCAAAAAAACGAACTTAAACATATTAAAAATGCTTTTAAACAGGTAGATCTGCTAAAACAAGGCAAGTTAAAAACCCGACCTGTTAAAGACTTGCTCAATGAGTTATAAAATTGAAGTTACCGCTGATTTTGAAAAAGACCTGAAGAAGATTTTCAAAAAGCACCATTCTATAAAAAATGATTTAGCCGAGCTTATTGCCAGTTTAGAGACCAACCCACAACAAGGCACTCCACTTGGTAACAACTGCTACAAAATACGCCTTGCTATTGCTTCTAAAGGTAAAGGTAAAAGTGGTGGTGCCAGAGTGATTACAAACATCGTGATTGCCGATACAACTGTTTATTTGCCTACCATTTACGATAAATCCGACAAAGAAAACCTTACCGATAAAGAGCTAAAGGAACTTCTTGAGGATGTGCCTAAATAATTATATCTCAAAAGGCTCAATTTTAAAATAGAACTCATTTAAACTTTTAGTAAGATAAGAGCAAAGGCTAAATAATGCCAACTTAACCAGCAAGAATCTAAATAATCAAACCGAACCAAAAGCGTCCTAAAACTGTCCATCCAAACAAATGTACGTTCGTTGACAAATCTTTGATTGTAAATATCTTGGTTAAAAAACCGCTTTTTTCCTCTTTTGTTTGTTTTTCTGTTACGCTTGTTTTCAACAATATTGGCAAACATCTTTCTTCGGTGGATGGCTCG
>JBKEDE010000031.1:0-2682 GCA_047975265.1 Flavobacteriales bacterium
CTTCCTATAGAACGAAATCCCAGTCCCTCAAGATACAGAATAAGTGCATCCCTTTTAAGTTTGTTCGGTTTTCCAACCTGCTCAACTGTAAAGTGGTGGCTGCAATCCTTGCAAAAATATCTTTGCCTTTGGTTGACCATACCATCTTTACGAAAATTCTGGCTTTTGCATTTTGGACAATTTTTCATATTGATTAATAATAGGTTAATAATTGTCCAAATATATAAAAACTATACTAAATTAACAATACCGTTAATTTATATAGCAATAAGTTTTTCATTGTTTGTGTACAGTGTTGAATTACTGAAATAGGTAATGCTCCAGAAATGTTGTTTTTGGGACATATCTTTGTAAGATACTGATGGGAAAGTAACTATGTATTTTGATGGTAAAAATTTTAAGTGGTTATTCTACGATTAGGTTATGTTCCAAAGTTAGCAATGACAGATAATATTCTTTTATCCTGTACTCATTGTACTGATAATCAGATAGTTAAATACACAAAACCTCTGTCTAATAACCTAATAATCAGTGTGCTATTTATAAAATAAAAAGTCGCCTCACAACTGAGGCGGCTTCTTTTTTGTATTATTTTTTGTACATTTCGTTTTAGTGATTATATATCAATTTTCTATAAAAATTGAAAATTAAGTCCCATAAAAATTTGAGGATTAGGTTGAACACCTTCGGAGGTTGCACTAAACTGAGGTTCTACAAAAAAATTATATACAACCTTTTCTGTTTTTACAACTTTTCCGGCACCCCAACCCGACAGGAATATTATAATCTCCGTTTTTAAGATTAAAAACCCAAATAGGCACACTTCTAAGGTAGAAACCTTGCCCTATTTGTAACAAGGCTATGGGTTGAAAAGCAAAATTACTTACATCTTCTTTAAGGCTACTTCCTGCAAAGGATTCTTGCCACGTAAGTAACGATCCATACTGGAATTTTGGATTTTTAGAGTTAAAAAACACAGCGACTAATCCTCCTGTCCATTTCTGAGTTCCTAAAGTTTTACCTCCCGTAGGGAATCCTATCATAGGTCCTGCTCCTACGGAAATCGGACCGGTCATAAAGTTATAGGTTACAAATAAGCTGGCATCACCTAATCCCGATTTTGTTTCAAAACTACCGTTAGGATTGGTTCCGACAGAATTGGTAACCAAAGGAAGGGAAAAACGAGCCAATAACTTTCCATTGGCAAAAGGTTTTGCCATTCTCAACCAAGTTTGATTCGCTTTCATTCCTTCCGGAGCATTTGTAAAAGAAGGGAAGTAATAATTGTGTAAGTTTATCGCCGTCATATCGGCTAAAGGATTATTGGCGTCCATAACTGCCTTATCCTGTCCTACAGGAAAGGCTGTACTTAATAAAAATACTGCATACGTTAAACCTATAAAAAAGTTTAGTATTAATTTTTTCATAATTCTGTTGTCATTTTAGTTCACCACAAAATCACCGCTAAGAATTGATAAAAATATTTCTAAAAATATTTTATCATTCAATGAATATACATCAGAGAATCCTTTGATTTTTTATGTTATACTCCATATTGTTAAAACTTATCAAAGAAATTTTTGGGGATTTGGAATTTTAAACCCAAAAGAATTTGCTAAAGAATGGAAATTTACAACTAATTACCTTCGTTCAACAGCTCCCTATCCGTATCATTATAAAGTTTTAACCAAGGGATTAAATTCTTCGGAATCGGATATACATATAGAAAATTTTAAAAAATTGGAAAAAGAAAACCCGGAGGATCCTTCATTTAGAGTATGGGATTCATTATTAGAAGATGCTTTGTACAGATTAGCTAATTTAAACATACAATTAAGAAGAAAGGGGGAAATTTATAAATTAAATAAAGAAAAAAGTGTGTTAAATACTGATACTGTAGGGTCTATTCAAGTTTTAAAAAAAGTAACAGCAATTTATAAAAAAAGCCAAAGAGGTAAAAGTACTATTTTATACGATTATGACGTTGATGAAGATTTTTTAATTAATATTTCAAGGTTATACATAAAAGCAGATGAAGATGTTATTTTCAAACTTAAAAATAGTAATGTTAAAAATTTAGATACATTTTATCTTTTTTTAATCAATTTAAGAGATGATATAGAAGCAAAAGGAACTAATATAGCAACGCCTTATTTTAATATTTTACAAATCAATCATTATACAAATCAAAGGAATAAAAAACAATATATAAACAAAAGAATTGAAAGTATAATTAAAAACGTGCCTGAATTCATAGAAAAATTTGAGTGGATAAAAGAAAGCAAAAATTCTAAGTATCCTTACCAGCCTCAAATTACATTTTACTCAAAATTTAGTAGTTCACTTTTTAAAAAAGAATATCATTCTTTTGAAAAAAATCAAAAATTCAATACTATTATGTCTAATGAGCTGAAAAAATTTTACGACTTAATAACAGCACAGGAAAAGAGAAGTATGGAGGGCTTTTTAGAATATTTAAGTGATGCAAAGTTTGAACAAGAAAGAAAAATGGCATTTGGATACGCTAACATTATTTTAAACGGTACTGTGAGTTATTCTAAGAAAGAGGAAGAAATGTATAAGGAATTTATTAAAAGATTATTAAATAATCAAAGTATATATGATTTATCCCCTTTGTTTAAGTGATGCAGTAGCCTTTCATAACGCCTATAAAGTGATGCA
>JBKEDE010000052.1:0-3031 GCA_047975265.1 Flavobacteriales bacterium
CTTGTTCTGATGATGATGATCAAATAATAGAACTAGCAGATTATTCAACATATTTAAGTGATATTGTAACGCATGTATTCAATAAAAATTATTCTAATTTATAATCGGATTCATCAGAAGCCTGAACCAAATGTAATGCCTTGTCTATTGGCGATGATGCAGCATTATCAGAAGCACAAAATGCATGGAGAGCATTGCGGGATTATTGGGAAAATTCTGAATCTACCTTATACGGACCTGCAGGTGATGAGGGTTTAGGTGTCGATGGTAATACCGATGCATGGCCTATTGATCTTTCTTTTGTACAAACCGTATTAAACGGTTCAAGTACTATTACGGTTAGCTTTATCGCACAACAAGATGCCAATGCCAAAGGCTATCATGCTTTAGAATATTTGTTATGGGGAATTGATGGTAACAAAACCGCAAGTAGCTTGACAGCAAGAGAAATCGATTATATCAAAGCAACGGCAGAATATTTAAGTCAGCAAACAACCGCTTTAGAAAATGCTTGGAGTCCTTCTGGAAGTAATTTTTCTACCAACTTTACTAATGCTAAAAATGGGATTTATCAATCTCAAATTTCTGCTTTGGTTCAGATTGTGGACGGGATGATTGTCATTGCTGATGAAGTAGGAAATGGTAAACTGAATGATCCAATGTATAAGAATGGCGGTAGTTTTTCTTTAGAAGATGAAGAATCGAGATTCAGCCACAATTCTAAGGCTGATTTTGCAGATAATATTCGAGGAATCAAATATATTTATACAGGTGATTATGACGGAGTTAATGGAAAGGGTTTTTCAGAATTAGTTGCCTCAAAAAATTCAACCTTGGATACGGAACTTTTGACTAAAATTGATGATGCCATTTCAAGTATCGAAACCATCCCGGGTAACTTTACAGACGCAATTCAAAACAATCGTCCGGCAGTTGAAAATGCTATAACTAAAGTAAACACGCTTTTAACGGCTCTTCAATCCGATTTAAAACCTTTTATTCAGGAAAGTCTTTAAATAATGATTTCTAAGATTTAACAAAAAGAGTCTATAAATTAGATTCTTTTTTATAATTAAGTATTAAATTTGTTAAGACATGAAAAAATTATTATTTCTATTTTTTTTGATTTCCATTAGTTTTTCTTGTTCGGACGACAGCAGTTCTCCTAACATCGTAATCGATACTTCCAGAGAAAATTCAGGCGGTCATACAACGCTTTTCACCATGTCAAATATAGCGTATAGCATGCCGGCTCCTAATTTAACAGGAGAGCATTTTGACAGACATATGGACGGCGACACTGATTTTGAACGTATATTTGTAACAGCACCTGCACCTTTGAATCCCGGTTTGGGAAGTGTTTATAACAATTCTTCGTGTATAAAATGTCATCCTTCTGATGGTAGAGGAAAATTAATGGTAGACGATATCAATGGTTTTACCAGTTTTTTATTGCGTATAAGTATTCCGGGAACGGATGCAAACAATGGAGCTTTGGCTGCTCCGGGGTACGGAACGCAGTTACAAAATCATGCTTTACCCGGATTTTCACCCGAAGTTACGTACGTAATCCATATCGAAGAGCGTACCGAAACATTAGCTGATGGCACTTTAGTCACTTTACGAAAACCGGTCTTTACAATAACCAATCCTTATACACCACTGCCTGCCGGTTATATGCTATCACCTAGAATTGCACCGCCTATTTTCGGTTTAGGTTTATTAGAAGCCATTCCCGAAACGGATATTCTGGCTGCTACAGATGAATATGATACTGATGGTGACGGAATTAGCGGTAAAGCCAATTATGTTTGGAATGCCGCTACACAACGGACGGAACTGGGAAGATTCGGATGGAAAGCCAATGCACCAACCGTTCAAACACAAGTTGCAGGTGCTTATCATGACGATATGGGAATCACCAGCTATGTTCTTCCTAACGAAGAATATGATGACGGTCTGACCGATGATCCTGAAATCTCCGCTGAAATTTTAGATAATGTTGTGTTTTATTGTCAAACCCTTGCCGTACCCGCAGCAAGAAATGTTGATAATACACAAGTACACCGTGGTTATCAAATCTTTGAAGAAATAGCGTGTTCAAAATGCCATACGCCGCAACAACGAACATTAACTGCTGATTATGATGAACTTAGTCATCAAACGTTTTATCCGTTTACGGATATGTTACTTCATGATATGGGTGAAGATTTAGCGGACAATCGTCCTGATTATTTAGCCAATGGATTAGAGTGGCAAACACGTCCGCTTTGGGGTATCGGTCTCCAGCAAATTGTTAACGGGCATACTGAATTTTTACACGATGGAAGAGCCCGAAATTTAACGGAAGCCATCTTGTGGCATGGCGGAGAAGCTGAAGAATCAAAAAATAATTTTAAAAATCTTTCCACGAAAGATCGAGAGGATTTATTAAAATTTTTAAACTCGTTGTAAGTATTCTTGTAATTACACAAAATAAAACCCCTTCTTGCTTAGGGGTTTTATTTTTTATAGTTAAACTCATAATCCTCTTTGTCAATAATTTTAAAAATCAAAAATTAATTTTTTAAGGAATGACTATATAGTCGAAACTTCTAATGGAGTTGTTTACTCCAGTAATGATGCACAACTCCCCACCCCGCAAAACCTTGCCTTCTTTTTGGAAGCCTATTAAATATACAAAAAACCTCAAAAAAAACAAGCCGCCTTCTTTAAAAGAAAACGACTTGCAAAAGTTAAATTAATGAACTATTGTATAAAAAAGTGATGCTATTTTACCCAATACTGAACAATTCTTCCCTCATAATTTGTGTCCGGCAGAAGGTATTCCTTGCCCTTCCAATACAACCTCCTCCCTAAGAACCTCTTCTAAAATACGAAACATTAGAAACCAATTAGTTAAGAATATTTTATTAATCAAACTCAGGTTAAAAAGTAAACACCCCACAATCATAAGAAATATGGCATTGTTAAAAAAGTATAGCTAATTGATTATTTCTTTTCATCATCAATAATTTTACTGAATGAACCA
>JBKEDE010000078.1:0-4367 GCA_047975265.1 Flavobacteriales bacterium
ATTTTATTCCTTATAATGCCCCAAAGCTACAACCATAAAAACACTTCTTTCCCTTTTTCCAAATGATTTTGCAAAATTGTCGTAGTTCTACGACTTATTAATAGTTAATCGTTCACTATCAGGTGCTAATATTTCTAGAAAAACACTTACAAAGTATTATTCGGTGTTAGTAATGGCATGAAATAAGCATTAAGCCAATAGAATGTCTCACCATTCTGTTCAATCTTTATTTTTGGATTGTTCTTATTTTCAAGAAGTCTGTCTGCCATTTTTTTGTACTGTCTGAAATAGTTTTTAACAACTTCTTTAGGAACTTTTCTTGATCTTTTCCAATATTTTATACTGCTGGAAAGCAATTCTTCACCCGAATTATCAAACCCTGTACTTATCGCAACAGAATAGGCCATTGATTTATTTTTTAAATCGTAATTCTTTATTTCTTTAATGGAAGAATGGTACTCCTTTAATACTTTTAGATAAGAACGAATTGCTCTACCCTGTTCCACCGTTGAATTTTAAAACGGCTCTTGCGTTTGCTACTGCCATAATTGTAATTTTTAATTGTTTGTATGATCTTATTTAACCACAAATTTAACCCCTTATTAACTCCTTAGAATCCTTTTTTTAAATTATTTTAAAAAGTGTAGTAATTCTACGACTTTTTGTTTTTTGAAAAAAAAAGTAAAAATGCGATGAGTTTTGTAATTTTATTTTTCATTTTATCCGGCTTGTATATTTCTTTTGCGTTGGGATGCGGGAAGCACACCTGAGGTTCTTTCTCCGTTTACAAGACTTCCGTATTCTACCGACCAGTGCAGGTATTGGTTACGGAGTTTTTTAAGAAGGTCTTCATCCATAAAATCTCGGTGAATCTATTTATAGGAATCTTTGTAGTCTCCAAGAAGACTACTTTGGTAAATCCTGATGCTGTCGGTTTCCAAGGGTTGTCCGTTGAGGGTAACTTCTACACTGTTGTTGTCTTCGGCTACCTTAAATTCAAGCCGACTATGTTGTCCTGCTTTTTTAAAGGCTTCGTTGGTTTTTTTCCAGTTGAAAAAAATAGCAGCAGAATATCCTTCATCTTTACTCAATTCCCAAACAAAAGAAATATCTTTTGGAATGGCACGTTCTCTTTCCTCCGGATTAAGCAACCAAGGACGAAACATGGTTTCTGCCTCTCCATTGTAATAATGAGTACCATAATCCAATACACGAAAATCCTTATTATCCGAGTTTATAATCGGTTTCCAACTGTATCGATTACGGTAATTGTCCCATTTCTCGGGCGATGCATCGGGGAGAAGATAATCATTACGCATTTCTTTCCGTGTAATTGTAAACTTTTGATCAAACCATTTCTTCAATTTTTCGTCTTCATTTTTTATGGCTTCTGCCTGATAACGCCCGATTTCTATTTGTACACCTCCGGTATAACCCACCCAAACAACCACCATCCCTTTTGGAGCAAATCCGAAGATTAATTCGGACATGCTGTTGTACGGGTTATTATAACCGTCATAAGATAGGTTTTTATCGGTCACAATATACTCTTGTAAGGGTTCCTTATATATGTCGGAAGAACCTACGGCATAGGCTCTTTTTACCAACTCTTTCATTTGCTCTACAGGGAAATCCGCATCCAACCGGTAGAAGGTGTCTTCGTAACCGGCATAATAGACAATGTCGGCACCAATGGGTGTACCGTGCTGCTCTGTCCAACCCGATCCGGAATCACCCCAACGTCCGGAGGTGCTTCCGTAGGGAAGGTGTGCCGGAACACCTTCTAAGGTTTTTATTTTATCACTAACTGGAGTAACATCCATATCATTATTTGGATGGCATATTTGTACATTGTATTCGGGTAAGGTTTCCATGTTGTTTTTTTTATACTGACAATTTACTATTGAAAACAAAAATAAAAATGCGATGAGTTTTGTAATTTTATTTTTCATTTTATCCGGCTTGTATATTTCTTTTGCGTTGGGATGCGGGAAGCACACCCGAGGTTCTTTCTCCGTTTACAAGACTTCCGTATTCCACCGACCAGTGCAGGTATTGGTTACGGAGTTTTTTAAGAAGGTCTTCATCCATAAAATCTTGGTAACGGATAGCTTTGATGTCTTGCACATAATTGCCTTTGGTTTTCCCTTCTACATATTCGTTTCTTTTTTGGTTACAGGCATTCATATAATTGATAAGTTGGCTGTGAACTCTTTCTAAAATACCTCCTATAATTTTATGTTCTTTTTTAATCCTATTTTCTAAATATTTCACTTCAAATTGTTTGGAGTAGTGAAACATTTGGTTGAGCGGGATTTTGTCGTATCGGTTGGAGAGTTTTCTTTTGCCTTGTAAATAATAACCCGAAGGTAAATGGCGTCTTCCCGGTCTTGATGATTTTGCCTTTGCTTTTATTGATAATTCTTCCGGCTGAAACCAACCTTCCTCTATCAACATCTCTCGGAATCGTTCACATTCTGGTTTGTCTTTGCATTCAAATATTTTTTTTGTTTCATATTTAAATTTTTCATCGGTTTCTTCGTTTCCATTGCGATATGCCCCACCAATATCCGAATGTACTCCGGGAAGGGTAAATTCCAGTCCGTACAATCTGGTACTGCTGATATCGGTAAGGTCAAAATTATCCCGATATTCGTCGTCAGAAGCAAACTGGAGTACAAAATATGCTTTTCCATTGCCTATGGAATCCAACCCTAACTGCCGGGTATCACCGTGAATAACAGAATTGCCACGATGATTAAGTCCGTAGGAAGCTACGGTGTCGTACAGCCCTACAAAATTGAAAACAATTTTTTTGATGTTGAGTTTTTCTTTAGCAAGACAAGCCCCAAAATAACCGTACTGCATGATAAAGGGAAGTTTGGTACCGTCTTCATCATTTATAGTAAGTGTTGCATCCTGCATATCTCTTGGAGGAAAAACCTGTAAAACGGTTTCCTCTTGGCTTGATAAAATTAGGGGAGGGGTATTCGCTACATGCACAAAATGCCGTGCCGCCGCTGCTCCACGACTGAATCCGTAGACATTGACTTTTAGAATACTTATAACAGTATTTTTGGGATATTTATCCGCTATAAATTTTACTTTTTTTGTACCTTTTAAACACCCTTTGATTACTTTTCCTACAATTCCGTTTTCGCCTTCTCCCAAAGCCTGTCCGGGAAAAACATCATCACTTTCCAGGTCTACGGTTCCTATGCCTTCGATGTATTCTCTTACTTGGTTTTCTGCATTGGGGTCTACGGCATCAAATCCTTTGGCTACATTGGAGAATTCGTTTTCATAACTGTCATCTTTTTTGTTGCCCTCTTCTTGGTATTTTGTGCTGTTTGCTTTTCTTGCTTCGGTATTGGTTTTGTTGTTTCCCGTTCCGTCAAAGAAAAGATTAAGGCTTACATCAATGGTATTAACCGGTTTATCGTTGGGGTTTACTTCGGCGTCTTTACCATAGATCACACCGGTTTTTGCTCCATTCTGTTCTACAGAAAGAGCAGCATTATGCTCAATATTCTCCTTCGAAAATACTCGATAATCGCCTTTTGTTTGTATATTAACTTGTCCTTCTACAAAATATTCTATACTCATGATTTAGTGGTTTTTAGATTTTTCTCCACTGTTATTTTGCACTTCTTTTTCGGAATGGTGTTCTACTTTTCCCTTACTTTTTACAGCCATTCCTTTTAAAGTAGTTAATTTATGTTCCTTTTCTCCAAAAGTTTCCATACTTCCTTTTACGTAATGGGTTAATTTTCCCACTACATTCGTCATAAAATCTGTTCCAACAGATAACGTCTTCATCAATCCGACGCGAATTGTTTTGTTCATGCCTACTGTTTCTGATGAATTCAATCCTACTGTATTGCTTTGATTGGCTCCGACATTTGTGGACATGTTTTGCCCCACATTAATATTAAAATTATCTCCCACATTAAAGTTCATATTTTTTGGAGCAGTAACGTCTATATTACCTTGTCCATCCATATACCAAATATTTCCACTAGGGTCTTTCACTGTAATACTTCCCTGATTGTCTGTATCATCAAAAATTATTGTGCAACCGCTTCTTGTTGTAATACTTTTTATATGGTTGTTTTCTCCACCTCCGCCGCCTGAAATACCATGAAACATACCGCCCATGACAAAAGGACGGTCGGGATGGTTGTGCTGGAAATTCACCATCACTTGGTCTCCAACTTCAGGAATGGACATAAATCCACGATTTTTTGAAACTTTATCGCTACTTCCCGCATCGGGAGACATCACCCGGATAAATTCTGTCGTGTCATGTAACTGCCAATCAAACCGTACTTGTACCCGTCCTTTGTTCTCCGGATCGGTATTGGAAA
>JBKEDE010000047.1:0-11835 GCA_047975265.1 Flavobacteriales bacterium
AGGAATTATCCTAAACAATTCAAAAAATGGACTTCGCGGGAATCCCAAAATAGAAGAAGGAAAAACCGCATTTATTGAAGATATAGAAAACGCACTGACAAAAGAAAAATATCTTGCAGGAGAAACCGTAACTTTTAAACTCTACAAAAAACAGGAAGAGCTTTTGTATCTCCATGTAAAAGCACAAGGAGAAAAAGAACACAATAAAGAGTTTTTGAAACAAGACGGTGCGTATTTTACGATTGGAAAAACCAAAGCTATTATTTTCCCACTCTTGATTAAACCAGAGAATGACATATTGGGTATTCATAAAAAATATTATTGGGCTGATAGTCAAGGTGGACATCAAGCAACTTTTAACTCAAATAGAAAAGGCAATAGAAAACATGCTGGAAGAGACTTATATTCTAAACCTTATACAGAAGTAGTGGCTATTTGTGATGGTGTCGTTTTAGATGTTTCTACAACATTTGCTGATGGAACTGGTGCTGTAACGATATTACATGAGACTAACGATGGTAGAAAGTTTATTATAAGATATGGTGAAGTAGAAAATGATACAGTTTTAGTCAAAAAAAATGATGAAGTAACTCAAAATCAAGTTATTGGAAAAACAGGTTGGTTAAGAACTTGGTATAAAGGTATTGTATCTGGATACGAAATTTATATGTTACATTTTGAATATTTTACTGGTAGTTCTGGGTATAATTTAGATAAATCTTTATCCACCTCTGATAAACCTTTTATGAGAAGAAGAGATTTAGCTGACCCAAGACCAATTCTAGAAGAAGGATATAAAAATAGTTTTGAAGAAGGTGCTTCACAACAAGAGGGAGATAGAGTAGATCCACGAACATTATCCATTACTCAAGAAGGGATTGATTTTATAAAAGGGTGGGAGGATTTTGAAAGTATGCCGTACAATGATTCTGAGGGGTATTGTACAATAGGATATGGTCATCTAATAGCATATAATAAGTGTGAAAATATAACAATATCACAAGAGTTTAAAAATGGTATTACGAAAGAAAAAGCAACAGAACTTTTTAATTCAAGACTAGTTGAATTTGAAAATGCTGTAAAGAGAGATATAACTGTAAATTTATATCAACATGAATACGATGCTCTTGTAAGTTTATTATTTAATTGCGGGGCTAATTATCTTAAAGAGAATAAAGCACCAAAGTTATATTCAAATTTATTAAATAAAAATTATGAGGCTGCTGCTAAAGAATTTTTGGATATAACTAACAATGATACACCGGGCTTAGTTAAAAGGCGGAAGGCGGAAAATAATATATTTTTAAATAATATTTATGATTCTTCACATTAAAAATAAAAACTTTAAAATAATGAAATACTTATTACTAATCATTTTGATTTACTCCTGTAAATCGCCCAATCAAGTAGAAAATAATTCTAACATTGGAAAACAAAATACAATTAATAATATTCAGACTAATTCAAATGACTTTGGTAAAGGAAAATGGTATTTAGCTGATATTAAGACTTTCAAAAATGATACTATAGCTTCATATTACAAAAAACCGAGCTTTAGTGAAGTGAGAAATTTATTTAGTGACAGCATATACATTTATGATAATTTTTTGGAAACAAGAGATTGTAAAATAGATTTGCTTTATAAGCAAAGAAGTGTATCAAACGATTTGTTTTTTAAAGCAGAAGAATATGAAAAAATGTATCAAGAGAACCTAAAAGAACTCTTCAATATATCATTGGAAGATTCTGTCAAAACTATATTAAATAAATATTACAATGAAAGTAGAGAATATTCTAGTTCTATCGAATCAAATAAATGTAATGTATATAAAAGTTTTTGGGTTATAGGAGATACAATCTTAACAACTTATTACAACTATTTGGTATTATATAACAAAAATAAAAGAGTTCCCTATAAAGCTAATGAAAGTTTCGAAATCAAGGTATGTAGTAAAAAAATAGATTCAGAAAATTTCACTTTTACAGAAAAATGCGAGTATTCTGGAATTACTGATTTTAAATTGCTTTATAAAAACATGATTGATACTTATGAAATTGAGTCTGCATTAGAAGAACTACCCAAAAAAGACACGAGTTTTTCCACCACAACAGCATTGGAATTCAAGTATGTGATTCAAAAAGATACAATAAAAATATCTCAATTTTTTGAAGCAGGAGAAAATCATTATTTAATTTATAATAAAGGGGGAAATGGAATTGTGGAACAAATAGCAATGCCTGATTAAAATTAGAACAAAATGAAAACCGAAGACAAATTTACTATTGAGAATGGAAACACCAGAAAAGGAGACAGTAAAAAATATTACGGAAGGGGTATGTTCAGCTTACATAGAAGAGGCAATTATAGAGATGCAGCAAGTTATTTATAAAATGCTCTAAGAAAAGTATCTTGTAGGGGAAACCGTAACTTTTCCGCTTTACAAAAAAGAAACTGAAAAGTTGTGGTTAGAAGTATCTTGCACCGGAGATGAAGACGAACACAAAGAAGCGTTTTTGAAAAAAGAAGGGGCGTATTTTACGATTGGGGGAGGTAAATGTATATGTGAGGCTAAAGTAAGGGCATTTATGCGAATGATAAGAAAGGGAGAAGGAACAATTGACGAAGGAGGCTATACTAGAATTGTAGGAGGAAGTTCCTTTGCGGATCACGAAAAAGACATGAGTACACATCCAAAAGTATATATAGCAAAATATGACTCAACAGCGGCTGGAGCATATCAAATAACCAAAACAAATTGGAATGACACTCCTTTTGTAAACTGGAGAAATGAAAAAGGGATAAATGATTTTTCTAAAGTAAGTCAAGACGTCTATGCAACATATCTTATTATAGAAAAGAGAAAAGCTCTTGATGACATTCAGAATGATAATTTTAAAGCTGCTGTTTACAAGTGTCGATTGGAGTGGGCAAGTTTACCAGGTGCAGGCTATGAACAAAGAGAAGAAAAAATTGGAGTAATTGAAAAGTTGTATGACAAATTTCTGAACGAAGAACTTAGTAGAGCACAAGGAGAAGAAGCAAAACTATATATTCAACAAGGTTTTTTAAAAAAATATTTTGACTACAATTGTTGTAATGATAAGAATAATATACAATCTAAGTGGCATCATCCATTAGATAGAATGGAATTAAGAGGATGGTATAAAAGTGGATTTTATCCTAAATCAAGTGACCATGGTCTTGCTTCAGTCCGAATTAGTGGTAAACATGATGGCTTAGACCTTTATGCACCGATTGGGACTACAATTTATGCGTGTGTGGATGGAGAAATATATGATGATTATACTTCCGGCACATATGGAAAAACACTTGGTGTAAAAGGAGAATATAACGGAACTACATACTACTTTTTTTATGGGCATTTATCTAAAAGAGATGTAAAGAAAGGAGATCTTGTAAAAGCTGGGGATCCAATAGGTGAAACAGGACAAACAGGTAATGCTTCTGGTCAAGCAGCAAAAATGAATCATTTGCATTTTGAGGTTAGAACTTCTTCGTTTACAGGAGGGGGAAATAGAATTGACCCTTTAACTACAATAGAAGAGTTAAGAAATGACGTTAATACTAATCCGGATAAAAATATACAAACAGGTAATTTATGAATACAAAAATTATAATTCAAGTCATAATGATATGTAGTAGCATCTTATTATCTTGTAACGGACATACCCAAGACAAAAAAAATAATACTATTATACTAAAAAATAATGATGAAAATGAGTTTTATATTGGCAAGAAGTATTATTCGGATGAAGAATTAGTCAATTATTCGTTTGTAAAATCAATAGAAACTAATATTGATAGTATATATTTTTATTTATATAAAAACAGGAAGTCTAGAAATATAGTTGCAACATTAAATAAGTTTATTTCAAATGAAGATGTCGAACGATTTGAAATAACGGATGTTATTAAAATTGACTCTAATAGTGATGATAATATTCATCTTGAGAGGAAAATGGAAGATGATAACTTTAAACTTATTTTATATAATAATGGTGATGAGTTAAAATCTTGGTCTTTTAAAAATACTCAAAAGTTACCCCTTCAAAATAATAATAAAACCGAATTTAATAAGATCTCTCAAACCCTTAATTTCATTATTACACCAATTAAATTTAAAGAAGATACCCCGAATGTCCCGACTCAATTCAAAATAGAAATAGAAAATAAACAAAATTCGAAAATATTGGATGAAATTTATTTCACCCCAGATTATCTATTTAGTGGAATATCTGATAACGATGGTGTTAGTTATATAAATGAGCAAGTAACAAAGGAAAGTATTGAACAATATCATAAATTTATAGTTGGGGACTTTAATTTTGATAATAAAGAGGATTTCGCAATAATAAATTACGAAGGCAATAATGCCGGACCACAGTATAGTTATTATATTCAAAATAATAGTAGGAAATTTTTAGTTGATACACTTTTGACCAATACTATGAAATTTTTTCCAAAAAAGATAAATACAGATGATAAAAACCTAACAATATCTCATCTTGTTGGTTGCTGTGTCATTAGAACGGATATCATTAAATTGCAATCAGATGGGCAATGGAAAGAAATATTTTCCGAAAGTAAAAATATGAGTAATGAACAATAAGTTTACATAACCCAAAAAGAAAGTAGCAAAACGGCTTATGCAGAGGATGTGGAAAAGAAACTAACCAATAAAACCTATGCCAAAGGAGAGACCATAACTTTCCCGCTTTATAAAAAAGAGTCTGAAAAGTTGTGGTTAGAAGTTTCTTGTATCGGTGATGAAGATGAACACAAAGAAGCGTTTTTGAAGAAAGAAGGGGCATATTTTACGATTGGAGGGGGTAAATGTCCTAGATGTGGAGTATTAACAATTGAAGAGTTAAATCAGATCTTTACAAACGCCTCAGAAGATAGAGAAACAACATTAATGAATGCTTTTAATGAAGCGAATACTAAATTTGGTTTGAATACTTGTAGGAAAAAAGCTCATTTTTTTGCACAAGTACGAGAAGAAGTAGGTACCAGCATAAATATTAGTAATGGAGAAGGTTTAAATTATTCAGCTGAGGCGTTGCCGAGTCATTTTTCTAAATTTAGTACTACTGGTAGATTAGGTGGGTCTCCTAATAGTTTGGCATATCAATATGGTAGAAGTAGCAGAAATAATTACATTGCAAATCAAGAAATGATAGCTAATATAGCTTATGCCCATAGAAATGGAAATGGCAATGTCGAAAGTGGAGATGGTTGGAATTATAGAGGAAAAGGAATTATTCAAATTACGTTTAAAAATAAATATGATAGGATAAATTCAAGAATAGACTCTGATTATCCAGGTTTCGGAATTGATATAGATGCTAATAATATCAATAACTTGAGAGAGGGAACTGTAGCTAGTATGGCATATTGGGAAGAATATGGTTGTCAGAAAGAAGCAGATAAAGGTGTTGAAAGAAGTAATTTTGATGCAATAGTCAATATTGTCAATAGTGCCACACCTTCAAGAGAAGCAAGATGGGAGCATTTACAAAATATGATTAAAATATTTAAGGTAAGTGAATGTCAGGGTGAAGGAGAAGGAGCTTGTGTTGAAGATTGTTCACAATGTTTTAATTATGCAGATGTATGGGAAAATCCAGTCATTAGTAGTGATAATGGAGGTAAAAATAATAATCGGTATAATCATGGTTCTACTAGAGGGCATAAAGGCATTGATATTTTGTCAGGATCAACGTATAAAGATGTACACTCTATAATGTGCGGAACAGTAGAAAAAATAATTAATAGTTTTTCTACTAATGAGTACAAATCTAAATCCTTAGGCAACATAGTAAATGTCAAGTCTAAAGATAAAAATGGTAATACGGTTTATATACTTTATTGTCATTTGGATGAGATATATGTAACAGAAGGTCAAAAGGTTTCTCATGGAACTAAAATTGCAAAGTCAGGATCAACAGGAAATGCAGCACAAATATTAAACTCAAACGGCGGTCTCAAAAATGGAATATGGAGCAAAAATTGGCATGTTCACATTGAGGCTACGGCAAATGGTGCCGGCTTAGCAACCTTCTACGGAAAAACAAGACTTCAACCTGAAGATTATATGAAAACTAAATTTGATAATAATGGAGATGCGATTAAATAAAATATTGTATATAATTGGAATATTGATTTTAGTATCTTGTAAGGGGAATTCACAAGATAACACTCAAGCATTCCAAAGTTTGGAAAAATCAACACCTATAGAGATTTCCCCGAATTTTCTAGATAAAAAATACTTCACTGGGTATAGTTTAGTTATGGATGAGTCAAATATTGGTGATCATCCGCATTTCAGCTATTTGAACTGCAACAATGAAGGTTATTTTACTGTTCATTTTGTTCCAAAAGAAAGAGATTTACGACAGTTTTGGTCAGAAAAATATTATAAAAATATAGTTCCCAATACTTATGATTATGAAAGAGATAATAAGAAAATAGATAGTTTGTTAAAAAATAATCTTCAGCAGTATAATATTTTTTCATACCTCATAAAAAAGGAATATTTGAATCAAAATAATGGTTGTACAATAGAAAGTGTTTTTACAAACAAGAGTGCTATTGCTGAAATATATTTTTACAATCAGAGTAATAATTGGGAGTTAAAAAAGACAATGAAATCAGAAGTATTACCCCCGTACGTTGGCAGTGATTTTTTTATTTCAACTTTTCCAGACTTGTTTTCAAGTCAAAATAAAATAATTAAAGATGATGACCAAGAACAACTTTATTCGTTTTCTCATGATTTGAATAATGACGGAATAAATGATAAAATAGTAGTATACAAAAATGAAAGAGAAAATGATAAGTTTGCAAAAGAACATTTCGCCTTGCCAATAAAGATATTCAAAGGGAAAGATAGTGGAAGTTTTGATTTATGGCGTGAAAACACTAACATTATTGCCAAGAATCAAGATACATGTGTTTCTGAAGGTTTTGTCACTATTACTACAAAAAATAATTATTTTACTATAGAGCAACAAACTTGTTATGACTATAATGTTTTAGTTAATACCTATTTAACATTTGTGATAAAAAACAATGAAATCTATTTACACAAATACGGAGAAATCTACTTTGATAAATCTAATCACGAAAGAGAAATACCCAATCAAATATGGACAACAAAGGATTTTGGAAACGTAAAGTTTGAGAATGTCACAGAAAAATTTCTTATAAATTTAAGACTACAAAAATGGCTATAGCCCAAATTATAAGTAAAATGAAAAATACTCTTCTATTAACATTTGTTATAATTATAATATTAAGCTCTTGTAGTTATTCTATAGATAATAAAAATAAAGAAAACGTAGAAACCAAAATTAATAACTCATATCATAATTCGGCTTCCGTTAAAAATAATTCTCTCGATGCCGATACAATTCTCACATTTAAAAAAATTAATATTGATAAAAACGAGTACGAAAAAGTTAAATACAATTCACAATACAACATAAATGCCGATGATTATGAAACAAACAAAGAATTTTTAAAAATAAAAACCCAAAAAGGAATACAAGTTTTTAAAAATAATGTTGGTATTCCTTATGATGAAGATATCAAAACGTATTCTTATCAAGGGTATCTTGAGAAAATCAAAAAACATATAATTGGTATAGATTACTATGAGTCGGGAGAATTTTTATTGATAGATAATAAAACAGGTAAAATTGATACAATACCCGGTAAACCATACCCTTCGCTTGATTTAAAATATTTAGCTTGTTTTTCTTTAAATCCTTATGAAAATGATAATAAACTCTTTATATATAAAATTTCTAGTAATAAAATCAAAAAAAATCAAGAGTTAAGTTTAGATAATGATAAATTTCCTCTAGAAATAATGTGGGCATTTGAAGATGAGATTTTTATAAAATTAGAAGATATTAATTCAAAAAATAAATTTTATTATCAAAAGTTTTCACCCATTAGATTCTTAGATTATAACTCTTACAAAGATAATAAAGACTTTTTCATAAAAACTTTTGATGTTAATAAAGATGGTATAAAAGACCAAATTGTAAGTCACAATCGTTATCAAGGAGATGAGTTATTAGTTTTTTTAGGAGATACAGATTATAACTACAATTTTGCTCTAAAAACCACTAACTTTTCTCAAGATGGAGGCAACCAAATCTCTGATATAGAAGAAACACAAGAAGGATTCAAAATAATAACTAATTTCCCGAACAGAGGGCATCTTCAAAGCAATTATTATATTTCTGTTACTGATAATACTTTCATTTTAACTAAAATTAAAACCGAATCATATTCAGGGCAAGATAAGTATACTGAGAACTGTATTCAAAATTTGAATTTGAATTTAAAAAACTCAAAGGAAAAGTTAGTTAGTACGATTACTGATACCAAAGCAGAGTGTATTAAATTTTATGAAGACAAGTAACTTTTGCTTTTACAAAAAAGAGTCTGAAAAGTTGTGGTTAGAAGTTTCTTGCACCGGAGATGAAGATGAACACAAAGAAGCGTTTTTGAAGAAAGAAGGTGCGTATTTTACGATTGGGGGAGGTAAATGTCCTAGATGCGGTGTTTTAACAATGGAAGAGTTAAATCAAATATTTACAAATGCTTCAGAAGATAAAAAAACAGAATTATTGAATGCTTTTAATGAGACTAATGACAAATTCGGTTTAGATACGTGCAGACAAAAAGCTCACTTCTTTGCTCAAGTAAGGGAAGAGGTTGGAACGTCTATAAATATTAAAGGTGGAGAAAGTTTGAATTATTCAGCAGATGCATTACCCATTCATTTTAGCAAATTCAGAATTAATCCAAACAAAAGGTATAATAAAGATACTAATGGAGCAAATGATTTAGCTTATCAATATGGTAGAAGTAGCAGAAATAATTACATTGCAAATCAAGAAATGATAGCTAATATAGCTTATGCCCATAGAAATGGAAATGGCAATGTCGAAAGTGGAGATGGTTGGAATTATAGAGGAAAAGGAATTATTCAAATAACAGGAAAGGAAAAATATATTAGGATTAATTCAAGAATTGACTCTGACTATCCTAATTTTGAAACTGAAATAGACTACATTAACATAAATAATTTAAATGAAGGCACAGTAGGTAGCATGGCATATTGGGAAGAATATGGTTGCCAAAAAGAAGCAGAGAAAGGTATTGCAAGAACAAATTTTGATGCTATAGTAGATATTGTAAATTCAGCAACAGAGTCAAGGGAAGATAGATGGGAACATTTACAAAAGATGATTGATGTATTTAGAGTTAATGAATGTGGAGGTAATCAACTTGTAGAAGGAGACTGGCGTGAACCAATAGATAACCCTCAAATAGCAATATACACACAAGGAGGAAGTAAAAGACCTTGGCGATCTGCTTTTGGCGATGTGGGACGTGATATACGAGACCCAGGTTTAAACCATTCGGGTTTAGATTTATTTGCAGAGATAGGTACTAACATTTATGCCTCCTTGCCTGGAGAAGTTATAGAAGTTAACATGAATGGAGGAGGAGCTGGTATCTATTTGAAGATCAAAGTACAGAGTGATTTTGTAACCAAATTTCATGAGCGAAGAAGAAGCTATTTACCCTATTACGTTAAATCGAAAAGAAGCTATAATGATGAATACGACATTGCTGATTATCCAGACTTCATAGAATACGATGATATTGTAACAAGTGATGAAGTTATTTTTATGTATATGCATTTAAGTAGTGTCAATGTAAAAGTTGGTGATAAAATATCTGAATCAGAATATAAAACTAAAGTAATCGGAAAGACAGGAGATACTGGAGCATCAGGAACAAAAGGACCGCACTTACATTTTGAAATAAGAGACAAGGCAAGTAATGCACAAAGATATAACCCTGCATATTACGTTAACTACAAAAATGAAACCGAGTTATCTTCAAAAGAAAGAGAAGGTCAAGATAATGCAGCTAAATAAAAAAAACTAACTTATATGAATCTTAAAATATTCACTTTATCTTTTACATTGTTTATTTTCCTTATTATGGGATGTAAGAGTGATGCTAAAATAGGCAACAATAACGAAAAAGAAGTTGTTAGAAATAATAAAACAAATAGAATATATAAAGAAATCAAGAGAGTTACTAAATCTTCAAAATATGATTATGAGGAAGATGTACAGATGCTTGATTTAATGTATAAAGATCTTACTATAAAAATCAGATACATAAAAGAAAAATCTTACATTCAGGTAAATAATAAAAATGATGTGTTAATAGATTGGCAGCCAGTATCAATCAATTTTTTCTATGATACCGACTACCAAATGACAGAAAATGACATACAACTTTTATTAAACGAAGATGATGTTTCAAATGGATATATTTTATTTCCTTCTTTTGCAGAAGAGCATAGATCCTATTTTTTATACTACTTTAATAGGACAAGCCTTAAATATTTGGGGGATTATGAATACACGAGTCTAAAAAAAGGAACTTTTAGTTTTCATGAAAATACAAAAGAATTATATAGTGTTTCAGATAAAAAATATATTTTGCAAAAGCGAAAAACTCTTGATAATACCAATATCGATGGTTCTAACACAGAAGAAGATATAAGCTTAATTAAAGAGTATCAGGATGACAAAAAAAATAAAGGATACGAAGAACCTAATCAGTACTATATATATGACAGCATTTTTATTGAAACAAAGATATCAAAATACAAGATTTTATCATTAGAAAAGAAAGAAAAAAAAGATAATGAAGCAGGATGGCATTTTGATTTACCAATTATAATATTAAAGCAAGATAACTCGAAATATATTAAAGTAAATGAAAACACGAGCGTAGTATTCGAATATAATGATAATTGTCCTGCTGATGGATACATAGGTTTAGTTTCAAAAGGAAATTACTTTACAGTAGAACAAATCTTTTGTGCCGATTTTTTATTTGTAAATTCATATGCTACATTCAAAATTGATGAAAATTCGGGTATGGTTTATTTGTACAAATACGGAGAAACATACACAGATAGAGGTAACCCAGATAATGAAATCCCAGATAAAACATGGACAACAAAGGATTTTGGAAGCGTGAAATTTGAGAATGTTACAGAAAAATTTCTTATAAATTTAAGACTACAAAAACGATAGTGTTCCAAATGGTGCTGTAGATATGGTTCTTTCTATTTTGGAACAAGCCGAACCTCTGAAAGAAAGTGAAAGAAAAGAGAAAACGGAATTTAACGGAAAACTATCCAAGACGATTTGGTGAAAATCCCGATACAACTACGTCCAAAATCCGATGAAGAACTGGCAAAGTGGAAAGAGAAACTGGCAAAAGGCAAAGAAGACGGAACACATCGTTACCAAGTGAAAAATTCATTTAGTGTGAGTGGAGATTTAGACCAGATTGCAGGAACCATAGAGCAACGCAGTAACGAAGCATTAGGCTCTGAATACCGAGTTTATAAAGAAGATATTAAACCACTCTTAAGAGAAGGAGCAAGTTATATTTCAGGATATTCTTTTGAATTTCCTAAGTATAAAAAAGAGTCTGAAAAGTTGTGGTTAGAATTTTCTGGAACAATACAAGACGGTTTAGTAAAAATCCCAATACATCTTCGTCCGAAATCTGATGAAGATTTAAAACAATGGAAAGAAAAACTGGCAAAAGGAAAAGAAGACGGAACATACACCTACACTTTTGCTGGACAAACTTCTATTCCGAATGGTAGCGGAGACGAGAAAAAGAGAGTTGCAGGAATTATCCTAAACAATTCAAAAAATGGACTTCGCGGGAATCCCAAAATAGAAGAAGGA
>JBKEDE010000069.1:0-1935 GCA_047975265.1 Flavobacteriales bacterium
AAGTACACACCAAACTGAAAATCCGCGAGGATTTTCAGAAGTAGGCGAGAACAAGCAATTACTTATAGCCATTGTTGTAACACGTTTTTATTATTCTATTTTTTTAATTTGTTCACTCGAATTCTGGATTAAATTTTTAATCATTGGTAGACATTCTTTCTTATCATATTTCTCGTTGATAATTTCAGAATGTTTTGGTAATTCGATTATTGTATCTTTTATGGATTTCCAAATAGCGTAATATTTAGCTTGATTAGGTTCTTGTTTAAAATTTAATGGATTACTAATTGTGCTAAAATCAATAGGGATTTTATCAATGTCGCGAAAAGAAGAATAAAAAATATTTTCAGATAAGTCAGTAATCATTTTCGATATTTTTTCTTGTTGACTCGAATTATGATTTTTAATGATGAAACTTAATGAAGATGCAAATTCTGATAATTCATTTTCGCTTGTTCTTTGGTACTGCTTCTCTTTTTTATCTTTAAAATGCTTTTCCATTCTTTGCATTTTTTCGTGAGTTGGTGAAAAGTCAATCAGTTTTCTATCAACCAAAGTTTCTTCTAAAGCTAATTGTTCCATTGGGTTCAAACTGTTATTTGAATTGTACATTTCTAAAAGATGCTCATTACTCAAATACTTAAATGATTTTTTCTTTTCTATGTGTTGATTTTTACGCTGGTTTGCTTCATTAGATATTCTTCTTGCTATTCTGTTCTGTTCGGATTTCATTTTGTTCTCTTGAACAATGTCTTTTGTATAATCAGTTCCTTTTTGTATAATCGGAAGTATAAAGACAGCAAAAATCATTACTGCACCTAAAACCATAAATAGGTAAATCATAACTTAAAATTTAGAGAGATTACCATTTTTAAATAGGTTAGAAAATAAGATATCAAATACATCTGTATTTGTAACATTTCTAAAAACAAAGTTATCTTCTACTAAACCGAGAAATTTGCGTCCTTTTTTAAAACCAAATTCATAAGGGTCGCTGACATTATTACTGTAACCACCATATTTAACTCCGGTTATTATCTCTCCCGATTTAAATTTATCCCTAAAATTCCCTTGCATTTTTCCGTTTATAATCATATCTCCATTGTCGAATAACTTTGCTCCAGCATAGATTTCAATAAATCCGTCTTTTTTAAGAGAATTCAATGTTTTGGTCAATCGTGATTTCTTTGTCCTTTCAAATAGAAAATGATGAATGAATTTCTGTCTCTTTAAAAAATTACGATGTGTTTTTATAATTCCTGTTTGAAATGAAAAATCATCGCAAGCATATAATAATTCTTCTTTTTCAATCTGTTCCTCTGTAAGTGTTCCTGCTGGTGGCACTAAATAGTCTTTTTTAGTTGCTACTACTAAATAATCGGATTTAGAATTAATTTGAAATCCATTCATAGATTGTCTCGCATTATTCCATATTATTTGAGCAACATCATCATATAAAACTTCTTGTCCATCAACTATATAATGGTCAGAATAGAATATGCAATCTTTGTCTAATTCAAAAGGATTTTGGTCAGTAGGAATTTCAAATTCTTTCATTGTTTTGTTGGTTCGGTCAAATGTGTTACAACACACAAATATACGCAACATAAATTAAATACATAAAATAGAATAAAATTTTTTATCTGATTGTTTTTCAGACGGGTATATTTTTTTATATTTATGTTACACAAAATACGCAATTCGCATTTTGTATAATATTATAAAGCAAACGCCATTGACTTTGGAGTTCTCCCAATACGAATTTTGGCAAGGTTCGCATCGGAATAAAAGTGTGATTTGGATAAAATTTCCAAAGGATTTTCAATTGCTCGGAGAGCTGAAAAAACACACAAAACCCATCTGAAGCCAAAGCCAAAAATGGTGCTAAATTGCTTTTAACGTATCAATAAAGTAACAAAAATAACTCTAAATTTG
>JBKEDE010000021.1:0-25542 GCA_047975265.1 Flavobacteriales bacterium
CCCTTTGGGATTCACCACCGAACTCTCTGCGTTAGCTCCTGACATGCTTGGTACTACCAGTGGATAGGTATTGTTAGATGTTTTATTGGTCAAATCCATCACTCCGTTGGGGGCATTGTTCCCGACCCCTACCTGACCATAAAGACACGAAAAACCTACGAATAACCATAACAGTACCGTAAGAATTGTACTCCGTCCTCTCTTAAACAGTAAATCTCCCTTTTTCATATAACTTTTATTTTTTTGATTTCATAGTGCAAGTTTGATAAAAAAAATTACATTATATTAATTTTGGTGTATATTATTTTGATTAATAACGTTTTAGTAGTAGTAGTAGTAGTAGTAGTAGTATAGGGATAGAGATATAAAATAAATTTATTAAAACAACATTGTTTATAACAAAAATCTATTATGTAATTAAATTAAACCAAAAAAGAAATGAATACCCTTCATAGCATTCGATAAACGTTAAATAATCAAATATTGATTTTAGTGTTTTGAACAACCTTTTTTAATAAATAAACTACGGGTGTTACTTAACGACCAAAACAGGTGTTTTAAAGTTAATATTATACAGTTGTTCAACAACGCTTCCAATAAGGAAAGAAGAAAGCCGATTTTGTCCTTTATCTCCAATAATCAATAAATCGTAATGATTTTCATCTGCAAATTTTTGTAGGCAAACAGCAATGTTATTTTCTTTCCGATTGATTTTATAAAATGAGGTATATGAAGCATCAATTTTTGTTTTCTTAATAAATTTTTCCAATTGTTGGTTTGCGTGTTGCTCTGTCATTTGAATGATTTTTTCTTCATTTAAAAAAGGCAAATAATGCTTTGGAATACTGTATATATGAGCAAAATCAACTTCGGAGGTTTGTGTTTTAAGTTTGAAGGCAATACGCGTAGCTCGTAGAGCAATTGCAGAAAAATCAGTTCCTACTAAGATTTTATTAAACTGCTCTTTGGAATGATTAGGAATTAATAATATACTACATTTTAAACTCCTTAAAAGTTTTCCTGTTAAAGTTCCGGATCCATCGGTATGGTTTTTTTTGCCTAAAATGGTTAAATCAATTTTGTAACGTAAAACATTGTAGCTTATAAAGTTATCGGTAGAGACTTCATTGGAAACAATCACTTCATAGTCTGTTTTACCGGTATAATTTGTTTGTATTTTTTCTAAGATTTCTTTTTTTGTATCTCCCAATAGGGTGTCGGGAGGTATAATTGAATCAAAAATTTCATCAGAATCATGTTTCTTTATATTATGCACAAAATAAACCTTTTTCATTTTCGTATAACTTGCAAAAAAAGAAGTATACCGGATAAGAACATCATCCATTTGAGAATGATCTAACGCAACTAAAAGATGTTTAAATTTTTTCATTTTTCGGTGGTTTACAATACTTCGCATAAATATACTGAAAAAATGAATATAAAAATAAATTTTAACAGATTTATTTAATCCTACTTATTTTGATGAATGATGATCAAGAATTTAATTGGTTAAAACTTGTACAATTTCTAAATTAAATTCACGGGCAGAGGTTAGTAAATGGTCAAAAATATCGGCTTGTACGGATTCGTATGTAATCCAATCGGAGCCGGTTGTAAAACAATAAATTTCTAAAGGCAATCCGTGTGGTGTTGGGTCTAATTGCCGAACCATTAAGGTCTGATCCTGTGCTATACCGGGATGCTTTGTAAGGTAAAGTTCTACATATTTTCTAAAAACACCGATATTGGTTAATCTTCGCCCGTTGATGATAGAATCTTGAGATACTTGATGTTTTGTGTTTTCTTCTTCCAATTCAATACTTTTCTTCTCCAAATAGGATTTTATCAGTTGAAAACGCTTATAATCTTCCAAATCTTGTGTTTTGAGAAAAGAAAAAGATTTTATATTAAATATTAGTGAACGTTTAATTCTGCGAACGTTGGCTTCTCTCATGGGTTCATAACTTTTTACTGCAGAGGAAATTAAATCGTATGTTGGTATGGAACTTATGGTTTTATCCCAATTTCGAACTTTAGCAGAAACCAGATTAATTTCCAATACAACACCATCTACATCGTGTTTCGGAACGGCAATCCAATCTCCAACTTTAATCATTTTTGTAGAAGCAATTTGAACACCTGATACAAAACCTAAGATGGTATCTTTGAAAATTAAAATGATAATGGCCGTTAGAGCAGATAAACTCCCGATGATAACGGTAACATCTTGTTTTAACAGAATAGAAATTAAGAGAACTATTCCAAAAATATACGTAAGAATTTTAGATAATTGGGCAAAACTTCTAACGGCAATGGTTCGATGATTATTCTCAGAGGTGGAAATAGTTACAACAGAATCGATAATCCGAGTAATGAGTCGAATAAAAATAATAACAAACGTGATGTAAAAAATATTATTGATAAATTCCATCAAATGCTCATATTTTTCAGGAATAAGTAGCGATGTTACAACAATGATGATGGAAACAGAAATAAAATGACTGACGCTGTTAAAAACTTTATTTTCAAACAGAACATTGTCCCAGTGGAATTTGGTTTTATTAACAACACCTCGTATAATTAATAAAAAAACCTTTTTAATAAAAAAATCCAATAAAAAAGCAAAGAGGGTTAATAAGGTTAAATCAACCATTCCGATAAGAATATTTTCAAGAACACTTGAAAGCTCAAGCGATTGTATATTTTCAGTAATAAAATGATGAATATTATACATAATAAATTAAAACTATTTTATGCAAAAATATTTAATTATCTTTGTAAACACGAAACAATATAAAAAATTAATTATGGCTAATCATACATTATCAGAAAAAACGATTAAAACAAGTGCTGAATCGGTCGTTTCTTCTGAAAAAATGACAATACAAGGAACACTGAATAAAACCTATATTCTTTTTGGTTTAATGTTATTAACAGCAGCCTTTACTTGGTATCAAATTATACCTGTATTTCAAAATCTTCAATTTCTATGGATTGGATCAGTTGTAGGCGGGTTTGCTTTATCTTTGTTTTTAAGTTTTAATCCAAAATACGCTCCAACTTTAGCTCCGATATATGCCGTTATAGAAGGCATTTTTGTAGCCTCAATTTCCTATTATTTTTCAGCTTTTTATGAAGGTATCGTAGGGCAGGCTTTATTAGGAACAGTTGTAACATTTTGCATCATGCTGACTCTTTATAAAACAAGAATTGTAAAAGTAACCGAACGTTTAAAATCAATTATTGTAGGAGCAACATTGGCAGTGATGTCATACTATCTGATTTCTTTTTTGATAGGAATGTTTACCAATATCCAAATGTTTGAATGGGGAAACAGTTGGTTTTCAATAGGTTTTTCTCTTTTTGTGATTGCTTTGGCAGCGTTTAATTTACTGTTGGATTTTGACAGTATTGAAAAAGGCGTTACTTATGGAGCTCCAAAATACATGGAATGGTATTGTGGTTTTGGACTTTTGGTAACCGTAGTTTGGCTGTATTTCGAAATTTTACGCCTGCTATCCAAATTATCAGATAATTAAAAAAGTAAAAAGGTCTTGCATTTGCAAGACCTTTTTATTACACTTTGACTTGATATGAATTACTTCATAGACAATTTTGTTTCCTCTTTTATTGAACGGTCAATTTTTGAAAGCATACGATCAAAAAATTCACCGGCTAATTGTACCGTTTTAATATTTTTTGTCTTTGGAGTACCATCTTTTTTAAACCATTGAGTTTGTGGTTGTTTGTATCCAAATGTTGGACTTTTTATTTGATACACGGTAGGTTTTACAATCATCTTGTTATCACTAAACGTAAATTCGATAGCATATTGCATACTATAACATTCTTTTCCTTCTTTTTCACATGCCGAATCCGGAGCATATCCTTTTAGTTTTAAATATTTTCCATCAGCATCTGCTATGATGGCATTTTTAGGCTCCATAAAGTTAAGATTGATCCAATCCCGTAATTCGGAATGAATTTCTTCAGCTTCATAATCTTTGTATGTGAAAATTTCGTAATTTAATCCTTCAATAGAGAATTTAAACTGGCTAAAACCTACAGCCGGTAGGCAGATTAGCAATAATAATAGTTTTTTCATTTTGTAATATTTTTAGAATAGTTGTTTAATTTTGTAACTAAATTATAACTAAAATACTTTTATAAATAAAAAAATAGATATTTGGTATAAATATGTATTTTTGTGGTATTATTTAATCGATAAACCTACATAAAAGAAATAAATGCATGTAGCTGTAGCAGGAAATATAGGAGCAGGAAAAACAACATTGACAAAATTACTGGCAAAACATTATAAGTGGGTACCTCATTTTGAGGATGTTGAGACCAATCCGTATTTGAACGATTTTTATGATAATATGAGTCGGTGGTCGTTTAATTTACAAGTTTATTTTTTAAACAGTCGTTTTTCACAAATAAAAAAAATCCGTGAAAGCGGAAAAAAAATTATTCAGGATAGAACAATTTACGAAGATGCTCACATATTTGCTCCTAATTTATATGAAATGGGGTTGATGAGCGAAAGAGACTACAATAATTACAAATCCTTGTTTGAACTTATGGAAAGCTTTGTTGAAGCCCCTGATTTATTAATTTACCTAAGAGGATCTATAGCCTCTTTAGTAAGTCAAATCCATAAAAGAGGACGTGATTATGAAAACTCCATCAGTATTGATTATTTATCGCGGTTAAACGATCGTTACGAAAACTGGATAAAAAGCTATGATAAAGGGAAATTGTTGATTATAGACATAGACAATTTGAATTTTGTCGATAAAAAAGAAGATTTAGGTTTAGTAGTTGATAAAATAGAAGCCGAAATTCACGGTTTGTTTTAAAAAAAGTTACGGGTTTAGCAACGTTCTATTTTTAATCATCAGTTTTGCGACCAATGGACAAGAGTTACCAACAAAACCCCAAAACAAAGACATGGTGTTTGATATAAATAAAGATTATTATTTTAATTCTGAAGAATTTGAAATACAATTAAGTGAGGAAAGCGAAGAGAAATATGAAAATATAGATTTTTCAAAATATAGTTATGTTGCTATGGAAGGGTTTTTAAAAAAAATCCTTTAATAAATAGTAATTAAAAAAGTTTAAAATTAACTAAAAGTTTTGTGGATTTTTTATACCCAGTAATCATCCATTTTTTTAATTAAAATTTGATTCTTACAGTAAAACCTGTATTTTTGGGTTTTGGGAATTAATATGAAAGAGAAAGAGATACAAATTCACGGTAAAACGTTTATTCCGTATATTTCGAGAGATGTAATTCAAAAAACAGTTCAAAGAATAGGGCAAGAACTTTCGGAAGAGTTTAAAGGGAAACGTCCCATTTTTGTAGGTGTATTGAATGGGGTCGTTTTAATGATGGGAGATTTATTAAAGAATTTTGAAGGAGAATGTGAAATGTCTTTTATCCGCTTAAACTCTTATGAAGGAACAGAATCTACCGGAGAAGTCGAAATTATGATTGATTTTCAAGAAGATTTGTCAGGGAAAGAAGTGATTATAGTAGAAGATATTGTAGATACAGGAAATACATTGGAAAAACTGTATAACATGATAAATGAACAAGAGATTGTAAGTTGTACTGTTGTTTCTCTTTTTTTGAAGCCCGAAGTTTATAAAAAAAATCTGAAAATACATAAAATAGGGATGGAAATTCCTAATAAATTCATTGTAGGTTACGGGTTAGATTATGATGGATTGGGAAGAAATTTACCCGATATTTATCAATTAAAGCAATAAAAAAACAAAAAAATGTTGAATATAGTATTGTTTGGTCCTCCGGGAGCCGGAAAAGGAACACAAGCCGAATTTTTAATCAAAAAGTTTCAATTAGTCCATGTATCAACCGGAGATTTATTTCGTAAAAATATAGGAGAAGGAACAGAATTAGGAAAATTAGCTAAATCGTATATAGACAAGGGGCAATTAGTACCCGACCAAGTAACCGTCGATATGTTGAAAGAAGCAGTAATGACAAGCGTAAAAAAAGGAGCAAAAGGCTTTATTTTTGACGGATATCCCCGAAATACACACCAAGCAGAAGTTTTAGATGTATTTTTAAAAGAACAAAACATTCCGGTATCGATTGCTTTGGCACTGGAGGTAGAAGATGAAATATTGATTCAACGTATTTTAAAAAGAGGAAAAACTTCAGGACGGGTTGATGATCAAAACGAGGAAACCATTCGAGAACGAATCACAGTTTATTACAAAAATACCGCTATTTTGAAAGGTTTTTATCAAAAGCAAGATAAATTAGTTGTAATTAACGGTTTGGGATCCATAGAAGAAATTGCCAAAAGATTGGAAAAAGCGGTTATGTCGGTTTGTAAGTAATTACAAAAAGTAGTACGAAATTTTTAATTTGAAAAGTGTCTGATAATAATTTTGTAGATTACGTAAAAATCCATTGTAAAAGTGGAAATGGCGGAGCCGGTTCTACAAGTTTACACCGTGAAAAATTTATTGATAAGGGAGGTCCTGACGGAGGAGATGGAGGACGAGGAGGACACGTCATTCTTCAAGGTAACCGTAATGCATGGACTTTAATTCATTTAAAATACAGTCGGCATGTTCGTGCTACGCATGGAAAACCAGGAGGAAAAAGCCGATCAACCGGTGCTGATGGAGAAGATGTTATATTAAAAGTACCGATAGGAACGGTGGTTAGAGATGAAAAAGGTGATTTTTTGTTTGAAATTACCGAAGATGGGGAACAAAAAATATTGCTTGAAGGAGGAATGGGAGGTCGAGGAAATTGGCATTTTAAATCACCAACCAATCAAACACCACGTTATGCACAACCCGGAATTGAAGGGCAAGAAGGCTGGTATATTTTAGAATTAAAAGTATTGGCAGATGTAGGTTTGGTAGGCTTTCCGAATGCAGGAAAATCTACATTGCTTTCCGTAGTAAGTGCAGCAAAACCTAAGATTGCCAATTATGCGTTTACTACTTTAACACCCAATTTAGGAATTGTAGAATACCGAGATTTTCAATCTTTTGCTATGGCAGACATTCCGGGAATTATTGAAGGAGCAGCAGAAGGAAAAGGACTTGGACATCGTTTTTTAAGGCATATTGAACGGAACTCAATTTTGTTGTTTTTAATTCCTGCAGACTCAGAAGATCATCTAAAGGAATACCAAATTCTTCTGAATGAACTGGTAGAATATAATCCGGAATTATTGGATAAAGACCGATTGCTAACGATATCAAAATCAGATATGTTAGATGATGAATTGAAAGAAGAAATTACCGCCGGATTTCCTTCTGAATTAAAATTGCATTATTTTTCTTCCATTACTCAAGAAGGAATACAGGAATTGAAAGACTTGCTTTGGAAAAAATTAAATGATTAGGCTTTAAAGAATAAATCTTTCTACATTAAAAACATTTTTTAATATAAAATTTTTATATTTACTGTTTAAGTTATCAAGAAAGGCAGGAGGGAACAGACCCGACGAAGCCTTAGCAACCCTTTAAAACATTAAAGAAGGTGCTAAATTCTACCGAAAGGAAAGATAACAAGTGTTCGTTTTCACTTCGTATTTCTTGATTTTTAAAACTAAATAATGCTAATCAACGATTAAAATAATGATAGAACAAGCGATTCAAAAACGAATTTTAATTTTAGACGGAGCTATGGGAACCATGATTCAGAATTACAATTTGTCTGAAGAAGATTACCGTGGTGAACGGTTTAAAGATTTTCATGTTTCCTTAAAAGGAAATAATGATTTGCTTTCCATTACACAGCCTAAAGTTATTCAAGAAATTCATGAAGCGTATCTGGAAGCCGGAGCGGATATTATTGAAACCAATACATTTAACAGTAATGCTATTTCTATGCTTGATTATGATCAGACAAATTTAGTTTATGAATTGAATTATGAATCTGTACAAATTGCAAAACGAGCCATACAAAAATATTCAGATAGTGTGAAACCACGTTATGTAGCCGGGTCAATAGGACCGACCAATAAAACGGCATCGCTTTCACCTCATGTAGAAAATCCGGCTTTTCGAGAGGTTTCTTTTCATGATTTAGCGAGAATTTATAAAGAACAAGCGATTGCTTTATTGGAAGGAGGAGTTGATGTCATTTTGGTTGAAACCGTTTTTGATACCTTAAATGCCAAAGCCTGCTTTTTTGGAATAGAAGATGCTTTCGATCAGGTTGGAAAAAAAGTACCTTTAATGGTCTCAGGAACAATTACGGATGCAAGCGGAAGAACTTTAAGCGGTCAGACAGCCGAAGCTTTTTTAATATCATTGCAACATATTGATTTACTTTCCGTAGGTTTAAATTGTGCGTTAGGAGCTGAAGCATTAACGCCTTATGTGAAAGTAATTTCTGAAAAATCAGGATTTTACACCAGTGCACATCCTAATGCAGGTTTGCCCAATGCTTTTGGTCAATACGATGAAACACCTGAGATGATGGTAAATCAAGTAAAACGTTTTTTGAAAAACGGTTGGCTCAATATTATTGGAGGATGTTGTGGCACAACTCCCAAGCATATTAAAGCCATTGCTGAAGAAGCTAAAAAATATCAACCCCGTCAATTGATTGTCAGTTAAATAAAAATAGTTTAAATAATTAATTTCCAATTATAAAAAATGAAACTATCCGGTTTAGAACCTTTGTATGTAAATAAAGAAGCTAATTTTATCAATGTAGGAGAACGAACCAATGTTGCCGGTTCGCGTAAGTTTTTACGTTTGATTAAAGAAGAAATATATGATGAAGCTCTCGAAATTGCACGTCATCAGGTAGATAATGGGGCTCAAATTATTGATATTAATATGGATGATGGTATGTTAGACGGAAAACATGCTATGATTCAATTTTTACGCCTGATAGCATCAGAACCGGATATAGCAAGAGTTCCTGTTATGATTGATTCTTCTAAATGGGAAATTATTGAAGCAGGATTGCAAAATGTTCAAGGAAAAGCCATTGTAAATTCAATTTCCTTAAAAGAAGGAGAAGAGAATTTTATCCGTCAAGCCAAGTTAGTTAGAAAATACGGTGCAGCAACCGTTGTCATGGCTTTTGATGAAAAAGGACAAGCCGATAATTATCAAAAACGCATTGAAATTTGTGAGCGTTCGTATAAAATCTTGACCGAAAAAGTAGGGTTTGATTCTCATGATATTGTATTCGATGCAAATATTTTTCCTGTTGCTACCGGAATGAAAGAACACGACCGTAATGCGTTGGATTATTTCTTAGCCTGTAAATGGATAAAAGAAAATTTACCTAATGCACATCTTATAGGAGGTGTGAGTAATGTATCTTTCTCATTTCGAGGGAATGATACAGTTCGTGAAGCGATGCATTCGGCCTTTTTATACCATGCCATTCAGCACGGTATGGATATGGGAATTGTAAATCCGGCTTTGTTGGAAGTTTATGATAATATTGATAAAATACTTTTAGAACATGTGGAAGATGTTTTGTTGTGCAGAAGAGAAGATGCTACCGAACGTTTGTTGGATTTTGCTCAAAGAGTTAAGGGAACTAAAACAAAAACAGATGAGCGAGATTTAAAATGGCGTAATGAACCCGTTGAAAAGAGATTAGAACATGCTTTGGTAAAAGGAATTGTAGAATTTATTGAAGATGATGTAGAAGAAGCCCGGCAGAAATTACAAAATCCGGTAGCAGTTATTGAAAAACCTTTAATGGACGGGATGAATGTAGTGGGAGATTTGTTTGCAACAGGAAAAATGTTTTTGCCGCAAGTTGTTAAATCAGCAAGAGTAATGAAACGGGCAGTAGCCTATTTACAACCGTTTATAGAAGCTCTAAAAAAACATTCTCAAGAAAATAAAGGAGCAGGAAAAATCTTACTGGCAACTGTAAAAGGCGATGTTCATGATATAGGAAAAAACATAGTTTCAGTAGTTTTAGCTTGTAATAATTTTGAAATCATCGATTTAGGAGTGATGGTTCCTACAGAAAAGATTATCCAAACAGCTCTTGATGAAAAGGTAGACGCCATTGGTTTGAGTGGATTAATAACGCCTTCGTTAGATGCCATGGTAGAAGTAGCTCAAGAAATGAAACGATTGGATATGAAAATTCCGTTATTGATTGGCGGAGCTACCACTTCTCGGGCACATACAGCAGTTAAAATTACTCCGGAATATGATCAAGGAGTTGTTCATGTTTTAGATGCTTCCAGAAGTGTGACGGTTACCAACAGCCTCCTTGGAAGAAATCGTTTGGAGTATATTAAAAAAGTACAAGAAGAATATGAAACACTTCGTGAAGGCTATTTGAATCGAAGTTCTAAAAAAGAATATCTTACGATACAAGAAGCACGCAACAATCAATATAAAATTGATTGGAATACAACTGAAATTATAAAACCAAACCAATTAGGAGTTTATGAAATGGTTGATTTTCCTTTAAAAAATTTGCTTCCGTATATTGATTGGACGCCTTATTTCAAGACGTGGCAATTAGCAGGTGTTTTTCCAAAAATTTTAGAAGATGAAGTTGTAGGAAAGGAAGCAACAAAAGTTTATAATGATGCGTTGGAAATGCTTAACGATGTCGTTTCCAATCAAAAACTAAAAGCTAATGCGGTTTTTGGTCTATTTGATGCCCATGCAGAAAAGGATGATATTGTAGTTAATGTATCGAAAGATAAAAAATTCATATTCATAACTTTACGTCAGCAATCCAAAAAAAGAGAAGGAGCTCCTAACATAGCTTTAGCCGATTTTATTTGTCCAAAAGAAGAAAATAGAGAAGATTATATAGGTGCTTTTGCTGTTACAACCGGAATCGGAATTGAGAAACAAATAAAACAATATGAAACAGAACATGATGATTATAAAAGTATTATGATAAAATCTATAGCTGATCGTTTGGCGGAAGCTTTTGCAGAATATCTGCATGAATTTGTACGGAAAGAAATGTGGGGCTATGCTGTAAATGAAGCATTAACCAATGAGGCTTTGATTAAGGAAGAATACAGAGGAATCCGTCCGGCACCAGGTTACCCTGCTTGTCCTGATCATTTGGAAAAAGAAACCATTTGGAAATTGTTAGAGGTTGAAAAACGTGTGGGAATATCACTTACGGAGAGTTTGGCTATGTATCCGGCGGCATCTGTTTCAGGATATTATTTTGCCAATAAGGAAGCTAAATATTTTGGTGTAGGAAAAATAACGCAGGATCAGGTGGAAGATTTTGCAAAGCGAAAAAACATTCCATTAGAAAAAGCAGTAAAGTGGTTAAAACCCAATATTGTTTAAGCGAGTGCTAGATAATCAATAACAAATGATTATATTTAACCCTATAAAATCATGCAATGAAAATAACAGAATACATAAAAAAAGCGGATAAAACTTTATTTTCATTTGAAATATTACCTCCAAAAAAGGGAGAAAATATTCAAAAGCTATTTCAAAATATAGACCCCTTGATGGAGTTTAAACCACCTTTTATTGATGTAACGTATCATAGAGAAGAGTATGTTTTGAAAGAAACCAAATCAGGATTAAAAAAATTTTCAGTTCGTAAACGCCCGGGAACGGTTGGTATTTGTGCTTCGTTGATGAATAAATACAATGTAGATGCCGTTCCTCATGTAATTTGCGGAGGATTTACAAAAAGTCAAACGGAAGAAGTCTTAATAGATTTTGATTTTCTGGGAATAGATAATGTATTGGTGTTACGCGGAGATCCTATAAAAGGAGAATCTACATTTACCCCAACTAAAGACGGGCATGCCTATGCTTCGGATGTATTGAGGCAAATAAAAAATTTGAATAAAGGGATTTATTTAGATTCTGAACAAACCGATAATGCTCCCACAGATTTTTGCATGGGTGTAGCAGGGTATCCTGAAAAACATTTTGAGGCACCTAATTTAGAAGAAGATTTAGAGTTTTTAAAACAAAAAGTAGATTTTGGTGCAGATTATATTGTAACACAAATGTTTTTTGATAATCAAAAATATTTTGATTTTGTAAAGTTATGTCGTGCAAAAGGAATTAACGTGCCTATTATACCGGGTATAAAACCCATAACCATTCAGCGTCATTTAACCGTTTTACCACAGTTTTTTTATTTAAACTTGCCTCAAGAGTTGGTTAATGAAGTAAAAAAATGTAAAAATAACCAAGAAGTTCGTCTTGTGGGAGAACAATGGGCTATTCAACAGTGTAAAGAATTAATCGATTTTGGAGTTCCTGTTTTGCATTTTTATTCTATGGGAAAATCGGACAATATATACAATATTGCAAAAGAATTATTTTAGGAAAAAACAGCAAAAAAATTATGTTCGATGCAAATACAAACGATTTTAAAATTGAGAAATAAGAGCATCTATCTCCTGCAAATCATATTTTTTTCCTTCGACCATGAAGTAGGAATTAGCTGAAATGATTTGGTTTCCGTTATAATCATAGTGAGTAAAAAAATAATTATTTGAATCACCGAAATAGTTATAAATTTGATTGAGGCGGTTCCTTGAATCAAATTTGTAAATAAGTTTGTCTCTAATACTTCCTGTCGAGTTATACCAAATTTGACTTAAATCTTTGGTGTCAGAATACGATTTGGTTGCCTCAAACAACATATTTCCATATTCATTAAAAATTTTGCTATTGGTTCGTAAACCGGTTGTATTATAATTAAATTTTAATGTTTTTTCTATTCCGTTTTGAGTAATACGGAGTTCTTTCAGCTTCTTATTCTTATCATAATTCGCTTCTCCCTGCGAATATCTACTTTGTGAAAAACCAAACGTAGAAATTAGAATAAACCCTAATAACAATATCTTATTCATATTTTAAATTTTTTCCAACTCTAATTTTTCACTAAAGATAATAACCTTTTAATCGAAAATCATGAATTATAATAAAATTTAACAGAAAAACTAATAATAATAAGATTTTTTAAGATAATTTAAAACTATTTAGCATTAATTAGTTCTGATAGAATTTTTTTAAGTTTTGGATCTTTAGGTGTAGGAGCATCAAAATCAATAATATTACCTTCACCGTTAATAAGAACGAATCGAGGGAAAGGACGAATATTAAATCCGTATGATTTTATGAATCCCGTATCCCAATCATCTGTGGCAAAATAATGTTCTCCTTTTATCTGTTTTTCTTTAAGTGTAAGGTTCCACTTTTCTTTTTTGTTTAGAAAGTCAATGTTTACGGTAGCAAAGATAATATTTTTATTTAAAAATTCATCAGCCAGTTTGTTGTAATCATCAAAGAAATCAGTTGTATTTTCAGAACTGGTTGTCCAAAAATAAACCAAAAGGTTTTTCCCCTTGTTAAGACCTACTAAATCAGTAGATTTCCCATCTTTTATAATCTCTATGGCAGGGGCTACATCCCCTTTTTTCAAACCTTTGATGATGCGATTGTTTTCTTCTAAAATTCTCTTAAATTCAGGTGTTTCTACATTGGTAATCACTTTGTTGTAACTCTTGTCATAAAATTTATTATACTCCTCAACATATTTGTTATACTCTTTTTGAATTTGTTCTTTGGTAGGTGTTGCTGATGCAGGAATTTGAGCCTGAGGATTTTGTTTTTTAAAAGCCTGAATCTGAGCCTGAACAGATTGCAATACATTTTGCTGGTATTGTTCATAGGTAGGTGCAGGTTGGAAGATTCCTTGATTAGCCAATTGAATCAACATAAAATCTTTTATATAAGGAACGATACTATCTTGGTTTAGTTTTTTCACAAAATAGTCGATTTGATCTTCTCCTTGAGTAGGTTTATAGCCTTTTGCTATGCGACGATTTAGCTCCTGAGCTACATAATTTCTGTATTTGGCATTATTTTTAAATAATGTTGGATTGTTAATATCAATAGCTTTGGAAAAATCATAATAAGACTCGGAAGGTCTGTAATTACGATCTTGTTTAATCTGGGCGTGAGCCATAGGATAACTGTTTAAAACCAATCCCCAACCATATAATATATCCTCTTTTGCTACTTTTTTGGCTTCTTGTGATAATCCTTTGTATTCTTCAACGTATTTTGTGGAACGATGTTTTAAACTGTCCAATTTAGCTTTAAAAGGTTCTTCATCCAATGAGAATAATTCTTGAATATTGGAATCAAAATTGGATTGTTTGAATTTTTCATAATCGGTTAAAAAAACGCTCTCGATATTTCCTTCCACACTTAAAGAATCTAAAAATGATTCATTGGACAAAGCATTTGTTTTAACATGGATGACATCATCATTTTTCAAATACAGATTAACCGCCTTATTATCGCTATTCATCAAAATATAATAGCCTTCCTTAATATTTTGTATAGAATCTTTGAAATTACCTTCTTTATCTAAAAAGATTTTTTTAACAATATTGTTTTCTATAACCAAAGGATCAACTAATAAATAAATGTCTTCTGTTTCATTTCCATCGGTTTTAATATGACCTTCAAGCACTACATAGTCTTTTTTAGGTTCTTCTTTTTGATGTTTTTGATCTTTTGCTTTCTCACCACAAGAATATAAAATTCCCGCTAAAACGAATAAGGTTAAAATTCTATCTTTCATATTAAAAAATTGATGGACAAATGTAGAAAAATATAATGATTTTATACGAGATATTGTAGAAAATATTTTTAATTATTTTGTATAATCAAAATATATTTTGTTACTTTGCACTCCGTTAAAAAGAAGAGAGATGTCAAGAATTTGTCAATTAACAGGTAAAAAAGTCATGGTAGGAAACAATGTTTCCCATGCTAACAATAAGACCAAGAGAAGTTTCAATGTAAACATTACAAAGAAGCGATTTTATATACCAACTGAAGATAAGTGGATTACCTTAAAAGTATCTGCAGCAGGAATAAAATTGGTAAATAAGATTGGAATTAACGAGGCTTTAAAAAGAGCAGAAGCAAAAGGTTTAATATAAACACGGTGTAAGATGGCTAAAAAAGGAAATAGAATTCAAGTTATTTTAGAATGTACCGAGCATAAAGACAGTGGTCTAAAAGGTACGTCTCGTTATATTACAACAAAAAACAAGAAAAATACTCCGGATCGTATCGAATTAAAAAAGTACAATCCGATTATGAAAAAATATACAGTACACAAAGAAATTAAATAATAATTTACCATGGCAAAGAAAGCAGTAGCGTCATTACAGACAGGAACAAAAAAAATGACTAAAGCCATTAAAATGGTGAAATCTCCAAAAACAGGAGCGTATGTTTTTGAAGAAAAAATAATGAATGGAGAAGAAGTAAATAATTATTTTTCAGAAAAATAATTAATTTACAATCAAAAATTAATATTAAAAAGCTGTTTCTTTTGAAGTAGCTTTTTTTAGTATATTTGCTTATGACTTGGTTTAAAAAAATTTTTTCAAAAGAAAAAAAAGAAACATTAGATAAAGGATTAGAAAAATCCCAAGCCTCTTTTTTTGGAAAGATATCCCGTGCAGTTACCGGAAAATCAAAAGTAGATGATGAAGTATTAGATAGTCTGGAAGAAATACTTATTACGTCTGATGTAGGAGTTGACACGACACTAAAGATTATTGAACGTATTGAAAACCGTGTACAGAAAGATAAGTATGTAGGAACTTCAGAGCTGAATAAAATTCTGAAAGAGGAAATTATGGGACTTTTGTCAGAAAATGAAACAGGAGAATCAGTCAATACTTTTTCTGTTCCGGTTCATGAAGAAAATATCCCTCATGTAATAATGGTTGTAGGAGTTAATGGAGTAGGAAAAACAACAACCATCGGAAAACTGGCGGCACAATTTAAAAAAGAAGGCAAAAAAGTGATTTTGGGTGCAGCTGATACTTTTCGGGCAGCCGCAGTTGATCAATTAGTCATTTGGTCAGAAAGAGTAGGTGTGAATATTGTAAAACAAGATATGGGTTCTGATCCGGCTTCTGTAGCATTTGACACGCTTCAGAGTGCTAAAGCTCAAAAGGCTGATGTTGTTCTTATTGATACAGCAGGAAGATTGCATAACAAAGTTAATTTGATGAATGAATTATCAAAAATAAAACGAGTGATGCAAAAAGTAATTCCCGATGCTCCGCACGACGTTATGCTTGTTTTGGACGGATCGACAGGGCAGAACGCTTTTGAACAGGCAAAACAATTTACCGCAGCTACAGACGTTTCTTCTTTAGTGGTAACCAAACTTGATGGCACGGCGAAAGGAGGCGTAGTTATAGGAATTTCAAATGAATTCCAAATTCCGGTTCGTTATATTGGAGTAGGAGAAGGAATCGATGATTTACAAGTTTTTAATAAATATGAATTTGTGGATTCTTTCTTTGGTAAGAAAGTACTAAGCTAAAAAGTAATTATTTGCATTTCTTTTATTTTTTAAATAAATTTACTAAATAATCTAAATTTGGAACGTCACTGCGTTTAGCAGGGGTCATTGGTAGCAACAATATGACGAAAGCGAGACAGACAATAATAGCATTGATTTTTATAGTTTTCGGACTGACAGCTTGTAATAATTCAAGTCGTCCGACTAATACTGAGAATAAAACTCCAACGGTTGACATTCTGGCAAATGTTGTTACGACAACTAATACATTGGACAATGATACCATCATCTACGACTATTCTTATTTTCCCATTGACAGCACTTTCTCAGCCAAAGTTTTGACAGTTGGAACATTTCACAGTGACGAAGTTTGGGATAATGCGGACAAAGAAAAATGGTTCGGACTTTTTCACGGCAAGACAGGCTTTTACATTGCAGAAACTAAATTGAAAACTCAAAGAGTTAATGACGGAATCGTTGACGAGAATGAAAATGAGAAAACAGGTTGGGACGTTCAAACTATCAATAAAGACACATCTATAATTTTAATTGAGCCACTAAGTTTTTTGACTGCTCATAAAGTTCAACAAGTTGTTTTATCGAAAGAGCAAATCTTTCCTGGTGACACTTTAAAAATTAGCTATTTAGGTGTTGATTATAAAATATTTGCGACAGGAGGCAAAAAGAAAGTTCAAGACAACCCAGAGTGGTTTGACGTTTGGAATTACAAACTTTATTTGACAGCGACAATTAAAGGACGACAGCACAAGAGTCTTCTAGTTGCTCAACCAAATTTTGATGACCAGATGATAAACTTAATTTTTGCTGGTGACATTGACGGTGATGAAATTTTAGATTTAATAATAGATACTTCACGACATTACAATGCAACAAGTCCGACAATTTATTTGTCAAGACCTGCTGACAATGGACAAGTGGTAAAACCAATTGGAGGACATACAAGTGTCGGATGCTGAGAGAATTGCTGCTACTAAAACAGGTTTTGTGTCAGGCGGGCAAAAGTGCCAAACCGAAGTTATCGCTTCCAAATTCGCTACTGAGTTTATACGAGGACTGTTGGTAGAAAAGTATTGTAAAGAAAAATATATACCGACAAACGAAGAATGAAAAGAATCATTGACTACAACAAAGTGTACATGTAAGAGTAGATCAAGTCCTAAATCGATGTTTCGGGCTTCCATACTCTTCCAAGTTTTATCTGCCCATCGAGGAAACGTATTCTAACATACGCTAAAAGCAATTTAGTGCCACTTTTTTGCTCCCAATAAACGAAATTTCTACAAATCCCTTATATTTACCCAGAAAATACAGAACTGCATTTAGCAACTTGTTATCAAACATTTGAGAAAACGAAATGAAGATAATTCCATCTGATAAAATTGAAATATTAACTGCTCTTTCAAATCAAGAAGTTAGAAAAATATTAGCGGAAAATATTCGACCAAAAAAAGTGCTGAAAATTGGATTTAACAAATCTCAGGGAAAGGAATTATTTGAAGGAAATTTTAAACAAGATAGCTTTGAAATACAGCGAATAATAACTGGACGGAATTCTTTTCTTCCTCAAATCAAAGGAAAAATTCAACCGAATATAAATGGAACCAAATTAGTTGTGGATTTAAAAGTTAGCACTTTCGTAATTGTATTTATATTATACGGGCTGACTTTTGTTGGATTTGCATTTATTATGGGGATTATAGGAGTTATAAATCAAGAAACTAATCCTATTTTATTGATTTTCCCATTAATAATGATTGGATTTATAATTGGGCTAGTTCATTACGGATTTAATAGCCAAAAAGACAAATCTATAACTGATTTAAAGAGAATTGTAAACGGACAAATAAAAGAAAAAACGTTTGCTAACAATGTATAACCGCAATTCATACCCTTATGGATTTATTTACATTGATTCAGAAGCCAAAGTTAAATTTTGATAGGATCATCGAGATTATCAACAATGTATTGAATGCTTTGCTCTTTAAATCTGCTTTCAATTCCTCTTTTTAAAATAGAGTATCGATCGTGCAAAGGACATGGATTTCGGTCAGAGCAATCATGCAAATCCAATACGCATTTGTTAAAAACATCCTCTTTTTCCAGTATAATCACAATTTCAAAAATCGTTTTTTGTAAATTGTCGTGGCTCATATAAAATCCGCCACCAGGTCCTTTTGAAGAAGAAATTATATTTTTTTGAGAAAGTCGTTGTAATATTTTTTTCAAGAAAGATTCCGGTATATCAAGAACACCTGCAATGTCTTTTGCTTTAAATCGTTTATCCTGTGTTCCTTCTTTTGCTATGTAAAAAACAGCTCGTATTCCGTATTTAGTCATTCGTGTAAACATAGTACGAAGATAAAAAAATAAAAAATCATAATAAAAGATAAAAATATCCTTTATTATTTTTATATTTGTGGGCGTAATTTAATTTTTTAAAATAAAAAGATAGAATGAAGAAAATAATTTTGGCATGGAGCGTTTTTGCTATTATTGCTTGTGGATCAGATAAAAAGGAGAATAATAGTCAAGGAGAAACTAAAGCTGAAACCGAAAAGAAAACGGAGAAAAAAGAGCGTAGAAGTCGGAAAAAAGATGATAAAGGAATTGGTCCTGTAACAGAATTAAAACTTCCTGATACAATAGACCAAGCAATGGCTACAGAAGGAAAAGCAATTTTTGAAGCAAAGTGTACGGCTTGCCACAAGCCTACGGAAAAATACATCGGACCGGCTCCTAAAGGTGTTTTGGACAGACGTACTCCGGAATGGGTGATGAACATGATTTTAAATCCGGAAGAAATGCTTCAAAAAGACCCGATAGCTAAACAGCTTTACCGAGACAATAACGGTGCTGTAATGGCCAACCAAAACTTAAAAGAAGACGAAGCCAGAAAAGTATTGGAATTTTTTAGAACAATAGAGTAAATTATAATGAAAATCAATATATTCGTTTTAACAGTAAGCGAATTACTACAAACTTTAAAAGTTATAACAATGAGAAATTTAATAACTGGATTTTTAACATTTGCCATAACTGCAATGATGATAAGTTGTGGTGATAAGGAAAACGTAGCCCCGAGAGGTACTGAAAATGTCGTTTCGGATGCTGCATCACAAACCTATGTGAAACCGGGAGAGTATGACGAATTTTATGCATTTCTGTCGGGAGGATTTAGCGGACAATTATCTGTATATGGATTGCCTTCAGGAAGATTATTAAAAATTATTCCGGTATTTTCTGTCGATGCAGAAAAAGGGTATGGATTCAATGAAGAAACCAAGCCTATGCTTGAAACATCGGTAGGATTTGTACCTTGGGATGATTCTCACCACCCTGAATTATCTCAAACCAATGGAGAAACAGACGGACGTTGGATTTTTATCAACGGTAACAACACGCCGCGTATTGCACGTATCGATTTAGGAACATTTGAAACAGCAGAAATTATTGAGATTCCAAACAGTGGAGGAAATCATAGTTCGCCGTTTACAACAGAAAATACAGAATATGTAGTGGCAGGAACACGGTTTTCAGTACCTATTCCACAAAAAGATATGTCCATCGCTGAGTATAAAGGAAATTTCAAAGGAGCTTTGTCTTTTATTAGTGTAGATAAAGAATCTGGAGATATGGAATTGGCATTTCAGGTTTTAATGCCTGGATTTGATTATGACTTAGCTCACTCAGGAAAAGGGAAATCGCACGGATGGACTTTCTTTACTACGTATAATACAGAAGAAAGTAACACGTTATTAGAAGTTGGTGCTTCTCAAAATGATAAAGATTTTATAGCTGCTATCAACTGGAAAAAAGCTGAAGAATACATTAAAGAAGGTAAATTTAAAGAAATTCCTGCTAATTATACAAATAATGAATACAGCGATGAAGTACATTCTGCTACAACAAAGCGATACGACAAAGTTAAAGTTTTAGACCCTGCAGACTGCCCGGGATTGGTTTATTTCTTACCTACTCCTAAATCTCCTCACGGAGTTGATGTAGATCCTAGTGGAGAATATATCGTAGGAAATGGTAAATTATCAGCAGATTTAACAGTTCACTCCTTTACAAAAGTATTAGATGCTATTGAAAATAAGAAATTTGAAGGTGAGGCTTATGGAATCCCTGTTTTGAAAATGGAAGACATTTTAGCAGGTATTGTAAAAGAACCAGGGTTAGGTCCTTTACATACAGAGTTTGATGGAAAAGGGAATGCCTACACTACATTCTTTATTTCTTCGGAAGTAGTAAAATGGAAATTAGGAACATGGGAAGTGGTAGATAGACAACCTACTTACTATTCCGTAGGTCATTTGATGATTCCTGGTGGTGATAGTGCAAAACCAGACGGTAAATATTTAGTAGCGATGAATAAGATTACAAAAGACCGTTACTTACCAACCGGTCCTGAAATGAACCATTCAGCTCAGCTTTATGATATTACAGGAGAAAAGATGAAGCTTATATTGGATTTCCCTACGGTTGGAGAGCCGCATTATGCACAAGCTATTTCAGCGGATAAAATCACATCTAAGAAAATCTTTAAGTTAGAAGAAAACAAGCATCCTTACGCTACAAAAAGCGAAGCTGAAGCAAAAGTAGTACGAGAAGGAAACGATGTACATGTTTATATGACTTCGATCCGAAGCCACTTTGCTCCGGATAACATAGAAGGTATAAAAGTAGGAGACAACGTTTATTTCCACGTAACAAACTTAGAGCAAGACTGGGATGTTCCTCATGGATTTGCTGTTATGAAAGCAAGAAATGCAGAGTTACTAATTATGCCGGGACAAACGGAGACCTTACTTTGGAAGCCACAAAGTCCGGGTGTATATCCTATGTATTGTACCGACTTCTGTTCTGCACTACACCAAGAAATGCAAGGTTATGTTCGAGTTTCTCCTGCAGGGAGTAATACAGAATTAAAATGGTCAGTAGGAGAATCAAGTAAAGAATAAAATAGATTACTTTTAAGTTTTTTGTATAACACTAAAGCTGCTACTGATTTTTATTAGAAGTGGCTTTAGTCTTTTAAATCAGAAAAAAAAACGATAATCAGATTGTACGCAATTTAGTGATACATAAAATATTATAAAAACATAAACCGATGAGAAAAGATAAAATAATATTCATTATAGGCGTTTTACTCCTGTTAGGATTGTTCTTCTTTCCGTTGTGGAATATAACATTAGAAGCACCTCAATACCCCGATTCGTTAGGAATGGATATATGGATTACAAAAATTGCAGACCATAATCCCAATGATATTAAAAATATTAACTTGATGAACCATTATGTCGGAATGGCCGATATAAATTTAGATATGATTGAGTTCACCATTTTTCCTATCGTAATAGGTGTTATGGTAGCCTTAGGAGTATTAATCGGATTTACAGGAAATAAAAAACTATTTTTAGGATGGATTATTGTTATGGTTCTTTTAGGAATTGCAGGAATGTATGATTTTTATGCATGGGAGTATGAATACGGACATAATCTAAACCCTCATGCGGCTATTAAAATTCCGGGACAGGCTTATCAACCTCCTTTGTTAGGATCCAAAAAAATTCTTAATTTTAAAGCAACATCATTACCGGGAATAGGAGCTTATTTAATGACTGCGGGATTGGTATTAACTTGCGTGGCCGTATTTTTATCCAATAAAAAAGAAGCAAAGTGAGAAGACTAATTTGGATGCTGGTAGTAGGCTGTATCGTTGTTTCATGTAATAAAAAACCAAGAGATTTAGAGTACGGAAAAGATGAATGCCACTATTGTTCTATGAAAATTGTAGAAAAACAATTCGGAGCCCAAATGGTTACTGAAAAAGGGAAAATTCAAATGTATGATTCTGCAGAGTGTTTGATTAGAGATATTCTCAATCATCCTGAAAAAAAATCTTCCTTTTTAAAAGTAACCGATTATTTAACCCATGAATGGTTAGATGCTGAAAAAGCCTATTATTTAGTCAGTAAAAACCTGCCAAGCCCTATGGGAGCTAATTTAACTTCGTATAAAACAAAAGAGGAAGCGGATGATATGCAGACGAAAAAACAAGGAGACGTATTTAATTGGGAACAGATTAAAAAACATTTTGAATAGTCAGAAACAAAGCCTGATTATAGGATGTTTCTTTTTTTGTTTTTTCGTAAATGCTAAAACAATAGAAGTTTGTTCAAGTTGTGAAAATAATGATGTAAAAAAAGCGATTGAAAATGCCCAAAGTTTTGATACCGTTTTTATAAAAGTAGGTATTTATCCTGTTGAAAATATAAAAATCGACAAACCTATTACTATTATAGGAGAACGAGGTGCGACTTTAGACGGAAAAGTTAAAAATGAAATTTTCACCATAAAATCCGACCGTGTTTCCATTATTAATATGACATTGCAAAACTCCGGGCGGAGTAATTTGAAAGACTTGGCAGCAATTCATATCGAAAAAGGAAAGAACTTTATAATAAAAAATAATTTTATTTACGATAATTATTTTGGAATTATTGTGAATAAAGGACAAGGTGGCGTTATAGAAAACAACGTAGTAAGAGGTTATGGTGGTGAACATGAGTTTAGTATCGGAAACGCGATTCATTTATGGTATTGTAAAGACATCATCATTAAAAATAACGAAGTAAGTTTTCATCGAGACGGAATCTATTTTGAGTTTGTTGACAACACAGTTATTGAAGCCAATAATAGTCATCATAATATACGTTACGGACTGCATTTTATGTTTTCCAACCATGATGAATATTCCCGTAATACGTTTACCAATAATGGTGCAGGTGTCGCTGTAATGTTTTCAAAATTCATCAAAATGTATTACAATAAATTTGAGTACAATTGGGGAGCAAGCTCGTACGGATTGTTATTAAAAGAAATCAACGACAGTGAAATTAAACATAACATCTTCTTTGAAAATACAACCGGAATTCAAACGGAAGGAGCTAACCGAATCAGCTATGTAGAAAATACTTTTGAAAAAAATGGTTTTGCCATGCGAGTTAGAGGAGCAAGTATTGAAAATAAAATCATACGGAATAATTTTATATCCAATACGTTTGATATGGCTTTTAACGGACGATTTGAAAGCAATGTTATCGATAGTAATTATTGGAGTGAATATACCGGATATGACCTCGACCGAGATGGTGTAGGTGATATTCCGTTTCATCCGGTAAAATTATTTAGCTTTATCACCGGAGAAGTACCGGAATCCATCGTTTTAATTAGGAGTTTATTTGTCGATCTTTTAAACTATTCCGAAAAAGTGGCTCCGGTAATCACACCTAAAGAAGTAGCAGACCCTAAACCTTCAATGACTAAGATTCAATGGAAATAATAATTGATAAATTACAAAAGAGATACGCTAAAAAAGAAGTCTTAAAAGACATTAACATTACGATTGACAACAAAGGCGTTTATGCCATTTTAGGACCTAACGGATCCGGAAAAACGACGTTATTAAAAAGTATTTTAGGATTGGTAATTCCTCAAAAAGGAACGATTACAATTGATCAAAAGAATATTTTAAACGATTGGAAATACCGTAAAAATTTGGCATATTTACCTCAAATAGCTCTTTTCCCTGAACATTTAAAAGTAAAAGAACTGTTTCGATTAATCGAATCGCTCCGAAAAGAAAAAGGCATTCATTTGGATCGATTAATTGACAAGTTTCAAATGGAATCTTTTTTAAATCAACGAGTTAATACACTCTCAGGAGGAATGAAGCAAAAGGTAAACATTGTGTCGGGCTTGATGTTTGAAACTCCGATTATTATAATGGATGAACCAACAACCGGCTTGGATCCTTTAACAGTATCTACTTTGAAAGATATTATTTTTGAAGAAAAAGAGAAAGGAAAAACCATTCTTTTAACCTCGCATATCATGAGCTTTGTAGAAGAAGTCTCAGAAGAGTTGATTTTTTTATTGGAAGGAAAAGTACATGTGTATTCAAATATTGAAAGACTGATTAAAGAATACAAGAAAGAAAATTTGGAACAAACATTAGCTCAAATATTAAAAGATTATGATTAAAATAATACAATATAGCTTAAAGGATTTGTTAAAGAGCCGATGGATTATATTCTACACTCTCTTTTACTTTCTGTTTAGTTACGCTGTTTTAACTTTTGGAAACGCTCCTTCAAAAGGATTATTAAGCATCATGAACGTGGTAGTGGTACTTACTCCGCTGATTAGTATTTTACTCAGTGCTATTTACATTCATAATTCCCGCGAATTTATCACACTGTTATTATCTCAACCCTTAAAAAGAGCCCATATTTTTTTAGGATTATATATCAGTTTGTGTCTTTCCCAGTGTCTTGCCTTAACGATTGGCTTAGGCATTCCTTTTATACTGATACCCATACCGGAAAACTATTTTACGGATTTTTTATGGTTGATACTCAACAGCTTCTTTCTAACCGTTATTTTTGCAGGAATAGGCTATTACATTGTTTTAGCCACCAAAAATAAAGTAGCCGCTTTGGGCTTATGTATTTTTGTTTGGTTGTTCTTAGCCATTGTTTATGATGGAATTTTCATGCTGATGTTATACGAATTCAGAGACTATCCTTTGGAATATCCGGCATTGGGAACTTTATTGTTTAATCCAATCGACTTATCCAGAACCTCTATTTTATTAAAACTGGAAATATCCGCCTTGTTAGGCTATACGGGAGCTGTATTCAAAAAGTTTTTTGATTCCGATTTAGGAACCATAATCAGCTTAGTGGTTATGATGGTTTGGTCGATTATTCCACTAACCTTAATTCTTCTAAAAGTTCGTAAAAAAGATTTTTAATACGACAACCAATAACTCTTTCTTTCATGATTTTATAAAAACCGTGTACTAAACATTATACTCAGGGTATTTTCCCTGAGTTTTTTTACCCATCAACTCGAAGCAACAATTCTTAAACAAATGTTAAATTCTCTTATCATAACCCTATAAATCATATATTTGTATAATCTCTCTTTTTAAGAGCCTTATAAAAGAGGAGAAAAGTACTATTGACCTTGATGGATGAGTGCCGGTTATATCAATGAAGTACGAGGGTCTTTTTTTTAAAAAATTTAATACATTACAATAATGAAAAAAAGTTTACACCTCAGTTTAATTATAACGCTTACTGCCCTTGTGCTGTTGCAGTGCGACAACC
>JBKEDE010000079.1:0-10572 GCA_047975265.1 Flavobacteriales bacterium
CAACTGTAATTCAGTATTAATAGACATATATTCTGCTGTAAGATTTAGGGCAACTAATTCCATATTACTCATTTTTGGTTTTCTAATTTGAGTAAAACTATCAATATCGTTACAAGTATTTTTAAGATTATTCAAAATAATTTCGTAATTTTCAATCAGATTGTTCATGATATTTAATTGTTTGAAAGTCAAATAAATATACGATTTTTTAATCACTTGAACAATCTTTTTTTAAATGCACAACAGGTAATTATAATATTAAATATGAAGGATAAAACCGTCTTAGATTACACAAAAGAAATTTTAGAAAAAGTAAGTTTTAGTGTAGAATTGTTTTCCAGAGAAGTAAAAAAAGCATTTCAAACCTTATCACAAGAAGACTGTCGGGAATTATTAATATTTATAGAACAAAAAGTCGTTCAAAATCCACAATTAAAAGTTTGTTTAGAAGAAATTAAAATAGAAGTATAAATTTGGATAAGCATTCATCATTTTATTTCTCTTTCCAAACGTTTTTTAAATCCAATAAATTAATCGGGTTACTTTTAAAATTTTGAATTTTTTTGTTTACAAAAAGGGTTACCTCGTCATAATACAACGGAACTACAGGAGCTTTGGAAAGCATCAAGCTATCCATTTTTTGATATAAAGTACGTCGTTGGTCGTACGAGGTTTCTTGTAAGGCTTTTTCATACCATTGGTCAAATTGAGTATTTTTAAAATGCGAATAATTAGGTCCGTTCGGAGCTTGATTTTTTGAGTAAAACAAGGATAAATAATTTTCTCCATCAGGATAATCAGCAATCCAACTCACACGAAAAAAAGAAAATTTTCCGTTGGCTTTTCCATCTCTTAAAGTAGCTCCGGGTGTAACATTGATTTGAATTTCAAGTCCTAATTTATTTAATTCGGCCTGCAAATATTCACAAATATTCAAATAGTCAGAAGTTGTTGTCAGTTGTATTTCAGGTAAAGAACCTTTTTCTTTTTTGTATAAATCAATCAATTTTTTCGCTTTTTCGGGCTGATAATCATATCCTTTCTTAAAATAAGAAGGCAATCCATCCGGAATCATGCCTCCGGTAGCAGGAGTTCCGATGTTGTTTCGTAAATATTGAATTACTTTTGTACGGTCAAAACCATAATTTATAGCCTGTCGGAGTCGTATATCGAGCTTTTTGTCATCACCTAAATAAAAACATAAGTATTCTGTATTCAGGTACGATTGTTTTTTCAACACCAACTTTTCTTGATATTCTGTATTTAATTCTCCCGTAACAGAAACCAACTCATCTTTATAACTGGGGTCTAACCCGGACATAAAATCAATATTTCCTTGTATCAATTGTAGGAACTCACTATATTTATCAGGTAAAAAAGTAACTGAGACAGCTTCTAAATAAGGAAGGGATTTTCCTTCTGAATCTTTTTCAAAATACAAGGGATTTTTTCGTAAAACCAATTTTACATTTTCTTCCCAAATCTTAAACTGGAAAGGTCCGGTTCCTACTGGATTTGATCTAAAATCAGAACCATAAAATTCAACCGCTTCCTTTGGAACAACCGCACAATATTGCATGCTTAATAATCCTAAAAAAGGAGGAAAAGCCTCGTTTAATTTAATTTGAAAAACCGTGTCATTCAATGCTTTAAAATTTTCAACATGAGCTAAAACCCAGCCCCCGGGAGATACTGTTTGTTTGTCCAATAAACGGTTAAAACTATATACAAAATCGTAGGCGGTTACGTTTCGTGTTTTTTGCTTTCCAAAAACCGTATTTTGATGAAAAAAAACATCTTTTCGTAGAATAAAATCATACGTTTTTCCATCTTTAGAAATAATCCATTTTTTTGAAACAGAAGGTTTTATATTCATTTGAGAATCCAATTGAACCAATCCGTTAAATAATTGATTGGTAATCCAAATATTACTTTGCGTTTTGGCAAAAGCGGGGTCTAAAGAGCTTATCCCGTCGTATCGGTTAAAACGGAAAACCTTTGAATCATCAATTTCTATTGGATTTTTACAGGAGTTTAATGTCAAGAACATAATCAAAAAATAGAAAAACAATTGTTTTGTGTTTTGATAATTCTTTTTCTTTACTGCTTCATTTTTTATTTTTGGCTTTCTTATCCTAACAATTGCCATTCGTTTTTTCCTATTTTATAAAACGCAAAGATATTGAATATTCATACAACTCAAAAAATGATTATCTTTGCTCAGTGGTGGTACAAGAAATAAAGAAAGTTGCTTTTCATACATTGGGTTGTAAATTGAATTTTGCAGAAACCTCAACCATAGCACGAGATTTTAAAGAAAAAGGTTATAGACAAGTTTCCTTCGGTTCGTTTGCTGATATTTATGTAATCAATACATGTTCTGTAACGGATCATGCCGATAAACGTTTTAAAACAATTGTAAAATCGTGTTTAAAAAATAATGATAAAGCTTTTGTGGTTGCAGTAGGATGTTATGCCCAATTAAAACCTGAAGAAATTGCTGAAGTTGATGGTGTAGATTTGGTGTTGGGAGCTACCGAAAAATTTAAAATCACACATTATTTACACGATTTATCAAAAAAAGATTTAGGCGAAGTTCATTCTTGTGAAATTGAAAATGCCAATTTTTATACAGAATCCTATTCTTTAGGAGATAGAACCCGTGCTTTTCTAAAAATACAAGACGGATGCGATTACAAATGCACGTATTGTACCATTCCGTTAGCCAGAGGAATTTCTCGATCCGATTCTTTAGAAAATGTTTTGAATAATGCTAAAGAGATATCCGATCGGGGTGTAAAAGAGATTGTATTAACCGGTGTAAATATTGGTGATTACGGAAAAGGAGAATTTGGGAACAAGAAGCATAAACATACATTTTTAGATTTGGTAAAAGCCTTAGACCAGATGAAAGGAATTGAACGTTTACGGATTTCATCCATAGAGCCTAATTTGTTAAAAGATGAAATAATAGCGTTTTGTGCCCAATCCAATACTTTTGTACCTCATTTCCATGTACCTTTGCAAAGTGGAAGTAATCAGATTTTAAAGGCTATGAAACGTCGTTACTTAAAAGAACTCTATGCAGACCGTATTCATAAAATAAAAGAATGTATGCCTGATGCCTGTATTGGAGTAGATGTGATTGTCGGTTTTCCGGGAGAAACAGATGAAATCTTTTTAGAAACTTATAATTTTTTGGCTAATTTAGACATTTCGTATCTTCATGTGTTTTCATATTCTGAAAGACCTGATACGGAAGCGATTGAAATGAAAGCGATTGTTCCTAAAAAAATTCGTCATAAACGAAGCAAAATGTTGCGGGGTTTGTCAGCCAGAAAGCGAAGAGCTTTTTATGAAAGTCAGATAGGAATCATTAGAAAAGTATTGTGGGAGAGTGAAAATAAGGAAGGATATCTTCATGGGTTTACGGAAAATTATGTACGTGTTCGTACAAAATACCGTTCTAACTTAATCAATACTATAACAAAAGTAAGATTAACTCAAATTGACGAAGAAGGAAACGTAGAGACAGTGCTTGTATAAAAATGTATAACCTAAATATATTAAAAAAATGAATGTTTATTTTATCAGCGGATTGGGTGCCAACCAAAAAGCCTTTGAGAATTTTGTATTACCCGAAGGATATAAATTTCTATTTATTGACTGGAAACAACCTTTAAAAAACGAAACACTTCCGAATTACTGTAAACGAATGAGTGAAGAAATAGATACTTCAAAACCATTTATTTTGGTGGGTTATTCGTTTGGAGGAATTGTTTCTCAAGAGATAAACCGTTTTATGAAACCTGAGAAAACCATTATAATTGCCAGTGCTAAAAAGAAAGAAGAAATGTGCTTAATGTTTAAAATTTCCTCATTGACTTCTTTCCATAAAATTGTTCCCTCTTCCCTTTTTACCAATGAGTATTTTTTATCCTACAAGTTTTTCAGAAATATTTATTACATCAGAGATAAAGCAACTAACTTTTTTGATTATTACGTTCATCGCGATCCTTATTACCTACGTTGGTCGTTTAATAAAATTGTAAATTGGAAACCTACCGTAAAAGTTGAAAATTTATACCATATTCATGGAGCTCAAGATGTTGTCTTTCCTAATGTAAAAGTAACAGAAAATGTAAGAGTAATTGAAAATGGAACACACCTTATGCCTATGTATCGAACCAAAACAGTGAATAAAATTTTAAATGATATTCTGACTCGTTAGAAAGATTCTTTAAAAACTATATTTTTTTCAAATTAAAATAAAAAGTTGTCCCTTTTCCTGATTGACTTTCTACATGGATTTTCTCTCCATGAGCATCTAGAATATGCTTGACAATGGATAGACCTAAGCCTGAACCTCCTTTTTTTCGATTTCGGCTTTTGTCAACCCGATAAAAACGTTCGAAAATACGTTCTTGATCTTCTTGAGAAATCCCTTGACCATTGTCATGAACAGCTATTTGGATATTTTCGTTTTGGTTTTTGAAAGAAACTGTAACCATGGTGTCATCTTGATTGGAATGCTTAATGGCATTAACCACTAAATTAACCATCACTTGCTGAATCCGTTCCAAATCACCAATTATCCGGATGTTATCGTATTCTTTATCAAATCGTAATAATATATTTTGTTTTTGGGCTTTTATTTCGAGCAAATCAAAAACTTCTTGAACAACCGCAATGATATTAAAAGGTTTGGGCGTGATTTGTATTTTTCCGGATTCCAATTCAGAAATCATATCCAAATCTTTTACGATATAACCTAACCGATCGACCGATTTATTGATTCTGTTAAGGTATTTATACCGTATATTTTCATCTTCCATACCGCCTTCGATTAAAGTTAGAAGGAAACCTTGAATAGAAAACAGCGGTGTTTTTAATTCATGCGAAACGTTTCCTAAAAATTCTCTTCGGTAATTTTCACGTTCGGTTAAAATATCAATTTCTTTTCCTTTTTGTCGCGATAAAAGTGTAACGCGTTCTGAGATCTCATCGATATACTCCGGAATGGAAGCTTCTTTATTGCGTTTTAGATTAAAAACATTATGATATAATTTTTTTATTTTTTGATCCACTTTGGCTGTTTTAAGCACTACCGTTATCCATACTGTGAAAAAGCTAATGAAGAGAATTAAAAGGGAGAGACTGAATGGATGTACATCGAAATCATAAAAAATAATCAGAGAAACCAGAACTGTAATAATACAAGATGTAATTAGAGCAATGGTTAATGAAAAATAGTATTTTTTAAGCATTTATGGTGTTCATTTTGTATCCAACGCCTTTTACGGTGCTAAAACGTTCGTTACCAAATTTTTCGCGTAATTTCCTAATATGAACATCAATGGTTCTTCCTCCAACCACAACTTCATTTCCCCAAACTTTTTCCAATATTTCTTCACGTTTAAAAACACGTTCCGGTTTGGACGCCAACAATGCTAACAATTCAAATTCTTTTCTGGGAAGTGAAAATTCTTCTTCTTTAAAAGATATTTTATAGGTCTCCCTGTTGATTATAATATCTTCGGCAATAATGGTTTCGTTCTGGTTTTTGTCTTTAGAACGTCTGAGCCAAGCATTGATTTTACTGATTAAAATTTTCGGTTTAATCGGCTTTGTGATATAATCATCAGCTCCGGCAGCATAACCTGCAAGCTGAGAAAAATCTTCTGTTCGGGCGGTTAAAAATACAACTAAAGCATTTTTTAAAGATTCTATCTTTTTAATTTCAGCACAAGTTTCAATACCATCCATTTTGGGCATCATAACATCCAGAAGAATTAAATCGGGCTTTTCGATTTTGGCTTTTTTTAACCCTTCTTCGCCGTTATGAGCAGTGATAACTTGAAAACCCTCTTTGTTTAAATTATACGATAAAAATTCTAAAATATCCGGTTCGTCATCTACTAAAAGAATTTTTGATTTCTTCATGAACTTATTTTGTTGTTTAATACAAGGTAAATTTACACAATGATTCTCGAAAAGCATAAACTTAATGTTGATAAAGTTACGATAATTTTACATAGTAACAGTAATTTAAACTTCATAACATTTTCATAACATAAAAAATACAAAACAGTAATTTGAACGTAACCTTAACTTTAATAAAATCCAAGTTCTTTGTTGATGAAAATAAACAATATGAAACAAAAATTTTTAGGATTGACTTTAATAATGTTTACAGGAGGATTTCTGTACTCGCAAAGTGTTGTTAAAGGAATAGTAGAAAATGAGCAAGGAGAAGTTGTGGCAGATGTTGAGGTAATGACTCAAGACGGTCAGAACTTTACTTTTACAGATGAAAACGGATCGTATTCATTGGTTTTGGAAAGGGGAACTTATACGTTGAATTTTGATGGTTTGGAAGGGGGAAAAGCATCAAAAAACATTACGTTAAAAAATGAAGAAGAATACAATTTGAATGTTATTTTATCTAAAAACGTAGAAAATACGTCGGATGGTAATTTAAAGGAAGTCCAAATTGTAGGGAAAAAAATTCAAAAAGGCTCTGAATCAGAAGCATTGGTATTACAGAAAAAAGCCGTAATGCTAAAGGAAGTCGTAAGCGCTCAGGAACTTTCTAGGAAAGGAGTTTCCAATGCAGCAGGCGCGGTATCAAAAATTGCTGGAGTTTCCAAACAAGAGGAAACAGGAGATGTGTACGTTAGAGGATTGGGAGATCGTTACTTAAATACGACTTTAAACGGTTTGCCAATGCCTTCTAATGATATTGAAAAGAAAAATATTGATTTGAATTTATTTGCTACGGATGTTATTGAAAATGTAGCCATATCCAAAACATATAGTACAGAGTTTTCCGCCGATTTTGGTGCAGGTAATGTAGATATCACATCAAAAAATTATACGGGAAATGCTTTTATTAAACCAAGTATAGGTGTAGGAATCAATACAAGAGCCGTAGGAAAAGATTTTGTAAAATCAGAAGGAACAGGTTCTTTTGGATTTTATGGAAGATATAATCATAATCCCTTTGCTGTAGTAGTTTCTCACGGAGTAGATCCGGAGAAAGGAGGAATTCCTTATAACAGTTCGATAGCACTTACAGGAGGTAATTCGTTTGATTTAGGAGAAGAAGGAAAGCTAAGTTTTTTTTTGACCGGATCATTCAATAATTCCTACAAGTATCGAGAAGGACAACGACAAAATTTTACAACCGTATCGGCGGTTAATTTTCCGGATATGAAAGAATATGAATATTCAACGACCACAACGGCTATGGCTAATTTAATCTATAAAATAAACAATAAAAATACTTTGCGGTATAATACGCTTTTTATCAATAAATCAAAAGATGAAGTAGGCTATTACGGTTATAAAGGACAAGGTTTTTTTCGTGATTTAAACCGTGAAACAGGCTATTACCAACAAAATGTACAATTTAATCAAGATATGATTATTGTAAATCAATTATTGGGAGAACATGTATTGGGAAAGAAGTGGAATTTGGATTGGGGAGCGGCTTATAACTATGTTAAATCGGATGAACCCGACCGTAAACGTATATCCATTGAAAATTATGATTATGAATTAGATGGAGACCTAACAACCAACGCCTCTTTTTGGACTAATATTTCCTTTGATAATCAACGGTATTTTCAAAAAATAAAAGATGATGAATTTGCAGGAAATTTGAATGTAGCTTACACAATATCAGACGCTTTAAAACTTAAAATAGGTTATACAGGGCGTTATAAAGAGCGTAATTTTGAGAATATTCGTTACGGATACAAAAATTTTGACCCGAGTTTACAAACCGTTGATGATATCACAAATCTAAATTCGGTTTTTAATTATCAAAATATAAATGCCGGTTTAATTCAAACGGATGTTTTCAGACCTTTGTATCCTAATTTAACCGGTTTGACAACAACCAATGCTCCGGGACTACCCGAAAACACCTATACGGGAGAGTTAAATGTTCATGCAGGAATATTAGCTTCTGAAATCAACTTAGGAGAAAAATGGTTAATCGTTCCCGGCGTACGAATAGAAAATGCTTCACAAAAAATTAATTATAATGTAATTAATTTAGGAAATAACGGAATAGGAAACAACGGTTTTGATGAAGTGTTGTGGTTGCCTAATCTGAACGTAAAATATGCTGTAACAGAAGATCAAAATATACGTTTTGCAGCCTCAAAAACAGCCTCTTATGCAGAATTTAAAGAAGTAGCACCTTACGTTTATGAAGGCGTTACACAGCGAATAGGAGGAAATCCGGACTTATTGGGACACCGTGATGGAATTTCCTATAAAAATGTAGAAGATGTAGCCTACTCAGACATTTACAATGTAGATTTAAAATACGAATGGTTTTTAAATCACGGAGGATTACTTTCATTGGCAACTTTCTATAAACAAATTCATAATCCGGTTAATTTAGTTACGGCAAATGATGCTACCGGAACAGAACGTTTTTTTAGAACCGGTGAAAAAGCCAACGTATTTGGAATAGAATTAGAACTGAAAAAGAAAATTATCGGGAAATTATCAGGAGGATTGAATGCTTCTTATATGTACACAAAGCAGGATTTGTACGATAATATTTCAGGAACGTATAGTGTAAGTTTCAATCGTTCTGAAGAGAAATTACAAGGAGCCTCTCCTTTTATTTTAAATGCTGATTTGAATTATGAAACCACATGGAGTATTTTCAAACCGACATTTACCGTTGTCATGAATTATTTTTCAGACCGTATTTACGCATTGGGTTCAGGACAATTAGGAAATAAAATTGAAAAGGGAATTCCAACACTGGATTTTGTGGTGAGAAGCAAGGTAGGAAACAAAGCCGAAATAAGTTTAAAGGCACTAAATATATTAGACCCCTCCATAGAAATTTACCGTGAAGGAGAAAATAATGATATAACACTATCTAAATACAAAAACGGAATCGAAATAGGATTCGGTTTTAACTATAAATTTTAAAATAAACAATTAAAAGATAAAAATGAAAAAAAACATTTTAAGCTGGGCTTTTATAACAGCAATCGTCTTAGTATCATGTGAAGATGACACAGCTGATATTATTATAAACAACAATAACGGAGGAACAACAACCGGCTCTACGGAAACGGTCTTTCTATCAGGAACAAAATCTGAAAATCTGACTTTAAACAAAAATACAGAATATATAATCGATGGTCCTTTAATTATGTCCGAAGGTACAACACTAACCATTCCTGCCGGAACAACGGTAAAGGCTTCTGCATCAGGTGCTGAAGTTTATATCGCTATCACACAAGGAGCTAAAATTGATGCCAGAGGAACAGCAGACGCTCCTATCGTGCTTACCTCAAATGCGGCTTCGCCAAAAGCAGGAGATTGGGGAGGACTTATTTTATTGGGAAAAGCTCCTATCAACTCCGTTGCTGATGCAAACACTACGGCTACCTCAGAAATCGGCTCGTTGCCGTATGGAGGAAGTAATGCTTCGGATAATTCAGGAATTTTACAATACGTACGCGTTGAATACTCAGGAGGGAAAGCAGACGGACAATCGGAAAACAACGGCTTTTCATTTTACGGCGTAGGAAACGGTACAACAGTAGAATTTATCCAAGCCTACGAAGGACTGGATGACGGCGTAGAGTTTTTTGGAGGAACGGTAAATGCTTCCAACGTATCCGTTGTGAACGTAGAAGATGATTCGGTTGATTGGACGGAAGGTTACACAGGTACTTTAACAGATGTCTATATAAAACAAAATGCCAAAGGAGACAAAGCCTTTGAATGTGACGGATACAACACCGACATAGGAAATAATTCAAACCCTATTTTTGTTTCATCTCCAACAGTTACAAATATTACGGTAATCGGCGATAGCAGTGCAACGCAAGAAGCGGTTCGATTACGTGCCGGAACAGCAGGAATTTTCACCAACATGGTTTTAACTGATTATAACGAAGGATTTGATTTGGATTTTGATTCGAATGGAAACGCCAATACCGAGATTACAGGTCAAAATGTAGTGAACGGCAAATTAAAAGCAAATCAAGTCTTGTTAAATAATGTAACATTAGCAGTAAAAAATGATACCGGAGTTGCTTTTGCCGAATCAGACTTTCTGACCGAAGATGCCAATGCCACAGGAACAGATTATGCTTCTTGGGGTTCCGGATGGACTAAATAAATCAAAGTAACTTGTTCTCATAAGTGTATAAAGTAATTTTTTAAAAAGAGTTCAGTTTTCATAAAACCGAACTCTTTTTTATTTCTTATAACTTCTTAAGTTTAAGCATACATGCTTTTTTTTTCGATAGATGAGGAAAAAGAAAAAAACTTGTCTAATTCTTAAACAAATGTTAAATTCTCTTATCATAACCCTATAAATCATATATTTGTATAATCTCTCTTTTTAAGAGCCTTATAAAAGAGGAGAAAAGTACTATTGACCTTGATGGATGAGTGCCGGTTATATCAATGAAGTACGAGGGTCTTTTTTTTAAAAAATTTAATACATTACAATAATGAAAAAAAGTTTACACCTCAGTTTAATTATAACGCTTACTGCCCTTGTGCTGTTGCAGTGCGACAACC
>JBKEDE010000049.1:0-14609 GCA_047975265.1 Flavobacteriales bacterium
AAACCAAGTACAATTTGAGCATTTTTCTAAAATAAAATCCAAAATCAGAAAAAGAATAGAAACTAATTTTTCGCAATTACACGGACAATTTTCTTGGATGATAAACCACGCAAAATCGTTCAAAGGATTAGCCATAAGATTACTGTCTAAAATTACTGCTTTTACAATGATTCAGTATCTCAATGTTTTTGTATTCAATAGACCAATGAATAAAATTAAAGTGAACTTATCCTAAATGCACAACAGGTTTTTGTAAAGAAAAAAGAATACCGTAACTTCACCATTTATTTAAAATAATAGTAAGTATAATATGAAAAAAATAATTTTAGCACTGTCGTTTTTGTTTAGTTCTGTTTTTGTATGGGCAGATGAAGGAATGTGGCTTTTAATGTTGATTAAAAGACTCAACTATCAGGATATGAAAGAAAAAGGCTTGCAACTAACGCCTGAGGAAATTTATAGTGTCAATCACTCCAGTTTAAAAGATGCTATTGTGCATTTTGATCAAGGGTGTACGGCAGAAATTATTTCAAAAAAAGGATTAGTGCTAACAAATCATCACTGTGGATATGAAGCTATTGCAGAGTTATCAACGCCTGAGCATGATTATTTGAAAGATGGATTTTGGGCTTATAAGAAAGAACAAGAGCTAAAACCGAAAAGTCTAAATGTTCGATTTTTAGACCGAATGGAAGATATGACTGACCGGATTCAATCTAAGTTAGATGGTTCTATGACAGAAGAAAAACGTAAGGAAATTATCGAAGCTGAAAAGAAATTGATTGAAAAAGAATATGCCGAAAACGGGAAATACATTGTGGAAACAAAATCCTTTTTTAAAGGCAATGAATTTTATATGTTTCGTTATATTCAGTATGATGATGTTCGCTTAGTTGGTGCTCCACCTTCTTCAATAGGTAAATATGGAGGTGATACTGATAATTGGGAATGGCCACGTCATACAGGTGATTTTTCTATTTTCAGAGTATATGGAGATAAAAATGGAAATCCGGCACCTTATTCAAAAGAAAATGTTCCGTTAAAACCCAAGCACCATTTACCGATTAGTTTAGAAGGAATCAAACCGGGGGATTTTGCTATGATTTTAGGCTTTCCGGGAACTACAGATCGCTATGAAACTTCTCAGGGAATCAAAGAAGCAATTAATAAAGAATTTCCTGCTTGGATTGATGCTTCAAAAGCAGCGATGGACGGTATGAAAAAACATATGGATGCAGATCCGGCTATTAAAATAGCTTACGCCTCTAAATATTCCCAATTGGCCAATTATTGGAAAAACCGTATTGGAATGATTGAATCGTTGAAAAAAAATAATACGGTTACTAATAAACAAAAAATAGAAAAGGATTTGCAAAAGTGGATTCATAAGAAAAAAGAGAGAAGAGCAGAATACGAACCAATATTTCCTCTTTTGGATAAATATTATGCTTCATCAGGAGATTATTACAGACCTTTTTATCATTCTTTAATGATTTTGAGAGGCAGTGATTTGGTTACGATGCCTTTTGCCTTAGGAGAAATATTTGAAGAATATGGGACGCTGACCGAAGATAAAAGAAAAGAATCTTTTGATAAATTTTCTAAACAAATTGATGAAGAATATAAAACCATCTATCCAAACGTGGAAAAAGACATTATAGCTTCTACGCTGTCTGCTTATATAAATAAAGTTCCTGAAAAATTTCAGTCATCTTATATAAAAGACCTTAATCAGAAATACCAAGGTAATTTTAAAAGATTTGCAGATGATTTAGAAAAAACATCTATGTTCTTTGATAAAGAAAAAATAAAAGAGGCTCTAAAAACAGGGAATTTAGTAAGTCTGGGGAGTGATGACTTACTTTTGTTTACACAAAATATTGTGGAAGACTATAGAAAGAATCTCAAAAAAACAGAAGAAAACGATGGTATATTAGAAAAAGCAGAACGCTTGTTTGTCAAAGCATTACGCGAATCTAAAAAAGATAAAGTATTTTATCCGGACGCCAATTCAACCATGCGTTTAACGTATGGAACTGTGAGAACATTGCCAAGAAGATCTGATCGACCTAATGATGCTTCCGAAAATTACTACACAACGCTAAAAGGAGCCATTGCAAAATATAAAAAAGGTGATTTGGAATTTGATCTTCCTGAAAAATTGATTCATTTATATAATAAAAAAGATTACGGTCAATACGCTTCAAAACAAGGATATATGCCAATTTGTTTCTTGACGGATAACGATATTACGGGAGGAAATTCCGGTTCTCCGGTAATCAATGGTAAAGGAGCTTTAATTGGAGCTGCTTTTGATGGAAATTCAGAAGCCTTGAGTGGTGATATTTTATTTGAAGATCAGCTACAACGTACAATTATAGTGGATGTTCGCTATGTTTTATTTATTATAGACAAATATGCAGGAGCTCAAAATTTAATAAACGAAATGACTTTAGTTAAATAAAAAACGCAGAATACGATTTATAAAAAAGCACTGTTTTTTATGATAGTGCTTTTTTTATGTGAATTAGTCAATAATTGTCCGTTGTAGATATTTTTAAAAGACAATATATTTTTTGTAAAATTTACAATAAAAAATGCTTTTTATAAAAATAATGTAAAAATTACACTTTTTTAAATTTTTGATAGAATTTTTCAAAAAACTTTTCTACATTAGCAGTCAATGAAAGTGAATAACAGCATCATATTGTCAATTATTATTTTATTATACCAACTAATGATAAAATAGTGGGACGATATGATATTGATTTTGCCTTCCTTCCACACGGAAGGTTTTTTTTTAACAAAATTTATTACATAATGTCAAAACTGAATACATACAGTTCAAAAATTACACAAGATGATACGTTACCGGCAGCACAATCCATGTTGCATGCAGTTGGTTTAACAGAAGAAGATTTGAAAAAACCTCAAGTAGGAATTGTAAGTAATTGGTACGAAGGGAATCCGTGTAATATGCATTTGGATGATCTTGGGAAAAAAGTAAAAAAATCTGTCCAAGAAAAAGATCTGATTGGGTTTCAGTTTACCACAATTGGCGTAAGTGACGGAATGTCTATGGGAACAGCGGGCATGCGTTATTCTTTACCGTCTCGCGAAATTATAGCAGATAGTATTGAAGCATTAACCGGAGCGCAGCATTATGATGCTGTGGTAGCCATTCCGGGATGCGATAAAAATATGCCGGGATGTTTAATGGCTTTGTTGCGATTAAATCGCCCTTCTTTAATAATTTATGGAGGAACCATTCAATCAGGTTGTTATAACGATGAAAAACTAAACATAGTTTCTTCTTTTGAAGCCTTAGGAGAGCGTAACGCAGGAAATATCTCAGAAGAAGAATTTCGAGGAATTGTTAAAAATGCGTGTCCGGGTCCGGGAGCTTGTGGGGGTATGTACACTGCAAATACTATGGCAGTGGCTTTGGAAGCTATGGGCATGGCTCTTCCTTATTCCTCTTCATCACCGGCAATAAGTAAGGAAAAAATAGAAGAATGTGTTAAAGCTGCTGATGCTGTTGAAAATCTGTTACAAAAAAATATTCTTCCTAAAGATATAGTAACAAAAACATCTTTAACAAATGCTATTAAAGTGGCTATTGTATTAGGAGGATCAACGAATTTGGTTTTACACTTGTTGGCTGTGGCACAAACAGGAAATATTGATTTAACGATAGAAGATTTTCAAAAAATTAATAAACAAGTACCTTTATTAGCAGATTTAAAACCCAGCGGTCGGTTTTTAATGGAAGATATTTTTCAGATAGGAGGTACACCGGCTGTAATGAAATATCTTTTAAACAGAGGTTTTTTAGAAGGTTCTTGCATAACGGTTACCGGAAAAACATTAGCCGAAAATCTTGCAGAGATTCCGGAAATTAACTTTGAACAAGAAGTAGTTAAACCAATTGACAATCCATTAAAAAAAGACGGTCATTTACGAATTTTGTTTGGCAATCTTGCAAAGGACGGTGCGGTAGCAAAAATTACAGGAAAAGAAGGAGAACAGTTTAAAGGAAAGGCTAAGGTTTATAATAGTGAAGAAGAGGCCAATAATGCCATTCTTTCAGACAAAATTCAAAAAGGAGACGTAATCGTAATTCGATATGTAGGTCCCAAAGGAGGACCGGGAATGCCCGAAATGCTAAAGCCAACATCTGCTATTATGGGAAAAGGCTTAGGAAAAGAGGTGGCACTCATAACGGATGGTCGCTTTTCCGGAGGATCTCATGGTTTTGTAGTAGGGCATATAACGCCTGAGGCACAAAACGGAGGTGTGATAAGTTTGTTACAAGACGGTGATATAATTACCATTGATGCAATTAATAATACCATTGATGTTGATTTATCAAATGAGGAAATAGAGCGAAGAAGGAAGGATTGGATTGAACCTCAGCTAAAGGTTCAATCGGGTTATTTGTATAAATATGCCAAAACAGTAGCTTCAGCTTCTGAAGGATGTATAACGGATAAATTTTAAAATATAAATAATATTACTAAAACATTAAAAAGAATGAAATTACAAGGTTCCGAAATAGTAGTACAATCACTTTTAAAAGAAGAAGTGGATACCATATTTGGGTATCCGGGAGGAGCAATAATGCCTGTTTACGATAGTTTATACCATTATTTAGATAGAATTAATCATATTTTAACACGTCATGAACAAGGAGCTATCCATGCTGCACAAGGTTACGCGAGAGTTTCGGATAAGGTAGGTGTATGTTTTGCTACATCAGGTCCGGGAGCTACCAATTTGATTACAGGATTGGCAGATGCAATGATTGATAGCACTCCTTTAATCTGTATTACGGGGCAGGTTTCCAAACATTTATTAGGGACAGATGCCTTTCAAGAAACTGATATTATAGGAATTTCAACTCCTGTAACCAAGTGGAATATTCAAGTAACAAAAGCAGAAGATATTGCACCGGCCATTGCAAAAGCTTTTTATATTGCCAAGAGTGGTCGTCCAGGACCTGTAGTCATTGACATTACAAAAGACGCACAGTTTTCCGAAGCAGATTTCAATTATGAAAAATGTACAAAAGTTCGTAGTTATAAAGCCATTCCTGAAATTAATCTTTCTAAAATTGAGGAAGCAGTTGCTTTAATTAATCAGGCAGAAAAACCATATATTTTAGTTGGTCAGGGTGTTACATTAGGAAATGCTGAGCAGGAATTTATGACTTTTATTGAAAAATCAGGAATTCCTGTAGCTTGGACTCTTTTAGGGGTTCAAAATATTCCAACCAGTCATCCTCAAAATATGGGAATGCTGGGAATGCATGGAAATTATGCACCTAATTTGTTAACCAACGAATGCGATGTTTTAATTGCAGTAGGAATGCGTTTTGATGATCGAGTTACGGGAAATGTGGAAAAATATGCTAAACAAGCGAAAATAGTACACTTAGAAATAGACCCTGCAGAGATTGACAAAATTGTAAAAACGGATGTTGCCGTTTTGGGAGATTGTAAAAAATCATTGTCTTTATTAACTGAAAAAGTAAAAAAGAAAGATTATACAAAATGGTACAATCAATTTAAAACTTTACAAGAAAAAGAATACGAACAAGTCATCAAGCACGATATGAACCCTTCCACAGAAAAAATATTGATGAGCGAGGTGATTCGAGAAGTTAATAAAAATAAAAAAGAAGGAGCCGTTCTTACAATAGATGTAGGTCAGCATCAAATGGTAACTTCGCGGTATTTTAAATTTGATTCCAACAAAAGCAGTGTACAATCAGGCGGTTTAGGTACGATGGGATTTGGATTGCCTTCTGCTATTGGAGCAAAGCTCGGAGCTCCTGAACGACAGGTTATTTCCGTTTCAGGAGATGGCGGTTTTCAAATGAATATACAAGAATTGGGAACCATTATGCAGGAGGAATTAGATATAAAAATTTTGGTATTGAACAATCATTTTTTAGGGATGGTTCGCCAATGGCAGGAACTTTTTTTCGAAAAACGATATTCTTTTACCGATATGAAAGCTCCTGATTTAGTAAAATTAGCAAATTCTTACGGTATTCAGGCAAAATCAGTTAATCAAAGAGCTGATTTAGAAGAATCTGTAAAAGATTTTTTAAATTCCAAAGGGTCTTATTTACTGGAAGTTATTGTGGAAAAAGAAGACAATGTTTTTCCTATGATGCCTACCGGAGCAGCAGTGGATGAAATTCGATTAAAATAATTTTTATTAAAAAAACAGTTAAATCAGAATAGTAAGATGCAAAAAAAATATTTTATAACCGTATATACAGAAGATCAGATAGGATTGCTTAACCGTATTACCAATGTGTTCACGCGTCGTCAAATGAATATTGAAAGTTTAACGGCTTCTAAATCTGAAATTAAAGAAGTACATAAATTTACGATTCTTGTTTATGATACAGAAGAAAGAGTACAAAAAGTAATTTCACAGTTAGAAAAACAAATTGAAGTCATTCGTGCTTTTTATCATGAACATTCGGATACTATTTTTCAAGAAGTTGCTTTGTATAAAATTGCATTAGAAAAAGCAGACCAACAAGAAAAATCAATAGAATCAATTGTAAGACAAAGTCATGCCAGTATCATTTCTGTAAACAAAGATTTTATAGTGATAGAAAAAACAGGACATTTTAAAGAAACCGAAGAATTATTACAAGAATTACAACCTTTCGGAGTGTTGCAATTTATTCGTTCAGGTTGTGTGGCAATCACAAAAACGCCTATGCACGTATCAAAACAATTAAAAGAATTTAATCATTAATAAAAATTAAAAAAATAATCAAAATGGCACTAAACGTATATTACGACAAAGATTGTGATTTAAGTATCATCCGTTCAAAAAAAGTAGCAATGATTGGTTTCGGATCTCAAGGGCATGCACATGCTGAAAACCTGAGAGATTCAGGAGTTGAAGTTATTGTAGGATTACGCAAAGGAGGAAATTCTTGGGCAAAAGCAGAAGCCAAAGGATTTGAAGTATTTTCTGTTGCAGAGGCTACTTCAAAAGCAGATGTAGTCATGATTTTATTACCTGACGAAAATCAAAAAGCAGTTTATGAAGCAGAAATCGCATCCAATTTAAAACCCGGAGTTACCATAGCTTTTGGTCATGGATTTAACATTTTGTATAAACTGATCGAACCTGCCGAAGGAATCAACGTTATGATGATTGCTCCTAAAGCTCCGGGGCATACTGTTCGTAACGAATTTGTTAAAGGCGGAGGAATTCCTGATTTAATCGCCGTAGAAAAAGACCCGAGTGGAGAAACAAAAGCCCTTGCTTTATCGTATGCTTGTGCTATTGGCGGAGGTCGTACCGGAATTATTGAAACTAATTTTAAAGACGAAACTGAAACCGATTTATTTGGAGAACAAGCTGTACTTTGTGGTGGGGTAACCGCTTTAATCCAAGCAGGTTTTGAAACTTTAACTGATGCAGGATATCCACCTGAAATGGCTTATTTTGAATGTTTGCATGAATTAAAACTTATTGTAGATTTAATGTTTGAAGGAGGTATCTCCGATATGCGTTATTCTGTTTCCAATACAGCTGAATTTGGTGATTATGTAAGTGGTCAGCGGGTAGTTAATGAAGAATCTAAAAAAGCGATGAAAGCGATTTTAGTTGAAATTCAAAACGGAACTTTTGCTAAAAAATTCATAGAAGAGGGAAAAAATAATTATCCGATTATGCAACAAAAGAGAAAAGAAACCAAAGAACATCTTATTGAAAAAACAGGTGTTAAACTTCGTGAAATGATGCCTTGGATTAAAGCAAATAAAATTGTCAATCAAGAGAAAAATTAAAATTTTCAAAAAATGAGTGAGAGATTATACATATTTGATACAACACTGCGGGATGGAGAGCAGGTACCCGGATGTCAACTAAATACTATTGAAAAAATTGAAATAGCCAAACAATTGGAAATGTTAGGAGTTGATATTATTGAAGCCGGTTTTCCGGTATCAAGCCCCGGAGATTTTAATTCTGTAATTGAAATTTCAAAAGCAGTAACCAATCCGGTTATTTGTGCTTTGACAAGAGCTGTTGAAAATGATATCGATGTGGCTGCCCAAGCATTAAAATACGCTAAAAAAGGCAGGATTCATACAGGAATTGGAGCATCAGATTTTCATATCAAATATAAATTTAACTCAACATTGGAAAAGATTATTGAAAGAGGGATTAAAGCTACAAAATATGCCCGGAATTTAATTGATGATGTGGAATTTTACATCGAAGATGCAGGACGCACCGAAAAAGAAAATCTGGCACGTGTGGTAGAAGCGGTTATTAAAGCAGGAGCAACCGTGGTAAATATTCCGGATACAACAGGCTATTGCTTACCGCATCAATACGCTGAAAAGATTGCTTTCTTGATGAATAGCGTTCCTAATATTGACAAGGCAATTATTTCAACACATTGTCATCAGGATTTAGGATTGGCAACAGCAAATACCTTAGCCGGTGTAATGAATGGAGCTCGGCAAGTTGAAGTAACCATCAACGGTATTGGTGAACGAGCAGGAAATACTTCGTTGGAAGAAGTGGTTATGGCTATTCATTGTCATCAAGATTTACCTTTTAAAACCAATATTGTAACGGAACAATTAAACGGTATCAGTAAATTGGTCTCAGGATTGATGAATATGCCGGTTCAGCCTAATAAAGCGGTTGTAGGGCGTAATGCTTTTGCTCATTCTTCGGGAATCCATCAAGACGGAGTATTAAAACATCGCGAAAATTACGAAATTATGGATCCTAAAGATGTAGGAGTTGATGAAAGTTCTATTGTATTAACCGCTCGGAGTGGTAGGGCAGCTATTAAGCATCGCTTGGAAGTTTTAGGCTTTTCTTTTGATCATGAAAAAATTGATAAAATTTATCAAGATTTTCTTGTTATGGCAGATCAAAAAAGAGAAGTGATGAATGAAGATTTGCTGGCACTTATCGGAGAAGAAAACCTAAATGAAGAAGTTGCCGTTAAGTTAGATTTCCTACAAGTAATCGCAGGAACTAAGACACCTACTGCAGTGGTTCATTTGGATATTGAAGGAGAAAAATTTGAAACTACGGCTACCGGAAATGGTCCTGTAGATGCTGCCATTAAAGCCATTAAAAAAGTCATTCATCAAGACATGAGTATTGAAGAATACTTAATACAAGGCGTTACCAAAGGAAGTGAAGATTTATGCAAAGTACATATCAGTGTAAAGAACGGTAGTAAAAGTAGAGGATTTTCTTCAAGCACTGACGTTGTTAAAGCCTCAGTTAATGCTTATATTGATGCGGTAAATAAATCGATTAAAAAATCAAAAAGAGAAAAGGAAATTGCTCTACACAAATCATAATTTTTAAAATTTCTAACATAGTGTAAAATATTGAAAAAATGAATAAAACATTATTTGATAAAGTTTGGGATGCTCACGTAGTGAAACATATTGAAGATGGTCCGGACGTACTTTTTATCGATCGCCATTTAATTCATGAAGTAACATCTCCTGTGGCCTTTTTAGGACTTGAAAATAGAGGAATTGGAGTAATGTATCCCGATAGAACTTTTGCAACAGCGGATCATAATACACCAACCATAGATCAACATTTACCTGTTCAAGATCCCTTATCGGCTAATCAGTTGAAAGCATTGGAGGAGAACTCAAAAAAGTATGGAATTTCACATTGGGGATTAGGACATGAGAAAAACGGAATCGTTCATGTGGTAGGTCCTGAAAATGGTATTACATTGCCCGGAATGACAATTGTTTGTGGAGATTCACATACTTCAACACATGGTGCTTTTGGAACGATTGCTTTTGGAATCGGTACTTCTGAGGTGGAAATGGTATTGTCTTCTCAATGTATTATGCAGCCCAAACCAAAAAAAATGCGGATTACAATTAATGGTCAATTGGGGCGGGGCGTTACACCAAAGGATGTAGCCTTATATATTATTTCTCAAATTACAACAGCCGGAGGAACAGGTCATTTTATTGAATATGCAGGTGAAGTTTTTGAAAATATGACCATGGAAGGACGAATGACGGTTTGTAACCTAAGTATAGAAAGTGGAGCACGAGGCGGTATGATAGCTCCTGACCAAACGACGTTGGATTATATAAAAGATAGAGAACAAACACCCCAAGGAGAAAAGTGGGAAGAATTGGTAACATATTGGAAAACCCTGAAAACGGATGAAAAAGCAGTATTTGATAAAGAATATACGTTTAATGCTTCTGATATAGAACCGATGATTACTTACGGAACCAATCCGGGAATGGGAATAGGAATTACGCAAAAAATTCCGGCTGCTTTTGAAGCAAAAGAAAGTGAAGTTACCTATAAAAAATCATTGGTTTATATGGGGTATGAAGAACAAGAACCCATGTTAGGCAAAAAAGTAGATTATGTATTTATAGGAAGCTGTACCAACGGACGAATTGAAGATTTTCGGGCATTTGCATCCATAGTAAAAGGAAAGAAAAAAGCAGACCATGTAACGGTTTGGATTGTTCCGGGTTCTCATACTGTAGAATCTCAAATTAAAGAAGAGGGAATTTTAGATGTTTTGACTGAAGCAGGGTTTATACTTCGCCAACCAGGATGTTCTGCCTGCTTAGCAATGAATGATGATAAAATACCTGCAGGAAAATATGCTGTAAGTACTTCCAACCGAAACTTTGAAGGGCGTCAAGGACCGGGAGCAAGAACAATGCTAGCAAGTCCTTATACAGCAGCAGTAGCAGCAATTACGGGAGTTATAACTGATCCAAGAGAATTTTTATAAATTTATTTTAAATAAAAAATGAATAAAACATGGCATACGATAAATTCAATATATTAACCAGTACGGCAGTTCCTCTTCCGATAGAAAATGTGGATACTGACCAGATTATACCGGCTCGTTTTTTAAAAGCTACAGAACGAAAAGGTTTTGGAGATAATCTTTTTAGAGATTGGCGTTATAATTCTGATGGAACGCCTAAAGAAAATTTTGTTTTAAATAACCCGATTTACAAAGGAAAAATATTGGTTGGGGGAAAAAACTTCGGTAGTGGTTCTTCACGAGAACATGCGGCATGGTCAATTTATGATTATGGTTTTCGTTGTGTAATATCTTCCTTTTTTGCAGATATTTTTAAAAATAATTGTTTAAACATTGGGGTTCTTCCTGTGCAAGTTTCTGAAATCTTTGTAGAAAAAATATTTCGTGCCATTGAAGCCAATCCAAAAACCATGTTTGAAATAAGTCTTCCTGAACAGAAAGTAACAATTATAACTACAGGGGAATCTGAATCGTTTGAAATCAGCAGTTATAAAAAAGAAAATCTCTTAAACGGTTATGATGATATTGATTATTTACAGGCTATGAAAGAAGAAATTGCAGCCTTTGAAAAGAGAAGTCCGTTTTAATAATTCAGGATTGTAAAGAAGCTGTAAGTTAAAAAAATAAATGAAAAGAAGAATTGAAATAATGGATACGACACTTCGGGATGGTGAACAAACGTCCGGAGTATCGTTTTCCGCCACTGAAAAATTAACCATTGCCCAATTATTGCTTGAAGAAATTAAAGTAGATCGGTTGGAGATTGCCTCAGCTCGTGTTTCTAAAGGTGAGTTTCAGGCAGTTAAAAAAATTACATCTTGGGCAAAAGAAAATCATCATTTAGAAAAGATTGAAGTATTGACTTTTGTAGATGGGAAAACCTCCGTAGATTGGATGGAGGAAACCGGAGCAATTACCATGAATCTTTTGACAAAAGGCTCTTTAAATCACTTAACTCATCAATTAAAAAAAACACCAAAACAACATTTCTCAGAAATAGCAGCGGTGATAGCTTATGCTGAAGAAAAAAAAGTATTGACAAATGTTTATTTGGAAGATTGGAGTAATGGAATGCGTCATTCAAAAGAATATACGTTAAAGATGATTGATTTTTTAGTAACGCAACCCATAAAAAGAGTTTTACTACCCGATACATTAGGTATTTTAACACCGGATGAATCGTATGAATTTATTCGAGAATTAGTGGAAAAATATCCAACATTACATTTTGATTTTCATGCACATAACGATTATGACCTGAGTATTGCCAATGTGATGGGAGCTGTTAAAGCCGGAATACACGGATTGCATTTGACCGTTAACGGAATGGGAGAACGGGCAGGAAATGCCCCTTTAGCCAGTGCATGTGCTGCTTTAAAAGACTTTTATCCGGAGGTAAAAACACAAATTGAAGAAAAAGCCTTACACAAAGTTTCAAAATTAGTAGAAGCTTTTTCAGGATTTAGAATTCCTGCCAATAAACCAATTGTAGGAGAGAATGTATTTACGCAAACAGCAGGCATTCATGCAGATGGAGACAATAAGAACAATTTGTACTTTAATGATTTGATGCCGGAACGTTTCGGTCGTAAAAGAAAATATGCTTTGGGGAAAACATCGGGAAAAGCTAATATTGAAAAAAATCTTCAAAAATTAGGTATTAAATTATCTCAAGAAAATTTAAAAAAAGTAACTCAACAAGTCATCATGTTGGGAGATAAAAAAGAAGTTATAACGGCAGACGATCTACCTTATATTATTTCGGATGTATTAGACAATAAAACCATTGAAAAACGGGTAAGTATAGAAAACTATATGCTGACTCATTCTAAAAATATGCGTCCTGCGGCAACTTTATCAGTCATAATTGATGACAAAACATATGAAGGAAATGCACAAGGAGATGGGCAGTATGATGCCTTTATGAATGCTCTGAAAGATATTTATAAAGATTTAGGTTTAACTTTACCGGAACTGACCGATTATACCGTACGAATTCCTCCCGGAGGAAAAACGGACGCACTTTGCGAAACAATTATTACATGGAAAAAAGGACATGAATTTAAAACAAGAGGGTTGGATTCAGACCAAACCGTTTCAGCCTTAAAAGCAACGGAACGGATGCTCAACTTAATTAGAATAAATAACATAGAATAAAAAATAAAAGAAAATGAAATTAAATATTGCTGTTTTACCGGGAGATGGAATAGGTCCGGAAGTAATAAAAGAAGCTTTAAAAGTAACCAAAGCCGTTTCAGAAAAATTTGGTCATGAGTTAATTTATGAAGAAGCATTGGTCGGAGCTATTGCCATTGATGAAGTGGGAGAACCTTATCCTCAAAAAACACACGATTTGTGTATGCAGGCTGATGCAGTACTTTTTGGAGCAATCGGACACCCTAAATTTGATAACAATCCCTCCGCTAAAGTACGTCCTGAACAAGGATTATTGAAAATGCGTAAAGACTTAGGATTGTATGCCAATATTCGCCCTACTTCTGTCTTTCCATCGTTGGTTGATAAATCGCCTTTGAAAAAAGAATTGGTAGAAAAAGCAGATTTTGTTTGTATTCGTGAATTGACAGGAGGAAGCTATTTTGGAGAGAAAGGAAGAAAAGAAGAAGGAAATGTTGCGTATGACGTGTGCATTTATTCAAAAGAAGAAGTAGAGCGTATTGTGCGTTTAGCTTATGAATATGCAGTAAAACGACGTAAAAAATTATGTGTAGTTGATAAGGCTAATGTGATGGAAACCTCTCGATTATGGCGTGAAGTAGCACAGAAAATCGAAAAAGAATATCCGGAAGTAGAAACCGAATATCTATTTGTAGATGCAGCTGCTATGCGTATTATCACTTGGCCGGAAGGGTTTGATGTAATGGTAACTGAGAATATGTTTGGCGATATTTTAACCGATGAAGCCTCTGTTATTTCAGGTTCTATGGGATTAATGCCTTCTGCTTCGGTTGGTGTTCATACGTCGGTTTTTGAACCTATTCACGGATCATATCCTCAAGCAACAGGAAAAAATATTGCAAATCCGTTGGGAACTATTCTTTCAGCAGCCATGATGTTTGAATACACGTTTAAATTATATGATGAAGCTAATTTGATTAAAAAAGCAGTAAACGAGAGTTTAGAACAGAATTACGTTACGGTAGATTTGGCCGAAAACGGAAAAAAATATACTACCTCTGAAGTAGGAAGCTGGGTTACAAATTATATTCAGAATGGGTAACTACACCAGGGGTTCAGATAGGTGGAAACTAAAAACTTGATTATGGAGTTTAGCTTTGATAAGGTATATTATAAGAATAACAAGGATGGACTTCTAAGCCTATGTTTTATGGGCTTAAATAGTTCTATTCTTCAATTTGATAGTAGTAGATTTTCTATTACAAATAAAAAAATTGATGTAGAATCTTACTTGATTTTAGATATAGAGGAAGGTAAAATTAATTTTATTAAAGAAAATGAAGATATGGATTATCTTCTACAAATAAATGAAAATCTCATAATGAAAATTCTATTTTTCCCTAATGACAAATTTTCTAACGGAGTTGAGCAAATTTTTAAACTGTATAAGCCAAAAGAAATTATATATTCAGAATTAGTATCTGATTTAAGAGATAGCGAAGATGCGATAATTTACTAAATCATTCGGGGTAATGGGTCATGTTCCAAACACATTGTTTATAAAATAAAATGCTCACACACAGTAACATAAACAGGTATTACGAGCCAAGGATAAGCCTGTGGTTAAGTG
>JBKEDE010000067.1:0-37809 GCA_047975265.1 Flavobacteriales bacterium
CATTTTTTGGGCTTGGGTATCCGTAGCATCGTCCACGTTGTAAATGCATAAACCTTGAGCGGGATTAAGCACTGTGGCTACATCCGTATCGCTTTGCAGATTAACCCTCGGGAATAGTAATCCTTTGTTGTCGCTTTTTAATTCGAGAATAGCAGAACTTTCAGGAAAATTAGTGTTGTTAGAGGAATTCGTAATTCCAACTTGGGCTATTACACCAACGCTTACTATCAGCATAATAGAAAGAGTAAATTAAGTATGAAAAAATTTACTCTTCTTCTCCAACCTTGTTTACGATTCTTACCGGATGATCCGAAGGTATTAATTCTTCTATCAAAGGGGGAAATAACCAATTTTGAGATTGATTATATTCTTTTATCCTGTAACTCATTGTACTGATAATTAGATAGTTAAATATACGAAACCTCCGTCTAATAACCTGATAATCCGTGTGCTATTTATAAAATAAAAAGCCGCCTCAGTTGTGAGACGGCTTTTTTTATTTAATTAATATTTGTTACAACTTAGAAAATCCTTCTTTAACAAAATGAGTTAAGTCCTTACCATGTAATAAATTTTGGCTTAATAAAGCTAAATTCATAGCATTTTTGATTAAAATAGGTTTTTCATCTTCTTGAGCACTTAAAATTTTACCGGCTAATTCATGATTGGTGTTAATTACCAAATTATACGATTCCGGTAAATCTCCCATCATCATTCCGCCTCCTCCCAGTTGGTTCATTTCTTTCATACGACGCATAAACTCAGGAACTGTAATGATAAAAGGTTGTTCGGAAGAATCCAAATTTTCTAATTGAACTGTAAACTTAGGCGTTTCTACATTTGCTGTAATAATTTCCTTTAATTGTGTCTGCTCATCATCAGATAATTTAGAAGTGGTATTTTCTTCTTTTTGAATTAACTTATCAATATGATCAGCATCTATTCGGGTAAAAGTAAAATCAGTATATTTTTGCTCTAATTTTTGAATGAAATGGGAAGATAACGGCGAATCAAACAAAATCACTTCGTAGCCTTTTGCCTTAGCAGACTCAATATAACTGTGTTGAGCAACTTTATCTGAGGTATATAAAACTATAATTTTGCCATTTTTATTTTTTTGCGATTCCTCTATTTTATTTTTTAATTCATCAAATGTAAAGTAATGGTCATCCACGGTTTTATACAAAGCAAATTTATCGGCTTTTTCCAAAAACTTATCTTCTGTAAGCATTCCGTATTCTACGATAATTTTAATGTCATCCCATTTTTTCTGAAAATCTTCTCGGTCATTTTTGAATAATGAATTGAATTTATCAGCTACTTTTCGGGTGATATAACCTGAAATTTTTTTCACAGACCCATCCGCTTGTAAATAAGAACGTGAAACATTTAGAGGAATGTCGGGCGAATCAATAACTCCACGCAACAATGTTAAGAAATCAGGAACAATTCCTTCTACATTGTCTGTTACAAATACTTGATTTTGATATAATTGTATTTTATCTTTTTCTATTTGAATATTATTTTTTAATTTGGGAAAGTACAGAATACCTGTTAAATTAAAAGGATAATCTACATTTAAATGAATATTAAAAAGCGGTTCTTCAAATTGCATCGGATACAATTCTCGATAAAAATTCAAGTAATCGTCATCTTTTAAATCACTTGGTTTTTTAACCCATGCAGGTGTCGGATTATTAACAATATTATCAACGGTTATAGTTTCCGTAATCTCTTTTTTATCATCTCCATCACCTTCAAATTTTCCGGTTCCTTTTGTTTCTTCCCGTGTTCCCATTTTTATCGGAACGGGCATAAATTTACAATATTTGTTCAATAACTCGCGAATGCGGTGTTCTTTTAAAAATTCTTTATTTTCTTTATTTATGTGGAGAATAATTTCTGTACCACGTTCTTTTTTATCATGCTCTGTTAAAGTAAAATCCGTTTCTCCTTCACATATCCAATGAGCTGCCGGCTCGTCTTTAAAAGATTTTGTAATGATTTCTACTTTATCAGCTACCATAAATGCCGAATAGAACCCTAATCCAAAATGACCTATAATAGCTTGTGCCTGATCTGTTTTCTCTTGGTATTGATTAACAAATTCTTCCGCTCCTGAAAAAGCTACTTGGTTGATGTATTTTTCAACTTCTTCAGCAGTCATTCCAATTCCTTGATCTATAACGTGAAGCGTTTTCTTTTTTTTATCGATTTTCACTTCAATTTTAGGTTCTCCCACTTCTCCTTTAAATTCACCAACAGAAGCTAAGGCTTTTAGTTTAGAAGTAGCATCGGTTGCATTGGAAATTAGTTCTCTTAAAAAGATTTCATGATCAGAATACAGAAACTTTTTAATAATAGGGAAGATATTATCGGCTTGTACATTAATTTTTCCTGTTGACATATCTGTGTTTTTATTTTTACTACAATTTTAATTAGATTTATAAATTTCAAAGGGTATGCCAATACAACTTAATTGCCAAAATGGCAGTTTTTTATAGTTTCATTAGCTCAAAAAGTAATTTTTTCCCTCGAAGTACTTGAATTTTTACATTGCTAATATTCAAGTTTAACTCATCCGCAATTTCTTTATACGTTTTTTCTTCCAGATAACGCATGTAAATTACTTTTCGATAATTAGGTTTTAATTGTTTTAAATAATGTGTGATTTCAGTTATCCTTTGTTTATTGATGAGTTCTTCTTCGGGAGAAGGTTCTTCAATGGGAATTTCTAAAGCGAAATCCATATCAGAAGTAAGCGAAATTTTATTTTTTTTAAAAAAATCCAACATAGTATTATGAGCAATGGAAATCAACCAAGTTTTGAAATCAAAATCAGGATTATACAATTTTAATTTAGAAAAGGCTTTTGTAAAAGTTTGAATAGCAATATCTTCGGCATCATTTTCATTCTTTATCTTACTGAAAACATAATAATATACATTATCCCAATACGCATTTAGAATAATGTTTTGAGCACGGGGTTTCCCTTTTTTTGCTTGAGAAACCAATTCAAGTATATTGTTGGTATTCAATATTTAAGAAGTTTCGTTATTTTCACACTGATCTACCGGCTTTCCGCAGTATCCGCAAGGTTCTCCTGATTTGTTTAAATGTGGATTTTGAGAGGCACAAGTACCGGCAAATTTACCGTCTTTTTTACCCCAAATTTTAATAGCAATTCCTGCAAAACCTAAACCCAAAAGCAAAATAACAATTGCTGCTAATTTTAAATATTCCATTGAATAAATGTTATAATCTGCAAAGATACAAAAAATCTTTGTGCTCAGATGATATTCACTTCTCTTTCTAAGTGAATTTGGAATTTATTTTTTACATCATCAATGATATCTTGAGACAAGTTATAAACAGTTGCTCCCGTTGCGTTACCATAATTTACCAAAACAAGAGCTTGTTTGTCATGAACACCCACTTCTTCAAAACGTTTTCCTTTCCATCCTGCTTTTTCAATCAGCCATCCTGCAGCTATTTTAACATGCTTGTCATCAACCGGATACGAGATTAAATCAGAAAATTGTTTTTGTAATTTTTCACTATGTTTTTTCGAGATAACAGGATTTTTAAAAAAGCTTCCGCTATTTCCTATTTTTTCAGGATTTGGCAACTTGTTCTCACGAATGGCAATAACGGCTTTGCTGATGTCTTGTATTGTCGGATTTTGAATGTTTTTTTTTGTTAATTCTTCTTGAATAGCTCCATAAGAACTCTTGATTACATGATGATTTTTTGTTAATTTAAAAGTAACAGAGACAATGATGTACTGCCCTTTTAAGGTGTTTTTAAAAATAGATTCTCGATAGCCAAATTGGCAATCGGTTAATGAAAAAGTTTTGATTTCTCCGGTTTTGATTTCGTAAGCATCTAGCTTGTGAAAAACATTTTTAATTTCTACTCCATACGCACCGATATTTTGCATAGGGGCAGTACCGACATTACCCGGAATGAGCGAAAGATTTTCCAAGCCTCCATAATTTTGATTCAAATTCCATAAAATAAATTGATGCCAGTTTTCTCCTGCTGAAGCCTTTATATAAACTAAATCTCCTTCTTCTTTTTCTTTGAAAATTCCTTTTAAATTTATCTTGATTGTAATTCCTTCAAAATCTTTTGTCAATAAAATATTACTTCCACCTCCCAATATTAATTTGGGCAATGATTTGTATTTTTCATCGGAAAACAATTCATTTAATTCCTCCAAATTGTTTATTTCAACAAAATAATTCGTCAAGACATCAATACCAAAAGTATTGTATTTTTTTAAAGATTGGTTTTGCTTAACATTCATTATTTTACCAATGTTTTTGGTTTTCTTTGTTCAGTAAGCGGATAGGTTTTCAACGCTTTCTCTAAAATAGTTAAAGCCACTTTTAATTCTTTTTTATTCAATACATAAGCAATTCTTATTTCTCTTTTTCCATCTACCGGATTATTATAAAAACCCGATCCGGGAGCAACCATTAAAGTTTTGTTTTCCCAATCAAATTTTTCTAACATCCATTGTGCAAAATGATCGGTATCGTTTACAGGCAATTGAACCATCAAATAAAAAGCTCCTTTTGGGCAGGAACTTATTACACCTTCAATTTTTGATAAAGAATCCACAAGAAAATCACGGCGTTCTTTGTATATTTTCACCACGTTTTGTAAATATTCTTCCGAAATATTGTAGGCTTTGTTTGCTAAAATTTGTGCAATGGTAGGTGGACATAAACGAGCTTGAGCATACTTTGTGATGGTTTGTATAATTTTTTCGTTTCGAGATACAATACAGCCGATTCTTGCTCCGCACATGCTGTATCTTTTTGAAACGGAATCTAGCATAATAGCATGTTCTTTTAACTCAGGAAAATTTAAAACCGAATTTCCTTTTGTAGAATTTTCATCTTCATAAAAAAACTCACGATACACCTCATCTACAATTAAATACAAATGATGCTTTAAAGCAATATTTTTTAATATTTCCAACTCGTTTTTAGAATATACATAACCTGTAGGATTGTTGGGATTACACAGTAAAACGGCTTTTGTTTTGGGAGAAATTTGTTTTTCTATTAAAGAAAGATCAGGTAGAGCAAAATTATTTTCAATAGTGGCTTTAATGGTTTTTATTTGAACACCCTCAAAAACAGCAAAACCAATATAATTAGCATAAAAAGGCTCAAAAGTGATAATTTCATCTCCAAAATCCGTTACGGCATTTATAACAAAGAGAATGGCTTCTGAAGCTCCTGAGGTTACCAAAATATCCTTTTCTCTAACTTCGATATGATTTTTTTGATAATATTTTTGAATACTTTTTTTTAAAACACTTAATCCGTCAGAAGGACTGTATGCAATTTCTGACAGATTTAACTGTCGCATTTCCGTCAAAACTTCAGTAGGCGGTTTAATGTCGGGCTGACCAATATTCAAATGAATTACCTTTTTTCCGTCTTTTTTTGCTTGGTCAGCATATTTAGACAGCTTTCTGATAGGCGACTCTGTCATGTTTTGACCTCTTGAAGATATTGTGAGCATTATAAATTTCTTTGTTTAAAAACCAAAAATATAAATTTTTTGGTACAATTTTTGGAATTTATGCAGTATAAAAACAATTTATTCAATATATTTAAACAAAAATTATTCAGTTATGAAAGACAATGGAGGTTCTATTTTAGCAGGTTTAATTATCGGAGCAGCAGCAGGGTTGGTTGCAGGTGTATTAATGGCTCCTGAAAGTGGAAAAGAAACACGTAAAAAATTAAACAAACAGGCAAAAAAATACAGAGAAGATTTAGACCGATATGCCGAAGAATTAGGCGAAAAAGCAAAAAATATCAAATCTGAAGTGGAACAAAAAATAAAAGATCAAAAAGAAAAATTTGTTCGAAAAGACGAAGATATAACGCACGTTTAATAAAATATTTAAGCTGTTTTATTTTAATGTAGAACAGCTTTATAATTTTTTGAAATTTATGATTGGAAATCTGAAAGATTATTTTAACAATCGAATGTCTCTTCTCAAATTAGAAGTTATTGAAGGAGTAGGAAAAGGACTGGCACGAAATATTAGTGTTGTAATATTGGCAGTGTTGTTTTTTTTTATGTACTTTTTCTTGATGTTTGGAATTTCGTGGTACATTGGAAAATATTTCTTAAAAGGTGATATACCTTTGGGATTTGTTCTTACAGGATTTGTTCATCTTGTATTATTTGTAATTGCACTTATTTTTAGAAAAAATTTAATTGAAAAGCATGTTTTAAACTTCTTTATCCATGCGGCGTTTAACATTAAAGATGAAGAAGATGAAGATTAAAAATTACCAAGAACTTTTACGTAAGAAAAAACTGCTTAGAGAAGCTATCCAAATACAAGAGGATCAAATAAAAGATAATGCTTTTTCTAATATTTTTTCACGATTTAAAAATTTCAGTATCAACAAAAATCTTTTAGGTTTTACTTCCGCAAAAACAAATCCTAAAATAGAGCAAGGTGTTGATTTAGCCTTAACTGCTCTATCTTCTCAATTGTTAAAAAGAAAAAATTTGGGAGCATTTCCTAAGTTGGCAATCGGAATTGGAATCTTAATTGCTGGAAAAGTTATTGCTGGAAAAATAAGTGAATATACAAACAAAAAAAATCGGGAATTAACTGAAGAGTAATTTTTAAATTTTTTTATAGAATTAATAAATGGAGAGTAAATATTTACCCTCCATTTTTTATTAATATCATTTTAAAAGGATTATGATTTAACAGTTCCTTTAATTTTTAATACTTTTCTCTCAGCATCCGGAGCGTTTGAAAAAACGGTTATTGATTTTTGAAAAGGACCTGTTCTTTTGGTATCATATTTCACTACGATTTTCCCTTCTTTTCCAGGTAAAATAGGGTTCTTAGAATATTCCGGAGTTGTACATCCGCAAGAAGTCTGAACATCGGATATAATCAAAGGTTTATCACCTGTGTTCGTAAAGGTAAAGGTTCTTTGACCATCAGCACCGTTTGCAATTGTACCGTAATCGATGATCACATCTCCTTTTTCAGTTACCAAATCATCATTAAATGTAAATTCTTGAGCACTTACACTCATAAACCCTGCAAAAGCTAACACTATTCCCAGTGTGAAATTTTTTATTTTCATTTTATATATAATTTTTTAATTGTATTATTTACTACAAATTTAGAGATAAATTCATATCAGATTAATAAACAAAAGTTAAATTTGTATTTATTTAAGGACAAAAAGTGTACCAAAATGGAAATATCAGCTCAATATAATTCAACGGAAACAGAAGATAAATGGTATCAATATTGGATAGAGCATTGTTTTTTTAATTCAATTCCAAATGAAAAACCAGCATATACTATTGTAATTCCGCCTCCTAATGTTACCGGAGTTTTACATATGGGACACATGTTAAACAATACGTTGCAAGATGTTTTAATTCGGCGGGCACGAATGAACGGATTTAATGCATGTTGGGTTCCGGGTACTGACCATGCCTCAATTGCAACAGAAGCAAAAGTAGTTGCCCGACTAAAAGAAAAAGGGATTTCTAAAGAAAATTTAACACGTGAAGAATTTTTAAAATACGCATGGGGCTGGACTGATGAGCATGGAGGTATTATTTTGGAACAATTGAAAAAATTAGGAGCCTCATGTGATTGGAATCGTACAAAATTTACGTTAGACAAAGATTTATATGAATCGGTTATAAAAGTTTTTGTTGAACTATACAACAAAGAACTTATTTATCGTGGTTACCGAATGGTAAACTGGGATCCGGAAGCAAAGACAACTTTATCAGACGAAGAAGTTGTTTATATAGAAAAACAAGGAAAATTATATTATATACGCTATCAAATTGAAAATTCCGATGAATTTATCATAATTGCTACGACTCGTCCTGAAACGATTTTAGGCGATACAGCTGTGTGTATTAATCCGCATGATGAACGTTATAAGCATGTAATAGGTAAAAACGTGGTCGTTCCGATTGCAAACCGTGTAATTCCTGTAATTCAAGATGAATATGTTGATAGGGAATTTGGTACAGGATGCTTAAAAATTACACCTGCACATGATGTAAATGATAAAGCAATTGGAGAACGTCATCATCTGGAAATTATTGATATTTTTAACGACGATGCAACTTTAAACCACCACGGATTACATTATGAAGGAAAAGATCGCTTTATGGTTCGCAAAGAAATTGAAAAAGAATTAGCCGAAATCAATGCTTTAGTAAAAGTAGAAGATTATATCAATAAAGTGGGAACTTCGGAAAGAACTAAAGCTGTTATAGAACCTCGCATCTCAGTTCAATGGTTTTTAAAAATGGAAACGATTGCCAAAAAAGCTCTGGAAGTTGTTGAAAAAGGAGAAATTAAATTTTATCCTCAACGTTATGTAAACACATATCGTCATTGGTTAGAAAATATCCGCGATTGGAATATTTCACGTCAACTATGGTGGGGACATCGTATTCCTGCGTATTTTTATGGTAAAGGAATCGATGATTTTGTAGTAGCCGAAACTTTGGAAGAGGCTTTAGAATCAGCTAAATTAAAAACCCGGAATTCTCAACTAACCCTAAACGATTTAAAACAGGATGAAGATGTTTTGGATACTTGGTTTTCATCTTGGTTATGGCCTATTTCGGTTTTTGATGGAATTAACCATCCTGATAATACAGAAATTAATTATTATTATCCTACTTCCGACTTGATTACCGGTCCTGATATTATTTTCTTTTGGGTAGCCCGCATGATTATGGCAGGAAATGAATTTAGAAATCAAGTTCCTTTTGAAAATGTTTATTTTACAGGGATTGTTCGTGATAAACAACGACGGAAAATGTCAAAATCACTGGGTAATTCTCCTGACCCAATTGAATTGATTAAGCAATACGGTGCGGATGGTGTTCGTGTAGGGGTTTTATTAAGTTCCTCCGCAGGAAATGATTTAATGTTTGATGAAGATTTGTGTTTGCAGGGACGTAATTTTTCCAATAAAATATGGAATGCATTTCGTTTAATAAAAAGTTGGGATATCAACCATAATGAAAAACAACCTGACAATGCAGTGCAAGCTATTTTGTGGTATGAAAACAAATTAAATTTGGTAATAAAACAATTGGATGATGATTATGCTAAATTTCGTATTTCGGATGCCTTAATGAAAATCTACAAAATTATTTATGATTTTACGGATTTTTATTTAGAATCTGTAAAACCGGCTTATAGTAAAAAAATGGATGATGCAACACATCGTAAAACGATTGAAATTTTTGAGAAATTAATGCATTTATTGCACCCTTTTATGCCTTTTATAACAGAAGAAATCTGGCAACAGATTGAACAACGCAAAAAAGGAGAATCGATTACGATAAGTATAATGCCAAAAACTTTGGTTGAAACGAATGAAAGTATAAATAAATTATTTGAAGAGGCTGTGAAAGTTGTAAAAAACATTCGTACGCTTCGTAAAGATAAACAGATTTCTTTTAAAGAATCATTAACTTTGGTGAAACCGACAAAAACCAATACTATTTTTGATGCAATTATTATGAAGTTGGGAAATGTTAAATTATCCGTTTCTGATGAAAAACCAACCGGAGCATTTGCTTTTCGCATAGACGAGTTTGAATATTTTATTCCTCTAACCGGACCAGTTGATATAGAATCTGAAAAAGAAAAATTACATGATGAATTAAATTATTTACAAGGATTTTTGAAATCGGTAGAAAAGAAATTGAGTAATGAAAAATTTGTAAACGGAGCTCCTGAGCAAGTAGTTGCAAACGAACGCAAAAAACAAGAAGATACTTTAGCTAAAATAAAAACAATTGAAGAAAGTTTGGCAAATCTTTAAAACCATACAAAGTATTTCAACTGAAGAATTTAAAATAAATACGATATATTTACACTCATTATAAATATAAATTTAATATTATGAAAATGAATGTGCATCCTTGGCATGACGTAAGTTATGGAGATAATATTCCAAAACAAGTAACAGGAATTATCGAAATTCCTAAAAACTACAGAGCTAAATATGAATTGGATAAAGAATCAGGAATGCTTATTTTAGACCGAGTTCTGTATTCTTCTATTAATTATCCGGCTAATTACGGATTTATTCCTCAAACCTATTGTGATGATGGAGATCCTTTGGATATACTGGTTTTGTCTCAAATAGAAATTACACCGTTGTGTTTAGTGCAAGCAAAAGTTATAGGCGTTATGCGAATGTTAGACGGAGGAGAAATGGATGATAAAATTATTGCTGTAGCAAGTAACGATATGAGTGTCAATCATATTGAAGATATTGCTGAACTACCTCAACATTCTATTATAGAACTCCGAAGTTTTTTTGAAGATTATAAAAAGTTGGAACAAAAAACCGTTGTTGTAGAAGATTTTCAAGGAAAAGATGTTGCAATGCAAGTGATTGAACAAAGTATTGTAGATTATCGTAATAAGTTTAAGTAATGAGGTTTAGATTTTTTCATTTATAAAAATATCAGGTAAAAGCGAATGAAACTACATAAAATAGAAACAGGAAATTTTAAATTAGATGGAGGAGCTATGTTTGGTGTAGTACCCAAATCGTTATGGCAACGAACCAATCCTGCAGATTCTAACAATAGGATTGAAATGAGTCTACGCTGTTTATTAATAGAAGATGAAAATCGTTTGATTTTAATTGATACCGGAATGGGCAATAAACAATCTGAAAAATTCTTTAGTTATTATTCTATGTATGGAGATTTTTCATTGGATCAATCCTTAGCAGAAAAAGGATTTCATCGAGATGATATTACCGATGTTTTACTAACGCATTTACATTTTGATCACGTAGGCGGTGCAGCTCGGTGGAATAAAAAACGAACCGGTTTTGAACCCGCTTTCAAAAATGCTCGTTTTTGGACCAATAAAAAACATTGGAAATGGGCAACAGAGCCTAATGCTCGAGAAAAAGCCTCTTTCCTTCCAGAAAATCTTATGCCTTTGTATGAAAGTGGGCAGTTAAATTTTATTAAACTTCCGAACGATCGTTTTGGGTATGTGGAAGAACTCGGTTTTAATATTCTTTTTGTAGATGGTCATACTGAAAAACAAATGATTCCATTTATTCAATATCAGAATAAGACATTGGTTTTCGCAGCTGATCTACTTCCAACGGTAGGGCATCTTCCAATTCCTTATGTCATGGGGTATGATACGCGTCCACTTTTAACTTTAGATGAAAAGAAACAGTTTCTAAATCATTGTGCAGATGAAAATTTATATCTTTTTCTAGAACATGATGCATACAATGAAGTTATAACTGTCCAGCACACAGAAAAAGGTGTTCGATTAAAAGATTCACTTAAATTAGATGATGTTTTTTAGTAAAGATAGAGTATATGCGTATTGATATTATTACCGTTTTACCTGAATTATTAGAGAGTCCTTTTGCCGCATCAATTCTAAAACGAGCTATTGACAAAGGGTTGGTGGAAGTATATATTCATGATTTAAGAAAATACGGACTGAATCGGTATAATCAAGTAGATGATTACCAATACGGAGGTGGATCAGGCATGGTTTTAATGTGTGAACCCTTGGACAATGCCATTTCTGATTTAAAAATGGAATGCAATTATGATGAAGTGATTTATATGACTCCGGATGGTATGATGCTTAATCAGGAAGTCTCAAACCAAATGTCTTCTTTAGAAAATATTTTGATTATATGCGGTCATTACAAAGGGATTGATGAGCGAATACGAGAAATACATATTACAAAAGAAATCTCTATTGGTGATTATGTTCTATCAGGAGGGGAGTTAGCTGCCGCCGTATTTTCAGATAGTATTATTCGTTTAATTCCGGGAGTTCTTAATGATGAGACTTCAGCTTTAACGGATTCTTTCCAAGATAATTTGCTGGCTCCTCCGGTTTACACACGTCCATCGGATTATAAAGGCTACAAAGTTCCAGAAATTCTTTTGTCCGGAAATTTCCCTAAAATAGATGAATGGCGAGAGCAAAAGGCTTTGGAAAGAACACAAAAAAGAAGACCGGATCTTTTAAAATAAAAAAAGAGCAACCACTTTTGATTACTCTTACTTTTAGTAGCGGGAGCAGGACTCGAACCTGCGACCTTCGGGTTATGAGCCCGACGAGCTACCTACTGCTCCATCCCGCGATGTTTGCGGTTGCAAATATAAAAACAGATTTTGATTTATACAAACCTTTTTCATACTAATTTTACCTCTTATCAAACTTTAACAGGAGGATGATCTTTTAAAAATTTAACCACTAGTGCAGGGTCATCGGTTAAAAACAAAAAATCTTTATATTTTCTTCCCTTAGCTAATTGATGTAAAACAGAATAAATAGAAGTATCTTCTACATATCGTTTTTTACTTAAAAAAACCATAGGACTGTAATACCCAAAAGTTCCATAATGATTTTGTGTGGCTTCTTGAAAAATTTCCTGAGTAGTTCCTGCACTTCCTGGTGCATAAACAACACCGTATAGACTGATGGCTAATAAAGTATCTTCACGTATAGAATTGGAAAAATATTTTGCAATATTGGATGCAAATAAGTTACTGGGTTCATGCCCGTAAAACCAAGTTGGAACAGCTAAACTTCCTTTTCCGTCAGGGTATAATGTCAAAACATCCATCGCTTTTTGAGTAAAGTTCTGATCAGTATATTTAGGAGCTTCGCTTAGAATAGCAATGGCTTTTTTTAAATCATGGTTTGGTTGGTGGGCAAAATAAGCTCCTAAATTAGCTGCTTCCATAATTCCCGGACCTCCTCCCGAAACAACATAATAGCCGTTTTCAGCAGTCAATTTAGCTGAAAGAGCAGTTTTTATATAAAATTCACTTCCTCTAAGAGTTCCGTGTCCTCCCATAAAACCTACAGCTTTTTTTTGAGTCATTCCATTTTCATCGTAACCTAATAATTGGCGTAATGCGTCGTCTATACTATGGTCGTGGATTCGTTGTGCTAATGCTTCATTAATCGGAGGGGTATATTTATTTTTGATAAAATGATTGTAAATATGTAAATCCATGGAGTCATCGTCAATTTCGCTATACCCTTCCATTAATTCTTGCCAAGTATATAATGACTGTCGATACGGTTTATAAGGAATATTCTTAAATTTCGGATACACATAGCCTCCTTTATCGATAATGATAAAAGCGTCATCACGATTAAACTTGCATCCTAAAAAAGTGGTGTTGTTGTAAATTAATTCTTCCCAATTAATACCTGATTTTCTAAAATCAATGTCTTGAATTACCAAATTGGATAAATCGAGGGTTTTAACCAATAATTTTTCAAAAGCATTTGGGTTTCGGATGATATTTTTATGTAATTTTAAGCTCATAATCTTTATTTTGAATCTCAAAGATAATTGCCAAAAATACACTTTTTCTCTCAAAATAATTAGGAATTAAATTTGTGGTATATGTTTTGAATAAGATTACATAGTATAACCATTAAAAATTTAAGACAATGAAAAAATATTTCACTTTAACAGCCTTTGCTTTACTTGGAAGTTTTATACTAACAAGTTGTGCAACAGAAAATGATGACAGAACGGATTACGACACGTATTCGGTGGTGTACGATCTTATCAATGCAACCTTTTCCTCTGCTAATGATTTCACTCTATATTATAACTTTCCTTCAACCTTAAATACCTATAGCAGTGATGTCGTTTTGGTGTATAGAAAGAAAGATGTTTACAGTGGAAACTCTGTTTGGGAGCAAATTCCAAAAACGGTTTATTTTGATGCCGGAAAGGAATTGGATTATGATTTTGATTTTACAGTAAATGATGTTCGAATTTTTGTTCAAGGAAATTACGATCTTGTTACAACTACAACCCCTGCGGGGTATCTCAATAATCAAACATTTAGGATAGTTCTTGTTCCTGCTAATTATATTCATAAATCTGTTACACCTATAGATTATAGCGATTATAATGCTGTAATTAATTATTATAATATAGACGATACAAAGGTAACTGAGATTAATTTTTGAGTTAAAAAATTGATTCAAAATAATTTAAGCAGAACTGAGGTAGAAAACTATTCTATTTTTAACAGCGATAAGATACGTCGTGAATTGAGTAACTTTGGTAATGCTCCATAAATATTGTTTATAAAAGAAGAAAATAGGAAATAAGAAACTATGAAAGGTGGTAACTAATAACATTTTAAAATACAGTATATATTTGATTATAAGTCTTATATCGCTAAGTGTGTTCAGTCAAACTTCAGAAAGTAATAAAAAGAGGTTTAAAGATTTTTATAACCTTACTGAAATAAGCAAAGCAGAAGTATCTTTATTTAAAGAAGATAACTATAAATCAGTTGAAGAATATGAAAAATTAATTGAATTGATGGATTGTGCAAAAAAAGTTGTATCTAAATTTATACCCTATAAAGAGTTAGTTTTATACAATAAAAGTGGTAGCAAGTATATGATTTTATTTTCAAGTGATTTTCAAAGAATAAAAATAGATGGTAGAACTTTTGCAATTAGCAAAAAGAAATCGAAAGAAATATCTAAAATACTAAGTCAATAAAAGAAAATCCATCCAAACTGTGGGTGGCTTTTTTCATTTAAAGCATTGCCACATTTTTATTAAAGAAGTCTTTAAAACTTACTTTTAGTAAGCATCCCATCAATAATACGGAAGATAGCGTTTTTATCTTCTTCATCCAGTTGAGCAATTAATTACAGACCATTTTTATCTTAGACGAGCATGAAACAGATAATTTACATATTAACAATTACAGTTGGACTTCTAAGTTGCAACAATCAACCCAAACATGTTGACAAGAAACCTATTGCCAATATAACCGCAGAAACTAAAAAGGTTGAAAACTCAAAATATTACACACAACAAGATATCATTTTAATTACAACTGAAATTGGTGAAACTTTGAAATACAATAAGGAAAAATTTAATCAAATAGTGGACAATTTTCCAGCTTTGTACAAAGACAATGTTCAAGACCCAGACTTTACGTATTTCAGTAATGACATTTGGAAAGATATTGTAGATAAAAATGGCAACGAGGTTCACTTAACTTTTGGAAGTGAAGTCGGACGTGATGAGTATTATACTCTATATGCTTACTTTCTTAAGCAAAAAAACGGTATTAATAAATTTGCTCAACAACGACAAAAACTCATAGATATATACCTAAATATTAATTCATTATTCGGACACTTTGAATATGGCGGAACATATTTTGGACATCAAAGCAGACGAATTTTAGGTTATGCAGAATATTCCATTTACTTGCTACCCAAAACCAAAGAAGATATTTTAAAAACTTACGACATTACAAAGCAAAAAGAACTTTACATCAAATCCCTGCGACAACTCATAGAAGACGAAAGTAAAATAGACTTCAATACTTTAGGACAAGAAAAAATTGAGCGAAATAAAGAACTTAATAAAATAGTTGACGAACTTGATAAATTAATTACAGACCTTTTTTATCTTAGACGAGCACAGGAATTTCAATATGGACATTATGAATATTATTGACAAAAGAAAATACTCCCTAACATTGTATGGCAATAATGCAGAAAGCTTCCTGCAAAAGTCTGCGACAAGGAAAAAGTAGTATGAAAAAGGGTTTATAGCAGGGTAAAAAAGATTGTTTTTAACGTAAATAATGTTTAAGAAAAAAGGTTGAAATATTTGAAAATTAATCTGAAAAAGTATCAGCTGATTTTTTGAATTAAAGGATTAAAAGCCTTAGAAGCTACAACTACTTTATCACCCGGTTTTATAAATTGAATTTCTTTTTCGTCTGCCATAATTTTCACAAAGTCAGCCCCAATCAGCACCGTTATGATATATAAAATATCTTCTTTTTCAATCTGAACAATTTCACCTATAAACTGAAATTTCCCACTTATTTTTTTTTGAGTAAAAAGCTCAAACGGAGAAGCTTGCCTGATAATTTTTCCTCCATCAAGGATGAATACATAATCAGACATTTTAATAATTTCACCTAACTCATGACTGATTAACAAAGTGGTCAGCCCATATTGTTTATGAACTTTAAGAATATAATTCTGCAATTTTATTCGCATATCGATATCTAATGCCGAAAGAGGTTCGTCCAACATAAGAATTTGAGGTTTTCTTACCAAAGCACGAGCCAATGCAACACGCTGTTTTTGACCTCCTGAGAGAGTTTCAGGCTTTTTATGTTGTAAGTTTCCCAACTCTATCATCTCTATTAACTCATGAATAATTTGTTTGTCCTGCTTTTTTTCTAAAGCGAAAAGAAGATTTTCTTTTACAGTCATATTAGGAAACAATGCATAATCTTGAAAGACAAAACCTATTTTTCTTTGTTGTGGTTTTAAATTGATTTTTTTTTGCGTATCCAACCATATTTTATCTTGAATGGAAATAAATCCCTGATCTGCTTGAAGCAATCCTGCAAACATACGAAGAATAGAGGTTTTTCCGGCACCTGATTTTCCGTAAAGTGTAACCAATTGCCCTTGTTTGATATTCATCACAACGTCAAGAAGCATGGTTCCATGTGCAGCAGTTAATTTTTTTTGTAATTCAATTCGTATCATTATTTTCCGAAATGTTTTAAATAACCTCCATTTATGAGATACACAATTAATAATATACTAAATGAAATTATGAATAAAACCAAAGAATAGAAATTAGCGGTATCATAATTGAGTGCTTCAACTTCATCATAAATAGCTATGGAAGCCACTTTTGTTTTTCCCGGTATATTTCCTCCAATCATTAAAACAACGCCAAATTCACCTATGGTATGGGCAAAGGTTAATACAATTCCCGTTAATAAGGAAGGTCTTATATTAGGGAGAAGTACCTTAAAAAGTGTAGCTGTTTTTGATTTTCCCAAAACGTAAGCAGCTTCTGAAAGAGCAGAAGATAAATTGGAAAGACCAGATTGAATAGGATGAACCATAAAAGGCAAACTGTAAATGACCGATGCAAAAACCAATCCTTCAAACGAAAAAATAAGTTTTATTCCCAAATAGTTATTTATCCAAGAACCAAGCATTGAATTTGAAGGGCTGAAAGTCATCAACAAATAAAAACCCAAAACAGTAGGAGGCAAAACCAAAGGCATACTGACCAACGTTTCAACAATCGGTTTTATTCGTGATTGCGTATTGGATAACCAATATGCAAGCGGTATGGCTACAATAAGTAATAATACCGTCGTAATCAATGCCAATTTAAACGTTAAGAATAAAGGTTCCCAATCCATCATGATAACATTATTTCATTGGTTTTAATCATTGCGGTAACCTTCTCTCCTATTCTCAACTCCATTTGATAAAGCACTTGAGTTGTTATTACAGCTCTTAACTCTCCAATAACTGTAAGTAATGCAATTTTAGATAATAATTTTCCTTTTTCAATCTTTACAATTTTTCCCTCTATTCTATTTTGTATACTTAAAGCAGTATGCTCCGTTCCTTTTCCTATGAGCACTTCTGTTTCTTTAAACATCACATGGATTTCTTTACCTTCTTCTAAATAAGCAACCGTTTTAGGCGTTTCCATAACAATTGTATTTACAACAATCGATTGGATTTCTATCTTAACCAAAGACAAACTTTTATACGTTTCAACCGATTGTATAACTCCTTTAAATAGATTCATAAACAGATATTATTTAACTGCATACCCATAGTTTTGAAGAACTTTCTTAGCCTCAGCAGAAAAAAGAAAATGATAGAATCTCATGGCTTCTTGCTCCCTACCGTTTTGTTGTTTAATTACAACAACTCCCTGAGCAATAGGGCTATAATCGGCTTCCTGAATATCAACCCAACGCCCTTTGTTTTTCATCTGAGGTGATAGAACAACCGACTTCGCCGTAAAACCTATTTCAGCAGAGCTTGAAATAATAAACTGATTGGTTTGGGAAATACTCTCTCCATAAACCAATTTTTCACGTATCTCCGCTTCAACCTTATTGTTTTTTAAAACCTCCATTGCCGCCACTCCATAAGGAGCTGTTTTAGGATTAGCCAAAGCAACATGCCTAACAGCCGAGTTCTTCAACCCCTCTACAGAAAGTGCTAACTCTTCCGACATAGACCACAAAACCAACTTCCCATAAGCATACGTTTGAGGTTTCTCCACAGCATAACCGGAATGAAACAACTCCATAGGGTACTTCATGTCAGCAGAAATAAAAACATCAAACGGTGCCCCTTCCTTTATTTGGGCTGTTAATTTCCCTGACGAACTGATAATTAATTCACTTTCAATACCAGTTTGATTGGCAAATACTTTAACCAACTCTTTCATAGCAAACTGCATATTGGCTGCTACGGCAATATGCAACCTCTCTTTTTCTTTTTTATGACACGAAAACAGCATTAAACAAACGAGCATCGTACCTATTATCTTCTTCATACTATCGAAATGTGATGTAAATATACATCTTTCAACAAAATTATACGATTTATCGTATTAAAAAGCCTATACCTGCCAAGCATTCCCAATTAAAGAATCTGTATTTTTTCTAAAAGATAAAAGACTTCTTGTTAAAAGCTCCTTACGTTTTTTATAAAAGATACTTACCTTTTTACAGAAAGGTACGTTCCTTTTACTAAAAAGCTCCCTACCTTTTGAATAAAAGGTAGGGAGCTTTTTTACCAACCAATATTTCATTTACAGAAAACTATTAGTATTAAAAGTCTTTATTCATCAAATCTTAGGAAGATTGGTAAATGGAATCTTGCACTTATTTTTTTTGAATCTTTTACTGCCGGAATCCAAAGAGGCATTTTCTTGAATTTTGTGTTTATCAGTGTTATATTTTGTGTATCTTGTGTGCCTAGTATGTCTGTAACAATTGCTTGTCCTGTTTCATCTATAACAAACTCTACAAAAATTTTCAAGATAGGTTTATCGGTAGGAGGATTAAATTCTAAAGGGTGAAAATTGTTTTCTACCCAACGATGTAATCTTTTTTCTCCTCCATCAAATTTTTTCTCCTCCATCAAACTGAGCGGAGTAATCGTTTAATTCAGGTTTTTTATTAGTAAATGATCCATTATTCATGTCTAAAAAGAGATTGCCTTTGCTGTCAATAAATATCCTGTCAACTCCATAAATAACCTGTCCGTTCTTTTCGGTTTGTGTTTTTTCAATGATAAATATATTGTTCAAGAAATGAAATTTTGATTTCATTTCACTATTATCCGTCTTATAATATTTATCGACGGTTACTTCTGAAACAATAGAATTTTCTTCCAGTTTTACTATTCTGTAAATTTCTTTTTTAGTGTTGTTATAAGATTGTACCTGATATTTACTACCCTTTATTTCCAATTCTCTTAATACTTTTAATTGAGAAAAACAAAAGATATTAATTGTAAGAAGTATAAAACTTAATAATAATTTTTTCATTTTAGGTTGTGGTTTATTAATAATATATGATTTTATAGTTTGTAAAATTTCTACCAAAACTTCTTGCTTGACCAAAGTATTTCTTATTTAAGAATAGTAAACCTTCTCGAAAGAAAAATACTTTTCTATACATTTTTTTGCCTAATAAATACTTCTAATTTCTAAGCCTATTTTAATTTTTCATCTTCAATTTTTGAATACTTTAAAGCTATGGGCTTTCTGTTTTTACGCATTTTAATATTAATAAATTCAACAGCCAAAGAAAAGAAAATAGCAAAATATAAATATCCTTTAGGAATGGAGTGAATTTCTAATTCTCCAAATGTTAAATGAGCTAAGTGAGAGCCTTCTGCCAATAACATGACACCAATTAAAATCAGAAAGGATAATCCTAAAATTTGAATGGTTGGATGTTCGTTTACAAACTTGCTTACCGGTCCAGCAAATGCCATCATAATAATAATTGAAATGACAACGGCTAAAATCATGATAATCAAACCTCCGGTTTCTCCAAAGCCTACCGGCGGTTGGTCTAAAGAAACCAATCCGATAGCTGTTAGAATCGAGTCAAAGGAGAATACTAAATTTAACATGGCTATTTGGAAAATGGCACTGCTTAGATTTTTTCCGGAGGCTTTTGCCGTTTCTTCTTCATCTCCTTCTAATTTATGATGAATTTCGCTAACTGCTTTGTACAGTAAAAATAATCCCCCGATTAAAATAATGATACTCTGCCCTGAAGGAGCAATGGAAAACCCCCATTTATCTATATGGAATAAGCTCTCTTGTAAACTTAGAACCCACTTAATTCCAAATAAAAGAAGAATACGAAAAATCATGGCTAAGCCAAGTCCTATATTTCGTGCTTTGGGTTGATCTTCGGGTTTTAATTTCCCTGAAACGATGGATATAAAAACAATATTATCAATCCCTAAAACAATTTCTAAAAAAGTAAGTGTTAATAAAGCTATCCACGCCTGTGGATTGGTAAAAATATCTATCCATCCGGCTTCTAAAAAAGTTAATAAACTCATATGTTTTTAAATATTTTCGTGTTCAATTGATACAAAGATACTTTTTTGAGAGTAGAATTATGTATTAGACTGTTTTTGTTTCATTTCTCGTAATTTTACATAGCGTAAAAATACACCATACGACTGCGTTATACCGTTAATCAAACCTTCATAACCATCCAAAAATCCAAGACGAATGAAATAGCTGTTGAAAAAACGGTAGGCAGGCTTAAAAAAATAATGATAAACATTAGGATTTACCTTTCTATTATATAATTCTTTAGCTCTCAAATCCGCATACTGGTGTAATTTATATACATAATGGTCAAAACTTTTATAGGTAAAATGTTCAATACGAGTCTTTAAAATTCCAATGGTTCCGTTTACTTGTAATTGTTCATGTACATAGCCTTTGTAAAAACATTTACTTTTTTTAAATAAACGGATTATTTTATCATTTTGCCATCCGGAATAACGTAAATGTTTCTTCATAAAATGATTCTTGCGATAAACATAATAAGCATCATAAGATTTTTCTATGCTTCCGATAATTTGTTTTATTTCTTCAATGAGTTGGTCGGGAAGTCCTTCATCAGCGTCAAGAAATAGAATCCATTCATTTTTTGCCAAACTTAAAGCATAATTGCGTTGAGAAGAAAAATCATCAAACTTTCGTTGTACAAATTGGACTTTTGGAAATTGAGAAACCAGCTCTTGAGACCTATCATCACTAAAAGAATCTACTATAATTATCTCATCCGTAAAACAAAGCTTTGGAAGTAGTTTTTCTAAATTATTATACTCGTTATAAGTGATAAGTAAGGTCGATATTTTATGACTTTGGTGTATCAAAAAAAGTTTTTACAGCTTGCGGATACAAATTTACAAAAGAAAGCCAGAGTTTTAAATTTTTTCTTCTTAAATTTTTTATAATTAGCAAGACTAACAACTTTAACAATATCCGATCCGTATAATTTGAATCATATTAGAAGTAATTTTTTTGCCATTCTACAAATAAAATTTTCCTAACTTAGCAAAAAAAATAATGAGGGAAAACTGGGTGATTCACAACAATTATAAACCTTTAGAAAAAGAATTAAAAGACATCATAACTTCTTTTTCTAATCAAGGAGATATTGTAATGGATGGTGAACGGAATTTAATAAAAAAATTCAAATTATCTACCGGATTAACCATTAATATAAAATCATTTAAAAAGCCTCATCTTATTAATCAGTTTTTATACCAATATGTACGTCTATCAAAAGCTGAAAGATCTTATAAACATGCTGTTAGATTAATAAATTCAAATATTAAAACACCGTTTCCTATTGCTTATGTAGAATTTTCTAATTTAATTGGAATCACTAACAGTTACTACATATCAGAGCATATTGAATATGATTTTACATATAGAGATTCATTATATGAGAATTTTCCTGATAGAGAAAATATATTACGACAATTTACTCATTTTACTTACCAATTACATAAAAATCATATCAATTTTTTAGATCATTCACCGGGAAATACATTGATTGTAAAAAAAGAACATAAGCTGTATGATTTTTATTTAGTTGATTTGAACCGGATGGCATTTAAAAAAATGAATCTGCAAGACCGTATACTTAATTTTAAAAAATTAGCAACTACAAAAGAGGTGTTTCACATTATGAGTGATGAATATGCTAAAATTACAAACGAACCTTTTGATAAAATTTATACTCTAATGAAAGATGCCAGTGATAATTTTCAGGAAAAATATCACCGAAAGAGGCGGTTTAAGGAAAGATATTTAGGGAAAAAATAACAAGAAGAAGAAGCCATCTCGTTTACAAATCGGGGCGGTTTTTTTATTTTGGTAGATTTTTTTAGAGATACTTCTTTTTTCATTTTGCTAAGATATGAATATATTTTTTAGACTAAAGCCAATGCAAATAATTGCTTTTTACCACAGTTCTATGTTGTGGACAGTTATTTTTTTCTATCAAATGTTTGTATAATGTTCTTTATGTCAGAAACTGCATTTTCACTTCCGGTTAAATAAGTCCCAACGAAAAGATAATAGCCTCCGTTTTCGTCAAACAAAATGACTTGATACATTTCTTCGTTCATCTTGTCATTATTTTTTGCAAAAAGTTCAAACCCTTTTAGATTGTCAATCTCGATTTCATTAATTCCTTTGTTTGGAATTAGAGAATAATCATCAGGATATTTTTTTAATCTTGAGATACAAAATAATTTTTTGTTTTCTATTTCAACTTTAGCAAATGATTTGTCAGTTATCAAAGTAGCTTTGTCAATACTTTCAGTAGGTGTTTTCAAATCTCGGTTGAATAACATTCCGTTTCCGATTACAGCTTTAAATTTCAAAGAACCTGCAGTTTCATCCAATGAGTAGTTTAGTGCTTCTCTCGGATTACTTTTCAAGTTAGAATCTACAATTGTTGTTAAAATACTTTTTTTTATTTTTTTTCCTAATTGAAGAGAGTCTTTTAAGTAAACTCCGTTGATTAATGTAGTTGATTTTTCACCTCCGTAAATGAGAATGTGCTTTGAAAAAATCATTCCGTTTGCAGGTTGGTCTAATTCAATGAGCATTCCGTTGAATTCGGCTATGTTGATTTCTTTTTTTGTTTTTAATTCCATCCCTCTTGTTTTCAGCGTTTCGGAATTAAATCCTTTTATAACTTCTGAATATGGTCCGGGAATTTCCATTATCATAATCATTGAAGTTTGGTCAGCAGGATTTTGGAATCCTTTAAAATTATTAGAAAGCTCAAATGAATCTGGAGGAATCATAAAAATATTTGTTCCACTAATTTGTTGATGATTTTCAGTTTTTTCTTGCGGTAGTTCTTGTCCAAATCCAATTAATGAAATTGTAAGAAGTAAGGTTGTAATTTTAATTTTTTTAATCATTGATTTTCATTTGTTCTAATAGCACACAATATAACTGCTAAACGCAGTAACGTTCTAGATTTGTATTATTTGGTAAATTTATTGATAAAATAACAGAAATGCAAGTAGCCTATTACAAATTACTTTAGGTATAATGTTAGAACACGTTTAGGTGATATTATTAACATATTTCATAAAAAAACGAAGTTTAATGTTTCTTTCCGTTTGATTTTTCCTGTAGGAGTATCTATAAATTTTTTAATAAAAAAAACATGTTTAGGAATTTCAAATTTCTCTAAATAAAGTTCCAAATTTAAGGTAAAATCAGATTCTTCTTTCTCAATGACTAAAATAACCTTTTCCCCTAATTTTTTATCAGGAATCGATGCGATAAAAAAACGTTCAGAAATTAAAGAAGAAAGTTTTTTTTCAACAATTTCCGGATGAATCTTTATACCGCCGGAATTGATAACGTGATCATACCTTCCTAAAAATTGAAATTGTGTTTGACCATTTAGCTTTACAACATCATTTGTCATAACTTTTTGAGGATTTAACATAGAACAATCAATCATCAAACAGTTTCGCTCGTCTTTTTCTATCGAAATACCGTTTAAAACAGTATAAAAATCAGATTTCAAAGAATGATTAAGCGATTTTATGGCAATATGTGTTACAGTCTCAGTCATGCCATAAGTAGCAAAGCAATGAGTGGAAACACTTTGTAATAAATATTCAAGTTGAGAGGTAATAGGTGCACCACCGATTATTAATTGTTTAATCATAGTCAGTTTTGAAAGTGAATTTTCAACTTGTAGAGGAACCATAGCACAAAAATCAATCGGAGTAGATAGTGCTTGTAAAGGATTTCCTGAAGGTTTTACACAGATAAGTTTTAATTTTAACTCAACAGCTCTTACCAACATCATTTTTCCGGCAATATAACGTATCGGTAAGCATAGTAAAGCAGTCTGCCCTTTTTTTAAATTAAAATAATTTCCAGTCATTAAAGCACTGTTTTTCATATGACTTTTTAAAATAGGAATAGTTTTGGGTTTTCCTGTAGAGCCGGACGTTGTAACCTTTATATCAGCATTATGATGAGTATATTCTTTAAAAAAAAGAAGAATTTCTTTCTGCCAAGGTTCATGAAACTCAAAATTTAGGGTACTATTTTTTGAAAAATCTAAAATCATACTTTAAAATTTTCTAAATGTACAAAAAATGTTTGTCGAAAAAATGAAACATTTCAACTTTTAAACAGAGGATTTGATATAAAAAGAATAATTCAAATAATGTTACTTAATACTTTTGGTATAGTTAAAATTGAAGTTAATTAGAAGATTAAATTTTATTTTGAAAAATTTTTTTAAAAAGAAAACTTGAGGATTATTTTATTAAAATAACTCAAGAATATGAAGAGAGAATATAATGTTGAAGAAGCCGTCTCGTTTACAAATCGGGACGGTTTTTTTATTTTGGCAGATTTTTTTAGAGATAGTTCTTTTTTATTTTCTTTGATTTTCCCTGTTCGGAATCAAAGGTGTTGAACTTGACGTAGGCTTTGATTTGTTTTTCTTCTAAGAATTCATCATTCTCTTCACTCTTCCGTATCACGCATCTGCGGTAAGTTCTTCGGAAAGCTCATGGTAAAGTTTTTTAAGGTTTTCCAAATGAGGTTCTAACGTATGGATGTCTTGGTGTCCTGATGCAGAGTATAATTGACGATGATCGGGTTTTCGGCAAGGATTTTAAATCTATCTTTTCTACAACCTTGTTTACGATTCTTACCGGATGATCCGAAGGTATTAAATTCTTCTATCAAAGGGGGGAATAACCAATTTTGAGATTGATTGTATTCTTTTATCCTGCAATTCATTGTACTGATAATTAGATAGTTAAATATACAAAACCTCCGTCTAATAACCTAATAATCCGTGTGCTATTTATAAAATAAAAAACATAAGCAGTTGCTTATGTTTACCTATCTATTTTGTTAAATTTATTTAAAAAACAGCAGTATTTAAAATCACTCTTCTTCTCCAACAATTTCCATTAAAGATTCACTGACACCCATATTGGAAAATCCACCATCGTGAAAAAGATTTTGTAACGTTACTTTTTTGGTAAAATCAGAAAACATAACGACAATATAATGAGCACACTCTTCTGCAGAAGCATTCCCCAGAGGAGACATTTTATCCGATACAGACAAAAATCCTCCAAACCCTTTCACACCACTTCCTGCAGTCGTCAGCGTAGGTGATTGGGAAATGGTATTAACACGAACACCTCTTTCTACACCCCAATAATATCCAAAACTGCGGGCAATGGATTCCAAATACGATTTATTATCCGCCATATCGTTATAATTAGGAAACACACGCTGTGCTGCAATATACGTTAAGGCAACAATGGATCCGTTTCGATTAACAGCATCCAAATCCCAAGCCGTTTTCATTACTTTATGAAAAGAAACCGCTGAAACATCCCAACCTTTTTGAAGAAATTCGTAATCAAGATCGGTATAATGCTTTCCTTTTCGAACATTTACAGACATCCCGATGGAATGCAAAACAAAGTCTAATTTACCTCCCAGAATTTCTTGTGCTTTTACAAAGAGATTATTCAAATCTTCCATAGAAGTGGCATCTGCCGGAATAACTTGTGCTTTTATTTTGACAGCCAACTCCTCGATTTTTCCCATCCGCATAGCCACAGGTGCATTGGTCAATACAATTTCAGCACCTTCTTCAAATGCAATTTCAGCCGTTTTCCATGCGATGGAATTTTCATCCAATGCTCCGAAAATAATTCCTTTTTTGCCTTTTAATAATCCGTGCCCCATATAAATGTTTTTTTTAAGTCTTATTTGGGTGTAAAAATAAGAATTTCTTTTCAAATGCTAAAATTTTTATGGAAAGACTGAAAGACAAAATCATAAAAAATAAGTAAATATTATTTTAGTAAGTTTGTGGTGGTTTATTATAGAAACAAACGTAAAATAGCATAAATTTTAAAAACCGATTCTATAAATTAAATCATGATAACAAATACTTTACTATGATTTTTAATACGTTAGACTGGATTATTATTTTTAGTTTTTTGGCACTATCTCTCCTGATTGGAATTTATTATAGAAAATCAGCCGGAAAAGGAATGGAAAACTTTTTTTTGGGAGGAAGAAATCTGCCTTGGTATATAGCCGGAATTTCAATGGTGGCAACCACTTTTGCTGCCGACACACCTTTGGCTATTACAGAGATTATAGCGAAAGATGGTATATCAGGAAACTGGATTTGGTGGAATGCTTTGATGGGAGGAACATTAACCACCTTTTTCTTTGCAAAATTATGGAGAAGAAGTCACGTATTAACCGAGGTTGAACTAGTAGAAAAAAGATATTCGGGTAAAAAAGCAAAATTTTTAAGAGGTTTTAAATCGATTTATTTAGGATTTTTCATGAACTTGATGGTTATCGGGTGGGTCAATCTGGCTATGATAACTGTTTTGCAAGGCTTTTTCCCCACATTGACTGAAACGGACGGTATTTTAATTTGCGGAGGATTAACCGTTTTTATACTGGTTTACTCAACACTTTCAGGGCTTTTGGGAATTGCCATTACAGATATGGTTCAATTCTTTATAGCCATTATCGGATGCATTGTTTTAGCAGTATTGGTTGTAAACTCGGAAACCGTCGGAGGTATTGATCAGTTAAAAGCCGGTTTGCCTGACGGAACATTAAATTTTTTTCCTAAAATAGGAAATACAGAAAGTACAGAGGATATTTTAACGATAGGCATTACCTCTTTAATTGCTTATTTCGGAATGGTATGGTGGGCAAGTTGGTATCCCGGAGCAGAACCCGGAGGTGGTGGCTATGTGGCACAACGAATGATGAGTGCAAAAACAGAAAAAGACGCTGTTTTTGCAACCTTATTTTTCCAAATAGGACATCACTGTATTCGCCCTTGGCCTTGGATTTTAATAGGATTGAGTGCCATGGTTATTTATTCTATTCCAAAAAATATACAGAATACAGAATTAAAATCTAACTATGAAACACTGATAAACAAAGGTGTGGATGAAAAAACACTGTTTATTTCAGAGGATGAATTTAAAAAACTAGCCCCTTCTGTACCTGTAATTCAAAATCACAAAGCTGAAATAGAACACGTTCGTTTAGAAATTGTAAAAGAATCAAAAAGAAATAAATTTTTAAAACATGCTCTTCATTACCAAAATGATTATAGATTTGGATTTGTTTATGCCATTCGTGATTTTCTTCCAAACGGTTTATTGGGGCTACTCTTTGTTGTATTCTTAGCCGCTTATATGAGTACGGTTTCAACACAGCTAAATTGGGGAGCAGGTTATATCGTTAATGATTTTTATGCCCGATTTATTAATAAAAATGCTTCACAATCTCAACTGGTTTCTATTTCAAGAATTACAACATTAATTTTAGGAATCTTAGGAGTCTATATCTCATCTTTTTTTAATAGTATTTCCGAAGTATGGAAATTTATATTTGAAGCCGGAGCAGGTTTGGGATTGGTTTTAATTTTACGATGGTATTGGTGGAGAATCAATGCGTGGAGCGAGATTTCAGCGACTTTAGCTCCTTTTATAGGATACGGAATAACCCGCTTCGTATTAAAATGGGAATTTCCTGATAGTTTTTTCTTTACCGTAGCTCTTACCACCGTTACATGGCTTGTCGTTACATTTTTAACTTCACCTACTGATTCAGAAGTTTTAAATAATTTTTACAAAGATGTTCGACCGGAAGGAGCTTGGAGCCCTGTTCGAAAAAGATTGAAAATAAAAAAGGAATCCTCAGAATTAGGTTGGCTGTTTTCATGTTGGATTAGTGCTACTTTTATGATTTATGCTACACTGTTTTTAATAGGTAAAATGATTTTTAAAGAATGGACATCAGCTTTAATCTGTCTGGTTATAGCCTTGATTTCTCTATGGGCTTTACAATATAGCATGAAAAAAACAAGTATTGTAAAAAAACAATGAATGTATTTCTTTTTTATTCCTACATGACTTTTTCAGCCAAGTATTTTTGGACTTCGTAAACATCAATGTTTTTATTAAATTTTTTACTTACAGAAGGTACATCCTCACTTGAAATCCAAATTTTCAATTCAGCATCCAGATCAAACGTTCCGGCTGTTTCCAAAGAAAATCTGGAGATATTTTTGTAAGGCAATGATTTATATTCTGCTTTACTCCCTGTAATACCCTGAAAATCAATTAATATCAATCTTTTATTCGTAAACATAAAAATATCTCGCAAAAGTTTAAATCCCAATTCAATCGTTTCGTTCTCTATAAGCAACCGCCCATATTTTTCATTTAATTTTTCAGGGGAAATTTCGCTGGCATTTCCTATTAATTGATTTAAAAACTTCATATTTTCTAAAAATTAAAACAGCACTGTTATTACATAGAATAAAAACTATGACAAATATATACATTTGTTCTGAAATACTGAAAAACAACATCTTAAATAACTAAATATCAAAAGTATAAAAGTTTATTATTTATCAGATTTTTCAAATCACATATAAATATATTGCCTGATATACAGGATGGTTATTTTAATCGATTTTCTTTTATAACTAAATAATCATTGCTATTTTCTAATGTTTCAAAATTATCTTTTTTGGATATTTTTAGTGTGTCGTTTATAAAAAATGAGGGCTTATAGTTTTTATAAAACTCAAACACCATTGTTGAGTCATTTATTTTTTTAAAAGTTCCTGAATAATAGCTCGCATCAACCAACCCAAGAATTTTTGAGTAGTAGCGGAAAGTTTTATTCTTTCGTAAAACTAAAATATCATCTCTTATTTTTCCGCTTGATGTTGCTTTTAACTCAGTTTTAGAAAACATATTAAAAAAATCATTTCTCCTTGAGATTCTATCACTTTTTTCCATCGTTCCGCATGACACAATCGTAAATAAGGAAACTAAAATCAAGAATGGAAAGATAATTTTTTTCATCGTGCTCTTCATAAATGGAACTTTATTTGGTTTCTATTTACTTTATTGTTTTTTTTATAGTTGCAATAATCTATGTTGTTTTGAATAAATACCAACCACCTCCAATTTCTCTAATCATGATTATCCAAGCCGGATTCATTTTTGGTAGTTTTGATTGATCGTTTAAATAAAAATATCCAACTGTATTGTCAATCATTCCGCCAATGGTTAATACAATGCATTCATCGCAAAGTAGCTCACGACTCATTAAATTACCTAAATATAATTTTCGTAAATCTTCTTTTAAAATTACGTTTAAATCATCTTTTCCTTTACTTTTTAAGGAAACAATCTTTTGTCGTAAATCTTCAAACGCTTTTTTGTTATCATTAAAATGCTTGATTATGTTGTCATCCAATTCAAGTGTTAATTTTATATTTTTAAGATTATAGTAAAAATCTTCTTTTGATTTAATGTCTTCATCTCCAGTAGCAATCATCGAATCAATTTGTTTGTCTGTCATATTTTCAAACTGATTTTTGATTTGCTCCAGCATTCCTGTCATTGCCAAAGCACGAAAAGCATTTATTTTCCATCCATTTTCATTTCTTAGATGAACATACGTATCAATTCCTTTCCCAAGACTATCCGTTAAAGTCAAATTTATAACTGCAGTTTCCTTATTTTTGTCAAGCATTTTAAAATCAAGTTTTGTATTTTTTAAAATTTCATTTTGAAAGGTACGGTCCGTAAAAACTTTTCTAACAATTTCTAACGGTTTAAATGCTTGGCTTAAAGCAAGATTTGAGAACCATATAAAAAATAAAATAGTTAAATGTGTTTTCATTAATTTTGGTGTTAATATCTCACTCTATTAAGTGTTATTTTTTAGAAAGATAGGCAATCTTCTTTAAAGAGAAAAATGATGATAATCATTTCTCTATCCGTGCTGCTTTCGTACTGATCTGTACCATAAGAAACCACCCCATAAAATTATCAAAATCCATAAATTGGGTTCACTCATTCTTTGCGTATCTTCATCAAGGTCTAATGATTTATTACCGGATAAAACCTTTTCCTGTTTCTTTTTCAAAATGGCTTTTTGTGCTTCGTTTTCAACAACCAAATAGGATGTTACAGGAGTCATTATTTTTGAAATGAAACTATATTTAACCAAATTCAACCATTCTTTATCCGATACTTCTTCAGGGTGTAAGGTTTGCGATATCCACTTTGCCTGCATTGTCAGGGCAGATTGCCAATCATTTTCTTTGAGTTCTTCTTCGGAAACTTCAAAAATATCATTCTTTAAAACAATGCTCGGTTTATGGTCATTGGGTAAATAAACTACTGAATTATCTGGTAGTTTGTGTTCTAAAACCGTTTCACAAAACATACACTCACGCAATATTTTCGGTAGTTGTACTAAAGGATTTTCTATTAATGAATGCTCTTCTAAAACACCATTCTTATCAAGACTGAAAAACAGGTTGCTTTCAGGAAATGCAAATTTAAAATCAGAAAAATCTTTGTCTAAAATGGCATTATGAATACTGTCTGTAACTGCTACAATTACAGGATATGATTTCGATTTATCTTGGTAAGCATTGAATAGCGTGGTTTTTATGGCTCTTTCCAAGTAAAAACCGCCTTCAAATATTTGTGATTGATAATTTTGTTTCCAATTTTTATCTAATGGGAAAGTGTTTACATAAGTGTTTATAAAACTGATTTGAGCATTTTCTACAAGCGATTTGTCGTTTTTTATGATTTTTTCTATTCGTTTTATAAAGTCATCTGAATATTTTTCTTTATTCTTTGAAGAATCAATTAAAAAATGAAAATACGGTTTACGATGAACCGATTTTAATGCTTGTTTTTGTTGAACTGAAATGTAAACGATGTTTTCGTTTTCAATTTTTTCATATATGGTTTCTTCTGCATTACCCAATTCAATAATATTATCATCCATTTTTAATTTGATAGGCTCTTTATGCAGAAATTCAATTCCTGTTTTTCGTACTTCATCTTTTAAAAACGGAAATATCCTGAAAGCGACTTTATTGCCTGTTAAATAATACAAAATTCCCGGGTCTCTATTCTCATTTCTGATATTTGAAAATACCCACATTGCCGATTTTTTCTCTGCCAATATTCCAAACTCTTTTTTCTCTCCAACATATAAATAATAATCACTAATCCAACAGCCTTCAGGCAGATCAATAATTGTGGTATATTCAGCGAACCCATTTTCTTCATTTTTATTGGTGATTTCTAAATCAATCCAACTTATCCAAGCCTTTTGCGATTCATCATACGTGCTGCTGGTAGAAATATGGGTAATTTTCACACTATCATTTTGAATATTTTCAGATAATGATTTGAAAGGAGTATTACCAAAAAATATTTCTTCAATATAATTGATCTTTTTGTCTGACAAGGTAAGATTATCCAAAACCAACCAATTGAAATACCATGATAAATAGGGCTGTTGGCTACCGAAAATACCACCTCTGTTATTATCTTTATGACCTTTTACAACATCAAGCGTTTTTTGAAGCGATGTTTTGTCAATATTGTATTTTTTTGAATAGTTTGGGCTATATAAATAGGCAAGTGTTTCATTCAGCACACTTTTATCTTTTAGATAATCAACTGTGATAAACAAAGGAATAACCAAAAAGCCTAATATAGAAATTCCTAAGAGGTACTTTTTTGAAAAGAAAGTTTGGAGGTATGCAAAATCTTTTGAGAGTTCGTTTGCATGAATAACGAAAAGCAACAAAGGTGTAAGCATTAAAAACCCTGTTCCGAAGACAACAACAGCAACAACCGATAACGGCAAAAAGGGTAAAAAAACCAAAAAGAAATAGAATGTATAAGCAAAAGTTATGCTTCGTCCGATCAATAAGAAAAGTCGGTAAATTTTATTATCAAGATCGGGCAAACAAACCAAGACTCCATTTACAATAGTAAGAATATAAAACCAACTGTTATCAAAATCTCCAAAAATCCCTGAATCTAAAACATTGAACTTATTAAACAAATATCCGTTATTCACCAACAATCCCAACAAAGGAAGAAGAATTGCAATAGGTATTTTCCAAACCAATTGATACTTCTTCCAAGCAGTCGCTTTTTTAGTAGCAAGAATAAAAATACTTCTGACCAAAAAAAAGAGAAAAGCCAAAGTGGCTACAATAATCAGTACTACAAGAACATGAGTAAAAAAATCATTTTCAACACGTTGCCACAAAGGAAGAACAATTTGAGTAAACAAATAACCTATTGCTGGAATAGCAACAGCTATGAGAAAATTTACCCAAGCCTTGTGTTTTTGGGTTTCAGGTGTACAACGTATTATCAATACAAATAGTGAATAGGCAATTGTCGGCATTAAGAATGTACCTACGTATAAAAATATATTCTCCGGAATCATCCATTGCGGAATATCAAACGGAATAATTTTGTTCAAATGATAAGCGTACAGATAAATAAACAAAATGTAACAAAGCAAAGCAAAAATACCATACCAAACAGAAACATTCTGCTTTTTGAAAATCAAATAAACCGTATAAGCAAAATTTAATAATCCTAAAATTCCCAATGCCAAACCAAATGATTTCCAAAGCTGAATCGTATTTTCATCCAAGAGCGTCTTAATAATGTTGAATTGCCCAAAGAAAAGAAAAAAGAGGACTACAATCGGCAATGTATTGATAATCAGAAGCCATTTTGGATTAAGAAAGTTTCGCATGGTATAGTATTTTTATTAAAAGTTTTTCAATCAGGTAATAAGCCAAAATCAGAAATGATAAATTGGTAATTATACCAACCGATTCGTGTATTAAATGTTGTTGGTTTGATAAAATATTTTTTGTTTGACTTTGTACGATAATCGAGGTAAAAATTCGTGAAGTATTTACAAAAATGGTCAGTAGATAAGTACCAACCAAAGCAATCGGGATAGTTAACATTTTGTGTAGAGGCTTGTTAAAATATTTTACTGTTAAATAAGTAAAAAGAATAAAACTTAGAACCCAAAAGTTAAATCCCGAACAGGATTTATCAATAAGGATATTCAGCTTTTCATGATAATAACCTTCATAAGCAAGATGAACAGATTGTGAACCTGTCAAAAATCCGACGAGTTTATCGGTGGGTTTAAGCAAGAAGATTAAATCATTATGATCAGCAAACGTAAAACCAAACTTCAGTAAAACAAAAAGCCCAACAGCTACTACATAATAGGGTATGTTCTTGTTCATCTGCATGGTTTTTTCTTTGTAAAGATAGATTTTTTAAATTGAATTTATTAAGAAAAATTCAGTTAATCTTTCACCAAGACACTCCGAATAAGTTCAGTTAAAAGACTTTTTGTAAATTTAGGTCTTATTTTTAAGTTTTGATGAGTATTTATTTAATTATTCTGCTTTACCTTTTAGTGGTTTTAACGGTTGTTGTCATTATTGTTAATACCAATTCTACAAGTAAGGCTTTGGCGTATCTCATGATGGTTTTTATCTTTCCTGTTGCGGGGATTATCATCTATTTCAGTGTTGGGGTAAATTACAGAAAACGGAAACTCTACAAGAAAAAACTGGAAATAGATGAGCAAAAACGTTCCGAATTGGATGTTGAATTAAAAAAATACCGAAGTGATATTCTTAATCATAGCAAAAAACTAAACTATTTTCAAAAATTAGCCGAAAGCGAACACCAAGAACTTTTGCTGACCACAAACCAAAAAACCGACTTACTCATCAACGGAGAAGAAAAGTTTCCGAAACTAATAGAAGATTTAAAGAGTGCCAAAAAATTCATCCATATTGAATACTATATCTATGAAAACGATAACATCGGAAATGAAATTGCGGAAATATTAATGGAAAAAGCCCAACAAGGCATTGAAGTACGTTTTATTTACGACGATTTTGGAAGCAGTGGCTTACAAGCAAAATTCAAGCAAAAATTAAAAAAATCCGGTGTCGAAGCAGTACCTTTTTATAAAATTAAATGGTTGTTTTTTGCAAGTAGGATTAATTACCGAAATCATAGAAAAATTGTAGTTATTGATGGAAAAGTAGGTTATATCGGTGGAATAAACGTTTCCGATAAATACATCAACAACGGAAAAAATTCGCTTTTTTGGCGAGATACACACCTTCGGATTGAAGGTTTGGCTGTACATCTTTTGCAACATGCTTTTTTGGTAGATTGGAATTTTTGTGCCCGGCAAAATATTGAGCTTACCCCGAGATATTTCCCTAAAAATAAAACAGAAAGTGAAGCCCCAAAACAACTTGTGCAGATTGTTTCTAGCGGACCGGACTCGGATTATCCCAATATTCTGTATGCGATGGTTCAGGCAATTATGCTTTCCCGAGAAGAAATTCTCATCACCACACCTTATTTTATTCCTGATGACACATTTCTTGATGCTTTGAAGATAGCTGCATTGAGCGGAGTTAAAATCAAAATACTCGTTCCTGGAGTTTCCGATTCGGTCTTTGTCAATCTGGTTTCTACATCATATTATCAAAAGTTATTGGAAGCCGGTATTGAAATTTATCGTTACAAAAAAGGATTTGTTCATGCTAAAACCATGATTTGTGATGATTTGGTCTCTTTTATCGGAACGACTAATCTCGATCATCGAAGTTTTGACTTGAATTTTGAAATTCATGCCATTGTTTACGATGAAGAATTAACGCAACAACACAAAACCATTATGCAGGAAGATTTCCGAAATACAGAAAAATTGGAACTTTCGGAATGGAAAAAACGGTCAATGCTAAAAATATTTATGGAAAGAATCGCAAGATTATTTTCCCCATTGATGTGACTGATAAAAGAAGTTATACCCCAATTTTAGTTACCATTTTTTCCTGCGGAAATACATGAAAGTAATGAGAATGATAAATACCATTATACCTACCGTAATAAAGTAGCCATATGGTGTATGAAGTTCCGGAATGTTATCAAAATTCATTCCATATAATCCGGCAATAAAAGTAATCGGTAAAAAATAAACCGAAAACATGGCGAGAAGTTTCATTACTTGATTTGCTTTTTGGTCGGATAATGCCAAAAACATCGAGATAAGACTGTTGATTTGTGCATTAAGATGATCAAAATCCGAGATAACATCGTCCAGAGAGTCTTTCAAATCGTTGTATTCTCCTTCTGTAATATTCAGTTTGTTAAATTTCGTAACCCATTGTGAAGAAATGTTTAACACTCTAAAATTAAGCCCTGACTTTCTTTTTAATCGGTACAATCTTCGTATTTCTTGGGATTCATTGTTGTTTTGCAGGAAAATTTCATTCTCGTAAATATCTTGTAATTCAAGAATTTTTTTTGCCTCATCATCAAAAGAACGCAATACTTTCAAGGCAATGTTCAGTGCTATTTTATCAACACTTACTTCTTCTTCCGTAAGAATTTCCTTTTTATACTCATAAATACTGCAGTTTTTCAGCCTGTGAACAGTAATAATCACATAATCAAGAATAAAGACTCCGATTTTTGTACTAACATCACTTATTGTTTTTAAATTTTTTCTTTTAAGATCAATATTTTCCCGCATCAGGAAGAATTTTACCTGATCATCTTCTTCATATTTCGGCAGATGATTGGAATCCAATGTGTCTTCTAATATCAGGCTATTAATCTGATATTTTTTCTGAAGAAAGATTAAATCATCTCCAGTAGGTGCTTCTACATCAATCCACTCACATTGATCATTTTTAAAAATAATTTCTACAGGCATTCTGAAGATTTTTAAGTAAAATCAAAATTTATTAGGAACTCATTTAAATTTTTTCAACTAAAACAAGCCGTTTAAAAATTAGTAATTTAGCATTGAAAACCAATAAATTATAATTTGATGAACTGCAAGTACACAAATGTACAAAAAGATTTAATAGAAAAGGACATTTTACCCTTTATTCCCAAAAATAAAAAAGTTATTAGATATGAATCCCGCTTCTGCATCTTCGAGCCGTCCGGCAAGCTCGAATGCCAGTGATAAGTCATGCTAGTCTCACAACCATCAATCACCGTGGTTAAGCGTTTTTCATCATCGTAAATCAACTCGCACACATAAAAACGCTCTGGGTAGACGTCACTTTCTCCCCATGTTGCTACTGCTCTGGCATTAACCCCTTTGGCAATGTCATCCCACTCAAAGCAAAATATTGCCAATTACGAGCAACAATTCAGGGAAATCAAAGAAGTTGAACCTTTTGTTGTTGGACAGAATAACAATCTACAAGCGTAATTAAGAAAACTTAATTGTCGATTAATAAGAAGTCCTCATCAGTTTTGATGAGGATTTTATTTAACAATTTTTTCCTTTATAAAAATCAATCTGCTCTTTTAGCAAAGTTATTTGCTCATCTTTTGCTTGGATTAGTTTTTCGTAAACTTCTTTATTTTCTTGATAGAGGTTTTGTACACTTCCAAAAGCATTAGCGGTTTGGTTATCACTTTGATTATAAATGGTCTGCTTCTTCATCTCAAGTAGTTCGGCAATATCAGTTTCTAGAAGTAGAGCTATTTTTAGAAGTCTGTCAACGGTTATTTTTATAGAATTATTTTCCATTTTAGCGTAATTAGCCTGAGTAATATCCAACTCATGTGCCATATATTCTTGGCTGTAACCCTTCAGTTCGCGGTATTTTTTTATATTTTTCCCTAATGTAATATTTATAATTAAGAATAATTTAGTTGCAAAACTAATAAATTATTCTCAAAAAGAATAGATTAAAATGAAAATTCTTCTCATTTTTGGAAAAAGAAAAACACAAGTGCACGAAATATTTTTTGATTTTAATAAAATAAGTATTAATTTTAAAACCTTAAAAATTATGAATTTAGAAAGTTTAAACGTACAGGAATTACCTGTTAAAGAACAAATGGAAATTGATGGAGGATGGTGGCCATTAATAATTAATTGCAGCAGGCTTGGCTATTGGTTATATAGCTGGTAGAGAAAGTTGCGAATGTGAGTAATAAAAACAAGAGGCTGTTTCGCTTTTGAGACAGCCTCTTCATATTTTAAAAAATGATAGAAAAGACACTTAGTCCGTTAAAAGCAAATTTGTTAGGAACGCTATTAATCCTTTTAATAACAATTCCTCTTTTTGAAATTTATGAACAATTCAACCCTAATTCATTTAAAATTTTTGGCATTGTTAAAAAAGTATAGCTAATTGATTATTTCTTTTCATCATCAATAATTTTACTGAATGAACTAGCATATATTTCGCTTTTGTATAGCTTTTTGTTTTTCTTCTCAATCTGGCAAGAAAACGCCTGAACAAGCTGTTGTAACCTTCAACCGTAAAGGTTTCGGATTTGGATTGAATAAGCATTTCTTCAGAAACAAATTCATTGTAAGCCTTCCAGTGATCAGCACATAC